>JAJFIC010000001.1 GCA_021775315.1 Paracoccaceae bacterium
TAAGATTGGGTTGCCCGCTGATAGTTCTGGGTGCCGCAACGTTTGATATCGCCGGTTTAACTCACCAAGACCCGCTTGATAGCTTCTGGCAGAACCCGTTTATGCCTGATCCCAAAGACGTGACGGATTTCATCAAGGTGATTGCCCGGTACTGTCATGTTCGCGGTAATTTTTATGGGGTTGAGGGGAAAAACGCGGCCGCCAACGCGTTCGCGACGCGCTTGACAAGCGACCCGTTTCCACCGGATATTTTTGCCAAAGTCCCGCCAAGACTGGGCAAAGCCCTCGCACTGGGAATACATGTTGACGATTAACCTTTTTCACGGCGATCCGCGAACGCATTGGGCGAAGCTTTGTCGCCAAACTCTGATCTTGGCGGCGGCCTATGCTTGAGCAATCGAACGTTCTGGCCATCACCGGTGCCAGTGCCGGGTTGGGCGAGGCGCTAGCGCTGGAATGTGCCGCGCCGGGCAAATTCCTTTATCTTTGCGCACGTAATCCTGAGCGTTTAAAATCAGTGGCCGAGGCTTGCCTTGCGCGCGGTGCGCAAGTGTCCACCGCTTATGTTGACATGCGTGACCATAGGGCCATATCCGACTGGATCGCGGTGATCACGTCTGAACGGCCGCTGGAGACAATTTTCGTCAATGCTGGTATCTTTGGCGGGCGCAGCGAACCCGATGCGATGGAACCGCCCGAGGTCACCCGCGCGCTGATCGAAACCAATCTTACCGGCGCGATTATAATTGCCAATCTGGCGGCCCAACATATGCGTGCCCACGCGAAAGGCCGGATCGTTTTGATAAGCTCGCTTGCCGCCAAATTGCCAAGCCCGGATGCCGCCAGTTATGCCGCCAGCAAAGCCGGGTTAAGCGCGTTTGGCGCAGCCCTGCGTGATGATCTAGCCGAAAGTGGGGTTGACGTTGTCATGGTTCACCCCGGTCATATCAAGACCGCGCAAACCCAGCAGCAAATCGGATCGGTTGCGCATGAGGTGATGCCAAAAGACGCCGCAAAACACATTCTGAAAGGCATAATTGCAGGCCGCAAAGAAATTTCATTTCCGCTTGTGGCCCGGATTTGGGTGCGCGCCATGGGACTGCTGCCCTGGCGTCTGCGCCATATGTTAACCCGATCCCATCGGTTTCTCGTTCGCAACGCAATCAAGGATCCCCTTGGTGATTGAATATTCAAAGCCCTGTAAAGCATGACAAAACCGCGACTAATTCTTCACATCGGAACCCACAAAACAGGCTCGACCGCCATTCAAAACTGGTTGGCGACAAACCAACAACAGCATCAGAAACTCGGGATCTGGTACGGCGCAACTGACCGCAGCCACAAACCCTGGGTCAAACAACATCTTTCACTTTACCGGGCATTGGGCGGCTCTGAAGAAGAATTTAAACGCGAAAAGCAAGCCATACTGGACGATTTCGCACAATCGGGCTGTCCAACTCTGATATTAAGCGCCGAAGGGTTAAGCGAAGCCAGATTTCACAAAATGCGCCGGATGCAACAATTCACCGAGCATTTCGAAATCACCGTGATTTGCTTTTTCAGACGGCAGGATTATTTTCTTGAATCCTTCTGGAATGAAAACTCAAAGCAGGCTTTGGAATCACGGACACTGGAACAATATGCGCAATTTTCCTACCTGTTGCCGCGGTTGAAATACGACACCGTGTTGGATTTTTGGTCAGAATTCGCGGTGGTCAGGGCCATCACATATGGCGAGAATTCCGCGGGAAACTCGGTCAAAAGCTTTGCGGATATTGCCGGAATGCCATGTTCGGCAACGGAAAATGAGATCAACATCAGCCCGTCGATGAACTGCGCTGTGGCGATGAACATTCTGACCCGGCGCAACATTCGGTTTAATCCGTTCCTTATGAAACAATTATTTTTGTTTGACCGAAAGAAACATGGGCTTGGTCGGGTTCTGCGCAAACAGATACTCGATGAAGTCAGGGCGTCAAACACCCGCCTGACGGCAGAGCATGGCATTGAATTTGGCGCAGCACTGCCCGAAGAAGGTGACGACCCGATAACATTTCCATCGTTCAAATCCCTGCTGGTGGCATACTTCTTGGGAATTCCGGCCACGATAATCTGGTTTATCGCGCGGTTGTTCAGAAAATGACGGGGCGGACATGCGCGCACCAATGCCATTGCAATAGCCCGCATATGTCAGTCGGGCCGCATTTACACTGAATCCTCTGGCATCCCGCCTTTGATTGTTTCATATCAGTCGGCAAAGAATTAACCCGCGATCTTGTCGAAAGAAAAGGCCGCCTGACAATTACAAAGGCGCGCAACCTTGGACAAGATCGAAACATCCTGGTTGAAAGTTGCGGTTCTGATCGGCGCGGGCGCAGCCGTGGCTTTGCAGATTGGCAAGGTGCCTGCGGCATTGCCCGCATTACAGGCCGAACTGGGCCTGTCGCTGGTTCAATCCGGCTGGGTCGTGGCGATTTTCAGCGTCCTTGCCGCCGGGATTGCGGTGTTTTTGGGTACCGTATCAGATCGCTTTGGCCCGCTGCGGGTGGCAATTGTCGGCATGGTTGTGACCGCCGCTGCCGGTATCTTGGGTGGGTTTGTTTCAACAGGTAACGCGCTTTTGGCGACGCGCGTGATCGAAGGTCTGGGCTTTATTCTGACCTCAACATCTATGCCCGCTTTGATCATGCTTGCCGCTGCGGAAAGAAACCGCAAATCGTCGCTGGCCTTGTGGGGGATGTATATGCCGCTGGGGTCTGGCATTATGCTGGCGCTGTCCGGGCCGTTGCTTTTGTATTTCGACTGGCGGGTTTTATGGTGGTTCACAGCACTTCTTATTCTGTTGATTGCGGTCCCGGTGCATTTGGTCGGTCGCACCCTTACCAAACCCGTGGCGGCGCAAACCGTAAGGCTGGATTTTGGCGAAACACTGAAAAGCGCGCTTGGGCGCGGGCCGGTCCTGCTGAGCGTGATTTTTTCCGTTTACGCGGCACAATATCTGATTGTCGCCGGGTTCCTGCCGCTTATTTTGATTGACCTCAACGGGTTCACACCCTTTCTGGCGGCTTTGGTCAGCGCGGTGGTGATCTTTTGCAACGTGCTTGGCAACGGGTTTTCGGGCTGGCTGCACAATCATGGGTTTGGATTTCTTTCGCTGGTGCTGGTCGGCTGCTTTGGCATGGCCGTGGGCGGAACCTTGGTTTTCATGCCTGATATTGCAGGCCTTTGGCGCGTGGTCGCCGCCGCTGGGTTTTGTGGTTTCGCGGGCTTGATACCCTCATCGCTGTTTTCCGAAATGCCGCGCCATTCAAAGCACCAATCGGTGATCGCCACAATCAGCGGAATGCTGGTTCAGGGTGCCGCGATTGGGCAACTTGCAGGCCCGCCAATTGCCGCCGGACTGGTGGCTTGGTATGGTGACTGGTCAATCGCCATTCCGGTTATGTTGGTTATGGCGATAACGGCCGCTGTTAGCGCGATCGTTCTTTCGCGTTTGCATGTCGCGGCCATTTGAATGGGCCAATGCCGTGGACTGTCCGTCAAAGTGTGAAGTGAGAAGTGTTGAAGATGCAGGACCAGCCCAATAACACCCACCTTATTCCGGCATGGATCAAAGGACAGCTTGTTGAGGCTGACAAGCTGATGGTGCATCGCCGTGGCCTTAAGCATAAGGCCGTTTCGGTGTTTCTGAACGCCGGCGGGCGCACCCTGATCCAGCAGCGGGCGGCGGGAAAATACCATTCGCCGTTGCTATGGGCCAATGCCTGTTGCACCCATCCCATGATCACAGAACCTGCGCTTGACTGCGCAATTCGCCGGTTGGAACAGGAGCTTGGCATAACGGATGTATCGCCATCCCCCTTGGCTGAGATTGAATATCGCGCAGATGTCGGCAACGGTATGGTCGAGCATGAGGTTGTTGAGGTGCTGACAGCCGAGGTTGCAATAGACCTGCCAATCGACCTCAACCCCGACGAAGTGGCCAATACCCGGTGGATCGAAATTGACGCCCTTAAAAACGACTGTGCGGCCAATCCCGGCAAATACACCGAATGGCTGAAAATCTATCTGCGGGAATTTGCAACGCAACTGGGCTGAAATCAGGAGGTGCTGAATGACCCTCAGAATTGAAAAAGACGGGGCTGTCTGGACTGTGATCCATTCCCGCCCAGAGGCGCGCAATGCAATGGACCCGCAAAGTGCGCGCGATTTGTATCAGGCGTTTACAGCCTTTGACGCGGATGACAGCGCCAGCGTCGCGGTGTTCTGGGGCGAAGGTGGTGCGTTTTGTGCAGGCTGGGATTTGAAACATGCGGCGGCTTTGTCCGGTGCTGATGCGCTTGACCCTTTTGATTTCCCCGCTGAAGGCGCGCCACCCATGGCCCCAATGGGCCCCAGCCGTCTGGACTTGTCTAAACCAGTGATCGCAGCCGTTGCCGGACCCGCCGTCGCCGGGGGGATGGAATTGGCCATGTGGGCCGACATTCGGGTGATGGAAGAAACCGCTTTTATGGGGGTCTATTGCCGCCGCTGGGGTATCCCGTTGATTGACGGCGGCACCGTGCGCTTGCCGCGACTGGTCGGCGAGGGTCGCGCGGCGGACCTGATCCTGACCGGGCGCCGGGTGGACGCGGCTGAGGCCCTTAGGATCGGGCTATGTGAATACGTCGTGGGTGAAGGCGAGGCGCGCAATAGGGCCGAGGCGTTGGCCCATGATATCGCGCGGTTTCCGCAAAGCTGCATGAACGCAGATCGGCGCTCAATGCGCGCGCAACATGGGCTAAGCGCGCAGGACGCGCTGCGACAGGAATGGCAGGGCAGCAAGCCCGAGGTTGCGATTGGCGTCAAAGGGGCGGCGCGGTTTGCTGGTGGCAAGGGTCGTGGCGGTGATTTCGGCGATATTTGAGCGGGAAGCCTTGGCTCAGTCCTGTGTCAAAGCCGCCTTGCGTCTGGATTTCCGCGCTTGGCGCAACATCGACCCGGTATAGATGATCAGAGCGGTCCAGATCATCGGGAATGCGATCATTCGGGCCGAACCGAACTCTTCGCCAAACACAAAGACGGCGATCAGAAAGATCATCGTTGGGACGATGTACTGCAAAATTCCGATCGTGGACAGGCGCAACAATTTCGTCCCGTTAGCATACACCATCAACGGCGCGGCAGTGATCAACCCGCAACCGAGCAAAAGCCAGTTGTCGGTTGCGACGCCTGTCAGAAAATGGCTTTGCCCGGTGGCCATCAGCCAGATGATATAGGCAATAGCCAGGGGCGTCAGTAACAGCACCTCAAGCAGAAAACCCTGATTGGGTCCGATCGGCAGGGACTTTTTCAGGTAGGCATAAATCCCCCAACTGAGCGTCAGCCCAACGGCCGCAATCGGCAGGCGACCTGCCTCAAAGGTCAACACCGCAACGGCGGCGGCGGCCAGGACAATCGCAATTATTTGCGCAACGCTCATCCGTTCGCCCAGCAACACGGCCCCCAGAAAAATGCTGAACAAAGGATTGATATAATAGCCAAGCGCGGCATCCAGTGCGTGCCCGGACAGGATCGACCAGACATAAATCCCCCAGTTGATCGAAATCAACGAGGCGGTCGCGACGGCCATCAACAACACGCGCGGTGTGCGAATTGCCACCTTGATATCGCTGGTCCGACCCAGCAGAAACAGCACCAGACCGGCAATGGGCAACGACCAGATAACCCGATGTGCAATCACCTCAGCAGGCGAAATGTGGGACAGCAATTTCATGTAAAGCGGCAAAACCCCCCACATGAAATAGGCCGTCAGCGCAAAGGCCAGCCCCCGGCCGCTATCTTGATTTCCATCTGTCATCTGTCTGTTGCCCTTAATGCCGGTGCCGCAAAATAGCGCTACCGCATTTCCGGGGCGAGGGCCACAAGTGCTGTGGCAGTGTTGCCCAAATATTTGGCGTCCAGAAACCGGGGCTGGAATTGATTTTGCGCGCCGCCACCTGGATAAAACGAATAGACCGACCCGCAATTTGGGCCGGTCGAGGAAAAGGAGAATTAGATGTATGACATTATCCCTGACATTCACGGTCAGTCTGAAAAATTGAAAACCACGCTGAAGGCGCTTGGCTATCGCAAACGCAACGGTGCTTGGCGGCATGTTGATCCAGCCCGGACATGCCTGTTTCTTGGGGATTTCATTGATCGCGGGCCAAATAACGCCGAAACCCTGACGATTGTGCGCGCTATGATTGATGCCGGTTCAGCGCAGGCGGTGATGGGCAATCATGAATTGAACGCCGTGCATTTTCATACTCTTGACCCGAAATCCGGCAAACCGCTGCGCTGCCGGAGCGAAAAGAACCAACGCCAGCACGGCAGTTTCCTGGCAGAATTCCCGATAGGTGCGACGCGCACAGCCGAGGCGATAAGCTGGATGCAAACCTTGCCGCTGTTCCTTGAACTGCCGGATTTCCGCGCGGTCCATGCCTGCTGGGACGAACACAAAATCGCGGAACTGACCGGGCTGTCACAAAATGGCGTGCTAAGCCTTGAGCAG
This sequence comes from Paracoccaceae bacterium, assembly GCA_021775315.1. Lineage (GTDB taxonomy): Bacteria > Pseudomonadota > Alphaproteobacteria > Rhodobacterales > Rhodobacteraceae > UBA5972. Next base: position 6,536 of record JAJFIC010000001.1, read on the forward strand.
TTTATTGCGGCGGCTGACGTGTGTAATCCGCTTAACGCTCTGGTCGAAACCACAACTAAGGGCCCCGAGACCGAATTGCCTGACGGCTATTACATCGTTGACAAAGATGGTCATCGCCGTTCGGAAATCCGCGTCAAATGGTGGCAATCCGGCGGGCATAGCTGGGCCGACATCGCAATGTCAGTGCCGGAGCCAGCCAAGCTGCCGACTTCCGCTCTGCCGGAGGATGTTGTTGCAATGACCTATCCGGCGGCGGCCAAGCCTGTCTTTTTCGGCCATTACTGGCTGGTCGGCGCGCCGGTGCTTCAGGCCCCAAACGCGCTGTGTCTGGATTATTCTGCGGGCAGGGATGGGCCATTGATGTCTTACGGCATGCAAGGTGGAGAGCCGATTTCGCTGGAAAACATCACGGCGCATGGCGCTGACTGACGGCTTATCTGCACCCCTGCCGTGTCAGCTTTGCGGCGTGATCCGGCCCAGACCGGCAAGGATGGGGCAATCTGGCCGGTCGTCCCCAGCGCAGGCGTTGACCAGATGCGACAGGGTTTGGCGCATGGCATTAAGGTCGGCGATCTTGGCCTCGATCTTGGCCAAATGCTCGTTTGCGACTTGTTTTACGTCGGCACTGGCGCGGGTTTCATCCTCGTATAACGCAAGCAGGGTCCGGCAATCTTCGATCGTGAACCCAAGCGCGCGGGCGCGGGCCAAAAACCTGAGCTTATGCAGTTCAGTTTCGCGAAACGCCCGATAGCCGTTTGAATCGCGCAGGGGTTTTATCAGGTTGATGTCCTCATAATACCGGATGGTTTTGGCCGGCAGGCCCGATTGTTCCGCTGCTTCACCGATGTTCATTTTCGATCCTTTCGATTATTGCGCTGGCGCGGCCACAAGTGGCGCACTGGAAACAGCGGGTTTTGGCGCGGCTTCCAACATCACCGGACGGATCCAGCGCAGCCTAAGCGCGTTGCTGAGCACAAACACGCTGGACAACGCCATGGCCCCGGCGGCCAGAACGGGTGACAACATGATACCACTGACCGGGTAAAGAACCCCCGCCGCAATCGGGATCAGAACGGTGTTATAACCGAACGCCCAGAACAGGTTCTGGCGGATGTTGCGCATGGTGCGCTGGCTAAGGTCAAAGGCGTTCACCACGCCTTTCAGATCCCCAGACATCAAAACCACATCCGCCGCTTCTATCGCCACATCGGTGCCGGTGCCAATGGCAATGCCGACATCCGCCGTTGCAAGGGCAGGGGCGTCGTTGATGCCGTCGCCAACAAAGGCCAGCTTGGCGTCATCGGTGCGAAGCTGTTGCAGGATGGCGACCTTGCCTTGTGGCAGAACCTCGGCAAACACATGGTCGATGCCAAGCTCTGCCGCTATTGCCTCAGCCGTGCCTTGGTTGTCGCCGGTGATCATCGCAACTTTCAGCCCCAGACCATGCAAGGCCTTAATCGCCGCCGGGGTGCTGGCCTTGATCGGGTCGGCCACGGCGATAACAGCCGCAGCTTTGCCGTCAATCGCCGCATAAAGCGGTGTCTTACCCTTG
>JAJFIC010000002.1 GCA_021775315.1 Paracoccaceae bacterium
TCAAAAAACTAAAGAAAATCGCCGCGCAAAAAGAAATCGAGGCGCTGTTGGACGGCGAGATGGACGCCAATGACACGTTTTTAGAGATCAATGCAGGTGCGGGTGGCACCGAAAGCTGTGACTGGGCGTCGATGTTGGCGCGGATGTATGTGCGTTGGGCCGAAAAGCAGGGATATAAGGTTGAAATGCTGTCGCAAAGTTCCGGCGACGAGGCTGGGATCAAGTCGGTGACCTATCAGATCAAGGGCCACAACGCTTACGGTTGGCTGAAAAGCGAAAGCGGCGTGCATCGTCTGGTGCGGATTTCACCTTATGACAGCAACGCCCGGCGCCACACCTCGTTTTCCAGCGTTTGGGTCTATCCTGTGGTGGATGAAAACATTGAAATCGACATCAACCCATCGGAAATCCGCGTCGACACATACCGTTCGTCCGGGGCCGGCGGCCAGCACGTGAACACGACTGATTCTGCGGTTCGGATCACGCATATCCCGACCAATATCGTGGTCACCTCTTCGGAAAAATCCCAGCACCAGAACCGCGCGATTTGTATGGCGGCGCTGAAATCACGGCTGTTTGAACTTGAGATGCGCAAACGCACCGAAAGCATTCAGGAAGCCCATGAAAGCAAGGGCGACGCCGGGTGGGGTAACCAGATCCGGTCTTATGTTTTGCAGCCCTACCAGATGGTCAAAGACCTGCGCACCAATGAGGAAACCTCGGACACCCAAGGGGTGCTGGACGGAAATCTTGATGCCTTTATGGCGGCGGTTCTGGCGCAGGATGTTGCAGGCAAGTCCCGCGCCGAAGCGCAGGCAGATTAAGACCCACTAAAACAGCAGTCGAAAACGAAAAAGGCCCCGCATTTGCAGGGCCTTGGTCAGAATTCTTTTGTCGGCTGAGCGTTATTCGGCTGTGGGTTTCGCCGCTGGGGCCTGTGGCGCACCTTTAGGAACAGGTTTGGTGCTTTTGGCGTTCAGCGGGTCATCCTGTCGTTGAACAGACCCTTCAAAATGCGCACCGCTTTCGATCGCGATGGTCTTGTGGATGATGTCACCCTCGACCCGTGCAGTCGATGTCAGGCGTACCTTCAAGCCACGCACGCGGCCAATGATCCGGCCGTTGACGACCACGTCGTCGGCGACGATTTCACCCTTGACGGTGGCGCCTTCACCGACAGTCAGCAGGTGGGCGCGGATGTCGCCATCGACCATGCCTTCGATCTGAATGTCACCGGTTGTTTTCATGTTGCCCTTGATCACCAGATCGGACGACAGGGTCGACGGGGCTGGTTTGGGCTTTGGTGCGCCCGAGGACATCGGGGCCTCGCTTGCCGGGGCGCGGCTGACAGGGGCGGATGCGCTGACGGGTGCAGGTTTTGTATCCCCCATCGCAGGTTTCGGGGCCGGTTCGTTAATTTTGCTTTTAGAAAACATTTCTGGCTGCCTTGATATATTTCATGGGGTTGACCGATTTGCCACCGATCCGGACTTCGTAGTGAACATGTGGGCCGGTTGAACGGCCAGAGCTTCCCATATCACCAATTCTATCCCCGCGCGAGACCCTTTGGCCCTTCTTCACGCGAAATTTTGACAAATGGGCATAGCGGGTTTCAAACCCTAAAGCGTGCTGAATTTTGATGACCCGGCCATAACCACCAGCCCATCCTGCAAAAGTTACAACACCATCGGCTGTTGCAAACAACGGCGTTCCCGAGGACGCGGCCAGATCCATGCCGTCATGCATGCGCCCGGACCCTGACGTCGGGTGACGGCGCCAGCCATATCCGCTGGTCATGCGATACGATGTCTTGACCGGCAGAACAAACGGCATCCGCTCGGCAGCGATGCGCATCATGTTGACCTTATCAAGGGCGCTCAGCAATTCATTGGCCTTAAGCGACGTCACATCCGCCGGTTCACCTTTGGTGGAAACCGCCAAAGGTGTCAGCGGACCACCCGTGCCGGAATATCCGGCTTTGACATCTTCCAGCAGTTTGTCGGTGGACAGGCCGACATTTTCAAACATCTTTTCCAAAGGGCTGATGGAAACGGTCACGGCCTCTTCCAGACGGGCGAAAATCCGGCCGTTGCGTTCTTTGGTCAGCTTTGCCTGGTGTTTGAGATCGGCAACTTTTGTCTGCATCTTTGCGGTCGACGTGGTCATGTCGTCGCGCTGCTTGACTGTTTGCGCCAAGGCGGCGTTCAGATAATCAAGCGTGGTTTCGATATCTTCAGCGGCGCCAAATTCGGTGCTTGTGGTACCGGTCGCGGTTTGCAGCTCGGTCAGCAATTTGTTTGACTGAAATTCCGCGCGGTCGCGTTCTTTCATGGTTTTGCGCAGGGTGCGCTGGATCACTTCGATCCCGGTTTCCAGCTCGCGGCGGCGGTCTTCTGATGCCAAAAGCGAACTTTGCTGGGCCGAGATTTGTTCAAGCGCCACATAAAACCGTTCTTGCGCCAACTGCGCCTCAAGCGCTCGTTTGTCGCGTTCGCTGGACAATGTGTTCAGCCGCGCCTCGTAGTCCATTTGCTGACGGCGGACTTGGGTGGCGTTGCCATCAGCACCGATCGTGTTGATCAAAAAGGTAGAGGACGCAAAGATAGTCCAGCCGAAAAACAAAGCAGCCGCAAAGGTCAAAGACATTTGCGTGGGCGGTGTCAGGCGTAAAAATCGGGTAGACGTGTCAGTCCGCAGATAAAGGCGTTGCTCAGAAAAATACTTTTCAGCAAATACGTGTAATCTGCGTGCCAGCCGCGTCTTCAATGAACTTACCCCTATCCTGTCGGTCTGTTCAACGTCCGCCTGAGTGAAGCCGAACATAGAACACCAGATTTTTTTAGATAAATGCTGTTCGCTTATCAACTGTTTTCATTGCCCTGCGTCGCTAAGTTCCTGTTTTGGAAACAATGCAGGCGACTTGCTGCCGATTGGCCTGTGGATAACTCGGTTTTTATCGGTTTTTGTGCATATCTCGCAAACCGACAAGCGGGATTCAGCCCATGCTCGGAATTCAGCTTACGGACAATAGGGACGATGGCGGTCTTTTGTTGCAATAGCGCGCTGAATTGTGGGAAACACATGTGCAACCGCCCGCCCAAAACGCCCTGATGCCGGGCCTCCAGCCGAAACCCAAGAGATGACTGCGGAAAAACAGGACAAACCCCGAAGGTTTCGTTTTTTGAAACGTCTGAGTGCAATTCTGACCGGATTGCTGCTGGCGATGCTGGTTGTTGCGGCATTTCTGCTGGCCACCGGGGCCGGGGCACCGGACTGGGTGCGGGTGCGGTTTGAACAGCGGCTGAATGCGGCCTATCCGGATGGTCAGATCGGTGTTCGGGATATCCGGCTGGTGCCGTTCAAGCGGGGTATTAACCCAACAATTGTCATAAAAGATGTAGAATTGCGTGATCCTGATGGGGGATTGCGCCTGTCACTGCCCCATGTTGAGGGCGAGTTTTCGGCCTTTGATTTGCTGCTTGGACGGGTCCGCCCGATATCCGTCGTGATCAAACAGGCGCATCTGCGGCTGGCGCGTGACAGTCAGGGGCGGCTGGACGTCAGCGTTGGCGGCGCGGATGGGCTGGATCGTAAGGTTCTGGCGGGTGGCGGCAATCTGGGTGAATTGATGTCAGGCGCTGAGGCGTTGCTGGAAATCCCGGCCCTGTCCAATCTGGAACGCATTGAAAGCACTGATACCGGCGTCACTTTTGACGATGCGCTAACGGGACGCGATTGGCAAATCCAGGACGGTGGGCTGCTGTTTGTGAACGGTGAAACGGATGTGTCGGCCTCGGTCACGTTTAAACTCGCGGGCGATACCGGCAAACCAGCGGCGGCCAGTTTTAGCTGGCATCGGCAAAAGGGCGGGCAGGGGTCAGACTTTTCGACCAAATTTGAAAATCTGAAAGCCGAAGACATCGCCGATCAGGTGTTGGCTTTTGACTGGCTCAGGGTGCTGGACGCGCCGGTTTCAGGGTCGATGTCGTTAGATATGGACGACGATGGCAGCTTTGGTGAAATGCACGGTGTGCTTGATGTCGGGGCTGGTGTAATCCGCCAGACAGAACAATCAAAACCAGTACGGTTCAGTGGTGCCAAGGCCTATTTGTCCTATGATCAGGCCCTTGAAAAATTCACGTTTGACGAAGTGTCGGTCGATACCGGGGCGGGCCATATCGTGGCCAACGGTCATATCTATCTGGGCGACCGCATTGATCGCACCGTGGGCGCAATCATCGCGCAGTTGCGTTTCACCAAAGTCCGCCTGAACCCCGAAGGCATGTTCATAAATCCGGTCGAATTTGACCTTGGCGCGCTTGATATGCGTATCCAGCTTGACCCGCTGGTGGTTGACATCGGCCAGATGGTGCTGGTTGACGGCGACACGCGCTTGGTCGCCAAAGGTCGGGCCGAGCTGCAACCCAAAGGCTGGCATTCGGCCATTGATCTTACGATCAACGCCCTTTCGAGCACACGTCTGATGGATTTGTGGCCGCTGGTCTATATCCCTAAAACACGGCTGTGGATGGACACCAATGTATTGGACGGCGAGCTCGGCAATATCACGGGGGCCTTGCGCGGCGAGCCCGGCGAAAAACCAAAAGTCACCCTTGGTTTTGACATGAACAAAGCCAAGGTGCGATTCATGAAAACCTTGCCGCCGATTGAAAAGGGCAAGGGTTACGGTGTGATGGGCGAGGGCAAGCTGCACCTTGTGTTGCAACAGGGCATGCTGACCGCGCCCAATGGCGGTGAAATCAATCTGGCAGGCACGGTTTTTCAGATCCTGGACACCACCATCAAAGGTGCCCCCGCTGAAGTGACGTTAAAAACCCAAAGCTCGATCACATCCTTGCTGTCCGTGCTTGATCTTAAGCCGTTTGAGTTTCTGTCAAAGGCTGACATGGCGACAGATATCGCCGAAGGCACAATCGCAACTGATGGCAAGCTGGCGTTTCCGCTGGTCAAAAAAGTTTCGTTCGAACAAGTCACATTTGCCATCGAAGGCAAGGTCAAGAACGCCCGCACCACTAAGCTCGTGAAGGGTAAAACGCTGACGGCTGATGCGCTAAAGGTTGCGATTGATAATCTGGGTCTGACCATTGCGGGCAGCGCGCGGATGGGGCGCTTGCCGATAAGTGGGCTTTGGCGGCAGGATTTTGGGCCGGAAAACAAAGGCAAAAGCAAGCTTGAAGGCCAGGTCGAAATCTCGCAGGCGTTTTTGGATGAGTTTGGCATCGTCCTGCCCAAAGGGTCGATCAAGGGCAAGGGTCGGGGCCACATGGAAATTGATCTGGTGCGCGGCAAAGACCCGAAATTCCGGCTGATTTCAGATCTGAACCGGGTGCAACTGGCGATCACGGCCCTTGGCTGGAGCAAACCAAAAAACATCAAAGGCAAGCTCGATGTGCGCGGCAGTTTCGGCACACCGGCGAAAATCAACCTGATCTCGATTAAAACCCGGGGGTTAGAGGCCAGAGGCTCGGTCACGCTAAAGCCCAATGGCAAACTGGATGTTGCCCGGTTCGACACGCTTGATCTTGATGGCTGGATGAAAACACCGATTGAAATCCGCACCGATACCAATGGCAACGCAGCCTTTGCCCTGACCGGAGGCGAGCTTGATTTCCGCAAAAGCCGTTTTGGCAGCAGTGGTGGCGAAGGCGGTTCTGGCAACCGGATCACCGCCCGGCTTGATCGCCTGATCCTAAGCAGCGGCATTTCATTGACCGATGTTGAGGGGGATCTGAACACGTCGGGCGGCATGACAGGCTCGTTTTCCGGGCGGGTCAATGGTGGCGCGCGCATTGTCGGCACGCTGGCGCCTTATAATGGTGGTACCGGGGTGCGCTTTACCTCAACCGATGCGGGGTCCGTTTTTCGCTCAGCCGGGATATTCGAAAGCGCAACGGGCGGGCGGATGGACATGATATTGGTGCCTGCGGGCAAGCGCGGCCACTATAACGGTACGCTCGAGGCTTCGGACCTTAGGGTGCGAAATGCTTCAGCCCTGGCGGATATTCTGTCAGCGATCAGCGTTGTCGGCCTGCTGGAACAGCTTGGCGGCGAGGGGATTTCGTTTTCAGACGTAGACGCGCGGTTCCGCCTGACACCCACAGCGGTTGAGTTGCAGGAAGGCAGCGCAGTTGGCGCGTCGTTAGGTCTGACCATGCAGGGGGTTTATGATTTTGTGGGCAGTTCGATGGACATGCAGGGGGTGATTACGCCGATTTACATCCTGAACGGTGTTTTGGAGCAGACCAAGATTTTTGGCGGCCTGTTTGGCAAGCAAAAGGGCGAAGGGCTGTTTGGCTTTAACTACACGCTCAAAGGCAGCACAGATGATCCCAAGGTCGGGGTCAATCCGTTGTCGATCTTAACGCCCGGCATGTTTCGCGAAATTTTCCGCAGGCCGGTGCCAAAGGCGCCAGATTGATGAAACTGTCGGATTATGATTTTGACCTGCCAGCGGAATTGATCGCAACGCGGCCCGCTCAACCGCGCTCGTCCTCGCGCTTGTTATATGCCGACACTCAGGTGTTAGAGGATCACGTGGTCACCGACCTGCCTGATTTGTTGCGGGCGGGTGATCGTTTGGTGCTGAACGACACCAAAGTAATTCCCGCGCGTCTAAGCGGTCAACGGTTGCGCGTTAGCGATCAGGGCGAAACCCGCGCGTCGGTCGAGGTGACGTTGCTGTCACCAACGCCTGACGGGCAGTGGCGGACACTGGCCAAACCGGCAAAGCGCCTGAAGATCGGGGAACGGGTTGAATTTGGCGGCGCACTTTGGGCAACGGTGCTGGACAAGCCTGAGGGTGAAGTTGTTTTGGCCTTTAACCTTAGCGGCGCTGAATTTGATGCAGCGCTTGCGGCGGTGGGCAACATGCCATTGCCGCCTTATATCGCGTCGATCCGTCCCGTCGATGCGCGTGACAACGTCGATTATCAAACGGTTTTTGCCCACCATGCGGGGGCCGTTGCAGCACCAACTGCGTCACTGCATTTTGATGCGGCGCTGCTAAAGGCCCTTGCGGCGAAGGGTGTGTCGTTCACCAAGTTAACGCTGCATGTCGGGGCGGGCACCTTTCTGCCGGTCAAGACAGATGACGTTTCGCTGCACAAAATGCACAGCGAATGGGGCGAGGTCACAGCGAAATCAGCGAACGAGATCAACCAGACCCGCGCGGCAGGTGGCCGGATTATCCCGGTGGGAACAACCGCACTCAGGCTGATCGAAAGTGCTGCGGACACACATGGCAAAGTTCTGCCCTTTCGCGGCGACACCGACATTTTCATCAGGCCCGGATACCAGTTTCGCGTGACCGATGGTTTGATGACCAATTTCCACCTGCCGAAGTCGACTTTGTTGATGCTGGTATCCGCCCTGATCGGTCAGGCCCGTATCCGCGAGATTTATGCCCACGCGGTTGCACAGCAATATCGGTTTTTTTCTTACGGCGACAGTTCTTTGCTATTGCGTCAGCCATAGCGGCCTACTAAGTCGCGGAATTGGTCGCGGACAGGCTGTTTTTTCGTCGCTCCAAGACACGGGCGGGGGCGGCTGATCTGCTAATCCCGGTGCAACAGTTGATTTAAGGCTTGGATATGCTGACAGTCGCGCGAAATTCCTGGGCATTGCTGTTGGGCATGCTTTTGCTGATGCTGGGCAATGGCCTGCAGGGTACGCTTTTGGGTGTGCGCGGCTCGACCGAGGGGTTTTCGACCACCTGGATGTCGATCATCATGTCCGCCTATTTCGTTGGCTTCCTTGGTGGTTCGCGGATAACGCCTGATTTGATCCGGCGGGTCGGGCATGTGCGGGTGTTTGCCGCCCTTGCCTCGTTCATCTCGGCGGTTCTTATCCTCTATGCGGCTGCACCTGATCCGATTGTCTGGACCGTGATGCGGGTCGTGATCGGCTTTTGCTTTTCCGGGGTTTATGTGGTGGCCGAAAGCTGGCTGAATGATACCGCGACCAATGAAACCCGTGGGCAGACCATGTCGCTGTACCTGATCGTGCAGATGATGGGTATCGTCACCGCACAAGGCCTGCTGAACGTGGCCGATCCATCGGGTTACAACCTGTTCATTATATCATCCGTGCTGGTTTCCGTGTCATTCGCGCCGATTTTGTTGTCGGTTAGTCCAGCCCCGGCCTTTCACACCACCAAACCGATGAGCCTGCGTGAACTGTTCACGGTGTCACCACTTGGTCTGGTGGGTACATTTCTGTTGGGGGCGATTTTTGCGGCCTTGTTTGGCATGTCGTCGGTGTTCGGCTCACAAATTGGGCTGACGGTGCGCGAGATTTCGATCTTTGTCGCTTCGATCTATCTGGGCGGGATGTTGTTGCAATATCCGATCGGCTGGTTTTCAGATCGGATGGACCGGCGTTTGCTGATTACCGGTCTGACCCTGTTTGGCGCCATAATAACCATCGCCGGGTTGGTGGTCGATGGTGGGTTTGGCTGGCTGTTATTTCTGGCTTTTGTTATTGGCGGCGTCTCAAACCCGCTTTATTCGCTTTATATTGCGTATACCAACGACTTTCTGGAAATCGAAGATATGGCCGCCGCTTCGGGTGGTTTGATCTTTGCCAGTGGCATTGGGGCAATTTCCGGCCCGCTGATCCTTGGCTGGATGATGGCGAATTGGGGCCCCTACAGCTATTTCGCCTATATCGGCATCGTGTTGGCAGTGATGACTGCATACGGGACCTATCGGATGACGCAGCGTGCGGCCCCTGCGGTCGAGGACACGTCGTCTTATGCGCCGGTCGCGCCGTCCTCTTCCCCGGTGGCTGTAGAGGTCGCGCAAGAGATTGCGATCGAGCTGGCATTGGAGGAAGAGCGCAACAATGAAGACGCAATCGACATAACGTAATATTATTGCCTTGAAATCGCCAAAATCTTTGCGAAAGCTAGTCAAAAGGCGCATGGAAAACAAAGTGGAGGGTGCCATGGCAGATGCCGGTGAAATTCGTCGGTTCTGGGTTGAAGAGGTTGGACCGGCAGGGTGGTATAACGCCACTGAAGAGCTGGACGCGACAATTCAGGAACGGTTTGGCGAGGCCTGGGAACGGGCGGCAGCGGGTGCGTATATGGATTGGGGCTGTGATCCCGAAAAATCCTTGTCATTGCTGATCCTGCTTGACCAATTCCCACGCAACATGTTTCGCGGCTCAAAGCGCGCGTTCTGTACGGATCGAAAAGCCCTGTGTGTGGCCAAAAAGGCAATAGAACTTGGCTATGACATGCGTGTAGCCGAACCTCAGCGGCAGTTTTATTACTTGCCTTTGATGCATTCGGAAAGCCTGACAGATCAGGAACGCTGTGTGCGATTGATGAAAACCCGGATGCCGGAAAGTGGTGACAGCAACTTGCTGCACGCCAAAGGCCACCGGGCGATTATTCGCAAATTCGGCAGGTTCCCCTATCGTAACGCGGCGTTGGACCGGACGATGACGTTGCAGGAAACCGCTTATCTAGAGGCCGGTGGCTATAGCGAAACCATGCGACAGCTACAGGCGGGATGATTCGTTTTGATATGATCGGATAATGGGCGTATTGAAATTATCCGAATATTTGCCGCTTTGATTTAACACATCGCTGCATCAAGGGGTGTCTGGTCGCAATATCATTGCGTCATCGCGGAATGATTGCTGATTGTCATAAAATAGTTTAACACCAAACTACTTTTGACAGGAGGGCATGATGGCCGCAAAACCTTATGACATGATTGTAATTGGCGCAGGCCCCGGTGGCTATGTCGCTGCTATTCGCGGCGCCCAACTTGGCCTCAGCGTGGTTATCGTGGAACGCGCCCATCTTGGCGGTATTTGTCTGAATTGGGGCTGTATCCCGACCAAAGCGTTGTTGCGATCAGCCGAGGTGTTTCATTTGATGGAACGGGCCGGTGAATTTGGCCTGTCGGCGGACAAAATCGGGTTTGATCTGGCGGCGGTGGTAAAACGCTCGCGCGGTGTTGCGGCGCAATTGTCCGGCGGCATTGGCCATCTGATGAAGAAAAACAAGATCACAGTGGCGATGGGGGACGCGACCCTGACGGCCAAGAACACTGTGTCGGTCACCACCGATAAGGGCGTTGAGACGCTGACTGGCAAAGCAATTGTAGTTGCGACCGGTGCGCGGGCGCGGGAACTGCCGGGGCTTGAGGCCGATGGCGATCTGGTTTGGACCTATAAGCACGCGCTGGTGGCGACGCGGATGCCGAAAAAGCTGTTGGTGATCGGATCCGGCGCGATCGGCATTGAATTTGCCAGTTTTTTCAACACGCTGGGTGCTGATACCACCGTGGTTGAAGTTATGGATCGGGTATTGCCGGTTGAAGATGTCGAGATTTCGAAATTCGCCAAGAAGGCCTTTGTCAAACAAGGTATGAAGATCCGGGAAAAATCAACTGTGACCAAGCTTGACCGCGGCAAGGGCAAAGTCATCGCCCATATCGAGGCGGGCGGTAAGGTTGAGACCCATGAATTTGACACAGTGATTTCCGCCGTCGGCATTGTCGGTAATGTCGAAGGGCTGGGTTTGGAGGCGCTGGGCGTCAAAATTGACCGCACCCATGTGGTGGTTGACGAATTGTGCCGCACCGGTGTTGACGGAATTTTTGCCATTGGCGATATCGCCGGCGCGCCCTGGTTGGCACATAAGGCCAGCCATGAAGGTGTAGCCGTGGCGGAATTAATCGCCGGTGGGCATCCCCATCCGGTGCGACCGGAAAGCATTGCCGGTTGCACGTATTGCCAGCCGCAAGTCGCCAGCGTCGGCTATTCCGAGGCTAAGGCCAAGGAACTGGGTTATGAAGTCAGGGTTGGTCGGTTCCCGTTTATCGGCAACGGTAAGGCGATTGCGCTGGGCGAACCTGAGGGGTTGGTGAAAACCGTGTTTGACGCCAAAACCGGTGAATTGCTTGGCGCGCATATGATTGGTGCCGAAGTGACGGAGCTTATTCAGGGCTTTGTCGTTGGTCGCCAGTTGGAGACCACCGAAGAGGATCTGATGAACACGGTGTTTCCGCATCCGACCTTGAGCGAAATGATGCACGAATCTGTTTTAGATGCGTATGGCCGCGTTATTCACATGTAAGGTGTGAATTTAACGGGGCGCTCCCGCCCGGAACATGATCTGCGATCAGTTTCGGTTGGGCCGGGCACGCGCGGTGCGCGTGCTGCCTCCGGCGGGGATATTGGTAAAAAGAAGAAGCTTGGCCGGGATCAGAAGTCGCTTTCGATATTCTGTTGATAGGCTTTGACCAGATTGCCAAAGCGGGTGAAGCGGCCTTCAAAGCTAAGCTCGACCGTGCCGATTGGGCCGTGGCGCTGTTTGCCGATGACCACTTCGGCGCGACCGCTCAGGTGTTCCATCTCGTCCTGCCATTTCATCATCGCCTCGACATCGTGTTCGCCGGGTTTTTCACGCTCTTTATAATACTCTTCGCGGAACACAAACATGACGACGTCGGCGTCCTGCTCGATCGAGCCGGATTCGCGCAGGTCTGACAATTGCGGGCGTTTGTCTTCGCGGTTTTCGACCTGACGTGACAGCTGGGACAGGGCGACAACCGGAATTTCCAGTTCCTTGGCGATTGCTTTTAGGCCTTGGGTGATTTCGCTGATTTCGTTGACGCGGTTTTCGGACTTGCCGGTGCCGCGCACCAATTGCAGATAATCCACGATCAGCACGTCCAGACCGTGGGTACGTTTCAGTCGGCGCGCCCGTGCTGCCAGTTGGCTGATCGGCAATGAGGCCGTGTCGTCAATGAAAAGCGGGCAGGCCTCAAGCGCTTTGGCGGCTTCTACAAAGCGGCGAAATTCGGCCTCGTTCAAATCGCCGCGTCTGATCTGGTCTGACGGCACCTCGGAGGCTTCGGACAGAATGCGTGCGGCGAGTTGTTCGGCGGACATCTCAAGCGAGTAAAATCCAACGACGCCGCCTTCGACCGAGCCTTCGGTGCCGTCGGGCAATATGCCTTTTTTATGGGCTTTGGCGATGTTGTAGGCGATGTTTGTGGCCAATGAAGTTTTGCCCATCGAGGGTCGTCCGGCAAGGATAAGCAGGTCGGATTTGTGCAAACCACCCAGTTTCTTGTCCATATCAACAAGTCCGGTCGACACGCCGGCAAGCCCGCCTTCGCGCATATAGGCGGCGTTTGCCACTTGTACCGCGTCAGTTACAGCCTTGAGGAATGACTGAAACCCGGTGTCGCTGCTGCCTTGTTCGCCTAGTTGGTAAAGCTGCTGTTCAGCCTCAACAATCTGATCCTTGGGTTCGCTGTCAACCTCGACCCGGCTGGCCTTGTCGCTAATTTCGTGACCGATGGCGATCAGGTCACGCCGGATCGCCAGATCATAGATCATCTGCGCATAGTCACGCGCTGCAAAAACCGAAATCGCGGCGCCGGCCAGTCGCGCCAGATAGGCCGGGCCGCCGAGTTCGGCCAAACCAGGGTCGTCTTCCATGAACGCCTTAAGCGTCACGGGCGAGGCCAGTGCGTTTTTCTGGATGCGTTGGGCTGCAATGTCAAAGATGCGGCCATGCACCGGATCGTAAAAGTGTTTTTCGGTGATCAACGAGGCGATACGGTCATAAACATCGTTATTGACCATAAGCGCGCCCAGCAATGCCTGTTCCGCCTCGATATTATGAGGGGCGGTCGCTAGGGCATCCGGCGCAGGCTGCGACGCGTCTTGGATTGCTGCTATACCGCTCATGATTTGTCCCCTGAATGTCCCCTCTCTGGGTATCTCAGATCGGGGTGAATAGCGCAATTGGATGGGGCTGTTGATTTCCTGTGGAAATCCTGTGGGTGAAAGTTTTGCCGCGATTTGCCCGGTTTTGCGTCTTGCGGTATTGTAGCGGGTTTTTGGAAAACCACAATATATTGTATCGGGTTTGTGCGCGGTGGATTTATCGAAAATTTACCGCAGTTTGTGCTAAAATTGGTCATCAAGTCCGATTCGAGGATGCTGCCGATGACAATAGAGCTGATTGCTCTGGTCGGTGTCGCGTCTGTGGTGTTTTTCGCAAGTGGAATGCATTACGATCTGGAAATCCTGGTGCGGGAAAAGATCCTCGCCGATTGATTTCGCTCGACACTGGCTTGCACAGAAATTCGGTTGTCGGCGCGGTCTGAGGGGGCTGGATCGGCGAAGAAATTCACAAACGTGCGATGCTACAGACCCTTCCGAACGCTGCTGTTCGGGAGGGTTAATTATTTTATTTCAAGGATATAGTCAGGGCCATCGCCATGTACCAGATCATGTGCGCGGATGATCACTGTCGACGTGTTGGCCGGTAAGGTGACATTGCTTAGCGATCGGGTGAAAGGTTGTTCATCCACATGCGGATGCAGTAATTTGCGATAGCCAAGCTCGGTTCCGTCGGGCGCAAGAATGTACCAACCATCGGCGTAATGATCCCAGCCCTCATCGGCGTGCTTTACCGTGACGTCAAAGCGCCACGTTTGGCCGGATTTACTGCCGGTAGCAAAGGCGATTTGCGGGCTGTCGGCAAGGGCCGGGGCAGCGCAGAGGCATAAAAGGCTGAATAGGATACGCATGATGGATCAGGTGTAGCACAGGGGCGCGCGTCGCGCAGGTCACATAAGCGTGGGTCAGCCGTTAAGGGCGGTGATGATTTTACTGAAATCAGCCGCCTTTAGCGACGCACCACCGATCAGGCCGCCGTCGACATTCGGCACCTGAACGATGTCAGCCGCGTTGCCTGCGTTCATTGAACCACCGTAAAGGATACGCACTGAACGGCCGACGCCCGGGCCGAACCGGCGTTCTAGTCGCATACGGATGAAATCATGCACTTCGCCGATATCGCCGATTGATGGCACTAGCCCGGTTCCGATTGCCCAAATTGGTTCATAAGCGATCACAAGGTTTTCGCCGGTTGCGGCATCGGGGATTGAACCGGCCAGTTGACCGCCGATGATATCCAGCGTGTTGGCGGCCTTGCGTTCTGACGCGCTTTCGCCGACACATATGATGGCGCGAAGGCCAGCCGACCACGCGGCCTTGGCTTTGTTGCGCACAGTTTCGTCGGTTTCGTCGTAGGCTTCGCGGCGTTCGGAATGGCCCAGAATGACGTACTCAGCACCGGCATCGGCCAACATTTCAGCGGAAATATCGCCGGTATGGGCGCCGCTGGAATTTTCGTGGCAATCCTGTGCACCGATGGTGACACAGTTTTCCCGGCAGGTTTTGGCCATTGAGCGTACAAGCGTTGCCGGTGGGCACAGCACGACTTCGCAAGCGGGATCAAGGTGATCGGCGGCCAGAATTCCGACCTCGCCCAGGGCTGATCGTAAACCGTTCATTTTCCAATTGCCAGCGGCCAGTTTTCTGCGCATCTGCACCCTCTATCTTAGCTGTTCCAACGCCCGTCGCGCCCAGTCGCAGGCCTGTTCGGGGTCATCCAAAGCGGCCTCGGGCAGGGTCCAGTAACCCATGCTATTGGTTTTACCGTCTTTGTTGACGGAGCTAAATTGACGCGCCCCGGCATCTGACATCGACTGCGCAAAATCGTGCTTGGCCTTAAGGAATACGGTTCCGCCGCTGTCGAGAAGGGCAAAAACCTGCGCGTCACAATAAAGCATCAAGCCGCCCATCATTTTGCGGCTGGTGATATGGCCAAGGCCGTCAAACAGGTCGCTCATCATTGCAATTTGTTCGTCTGAAATCGCCATCAGCCACGCTTCTTTGCGCGTTTTTCTGCCGCTGCGGCCTGTGCAGGCACCATGGAGCGACGCGCCCACTGAACTGCTTCATCCGGGTCTTCAAGGGCGGTGTCCGGCAAGCTGGTCAGGCCGGCAATGACCCGCGTGCCGGTTTTGGTGTCATAGGAAAAGGGGGTTGAGCCGGCTGCGATATATTCTTTAGCCAATTCTGCATCGGCCTTCATGAATATCGTGGCGTTCTGGATCATCGCGAACATTGCGTCGTCAAGATAGAGAGCGCTACCACCAAATAATCGCCCGACCCGGATCGGGCCAAGATCAGCAAATAAATCTTTGGCGTGTTCCAGAAAATCCGGATCCGCTGCCATTACATGCCTTCAAATTTGATGGATTCGCCGCAGCCACAGGCCTCGGTCACGTTGGGGTTTTTAAAATGGAACCCGGATTCAAGTAATGACACCTGATAATCAATTTCCGTGCCAAACAGAAACATCTGGGCCATTGGGGCGATCATCACCCGCGCGCCATCCTGTTCGACAACTTCGTCGTTTGGATCAATCGCATCGACATAATCCATCGTGTATTCCATGCCTGCACAGCCGCCTTTTTTGACGCCTATCCGCAGGCCTTTTTTGGCGCCCTTATGCATCAGCTTGCCGATTTGAACGGCGGCGGCTGGGGTCATGCTGATGGCTTGCTTGCCGGGAATGCTAAACAAATACTCTCTCCGCGATTATCCTGTCACAGGTGTAATTTAAGGCCAAGTCGGGCGCAGAACAAGGGATAGGCTGAAATACCTGCATTTCAGACGATTGCCGCCGCTTGGCACATATTGGTCAGTTTCTTGATCGCCAGATCGCGACCAAGAAAGCCAAGCCCGCAATCGGGGGCTGCAATCAGACGATCAGGTGGCAGAATTTCAAGCAGATTGCGCATGCGCGTAACGATTTCTTCGACGCTTTCAACGCGGCTTACGGCGATGTCGACAAAACCGACAATGGCTTTGGTTTTTTCAAACCGCTCAAACAGATCAAGCCCGTTCATGCAGTGACAATCCTCAATCGAAAGCGCGTCAATCTTGCCATCAAGGGCGCTGACCAGATCGTAATAAACGGTGTGATCCGCCTTTGGGTAGTCCGGGTTGTCCAGCCGATCAGGATAGCCGCAACACATATGCGACACCCGCGTCACCTCGGCAGGCAATCCGTGAAACACCCGTTCCAGCATTTCAACGCCGTAATCAAGCGCGGCTTGTGGTTTGCGGGCAAAGACCGGTTCATCCACCTGAATATGGCGACAACCTGCGGCGGCAAGGGCCAGAACCTCGGCATTCAGCGCGGTGGCCAAATCAAGTGCCAGTTTCCTGTCGTCGTTGTAAAACACGTCGGCCGTGGTATCCATGATCGTGATCGGGCCGGGCAGGGTCATTTTGATCGGGCGGTCAGACGCCGCTTGGGCCTGATGAAAATCCCGTGGCAATACGGGCGCACCCGCATTCACGGCACCGGCGATTGCGGGCAGGTCGGTGAAATAGGCGCCATTGCGCATCTCGCGCCGCACGAGGTTCTTGAAATCAAAGCCGGAAAACTGGCGGCACTGGTAATGCACATAATTTTCACGCCGCTGTTCGCCATCCGTCGGAATGTCGATGCCACAAGCGATCTGATCGGCAACCACCTCAGCCGTGGCGCGAGCAAATGCCGCCTCGTGTTTGGGATCGTCCGTCCATTGATCGACAACATCGGCCTGATAATTGGCGTCGCCCATATCAACGTCAAACCAATCTTTGATTGGCACATAGTCGGGTTTTGGAAAGGCCCCAAGGCAGGTGGTCAGAATAGGCATGATTTTATCCCGTTATCGCGCTGTTCACGGCCATCCTAGGCGTGGGAAACACAAAATCCGCCGCAAAAACGACATGCGTCAAGGTTTTTACCAAGTATTTGACTACATAAAGCCCAATTCAAGCCGCGCTTCGTCAGACATCATGTCCATGCCCCATTGAGGCTCCCACACCAGTTCGACATTGGTGGTGGCGACACCGGGCACGCCTAAAACCGCGTCAGCGACCCAGCCGGGCATTTCGCCCGCAACCGGACAACCCGGTGCGGTCAGGGACATGGCCACTTCGACATGGCCATCTGAGGTGATGTCGATGGTATAGATCAGGCCCAGATCATAGATATTCACCGGGATTTCCGGGTCATGCACACTGCGGCATGCCTCGACAATACTGTCGTATAACGGGTGGTCCGTCGATGACGGTCTGATCAGAGGGGTTCCCTCAAGCTGTTCGGGCGTCGCGTCCATTTTCACACCAATTCTCTATTCCTGAGCAAACATATAGGGTATAGATTTGCTGAGGTCCAGAGGCAGCACCGCGACAACTGTAATCGGGGTGCAAACCGGGGGCAAACCCAGCCACATTTATGCCCTTGGGGTCGATTTACCCTAGAAAAGCCGCGCAAGCCTTGGCTATAGGTGCGCTATGGCAAAAACATTCTCTTTCTCGATCTCTGCAAGCGACGGCGTTGCGCGCACTGGCGTGATCCACACCAAACGCGGCGAAATTCGCACACCGGCCTTTATGCCTGTGGGCACTGCGGCCACGGTCAAGGCGATGACGCCCGACAGCGTTCGCGCCACCGGGGCCGACATTCTGCTGGGCAATACCTATCATCTGATGCTGCGACCGGGGGCGGAACGTATGGCGCGGCTGGGCGGCTTGCATAAATTCATGAACTGGGATCGCCCGATCCTGACCGATAGCGGTGGTTTTCAGGTGATGAGCCTGAATGATCTACGCAAACTGACCGAAAAGGGTGTGACCTTCAAAAGCCACATCGACGGCTCAACCCATCATTTGACGCCGGAACGTTCGATTGAGATTCAAAAACTGCTCGGCTCAGACATCGTCATGTGTTTTGACGAATGCACACCTTATCCGGCGCCATTGGACGAGGTCGCCAAATCCATGCGCATGTCGATGCGATGGGCCGAGCGGTCGCGTGACGCCTTTGGTGATCGGCCTGACCATGCGCTTTTTGGTATTCAACAAGGCTCGACCATCAAGGATTTAAGGGCCGAAAGTGCTGATGCCCTGACCAAAATCGGGTTTGACGGATACGCGATAGGCGGGCTGGCCGTGGGCGAGGGGCAGACGGCGATGTTTGACGTGCTGGACTATGCGCCCGGCCAATTGCCCAGCGATAAGCCGCGCTATCTGATGGGGGTTGGCAAACCTGACGATATTGTCGGCGCGGTGATGCGCGGCGTCGATATGTTTGACTGCGTTCTGCCGTCGCGATCTGGGCGAACGGGGCAGGCGTTAACCCGGTTTGGCGCGGTCAATATCAAGAACGCCCGTCATGCGGACGATCCGCGCCCATTGGATGCTGATTGCACCTGTCCGGCCTGTTCAAACTATTCCCGCGCCTATCTGCATCACGTGTTCAAAGCCCAGGAAATCATCAGCTCGATGTTGCTGACATGGCATAACCTGCATTATTATCAGGAGCTTATGGCGGGTTTGCGGGCAGCGATTGCCAAGGGTGAACTGGCCACTTTCAACGCCGAATTCCACGCCACCCGCGCTGAAGGTGATATTGAGCCGCTTTGATTTAGCCGCGAATTACCATGTCGCGTGCATCCAATCGGCGATTTCCCCGATTGCTTTGCTGCCCTCAGGAATGACTTTGGTCAGATTAAGAAAACCGTGGATTTGCCCGGAAAACTTGCGATAGGTGACGTTGACACCGGCGGTTTTCAGGGCGTCCACATAGGCCTCGGCATCATCCAGAAGCGGATCGAACCCCCCGGACAGCACGTAACTGTCTGGCATTGCGGTAAAATCACCTGCCAGCAAGGGTGATATCCTTGGGTCAGTATAATCCTCAAACTCGTCCAGATATTTGTCGCGATACCATTCCATCCGATCCAGCGGAATGACATAGCCGTCGCGCAAATCATTGATTGATTTTGAATCCAGCCGACTGTCCGTCGCAGGATAGATCAACACCTGAAAACGCGGCTTGTTTTTGCTGTCTTTGAATTCTTGTGCAAGGACCGCCGCCAAACAACCGCCCGCACTGTCGCCGCCCAATCCGATCCTGTTTGGATCAAGGCCAAATGTTTCGGCGCGGCGGCAGATATCCAGATAGGCCAAACGTGCATCGGTCAGCCCCGCCGGAAACGAGTGTTCAGGCGCCAGTCGATAGTTAACTGCGATCACCGTGCCGCCTGACAAATCCGCCAGCTTGCGGCACAATTCGTCATGGGTTTCCAGATCACCCTGAATAAAGCCACCACCGTGAAAGAACACCATGGCCGGGCTTGGCTGGTCCCGTGGCGCATTGGAATATAGACGCGCCGGAATGTCATCTTCATCCGCACCACGCAGGCGCAGATCCTCGGCCCTTATTAATTCAGGCCCGCGTTTGTCGAAAATCGACACCAGTTTCAGCATCTGATCGCGGCTTTCTTCAACCGTTGGGATGACTCCGGGCACGCGCAGAAAATTCGCCAGCCGCCCGACCGCGCGCGCCTTGGTATTGATCAAAGCCCCCCGATAGGTCTGTTTGCCGGGGGATAAAACGGCCACAATTGGTCCCGGCAAAAAAACCATCAGAAAACGCCAAAGCATCACCAGTATTCGCATCTTGATCTTTCTTGCGCCGTCAGAATTTCGGCATTTTTATCAAACAGGCGTAAACTAGCGACCGTTATTTCCGTTTGTCCACAAATATGCCCATTCTCAGTGAATTATTGCGCATAAGCCGCAAAAGGTCGGGTTTGCGGGCCTTGCTCAATCTGGCTGAGATAGGCAAAATGCCGTTAACGAGTCTCTTGGACGTCTTGACAGAATGTCACAGACTACCCAATTGAACTTACCGAAGTGTACAGAAGATCACCAGATGTCGCCGGAAGAACCGGGGCCGGATGATTTTGCTAGCCAAGGAATAAAAATGACTGATCTGAGCAGCCCCACCTATCCTGTCTTGCCATTGCGCGAAATTGTGGTTTTCCCCCACATGATCGTGCCCCTTTTCGTTGGCCGTGAGAAATCCGTACGCGCCTTGGAAGAGGTGATGGGCGAGGACAAAGAAATTCTGTTGTCGTCGCAAATCGACCCCAGCGTCGATGATCCGACAACTGACGGCATTTATACCTGTGGCGTTCTGGCCAGCGTGCTGCAATTGCTCAAGCTGCCCGACGGCACCGTTAAGGTGCTGGTTGAAGGTCGCAAACGCGTGCGGATCACCGACTACGTTGAAAACGAAGAGTTTTTTGAAGCACATGCCGAAGTTCTGGAAGAGGTGCATGGTGACCCGGTGTCGGTCAAAGCGCTCAGCCGTTCGGTATCCAAAGAATTTGAACGCTATGCCAAGCTAAACAAAAACGTCCCGGAAGAGGCCCTTAGCGCCATCGCGGATAGCGAAGAGGCCGCCGCAAAACTGGCCGATACAGTGGCTGGCCATCTGAGCATCCCGGTTGAGGACAAGCAGAAATTGCTGGAAACACTTGATCTGGCCGAGCGTCTGGAAACCATTTTTGGCATGATGCAGGGCGAAATGTCCGTGCTGAAGGTCGAAAAGCGCATCAAGTCGCGGGTGAAAACCCAGATGGAGCGGACCCAGCGCGAATATTATCTGAACGAGCAAATGAAGGCCATTCAGCGCGAATTGGGCGATAGCGACGGCACGGCGCAGGACGAGGTTAAAGAATACGAAGACAAAATCGCCGCAACGAAGCTGAGCAAGGAAGCACGCGAAAAAGTAGATGGCGAGCTGAAAAAGCTGAAGTCAATGTCACCGATGTCGGCGGAAAGCACGGTCGTGCGCAATTACCTTGATTGGATCCTGTCGGTGCCTTGGGGCAAGAAAACCCGTGTCAAAAAGGACCTGAACAAAGCCGAGCAAGTGCTTGATAACGATCACTATGGCCTTGAAAAAGTCAAAGAACGCATCGTGGAATATCTGGCCGTGCAACAGCGCAGTGCCAAGCTCAAAGGCCCTATTTTGTGTCTTGTTGGCCCTCCGGGGGTTGGTAAAACCAGCCTTGGGAAATCGGTCGCCAAAGCCACAGGACGCGAGTTTATTCGCATCTCGCTTGGTGGTGTGCGTGATGAAAGCGAAATTCGTGGTCACCGTCGGACTTATATCGGCTCGATGCCGGGCAAGATCATCCAGTCGATGAAAAAGGCCAAGACCACCAACCCGCTGATCCTGCTTGATGAGATCGACAAGATGGGGCAAGATTTCCGTGGTGATCCGGCCAGCGCAATGCTGGAAGTGCTTGATCCTGAACAGAATTCAACCTTCACCGATCATTACCTTGAGGTCGAATACGATCTTAGCAATGTGATGTTCCTGACGACGGCGAACTCCTACAACATGCCCGGCCCGCTGTTGGACCGGATGGAAATCATCACGCTTGCCGGCTATACCGAAGACGAAAAAGCCGAGATCGCCAAGCAGTATCTGTCGCCAAAACAGATGAAGGGCCACGGCCTGCGCGCCGGGGAATTCAAGCTTGAAGACGGCGCCCTGACCGACATTATCCGGTATTACACCCGCGAGGCTGGCGTCAGAAACCTTGAACGCGAAATTGCGAAACTCAGCCGCAAAGCCGTGACCGAAATTGTGCGCGGTAGCGTTAAGACCGTCGTGGTAACCTCTGAAAACCTTGAAAAATATCTGGGTGTCAAACGCTTCAAATACGGCCTGGCGGAAGACGAAGATGTGGTCGGTGTGGTGACAGGTCTGGCCTGGACATCTGTCGGCGGTGATCTGCTGTCAATCGAGGCGCTTAAGCTGCCCGGTAAGGGTCGGATGAAAACCACCGGCAAACTTGGCGACGTGA
>JAJFIC010000011.1 GCA_021775315.1 Paracoccaceae bacterium
CAACGACCAGACGCAAGATCAGACAAACGAAGCCGCGACCGGCGAAGACGGCGAGGCAATTGTTGCTGAGAACGCATCAGACACAACCCAAACGGGTCCGAGCGAAAGCTCTGATGCTGTGGCCGCGGTCGAAACCACAAGCGAAACAGATTCTGTAGCGGTTGAGGAAGTCGTGGCAGAAAAGCCTGCCCCGAAAAAGCGCACCACCCGACGCGCATCGACCAAGGCCAAAAAAGACGAGGCCGAGGTTGCGGAAACAACGCCAGCCCCGGAAGTTGAAGCCGAGGCCGAAGTTGTCGCACCGGTGAAGAAGAAAGCCCCGGCGCGGCGCAGGAAAAAACCTGTAGTCGAAGAAGCGCCGGTTGTTGAAACGCCGGTCGTTACAGAAGAAGCAGCACCAGTCGAAGTGGCGGAAGTAGCAGCAGAACCTGCGGCCGAACCGGCACCTGAACCAGAACCGGCAAGCGCACCTGTTGCGGCACCAGAACCAGAGTTGGTCGAGGCCGTAGCTGCGCCACCTGCACCGGACAAGCCGAAACGACGTGGCTGGTGGTCACGCGGCTGACACTGAAATTATCAAAGGCCCGGCTGGCAACAGACCGGGCCTTTTCTTTGGCCGTCGTTTTAGCGCGACGCCATAAACACCTGCAAACGACGCAAGCCTTCGACAATATCCGCCGTTGAGCGCGCATAGGAAAATCGCAAGCCGTGCTGGCCGCGCTTGGGGTCAAAATCAAGCCCCGGCGTCACCGCCACACCAGCGCCTTCTAGTATTTCGCGGGCAAAAATGCGGGCGTCTTTGGTCAGATCAGACACATCGGCATAAATATAAAATGCGCCATCCGGCGGTGCGATTTTGTGAAACCCGGCTTTGGGCAAGCCCGCCAGCATCAACGCCCGGTTTTCGCGATAAACGGCCATGTTCGCCGATAGTTCAGGCGTGCAATCCATCGCGGCGAGGGCCGCCACCTGACTGGCATGCGGCGCGCAAATGAACATGTTCTGGGCCAACCTTTCGACCGTTCTGACATGACTTTCCGGCAAAACCATCCAACCCACCCGCCAACCGGTCATGGAAAAATACTTGGAAAACGAGTTGATAACGATCACATCATCGCTGATTTCCAACGCCGAAACTGCGGGCTTATCATATTGAATTCCATGATAAATCTCGTCAGAAATAAAAGTCGCACCTCGCGTATGACAGGCCGAGATCAACGCTTCTAACGCCGCATGATCCAGCATTGTGCCAGTCGGATTGGCAGGCGAGGCGACAAGCAAGCCATCCAGATCCGGGCAGGCCAGAACCTCATCCGGGGTCGGTTGAAACCGGTTTTCAGCGCGGGTTTCGATACTGACCGGAACCAGATCAAGGGCCTTCAGGATATTGCGGTAGCTGGGATAGCCCGGGTCGCCAATGGCCACGCGCGCCCCGGTTTCAAAGCTGGCGATGAACGCAAGCAGGAACGCGGCAGAAGACCCCGCCGTTATCACAATCCGTTCAGCGGCGATATCAAGCCCGTACCATTCGCGGTAAAGCCGCGACAGACGCGCCCGCAAATCCGGGCGGCCCAGTGCAACGGTGTAGCCCAGCGGATCGCTGGCCATTACCGTGCCAAGTTGGGCGATGGCCCCCGCCGGGGCGCCGGTGCCAGGCTGGCCGACTTCCATGTGAATGACGGGATGCCCCGCCTGCTCGCGTTGACGCGCGGCCTCCATCACGTCCATCACAATGAAGGGATCGACCGCGCTACGGCTTGATATTCGCATGATTTTTTTCCTAAACTGCAACCGGTTACCCGTGTTTGTCTCAAGCGATGGAAAGAAGGTCAATGGCTACCAAAACCCCATCGCGATGGGCACAGAATTTGGCGGCATGTCTGCTGATGATTTGCCTTGGCAATTGGGCGCAACCCGGCCACGCGCAAGGGCTGGTGCGGGATGCTGAAATTGAAAACTCACTGAAAAAGATCGCAGCACCGTTGTTCAAGTCTGCAGGGATCGGTCGCTCAACCATCGAAATTCTTGTGGTCAATGACAACTCGCTAAACGCCTTTGTCATAAATGGCCGCGCTATTTTCCTGCATTCCGGATTGATCACCCGACTAAAAACCACCGAAATGCTGCAATCTGTGATTGGTCACGAACTAGCCCATATCACCAGTGGCCATCTGGTCCGCCGGTCATTGAACCAACAATCGGCCAAGACCGCGGCTGGAATTGGCATGTTGTTGGCGATTGCTGTGTCGGGGGGCAACAACAATTTGGCAAGCGGTGTGGCGATTGGGGCCGCCGGGGCGGCTGTGAACAATTATCTGGCCCATACACGGGCCGAGGAAACCAGCGCGGATCAGATCAGCGTGCGCTATATGGTCCGCGCAGGGATCGACCCAAAGCACGCGATTGATGTGATTGAGATTTTTCGCGGCCAAGAGGCTTTGTCGATCTCACGCCAGGATCCATATGCCCAGACCCACCCCTTAAGCAACGCGCGGATTCGCGCCCTGAAAGGCCAGATCGCGGCCTATAGCGGTCGGAAAACCGCAACGTCGGCTGAATTGCACTATTGGCACGCCCGAATGCAGGCGAAATTCACGGGCTTTCTGGGCAATCCGGCTTACGTCATGCGCAAGTTGAAAAAGGGTGACCGATCAGAACCCGCGACCATCATTCGCGCCATCGCGCTGCACCGGCAAGGCAAAGCAAAGGCCGCGCAGCAACAGATGAACAGCCTGATCAGCAGGCGCCCGCAAGATCCCTATTACCACGAACTAAAGGGGCAGATCCTGCTAGAGGGTCGGCAGGTCACCTCCGCTGTGGCCTCATATAAACACGCGGTTGCGCTCGCCCCGAAAGAGCCTTTGATTTTGGCGGGTTATGGGCGCGCTTTGCTCAGCCTGAAAACCAAATCCGCAGACCGCACAGCGCTTGACGTCCTGCGCCGGGCGCGACGGATGGACCCGCGTGATGCACGCATGTTGCGCGATCTGGCTGTTGCTTGGGCCAAGGCGGGCAATAACGGCATGGCGTCCCTTGTCACGGCAGAACGCTATGCTCTATTAAGCCGCTTTAAAGACGCCGACACAAACGCACGACGCGCCGAAGGCTTGTTGCCGCGCGGCTCAACCGGATGGTTGCGCGCGCAAGACATTATCGGTGCCTCAAAAATCGCTTTACGTAAGAAATAGGAACATGAAATGAAAAAACTGATACTGACCTTTATTGCGGCGCTTTGGCTGTCGCCGGTCTATGCCACCGATTTGTCGGACATGACCGAGGCAGAGCGGACAGATTTTCGCGCGGAAGTTCGCGCCTACCTGCTGGATAACCCAGAAGTTCTGATGGAAGCGATAAAGGTGTTGGAACAGCGCCAGCAACAGGAACAGGCCCAGAATGACGAACAACTGGTGGCGGCCAATTTGGACGAACTTGTCGATGACGGATATTCCTATGTCGGTGGCAACCCTGATGGCGACGTCACACTGGTCGAGTTTCAGGACTATCGCTGTGGCTATTGCCGCAAGGCCCATGCCGAGGTCGCCGAACTGATCCGGAATGACGGGAATATCCGGTTTGTGGTTAAAGAATTTCCAATTCTCGGTGAACAATCGGTTCTGTCCTCGCGCCTTGCGGTGGCGACACTGCACAAGGCCGGGCCTGAAGCCTATCACGAATTGGGCGATTTCCTGATTTCGTTCAGCGGCAACCTGACCCGGAAAAATATGGCGGCGGTGCTGAACAAACAGGGGCTGAATGCAGACGAAATACTGGACTATATGGAAGATCCGGCCGTCAGCGCCCAAATCGATGCCGTGCATCAACTGGCCCAAAAAATGAGAATAAGCGGTACGCCGACCTTCATTTTGGGCGGCGACATGGTCAGAGGCTATGTTCCGCTGGCAAACATGCGTGAAATGGTGGCGTATCTGCGCGAGGTCAAGCAATAAGCCGCAGCATTTCCTACAACGGCGATTTTCAGCGAAAAAGGGCCGGGAATGCTTTTCTCGGCCCGGTTTTGTGTATATATGCTTGGGTATCGGGGCAAGCCTGCGCGAAAACGCGACCACAAGACAGGCAAGAGTTTTATAGGGGCTGAGGACTTCATGACAAAGAAAAACCATGATGCAGATGTGGCGTTCGTTCAGGCGCTGGCAGAATTGTTGCGGGCAAACGACCTGACCGAACTAGAGGTTGCGCGCGAATATGGCTCTGAGGACACGTTGAATGTGCGGGTCGCCCGCCAGATCGACGCGGCCCCCATTATGATGGCAGCCCCAGCGGCCCCAATAGCGGCGGCACCCAGTGCAGCACCAGTGGCCGTGGCCGCATCCACAGACGACCCGGCCCAGCATCCCGGCGCGGTTACCTCGCCCATGGTTGGCACGATTTACCTGTCGGCAGAACCGGGGGCGGCACCTTTTGTCAATGTCGGTGACAGCGTGGCCGAAGGCCAGACGATCTGCATTGTTGAGGCCATGAAAACCATGAACCAGATCCCGGCACCTCGCGCGGGTAAGATCAAACGCATTCTGGTTGAAGACGGCGGTCCGGTTGAATTCGGCGCGCCTTTGATGATCATCGAATAAGCCGAAAAGGCACTTTAATGTTTTCCAAGGTTCTGATCGCCAATCGCGGCGAAATCGCGCTTCGTATCATTCGTGCCTGCCAGGAAATGGGCGTGGCAACTGTGGCCGTGCATTCCACGGCCGACGCTGACGCCATGCATGTGCGGATGGCAGATGAAAGCGTGTGCATTGGCCCGCCCTCAAGCATGCAAAGCTATCTGTCCATACCCGCCATCATTTCGGCCTGTGAAATCACCGGGGCCGATGCGATCCATCCCGGCTATGGCTTTTTGTCTGAGAACGCCAATTTCGTGCAGATTGTTGAAGATCACGATCTGAAATTCATTGGCCCGACGGCTGATCACATCAACCAGATGGGCGACAAGATCACGGCCAAGGGAACCATGCGCCGCCTGGGTGTGCCTTGTGTTCCCGGCTCGGACGGTGGGGTTGCGGATATTGCCGAAGCACACCGGATATCCGACGAAATGGGCTTTCCGGTTATCGTAAAGGCAACCGCTGGCGGCGGTGGGCGGGGCATGCGTCTGGCGGCGACCAAAGCCGATCTCGACAGCGCCTTCAGTGGCGCGCGGTCCGAGGCCAAAGCGGCCTTTGGCAATGATGAAGTCTACATCGAAAAATACCTGACCCTGCCACGCCATATCGAAATACAGGTATTTGGCGATGGGAAAGGCAAGGCCGTGCATCTGGGCGAACGCGATTGTTCGTTGCAGCGGCGCCATCAAAAAGTATTTGAAGAGGCCCCCGGCCCCTCGATCGACGCTGAAACCCGTGCGCGCATTGGCAAAACCTGCGCCGATGCGGTCGCGGCAATCAACTACGCCGGTGCTGGCACAATTGAGTTTCTATATGAAAACGGCGAATTCTTTTTCATCGAAATGAACACCCGCCTACAGGTCGAACATCCGGTGACCGAGGCGATTTTTGGCGTCGATCTTGTGCAGGAACAAATCCGCGTCGCGGCGGGCGAGCCGATGTCGTTCAGCCAAGAAGACCTGACCATCCGCGGCCACGCTATCGAGGTGCGCATCAACGCCGAACGCTTGCCAAATTTCGTGCCTTGCCCCGGCAAAATCACCACATTCCACGCCCCCGGCGGTCTGGGTGTGCGCATGGATTCAGCGCTTTATGATGGCTATTCGATCCCACCCTATTACGACAGCCTGATCGGCAAACTGATCGTCCACGGTCCAAACCGCGAAGCAGCCCTTGCCCGGCTGAAACGGGCCTTGGGGGAATTCATCGTTGACGGCGTTGAAACAACAACGCCGCTGTTCCACGCTCTGCTGGAAGAGGATGCCGTCAAGACTGGCAATTACGACATCCACTGGCTGGAACATTGGCTTGAAGCCCATAAATAACCGGCATGTGCGCCAAGGACACTGATCCGCCCATCACCCCGGAATTGCTGTTGCATGCGTATGCGCAGGGCGTTTTCCCGATGTCCAATGGCGGGGCGGATGATGCGGTTTTTTGGGTTGATCCACTGGAACGCGGTGTCATTCCGCTCGATCGGTTTCACGTTTCACGCTCGACCCGGCGCACGATGCGGCGCGCCAAATATGACATTCGCATCAACAGCGATTTCTCTGGCGTCCTCAGGGCCTGCGCGGATCGTGAAGAAACCTGGATCAATGCGGAAATATTCAATCTTTACAAAATGCTGCACCATCTTGGCTTTGCCCATTCACTAGAGGTGTTTGACGGCAAAGACCTTGTCGGCGGGGTTTATGGCGTCGTGCTTGGCGCGGCCTTTTTTGGCGAAAGCATGTTTTCCTTGCGCAAAGACACCTCAAAAATCGCGCTTGCCCATTTGGTGGAGCGTCTGAATGCGGGTGGATTTGTGCTGTTTGACACCCAATTCATCACCGACCATCTGGCCAGCCTCGGGGCCATTGAAATCAGTCGCGATGCTTATCACGCCCAATTGGATTTGGCGTTGCGGACCCCTGCAGATTTTTTCGCTTAATCGGTTGTTGGCGTGGCCTCAACCGGGAACTTGCAGCGCAGCACCCAAACGTCATAGCGCGGGTGATCCATTGCCGACAAAGCTGGCGACGCGGCGGTCATCCAGCCGTCAAACTTGATTTCGCTTTGCCGGGTATCGCGGATCACGATATGGGCAAATGCGTCGCTTGCTGGGTTTTCAATCGGATAACGGCATTCGGTCATGGTGATTTCCAGCCGCTCGTAAATCTGGGTTTCGCCATTGGCAAATTCCAGATCCGTTAATGCGCCGTTCATGGTATCAAGTGCGCGCAACACCGCGCCACTTTCGGCGGTGCGAACCGCAACGGCCTCTTGCGCATGTGCAGCACCGACTAAGCTTATCAAGGCCGCCGTTAACCAGAATTTCATTCGCTGCCGCCGGTCACAAATTTCAGCAGCAGGGTGACAACACTGATCGCGCCCTGTGTGTCTTCGATTTCGTCGCCATCAGCCAGATTACCCGGCGCGCCGCCCGGCACAATCTCAACAAAACTGCCGCCAAGCAGGCTTTCAGATGAAACCAGAACCTGTGTATCGGTGGCCAGTTCCAACCCTTCAAGCACTGTGAAACGCGCATCAGCGCGGTACGTCAGCGGGTTGAGGTCAAGTGCGGTTACTGTCCCAATCTTCACACCTGCCATGCGCACATCGGTGCCGACGGTGACCCCTTCGGCAGACCGGAAGCTGGCGGTCAGCTCGTAACTGCCACTAGGGCGTGAAATACCGGCAGACTGTGCCGCGAAATACAAAAAACCGGCGGCAACGGCAAGAACAAGGCCGCCAATCAGGGTTTCTGTTGTGTTTTCTGACATTTCTGGCGAGGCCTTATTCGGGTTGCCAGGCTTCGTAATCGCTTTGCGATACGGGCCGTTCCGCCCTGAGCGAGCCGGTTGGCGCATACGCCAGTGCCGTGCCAGTCAGGTTGTCCTGATGCGGTTTTTCCCAATCCTTATGAGTCAGCGCATTACTGCCGGGATGGGCGTCAAACGTGTGGTGCAACCAGCCATGCCAGTCAGGTGAAACACGGCTGGCCTCGCATTCGCCATTGTAAATGACCCACCGGCGTTGGCCGTCGCGCGATTGATAATACAGATTGCCCTGCGCATCTTCGCCAACCTTCTGGCCTTTGCGCCATGTAAAAAGCTGGGTGCCGATGGTCTGACCATTCCACCATGTGAAAAGGCGTTTGATGAATAGCATTGCTTAACCTCTTGAACCGCTTGCCTCATATGGACCAGATCAGGCGTAAAGGTCCAGTGCCATTAACTGGCCGTTGCGCTTTCTTCTGCCCGGTCCGCGTAAATCATCAATGGCTTACCCTCGCCATTGACGGCGTCGTCATTGACTACAACCTCTTGCACGCCTTCTAGGCCGGGCAGATCGAACATGGTATCCAGCAGGATATCTTCCATGATCGAACGCAAACCACGCGCCCCGGTTTTACGGTTTATCGCGCGACCAGCAATGGCTTTGAGCGAGTCATCGGTGAAAGTCAGCGCCACTTCTTCCAGCTCAAACAGACGTTGGTATTGTTTGACCAGTGCGTTTTTGGGCTGTGAAAGGATGGTCACAAGCGCGTCTTCGTCAAGGTCGGTCAGGGTTGCAATCACCGGCAGACGGCCGACGAATTCCGGGATCAAACCGAATTTCAACAGATCCTCAGGCTCAAGCTCGCCAAACATTTCGCCCACTGTGCGCGCTTCTTCGTCTTTGACGTCAGCACCAAAACCGATGGCCGAGCCTTTGCCGCGTTGGCCAATGATCTTTTCAAGACCGGAAAACGCACCGCCGCAGATGAACAGAATGTTGGTCGTGTCCACTTGCAGGAATTCCTGCTGCGGATGTTTGCGCCCACCCTGGGGTGGTACAGAGGCAACCGTGCCTTCCAGGATCTTAAGAAGGGCTTGCTGCACCCCCTCGCCCGACACATCGCGGGTGATCGACGGATTGTCGGATTTGCGGGTGATTTTATCAACTTCGTCGATATAGACGATGCCGCGCTGCGCGCGTTCCACATTATATTCGCTGGCTTGCAGCAGTTTCAGGATGATGTTTTCCACATCCTCACCGACATACCCGGCCTCGGTCAATGTTGTTGCGTCAGCCATGGTAAACGGCACATCCAGTATCCGCGCCAATGTCTGGGCCAGCAGGGTTTTACCGCAGCCGGTCGGCCCGATCAGCAGAATGTTGGATTTCGCAAGTTCGATATCGGATGATTTGGCCGAATGGTTCAGACGTTTGTAATGGTTGTGCACCGCCACAGACAGAACCCGCTTGGCCATGACCTGACCAATCACGTAATCGTCCAGTACATTGCAAATCTCAATCGGTGTCGGAACACCGTCCGAGGATTTCACCATCGAGGATTTGGTTTCCTCGCGGATGATGTCCATGCACAATTCGACGCATTCGTCGCAGATAAACACAGTCGGGCCCGCGATAAGTTTTCGCACCTCGTGCTGGCTTTTGCCGCAAAACGAGCAATACAGCGTGTTTTTGGAGTCGCTATTATTAGAGTTCGCCATCAGTCACCTCAGCAATGCTCAATTCTTCAACGGTCAGTAATCGGACCATTTCGGCCTTCTTTTTCAAATTCACCTGCACGATATGGCAGTTTCCAGGGGCAGACAATTCTTTTCGCGCACATTGCGCTGTAACAATATGCCCATGAGGGAAACGCGCATCATTCAGGATTCAACATCACTTGCCGATCTGTGATCGACAATTTCGTCCAGATGGCCCCAATCGAGCGCCTCTTGCGCTGACATGAAATTATCGCGCTCAAGCGCCTTTTCCACGGATTTCAGGGTCTGGCCGGTATGTTTTACGTAAATCTTGTTCAACTGATCCTTGATCTTTTGCGTCTCAGCCGCGTGGATCATGATGTCGGTCGCCTGACCTTGATAACCGCCAGAGGGCTGGTGCACCATAATGCGCGCGTTGGGAAGCGCGAAACGCATGCCCTTTTCACCGGCCACCGCCAGTAACGAGCCCATCGACGCCGCCTGCCCAACCACGAGGGTTGAAACCTTGGGGCGGATATATTGCATCGTGTCATAGATCGACAGCCCGGATGTCACCACGCCACCGGGCGAATTGATGTACATCGAAATTTCTTTGGTCGGGTTTTCCGCCTCAAGAAACAACAACTGCGCCACAATCAGGGTCGACATTCCGTCATGCACAGGGCCGGAAATGAAAATGATCCGTTCCTTTAGCAGGCGGGAAAAAATGTCATAGGCCCGTTCGCCGCGGGCCGTCTGTTCGACAACCATCGGGACAAGTGTGTTCATGTAGAATTCTGCTGGGTCGTTCATCCGGCCTGCCTTTGTGTTGCTCCTGCGGCCCTTCTTAAACGAAGGTTCCTAACTGAGTCTTAGTGTTCCGTACGCGGGGGTGCAAGGGAAGGTCGTGCGAAAGATTGCAAATCTGTTGACTTTTAGTAAGTCACGGCTTACGGTTAGTCATGGCTTACCAAGATGCGATCACAGCCCTGTCCGACCCGCGCCGCCGGGCGATCTTTGAATCGCTGCGTGCCGGCCCGAAATCGGTTGCACATATTGCCCGCGATCAACCCGTCAGCCGCCCTGCGGTATCGCAACATCTGAAAGTCCTGCAATCAGCCGGATTGGTGGATGTCACCGCCCAAGGCACCAAACGGTTTTACCAGATTCGCCACCAAGGCCTGACCACGCTGCGGCACTATATCGACAGCTTCTGGCAAGACACGCTTGATGCATTTGCAAACCACGTCACAGAAAACCAAACCAAAAAGGAAAATTGAATGCTGCCCCCTGTTGTCAAAACCATCACCGTCCCCTGCCCGCCTGAACGCGCCTTTGATCTGTTTACCCGAGACATCGCCAAATGGTGGCCGCTGGATAAAAATTCCGTGTCGGCCATGTCCGGTCACGTGGCGCGCGATATCCTGCTTGACCCCCAACTGGGTGGTGAAATCCACGAGATCGACCATCAGGGCAATCAACTGCTTTGGGGCAGTTTTGCCGCGTTTTCACGCCCGGAACGACTGGTGATTAACTGGCATATCAACCGACCGGCCAATGAGGCGACGATAGTCGAGGTCTTATTCACAAAATCTGGTGAAAACACTGAAGTTACCCTCAGCCATTCTGGCTGGGAAACGCTGGGCGATCAGGCTGAAACGACGCGAAACGGCTATAATGCCGGTTGGGTCTATGTGTTCACGGATTGCTTTCAAGCCGCTTGCAACTAGCTGGTCACACAAAAAAGGGCGCCGAAATCGACGCCCTTTTAAAACATATTATCAAAGACTTACTTGTCGCTGTCGTCGCCAAGTGCTTCAAGCGTTTTTTGCAGTTCTTCCTTGGAAACTTCTTTTTCGCTGACGTCTGACAGCTCAAGAATGTAATCCACGACTTTATCCTCAAACAAAGGTGCGCGAATTTGCTGAAGCGCCTGTTCGTTTTTCTGGATGAACTCAAAAAACTGCTGTTCCTGACCCGGATATTGCTGGGCCTGCTGCATCACAGCCTGCTGCATTTCGGCGTCTGAAACGGTGATCTCGTTCTTGCCACCAAGTTCGGCCAGAAACAGACCCAAACGAACCCGGCGCTCGGCCAGCACTTTATGCTCGTCGGTCGGCTCTGTCGGCTCGTGGTCATGGCCTTCAACTTCCGGGTTGTCCTCGTGCCACATCTGGTGCGCGATCTGGCCAGCTTCGGCATCGACCATCGACGGTGGCAGTTCGAATTTCACCAGACCGTCCAACGCATCCATCAAATGACGCTTCAGAACCTGACGCGCGGCACCGGAATATTCCGCCTGCAAACGCTCTCCAACCTGACCCTTAAGGGCCGCCAGATCTTCGGCACCGAACTGTTTCGCCAGCTCGTCATCAATCGTGGCAGGCTTGGGTTCTTTGACTGCATTCACTGTACATTCAAATACCGCGTCCTTACCGGCCAGATTTTCAGCGCCGTATTCCGCAGGAAAGGAGACCTTAACCTCAACATCATCGCCGACCTTCGAGCCAACCAACTGTTCCTCAAAACCGGGGATGAACGAGTTAGAGCCCAAAACCAGCGGGTAATCATCGGCCTGACCGCCTTCAAACGCTTCGCCATCAACCCGACCAAGAAAATTGATCACCAGCTGATCGCCGTCTTTGGCTTTGGAACCCTTCTTGCGGTCCTCAAAGTTATTGGCAGCACCAGCAAGGTTTTCCAACGCTTCGTCGACTTCGCTGTCGTCAGGTTTTGACACCAGACGCTCCAGCTTGATCTGTTTGTAATCAACGTCCGGAACTTCGGGCAGACATTCGTAATCCATCGAAACTTCGACATCGTCGCCGACTTTCCAATCGACATTGGTCATTTTAACGTCAGGCTGCATCGCCGGGCGGTCGCCGGTGGCCTCATAATGCTCGCGCATAGCCTCGTCGATGCTTTCCTGCATCGCTTCGCCCAGAACACGTTCACCGAACTGCTTTTTCAGCATCGCCATCGGCACTTTGCCCTTGCGGAAACCCTTCATCTCGACCTCTGGCTGGGCCTCGATCAGTTTGCCGTTCACTTTTTCGTCCAGCTCGGCAGCGGTGATTGTGATCGTATAGCCCCGCTTCAGGCCTTCGTTCAGGGTCTCGTTGACCTGCATCTTTTTCATCCTTCTAACGTTTCTGGTACGGGTGGAGGGACTTGAACCCCCACGTCAAAGACACTTGGACCTAAACCAAGCGCGTCTACCAATTCCGCCACACCCGCATAAACCAAACCGGCGACCACAGGCCGCCGCAAATTCCGCGCCCTTCTAGCAGAGGTTTTTGACGCTTGCGAGGGGAAAATGACGTTGTGAAACATAAGGTATTCATATGATTTCGATCTGCCGGGTTATCGCGTGTTATCCGGACCTAAACAGCCAGCGCACGAAACACCTTTGGCAGTTCTTCCGGTAAATCCTCGGCGATCAGACCGGGACCAAAGGAAAGCGCACATTCCACATGCAGCCAGGCGGCGGTTTCAGCAGCCTGCATCGGTGAAAACCCTCGCGCCAGCAGCCCGGCGATAAAGCCCGCCAACACATCACCAGACCCCGCGGTCGCCAGCCAAGGGGCGGCGCGCTCATAATGGGCAGAATTGATCGCACACCGCCCATCGGGACGCGCAATCACCGTATCCGCACCTTTATATAGCACAACACACCCCGCACGCGCGGCCGCCTCGCGGGTGGCGTCCACCTTGGAATAGGCCGGGCCTTTGGTTGCAGGGGCGTTCAGCTTTTCCGCAATATCCGGAAACAGACGGGCAAATTCGCCGCCATGCGGTGTCAGCACCACATCTTCATGGCAAAGCGCAAACAACGCGCTTTCATTGTTCCGAAAAATACTCAAAGCATCTGCATCCAGCACAAGTTTTCGCTTAGATTTTAACGCAACCTCAACCATTTCTCTTGTAGCTTCCGTCAACCCCAATCCCGGCCCCAAACAGATCGAGCTTATCCGTGCATCCTCCAAGACCGCCGCCAACCCGTCAGCCCCGTCCACCGGGCGAACCATAATCGCATTCAACTGTGCCGCATGTTCCGGCACAGCATCATTTGGGCAGCCGACCGTAACCAGCCCCGCCCCAATCCGCAGTGCGCCGCGCGCCGCCAAACGCGCAGCCCCACCGTGACCGGGAGGGCCAGAGAGGATAAGGGCGTGACCGTGGTCGTATTTATGATCTTCCAACTTCATCAAGTCTGTGGCTGGCCACTCACTTCCAAAAGAGTCGCAATCTGTTTTCGCCAAGAGACGCACCCCCAATTTGGGATGAACGCCTATATCAAATGCCGGTGATTCAGTTATTTCAGAATTGCCTAGGCGCTCCGAAATTGCCTCAAGCCCAATATCAACGACTACAGACTTGTTAGAATAGCCCCAGTCACCGAACAGAATGTGCCCAATCTTCAAGCGGTGAAATGAAACCGTCAAGTCGGCATAATAGTTAATATGTATATCACCTTCCCAAACCTTTTCGGGTAAAATGGCTTTTCCAGAAGCCAGATCGAGGCATGAGGGACAATCAACAGCCACACGATGGGGGCGAGGATGGCTTTTGTCCCCTTTTAGTGTCATCCAAGTCGCATGAAAAGCGCCACTCAATGCATCGGATGGCGACCTTTTAAGACCGGCACCAAATACAGCGTCAACACGTAGGTCGAATGGCCGTGCCGCGTAAATGGTGTTGAAATCCGCCGTGCCAACCTCCCCCATCTCCAACCACCGCTCACAATTCACCTTTGCATCCGGCGGCAGTTTCGCCTGATCCCCGTAAAGAAAAACCTCAACCTCCCAGCCCCATTCTTTCAGCAACCGCGCCACCACAAACCCGTCGCCGCCATTATTGCCCGGCCCGCACAGAACCACCGCGCGGTGGCTGGTTTCTGCAAAATCCGGCCATTCCTCAAAAATCGCCTCGACCACGCCGCGCCCGGCACGCTCCATCAGCTCCAATCCGGTGACTTCGCCGCTGTCTATCGCGGCCTGTTCGATGGCGCGCATCTGGGCGGCTGTTAACAATTCGGTCATGGCTTTTCTCAATTCGGCTAGAAAATAGGCTAACTGCCTAAAAATTAGGCACCCAAGCCCCGTTTCAAATCGCTACGGGTGCAGCGTCACCTTAGCCAATTGCACCCCCATTGCGAAAGTGCTTTCACCCAATCGACATGGGATACCAAGAGGAATCAGCCGTGAAAAAAATCGAAGCAATTATCAAGCCCTTCAAACTCGACGAAGTTAAAGAGGCTTTGCAGGATGTGGGCATTCAAGGCCTGTCCGTCATCGAAGTGAAGGGTTTTGGCCGTCAGAAAGGCCATACCGAGCTTTACCGGGGCGCCGAATATGTCGTCGATTTCCTGCCAAAAGTGAAAATCGAAGTGGTGCTGTCAGACGATCAGGTCGATGGCGCGATTGAAGCGATCGTTAACGCCGCCAAAACCGAAAAAATCGGCGACGGCAAGATTTTCGTGTCCACCATCGAACAGGCAATCCGCATCCGCACCGGCGAGTCCGTAGACGACGCGCTGTAAAACACTGACATTCAAGAACAACCGTTGAAACAAGGAAGAACCGATGAGCGATATCAAGACCGTTCTGAAAACCATAGCTGACGATGACATCGCTTATGTAGACGTCCGCTTTACCGATCCGCGCGGCAAGTTGCAGCACGTCACCGTGATCGCCGATCAGGTTGACGAGGATTTTCTGGAAGAAGGCTTTATGTTTGATGGCTCGTCCATCGCCGGCTGGAAATCCATTGACCAGTCCGACATGAAACTGATGCCCGATTGCAAATCGGCCTATCTGGACCCGTTTTATGCGGAAAAGACCTTGTGCATTCACTGCTCGGTGGTTGAGCCTGACACCAACGAACCTTACGACCGCGACCCGCGCGGCACCGCCGAAAAAGCCGAGGCATATCTGATCGCCAGCGGCATTGGCGACACGTCATATTTCGGCCCGGAAGCTGAATTTTTCCTGTTTGACGATGTGCGATTTTCCAACAGCGTCAACAAAGTATCCTACGAAGTTGACGCGGCAGACGCCTCGTGGAACACCGACACGGAATACGAAATGGGTAATATGGGTCACCGACCCGGCCTTAAGGGCGGTTATTTCCCGGTGAACCCAACGGATTCGGCACAGGATTTGCGCAGCGAAATGTTGTCGACCATGAAAAGCATCGGCATGAAGGTCGACAAACACCACCACGAAGTGGCGTCTTGTCAGCACGAACTGGGTCTGATTTTCGGCACGCTGACCCATCAGGCCGACGAGCTGCAAAAATACAAATACGTAGTTCACAATGTGGCGCACGCCTACGGCAAGTCGGCGACCTTTATGCCCAAGCCAATCTACGGCGACAACGGCACCGGTATGCATGTCAACATGTCGATCTGGAAAGACGGCAAGCCTTTGTTTGCAGGCGACAAATACGCCGACCTCAGCCAAGAGGCATTGTATTTCATCGGCGGTATTCTGAAGCATGCCAAAACGCTGAACGCATTCACCAACCCGGCGACCAACAGCTACAAACGCTTGATCCCCGGCTTTGAAGCGCCGGTTCTGCGCGCTTATTCGGCCCGTAACCGTTCGGGTTGTGTGCGTATTCCATGGTCTGAGTCACCCAAGGCCAAACGCGTCGAGGCCCGTTTCCCTGACCCCGCAGCCAATCCTTACCTGTGCTTTGCCGCCCTGCTGATGGCCGGGCTTGACGGCATCGAAAACAAGATTGATCCGGGCGAAGCGTCAGACAAAGACCTTTATGATCTGCCACCGGAAGAGCTGGCAGATATCCCAACAGTTTGCGCCTCGTTGCGCGAAGCCCTGGATGCGCTTGAGGCTGACAACGACTTCTTGTTGAAGGGCGACGTGTTCACCAAAGACCAGATCCAGGGATATCTGGAACTGAAATGGGACGAAGTTTACATGTTTGAACACACACCACATCCGGTGGAATTTCAGATGTATTACAGCTGCTGATCCTTCGGGCATTCAGTCACACGAATTCAAGGGGGCGTCGTTTCGGCGCCCTTTTTTGTCTCTGGACCAGACCCAACCATTGCGGCGCAGGCAAAAGCCAAGAAAACCGCCTCAAATCTTGCTTGGTGTCTCGTCGCGCGTCTGCAAAAGGGCGGCTTTTTCGTCAGCCGCCAAAATATCAATTGGCACCATGTAGGTGTGGATGGAAAACACCACAGCGCCGGTTTTCGGCAGTTTCACCAGACATTGCCGCTCGACCCTGACCCAGCGCGGCCCACCTTCGTCAACCGATCGACGGTCGTATACATGCCTTGGCTGAAAAAGGTCCGGGTTGGAATAAACCAAAAAATTCGCCCGCCACATCGGCGTTTCGGTCCTGATGAAATCAAACATCCGCTGAACCCGCACGCCCATATCCACGGTGTAAGGGTCCACCGGCACGTGGATTGTGCTTAACGTGCCGCCAAACTTTTCCGCCAACGTCCAAGAGGCCGGAAAACACAGAATGGCCCCTGTCAGCACATGTTCGTCACCGGTTTTTTCCATCAAAACAAGGTCTTCCTGAACCAATAGCGCGGCGGTGCGCAGGGGTTCATTATGGTCGAGCGTAACTTTTCGACCGTCAGGGCAGATCACGTGATCCGCCGAAATCTTGTATCCGGCAACATTTTCAATCTCAGACAAAACCCGTTGCAACAACTCAGTTGCGGCGGGTTTTGCTGCGTCGGACAGTTGGTAAACCTCGTCCGTACGCTCAGAAAGCAGCGCCTCGCGATAGGCCATTTGCGCCCCGTAAGCGTCATCCACACGCAGCCAATCGCCCGGCGTGATCGGGTTCAATCCCGGCAGGCGGCGGGTTTTTTCGGCCAGCCACGGCTTCTCGGGCAGGCTGTTTTGACAGATTTCACGCAATTTCGTCCCCAATTCGGCACCGGTACGATCCGAATACGACACTGGCTTGGCGGTTTTAGGAAGGCAAGAGAGGCACGTGCATTTACCGTGATCACACGCAGAAATCGGAGCCTGACATGACTGACCATTACCGTGATATCCGCAAAATCGACCCCGGCAAGGGCGCGACGCTTGGCGATGGCAGCCCCAATGACCTTGACCGGGTCGAGATCGGCCCGACGCAACTGGCCTTCAGGGAATGGGAGGCCGCAAACCTGCAACTGCCCGATCTGAACGCCATGCGCCGGTTTCGCTGGGAACGCCTGACGCAGCATATTGTTGATCGGGATTATGGCGGCTTGTTAATGTTTGACCCGCTGAATATCCGCTACGCGACGGACACCACGAATATGCAATTGTGGAACACGCATAACCCGTTTCGCGCCGTTCTGTTATGCGCCGACGGATACATGGTTATCTGGGATTACAAAAACGCGCCGTTTCTGGCCGATTTCAACCCGCTGGTCCGGGAATGCAGATCAGGTGCGTCGATGTTCTATTTCTCATCCGGTGACAAAGTTGACGATGACGCCGGTTCTTTTGTCAACGAAGTGCGCGACCTGATGGCAGAACATTCCGGCGGCAATAAACGGCTGGCCGTTGACAAAATCATGGTGGCCGGATTGCGTGGGCTAGAGAGCGCTGGATTTGAGGTTATGGAAGGTGAAGAGGTCACGGAAAAGGCCCGGTCGATCAAAGGCAAAGACGAGATTTTGGCCATGCGATGCGCCCATGACGCGTGCAACAAATCCGTCGACGCCATGCATCTGGCCGCCCTACCCGGACTGTCCGAAGACGAAATCTGGGCGGTTCTGCACGCTGAAAACATCAAACGTGGCGGCGAGTGGATCGAAACCCGCCTGCTGGCCAGTGGGCCGCGCACCAATCCGTGGTTTCAGGAATGTGGGCCGCGCATTTTGCAAAACAACGAAATTCTGGCCTTTGATACCGACCTGATCGGCTCATACGGGATTTGCGTCGATATTTCACGCACATGGTGGGTGGGGGACGAAAAGCCCACCAATGCAATGATTTACGCGATGCGCCATGCGCACGAGCACATCATGACAAATATGGATTTGTTGAAACCGGGTGTCAGTTTCAAAGAACTGACCTTTGGCGGGCATCATCTGGACGATCAGTTTCAACCTCTGAAATATGGCTGTAAAATGCACGGTGTTGGGTTGTGCGATGAATGGCCGTTGATTGCATATCCCGACCAGTGGATCGACGGGGCGTTTGATTATGTGCTGGAACCCGGCATGGTATTATGCGTCGAAGCGTTGGTTGGCGCGGTTGGTGGCGGATTTTCCATTAAGCTTGAGGATCAGGTGCTGATCACCGAAGACGGGCATGAAAACCTGACTGATTATCCGTTTGATCCCGCCCTTATGGGGGAACTGTAGCGTCGGGTAGCGTTTACTTATTACCCAAGCTCGGCCCATTTATCTGCTTGATGGTGATTGATTTCCAAGGCCTGCGCGCGTCTGCGCACTCACGCTGGCTCACACGCCACCTCACACGGTGGTGAGCAGTGGCGGTTGGCGCTTGCGAATTGCCCAATGCATCCCCATCCTGAAGGTTAGACCCACCGATAGGAAAACGACATGCCCAGCGAAAAAATCACCTTTCCAGGCCATTCCGGCGAAATGCTGGCGGCGCGGCTGGACATGCCCAGCGGGCCGCATCTGGCAACCGCCCTTTTCGCGCATTGCTTTACCTGTTCCAAGGACATTCCGGCGGCGCGTCGGATTGCCGGGCGGTTGGCGGCAATGGGCATTGCAGTGCTGCGTTTTGACTTCACCGGTTTGGGCCATTCGCAGGGCGAGTTTGCCAATACCGGTTTTACCAGCAACGTCGCCGATCTGGTGGCCGCTGCGACCTATCTGCGCGCGCAAAACATGGCCCCCAGCCTGTTGATCGGCCATTCTTTGGGCGGGGCAGCGGTGCTAAAGGCCAGCAGCGAAATCGGTGGTATCAAGGCTGTCGCCACCATCGGCGCACCGTTTGATCCGGCGCATGTAATCCACAATTTTGGTGCCAAGATC
The DNA here is from genome assembly GCA_021775315.1 of Paracoccaceae bacterium. Classification (GTDB taxonomy): domain Bacteria; phylum Pseudomonadota; class Alphaproteobacteria; order Rhodobacterales; family Rhodobacteraceae; genus UBA5972. The sequence goes on from JAJFIC010000011.1 coordinate 19,077, forward strand.
GACGAGATCAAGGCCAACGGTGCTGCGATCGTTTCGCTGGCGGGGCGCGAATTTACCATTCGGCAGGAATTTCTGGATGACGTCGACGCCTCGCAACTGACACCGGCGATCGCGAAACTACATGCGGCCTTGCTGGTGATGCATGCACCGATTGACACCACGGTTGGCATTGAAAACGCAAGTTCGATTTTTCTGGCGGCGAAGCATCCGAAAAGCTTTGTAGCACTTGATAAGGCGGATCATTTGATCACCAAGGCCGAAGACGCTGAATACGTCGCCTCGGTCATTGCGGCGTGGGCTGCGCGGTATCTTGAGCTAAGGGTGCCCACACCACCGCCCGGCGCACCGGAAGGCGTGTTGCGGGTTTCTGAGGCTGATGCTGCCGGGTTTTTGCAGGACATCAATGCGGGGCCGGCCTTTCATGCGGTGGCGGATGAGCCTTTGGCCTATGGCGGCACCAATCGCGGCATGTCGCCTTATCAGTTTTTGTCAGCCGGACTTGGCGCTTGTACGTCAATGACCATCCGCATGTATGCACGGCGCAAGAAATGGCCGCTGGAACATGTTGAGGTGGACGTGACCCATGACAAAGTACACGCGCAGGATTGCGAGACTTGCGAGGCATCCAGCAACAAAATTGACCAGTTCACCCGGGTGATCCGGCTGCGCGGTGCCCTTGATGAGGATCAGCGTGCCCGGCTTTTGGCCATTGCCGATAAGTGCCCAGTTCATCGAACGCTGGAAACCGCGAACCATATCGAAACCCGGCTGGAACCAGTGGCCTGATTGATGGATCCATTGGACTGGGGTTGGGCGAAAGCCGGGGGGCTGTCTGCCCCCCTCGGCGAATTGCCAAAAGGCAATTGCGCCTGCCCCCTGAGGATATTTGTAAAAAGAAGAAGCCCAAGCGGGGCGATTTATATCTCGTTGGTGAGACGGCGCATCACGATGACAAACCGCCATCCCAAAGTGATCGCTGCCAGTGCCAAGCCAATGACCAGCCCGGACCAGATGCCGTGCCCGCCAAAGCCGTAGTTGAACCCAAGTACATAGCTTGCAGGCACCCCAACCACCCAATAGCTGAACACGGCGCAAATCATCGGCACGCGCGTATCCTTGAGGCCACGCAATACCGATAGCGCGATGACTTGCAGGCCATCAACGATCTGAAACGCGGCAGCGACCATCAGCAGGCCAACACCATAAGCAATAATATCGCCACTTTTCGGGTTATCAGCATCCAAAAACAGGCCGGTCAGGCCTTCGGGCACCAGCAAAAAAGCCGCGATGACAATCGCCGCTGTCGCCACTTGCAACACCGTCACGGTAATCGAAGCCCGCCAGATCCCGGACAAATCGCCCCGACCCATGGCGCGACCCACCCGGATCGTTGCCACATTGGCCAGCCCCAGATAGATCATGAAAGCAAGGCTTGCGATTTGCAGCACGATTCCATGGGTGGCCAACTCATCCGTACCGATCCAGCCCATCATCACGGCCGATGCGGAAAACAATCCAACCTCGGCCAGCATGGTGGCGCCAATCGGCCAGCCGACCCGGAACACCTCAAAAAATGCCGGCCAGTCCGAGCGCCAGATACGGCTGAAAATCGCGTAATCTTTCAGGTCTGGCTGCCATTGTGAATAGATTGCAAGAACCGCAAAAGTCAGACTGGCGGTCAAAACCGACGCAACTGCGGCCCCTTGAATGCCCAATTCAGGCGCATACCAATTGCCAAAGATGAACGCATAGTTGAACAACCCGTTGCCGATTGCCCCCAGAACAGTTCCCCACAATATCCAGGCCGGGCGTTCAAGCGCTGAAAGGTAGCTTTTGAGCACCATGATCAGCATCGCCGGGAAAATGCCCCATTGGGCGATACGCATATAATCTTGTGCCAGATCTGCAATTTCAGGCGTCTGCCCCATTGCCCGCAGCAAAGCGCCAAAGTTCCACAATACCGGCATCAATGCCGCGCAGAAAAAAACCGTGATCCACAGGCCCATGCGGACGTAGCGGCGAACCTGCAATCGGTCACCTTCGCCTTCTGCGGCGGCGGCCATCGGCATGACGGCCATGGCAAAACCAGAGCCGACAATGAAGAACACGAAATAGATTGAACTGGCCAACGCAACTGCCGCCAGTTCGGTCACCCCGTACCAGCCGACCATAACTGTATCGGTCACGCCAACAGCAACTTGCGCCAGCAGGCTGCCGATCAGCGGCAGGCCCAGCACCATCGTTGCTTTAAGATGCGCCCTGTAGGTCATTGGGGTTGGCGAAATTGTCATCCGAAAGGCATATTCGAGCCACCGCGCCTGGGCAATCCACAAATGCCACGGCGCCGTCGATTTAACCGATCAGGTTTTTTGTGCGATCAGATCAATCAGGGCGGACTTGCCTGAATGGCCGCGCCCTTCGTCAACGTCGCGGTCATAGCCTGAAAGCCGCAGGATTTTCATGTCAGAAAAGGCTGATGTCAACAGATCCTCGGTATACATGTTTTTCGCACTGGGTGGGCCGCCGGTGCCGTACTCGACCTGCTTTGGGGTATAGCCATGCAGCATCAGGATGCCACCGGGTTTCAGGGTCTTTTTCATCCCGGCGAAAATCGCGTCACGAAACGGCGCGTCGGCGAATTGAATAAAGACTGCGACCACAAGGTCATAGGTGTTTTCCTGCCAGTCCCATTCCTGCAAATCGGCCAGTTGAAAATCAACCTGCGCTTCGCGCGCCATGGCCAGACCGCGCGCTTTTTCAATTCCAACGTCCGAGGCATCCAGGGCCGTGACCTGCAGACCTTTTTCCGCCATGTAGACCGAATTCCGACCCTCGCCATCGGCGACCGCCAATGCTTTGTTACCACGTTTGAGATAGGCATTTTGATCGACCAGAAATGCCGCCGGTTCAGTTCCGAACAAAAAACCGGGTTCAGAATATCGTTCATTCCACATGTATTGCTCCTGAATTGTCTATGTGTCGCGTCATATTGATTTTTCAATTAAGTATGATGCAACAAATTTCAATGCATTTTGCAAAGGACATTGCCTAACCCGATCTTAGGCTCGGCACTTCAGAGCGAGGATCGGAATACCAGCACCTCAACCGCGTGGCTCAAGCCATCACGGATGAGGAAACATTTTCGGGATTACAGCGCCTTAGGGCCGGGGTTTAGCCGCTGGATTTGCGCTGATCCGGGTGTAAGGACGCGCCCAGAATGTGTTCGGCCTGATGGATCACATGACCCGCATGGCCAACAATCAGAGGGTCCGGCGGCGTCACCAGATCGTAATCCTTGTCCGGATAATCAATCGAGTTCAAAAAGTGCAGCATGCAATTCAGCCGCGCCCGTTTTTTGTCGTTTGACTTGATGATCGTCCAAGGCGCATCGGCGGTGTCTGTGTAAAAGAACATGGCCTCTTTCGCCTCAGTGTAATCGTCCCATTTTGACAGTGACGCCAGATCGACGGGCGACAGTTTCCAACGCTTGAGCGGGTCACCCTTGCGGCTGTCAAAGCGGCGCTTTTGTTCCTCGCGCGTGACCGAAAACCAGTATTTGTAAAGCTGCACACCCGAGCGTGCCATCATGCGTTCAACATCCGGGGTCTGTCGCATAAACTCAAGATATTCATTGGGTTTGCAGAACCCCATGACCCGTTCAACCCCGGCGCGATTATACCACGACCGGTCATAGAACACCATTTCGCCAGCGGTCGGCAGATGGCCAATATAGCGTTGGAAAAACCACTGGCCGCGCTCTCGGTCCGTCGGCTTGTTCAGGGCCACGACACGGGCCTCGCGCGGGTTTAGATGCTCCATAAAACGCTTGATGGTGCCGCCCTTGCCCGCCGCATCACGGCCTTCAAACAGCAGCACGAATTTCTGACCGGTTTCACCGACCCATTTCTGCACTTTCAACAATTCGGCCTGCAACTTGGCCTTCATGTCCTCGTATTCCTTACGACCCATCTTTTCGGTGTAAGGATAAGTACCCGTTTCAAAGGTCTGACGTACAGCGTCAGCAGTCACCACCGGAAATTTCGAGTCAGAATTCTTGTCGGCCCCATTTGCCGCAGGTTTTTCCACAGGTTTATCCTCTGCCTTGGTTTGCGCAGTTGTCATTCACACCTCCATTGATTTGCCCCAACGCTAACACACGCAAAAATTTGCGCCTTGAGGCAGATCAAAAAACCGCCCCGCTAGGAAAAAAGGCAACGAAAAAGGGCCCACCAAGGCAGGCCCTTCATTCCAATTCCCTAGGCGTAGATCTAGCCAAAAACCTTGGTCAGTGCGTTGTCGATGGCCGTGACGATCTCGTCGATATTGGCCTTGGTGCAGATCAATGCCGGGCTTAAGCACAGCGTATTGTTCAACCCGTTAAGCGAGCGGTTGGTGACGCCGATGATCACACCCTGCGCCAAGCATTCACCGACAACCGCCTGCGCTTTGCTTTCGTGTACCGGTTCTTTTGTATCGCGATCAACGACCAGTTCTGCACCGCAAAACAGACCTTTGCCACGCACATCGCCGACAACGTCATGCTTGGCCATCAATCCGTTCAGACCTTCCATCAGATAAGCGCCCATCGCGGTCACGTTTTCCAACAGGTTTTCGTCTTCGATGATCCTTATGTTTTCCAGCGCCGCCGCAGGGCCTGCGGTGCAGCCGCCAAAGGTGGAAATATCGCGGAAATAATCCATCGGATCATCCGGGTTGGCCTTGAACAAATCAAACACCGCCTCTGTGGTGACCGTGCAGGAAATTGCGGCATAACCTGACGCCACACCCTTGGCCATTGTCACGAAATCCGGCTCGATACCGTAATGCTGATAGCCAAACCATGTGCCGGTGCGCCCCAGACCGCAAACCACCTCGTCGATATGCAGCAGGATGTCGTATTTGCGGCAGATTTCCTGAACCCGCGGCCAATAGCCCTCGGGCGGGGTGATAACACCACCACCAGCGGTGACCGGTTCAAGCACAATTGCGCCCACTGTGTCGGGGCCTTCGCGCAGGATCACTTCTTCGATGGCGTTGGCGGCGGCAATGCCGTAGCTTTCGGCATCGGGGTACTGATTGCGGTATTCACTGCAATGGGGCACCTCAACAAATCCCGGTGTCAGCGGACCGTATTGCGCCGCACGCTCGGGCTGGCCAGACGTTGAAAGTGTGGTGATCGTCGTGCCGTGATAATCGCGATCACGGAACAGGATTTTATATTTCTTGCCGCCATATTTCTTATGGGCAATCTGGCGGACCATTTTATAGACTTTTTCGTTGGCTTCAGAACCGGAATTGCTGAAATAAACCCGGCTCATCCCCGGCATCTTTTCCAACAGCTTTTCAGAAAACAACGAACCGGGGATCGACCCGGCGGATCCTGCAAAATAGTTCAGCTTGACCAGTTGATCGCGCACCGCATCGGCAATGGTTTCGCGGGCATAGCCAACATTGACGGTCCAGACACCGCCTGAAACCGCATCAAGATAGCGCTTGCCCTTGGCGTCCCAGACTTCCATGCCCTTGCCTTCGACAATGATCATAGGGTCAGAGGTTTCGTATTTCTTATGCTGGCTCAGATGGTGCCAGATGTTGGCGCGGTCTGCCTCGACAATGCGTTCCATGTCGTTGGAGTAAAAGCCGGATTCCATTTTATCGGTCCTTCAAAGGTCGGCTTTCGGCCGAACGGCAAGCGGGTGAACCGCCGCAAGCGCCTGAAATCCTGCGGTTTAATGAAGTTCCCATCGGGAGGATGACAGCAACGCCAAACGCAGGATCAGGCCGCCTTGCAACGGAGGTCTGGGGCAGAGTGTGTCTGAGCCGCGTCGGATGCGATAGGGCCAGATTTGCGTGGGGTTAGGGCCAGAATTTGGTGGTAGGGGCGTGATCGGCACTCTTGTCACCGCAGACCAAAGTGTTGGGCGGCGCACGCCATGAAAAGTCAACCAAGACGGGGCAAATTCAAATGCTGTGGCGCACCAGCCCACGCTTGCCCCCACCCTGCCCAAAATGCTCTAATGCGCAATAACTCAAAAACAAGAATCAAAGGCCGAGCATGAGCCCGAATGACCTTCTGACCGCAGACGCCGGACAGGCCGCCTATACCGCCAACGACATCGAAGTCCTTGAAGGGCTGGAGCCTGTGCGCAAACGCCCCGGCATGTATATCGGCGGCACGGACGAACGCGCACTGCACCATCTGGTCGCCGAGGTGCTGGACAATTCGATGGACGAGGCCGTGGCCGGTCACGCCAGCCGGATCGAGGTCGAGCTGCACAGTGATTACAGCATCTCGATCACGGATAATGGCCGGGGCATCCCGGTCGATCCCCATCCGAAATTCCCAGACAAATCCGCGCTTGAAGTGATCCTTTGCACGCTACATGCGGGCGGTAAATTCAGCGGCAAAGCTTACCAGACTTCTGGTGGTTTGCACGGCGTCGGGGCCTCGGTCGTGAACGCGTTGTCAGACCATTTGCGGGTCGAAGTTGCGCGCAATAAACAGCTTTATGTGCAGGAGTTTTCCCGAGGCATCCCGCAGGGCAAGATCGAAAACCTCGGCCCGACGCAAAACCGTCGCGGCACCAAATTCACCTTCCACGCTGACGCCGAGATATTCGGCAGCCTCAGGTTCAAACCGGCGCGTCTGTTAAAAATGGTACGCTCTAAGGCCTACCTGTTTTCCGGCGTCGAAATCCGTTGGAAATGTGCGCCCGAAACCCTTGCCGCAAACGATGAAACACCCGAAACCGCAACCTTTCACTTTCCCGGCGGGCTTGCAGATTTCCTGAACGAACAGCTGACCGGCTCGGCCACCTATTCCGACCGGCCCTTCGCGGGCAAAGTCGATTTCGCGGAAAAGTTCGGCAATGACACCCCCGGTTTCGTCGAATGGGCGATCAACTGGACCCCCTCGCGCGACGCCTTTGTACAATCATATTGCAACACGGTGCCCACGCCCGAGGGTGGCACACATGAAACCGGTTTCTGGGCCGCTGTGCTGAAAGGCGTGCGCGCCTACGGCGAACTGGTGTCCAACCGCAAGGCCGCCCAGATCAACCGCGACGACGTGATGTCGGGCGGTTGCGCCATGGTGTCGTGCTTTATCCGTGAACCGGAATTCGTCGGCCAGACCAAAGACCGCCTTGCCACGGTCGAGGCTGCGCGATTGGTCGAAAATTCGGTCCGCGATCATTTCGACAATTGGCTGGCGGCGGACACCAAAGCCGCAGGCGCGATCCTTGATTATCTGGTGCTACGGTCCGAAGAACGCCTGCGCCGCCGGGCCGAAAAGGAAACCGCGCGCAAAACCGCGACCAAAAAGCTGCGCCTGCCGGGCAAGCTGACCGATTGTTCGGCGACCAACCGCGAAGGCACGGAACTGTTCATTGTTGAGGGCGACAGCGCCGGGGGCTCGGCCAAAATGGCGCGGGACCGCAAGACGCAGGCGCTGCTGCCGCTCAGGGGTAAAATCCTGAACGTGCTGGGGGCTGCCAGCAATAAAATGAACCAAAACAACGAGATCAACGATCTCTGTCAGGCGTTGGGGGTCGGCACCGGCACCAAATTCAACGTTGAAGACCTGCGTTACGACAAGATCATCATCATGACCGACGCGGATGTGGACGGCGCCCATATCGCGGCCCTGCTGATGACGTTTTTCTTCACCCAGATGCGGCCCATGATCGACAAAGGGCACCTCTATCTGGCCTGCCCGCCTTTGTTTCGGCTGACACAAGGGGCCAAGCGGGTTTACTGCACGGACGAGGCGGAAAAGAACGCCCATCTTGCCAAAGGCCTTGGCGGCAAAGGCAAAATCGACATCTCGCGCTTTAAGGGCCTGGGCGAGATGGACGCGAAAGACCTGAAAGACACCACGATGAACGTCGCCACCCGCAAACTGATCCGCGTGTCGATAGACGAGGACGAACCCGGCGAAACCGGCGACCTGGTCGAGCGTCTGATGGGTAAGAAACCCGAGATGCGGTATCAGTACATTCAGGAAAATGCGAGGTTTGTGGAGGAGTTGGATGTTTGAGTGAGAGCACCAAATGCTGGATTTGCGGCGGGCCTGCAAAATCGTATGAGCACAGCATAAAAAGATCTGACTTTAGGAGTGTATTCCCGGAAGTAGCACAAGAATCATCGGTGTTTATCAGCTACTCCGAAGAGAAGAGAAACATCCCAATTGGTTCATCCAACAATGATCGCTTAAAATTTGACGCGCCTATTTGTTCCGCTTGCAATAATACACTGACACAACCCCATGACTTGGCATGGGAAAACCTTTCAAAAAAACTTTGTGAAACGATCGCCAGTGCTGGAAGAGCATTTGGATCCAAAACCATAGACATTGTTGATTTATCAAAAGACGAGTTACTTAATGTTCATCTATATTTTGTTAAAAGTTTAGGATGTTACATCACCTCATCAAAAGCCAAACCCATCGATATTTTAACGTTTTCTAACGCTGTTCAAAATAATACTGCGCATCCGAACATCTTCTTGTCATTCGGAACATTTGATCAACTACAAGGGTCAAACTGTGTTGGAGTTTCAGGTTTGTGCGGTGATGAAGACCGCAATGGAGACGTTATTTGGTTGGGTTTTATTTACGAGGTGAACCGTGTTGCAGTTAAAGTAGTCTACGCGAAACATCCAAATAACCACCCGGACCTAACTAATTTCTTTCACCCAAATTCAAGTGGCACGGTGATCTCGGTTGCAAATTTCGATAATGGTTAAATTTACATACATAACTGGGAAGTAGGTTTTGGTTGGGTCATGGTAGTGAGGCTTCACTCTATCACCCTATTTCCCCACATGGTCATCGCCCGGCCTGGAGGGTGCGAAGCGCCCTCCGGGGGGAGGTCGGGCGCTGACCGGGCCGCGAGCGTCCCGGTCTGATTGTGGCAAGGGTTTCTCGGAAACTCACAGGTTCAACTGTATCTGAGCGTAGCAACCAAAAAGACCGCCGCTTATTCCTGCACCGCCTCAAGCCACACCAGCAACGCCGCCAGCGGTCTGGGGGTCGGCGTCAGCACCCCGTCGCCGACGTCAACCGGGACCGTGTCGCCCGTCAGCAATGCACCGAACTCCGGCATGTCCACGCCCGCAACGTCGGCGCGCGTGTAGCCATCAATCATCGTCAGCACCCGTGCGCGATCAAACACGCCGCCAGTGCGGGCGGCAATCGCTGTCAGGTCGGAAGGTTGCGGCCACATCATCCCGGCCGCTTTGCCATCGCCTTTGCCGCGCGGGCCGTGGCACATGACGCAATTGGCGTCATACAGCGCCTGCCCCTCGGCCTTGGTGGGCATTTCGGGTTCGGCCACGCACCCCATGGCAAGGGCGCAAAGGGCGAATGTGAATAATCTGGTCATGGGAAACCTCCGGCTGTCAGCGTTTGATACATTCTGCCTGAGGATACGCAAAACAGGCAAGCGCCAAAGCCACGTGACAATGCGCATAGCCATCTTTTGCCCGCCGAACGATCGTGTTACCAACAACCCATGCGCCAAATGACCCTGATCACACTTGCCCTGTCTGTAGTCTTGTTGACGGCCTGCGGGCGGCCCTTAACCAGCGGTGAACAGGCGTTTGCCGCGACTTTGTTTGGGGATGAACTGGATCACAAACCCGTCCGGATCGCGCCCTTCACAGCCCTTTCCTCGCTGACCGCGCAGCGCCCAAAACGCCCCCGCGTTGCCTGTCGTGAACGGATTTTCCCGGCCTCAGAATCCACATCCGATATGGTCACCTCGTTCACCGCCGCGTTCGTGACGTTCAACCGGCTAAACATGGCGCGTGCGTTCTATCTGCCTGATTACATGTCGAAATACCCCGAAAAGATGTCCCTGCCCGCCGCCATGTTATTCGGTCACGAACTGACCCATGTCTGGCAATGGCAGAACCGCGGGCGCACGGGGTTTAGTCCGCTGAAAGCGGTATCAGAGCATCATCCGGGTCAGGATCCTTATCTGCTGGAACTTGACGCGCAAGCGCAGTTTCTTGACTTTCCCTTTGAACAACAAGGCGCCATCGTCGAAGAATATGTTTGTTGTCGCCAGCTCGACCCAAAAGGTGCGCGGACACTGCGATTGCACGCCATGTTAAGTGCGGCAATGCCGGTCGCCACGATAGATGCCTCGCTGCCCCGACCAGAGGTGATCTTGCCCTGGAAGGGTGCCGTGACCAAAGGCATTTGCAGCTAAACCCAGCCAACAGGAGCGCACTTTATGGCCCCAGAAACCCTAAGATACGCCGCCATCATGCTGGCAGCAGGCATTGGCATTCCGGTTTTGGCCGGGCTTAACGCGGCATTGGGCACACGCTTGGGCAACCCGGCAGCCGCCGCTGTTTGCCTGTTCGCCGTGGCCCTGCTGGCAGCCTCGCTGGTGTTCGTCCTGACCGGGGCGCAGGGGCTTGGTGGTGTATCAAAAGCCCCACCGCATCTGTTTCTGGCAGGGTTTCTTGTGGCGTTTTACGTGCTGTCAATCACCTGGGTCGCGCCGAAATTCGGCGTCGGCAATGCGGTTTTCTTTGTCCTGATCGGCCAGCTGATTTCGGCGGCCCTGATCGACCATTTCGGCCTGTTCGGCGCGCGCATGGTGCCGCTGACTGCTGCACGCATAAGTGGGATTGGCCTGTTGTTGGCGGGCGTTTTTTTGACCCAAAAACTGTAAATTCCTTTGCAATTCAGACAGGATTTCGCCCTTATCGACACAAGGGTTGCCGCAGAAAAGGGATTTCAATGCCTATCACACAGCAACAAGCCAAGGACGCCGCTGAACAATACCGCGAAGAAGGTTACGCAATGGTCCGTCAGTTCATCGACGGCGATGACCTGCTGGCACTAAAGGCCGAAACCGCGCGGATGTATCAAGAGGGCATGAAACATCCTTACACGTGGCGGCACGGCAATCTGGCCTTTGAAATCCTGCCTGAGGCTGATTTTGGCCACCGATACGTGATCCAAGCCTACTGGATGAGCTGGATCAGCACCTATTTTGAACGCTTTCGCCGCTCGGCGGCGTATTTCACGTTGTTGGAGCCGATTTTGGGGCCAGACATACGGCAAATCGCGCAGCAAATTCATTGGAAACCTCCGGGGGCCGGTTTAACCGGCTATCGTTTTCATCAGGATCTGCGGTTTCGCGAAGTGCCCGATGCGTTTACCGCAATTGAAACCTCGACCGTCAATGCCGGTTTGGCGATTGATCCGTCGACCCGCGAAAACGGGTGTTTGCAGGTGGTTCCGCGGTCGCAAAAGCTGGGCTACCTTGGCCTGTCGGATGAGGGGGACGGGCAAATCATGAAGGGCCTGACCGAAATGGATGAATTGCGGACCAAAGGCATTGACCCTGCCAGCATCGTTCATCTGGAGCAGGAACCGGGCGATATCGCCCTTTGGGGGCTTGTGACCGTGCATGGCTCGCTGCCCAATTCATCCCAACAAGACAGGGCTTTCGCCATCTCAAGTTACACACGCGGCGCCAGCACAGACCGGGGTGAATGGGCCTTTAAGGACGGCGTATCGACGCCTTTGGGCGACAGCCCGCGATTGTGCAAATACGAAAAGCTGTTTGACAATCCCGAGCCGCATTATGTCGATGATCGCTGGTACGCTTAACGCCCGGTGATCCGTCTAGGGAAATCTTGCGCTCAGCCAGCCAATGAAATCGCCGGTGGTCTGGTTGCGGTTGATTTCGTTCAAGCTTTCGTGGCGCGTGTCAGGCAATGTCAGACCGGTCACATCGCTTAGCCCGGCGGCTTGCAGGCGTTTTGTCAAATGCTGCATATCCTGGGCTTTGTTGGAACACGGATCGGCACCGCCACCTTGGATATGCACCGGTAAATCCCGCGCCAGGCGTTTAAGATGCCGGTCCGTGCCGCCGTAAAACACCCCCGTCAGTAGATCAAGCCAAAGGCCAATGCTGACATCAAAGCCGCACAAAGGGTCGGCGACGTAAAGATCAACTTCGGCCTCGTCGCGCGACAGCCAGTCAAATTCGGTGCGGTTCGGTTTGAAGGCGGCATTCCACGCCGCAAAGGTCAGCTTGCCTGCGATTTTGCTGGCAACATTTCGCCCGCGCAACAGCCGCTCAGTGCCCAGAATGAGTTTAGAGGCGCGCGCTAACAAACCGGTTTCAACACCTGCGTTCCAGCAAGCCAAGGCCGCCACGCGGTCCGGATGCCTAAGGGCAAAATTCAGTGCAATGATCGCCCCCATTGAATGTCCAAAACACACAACCGGGGTTTCCGGGTCACGATCACAAATCAGATCATTCACCGCCAATGTATCGGCGATCACCTTGTCAAAACCGTCTTGGGCCGCAAAAACTCCCAGCGGCGCATCCGGCGCGGTGGTTCCACCGTGACCGCGATGGTCATGCGCGAAAACCGCGAACCCCGCCAAGGTCAGGTCATCGGCGAACCGCGCATAACGCGCCGCGTGTTCAGCCATGCCATGATTGATCTGCACGGCCGCCCGCACCCGGCCTTCGGGCATACGCGAATATAGTTTCAGGCGCGCGCCAGTTGGGCTGTCCAGCGTGGTTTCAACAAATCCGTTGCTCATCCGATCCTCCTCAAGCGTTCCAGCTGTCTAGCACATCTTCCAACGCCAGCGGCAGGTTTTGCGACGCAGGTTGAATTTCACCCGGTGTGCGGCTTAGGCGCGGCGCGGGGGCCGGTTGTTGCACGCCCTGATGGGTTAGGAAAATGCCGCGCGCACGGTTATGGGCGTGATCCGGTGCCTCAGCAATTGTCAGAACCGGGGCAAAGCACACATCTGACCCTTCCATGATCTCACACCACGCATCGCGGGTTTTCTGCGCGAAAGCTGCCGCCAGCAATTCTTTCAACGCCGGCCATTGTTTTGCATCCAACTGGCCGCGAAACTGGTCGGCATCAACGCCGGTGCGCGCGATCAGTTCGGCGTAAAACTTCGGCTCGATTGCGCCGATAGAGACATAGCCACCGCACCCACACTGATAGACGCCATAAAAATGCGCCGCCCCGTCCAAAAGGTTTGCCTGACGTTTGTCGGCCCAGTACCCGCTTTGCTGCATCGCATAAATCATCGACATCAGATGCGCGGTGCCATCGACAATCGCCGCATCCACCACCTGCCCAACGCCAGAGCGTGCGGCTTCCAGCAATGCACAAACCATGCCAAAGGCCAGATACATGCCGCCACCGCCAAAATCCCCTAACAGGTTCAAAGGCGCAATTGGTTGGTTTTCTGTGCCGATTGCGTGCAAAGCGCCCGACAGGGATATATAATTGATGTCATGTCCTGCCGCCTGCGCCAGAGGACCGTCTTGCCCCCAGCCGGTCATGCGCCCGAAAACCAGTTTACGGTTAGAGGTTACGAAACTTTCCGGCCCCAACCCTAATCGTTCCATCACGCCGGGGCGCATGCCCTCAATCACGCCATCGGCCTGATTGATCAGGCGGCGCACCTGCGCCAGATCTGCGGCGTCTTTCAGGTCAAGCTCCACATATCCGCGGCCACGGTTAAGGATGTCATAATCCATCCCCAACAAATGTTTGCCGCCTTTGCGGTCTACGCGGATAATCTCGGCCCCCATATCGGCCAGCGTCATGGCAGCAAAAGGCGTGGGCCCCAGCCCGGCGATTTCAACAATGCGGATACCGTTCAGGGGACCGTTTGCCATAGATGCGACTTTCAGTTGGTTTCTTTTCGCCAGTGTCTGATTCTTTATGGCAACTGACAAGCGAATCCAGTGGCTTTCAGCCGGTGTATCCGGCTTTTTTATCGACAAATTGCGATACCATCTCGAAACAGCCGCTCGGTCGAAAAAATTTCCATTATCGCCTACCATGTTGTTCCTAAACGGTTTTACCTACCCGTTATCACATAACACACGCTCGAAATTGCCTAACATCGGGGGTTTTGGCCAATGTTGGTTCATCGGCACCACAAACAACGGATCGCCGCAACCAACACAACAGGGCACGACCCGCAAAACATTTAAAAGGACAGACCAATGAAAACCAAACTGACAGCAACCGTCGCCGCCGCCGCAATCGCAATGACCGGCATTACAGCAACCCCAGCCGCCGCTTTGACAGAAGAAGAATTGTTCCTGCTCATTGCTGGTGCCGCAGCCTTTGCCATTTTGCAAAATGCCAGCACACCCCCGGCCCCTGCCCCAGCACCTGCGCCGGTCACACATTCCACAGGCCCGATTAACCTCAAACAGACTTACACCGCGAATTTCGACAACGGCACAATCGGTGGTCCCGGTGCTGACATCTGGTTCCAGGCTGTAGATTCAAGCCACCGTTATCTGAAGCCACGCAATGGTGCCAAGATGGCCGTTGGCGACCGCTCAAACCGGGGTTTTGCCGGGTGTTCGACAGAAGCGTTCACCGGACACCGCGTCAATATCAACCACGTTCCAGTCGGCTCATACGTCTGCATGAAGACCAATGCCGGTCGCATCAGCCAGTTCCGCGTCAATGCGGTTTACGGCGGCGCGGTTAAGAAAATGAAACTGGGTTACACAACCTGGCAGTAAGCCACGCCCCATATCTGCACCAAGCTTTAAACGCCCGCCCCAACCGGTGGGCGTTTTGCTGTTTTGCTTTGGTTTCTTATTTCCCTTGCAAGGGTGGGAAACTTGAATTAGCGCGGTTGGCGATACTTCATAGAATTGACGCAGGCCACTTACATGATCGCGCTTCTTACCCTTGGTTTTCTGATCGGCGTGACCCACGCCTTTGAGGCCGATCATCTGGCGGCTGTTTCCGCATTGGTCAGCGGCAAATCCAAACGGGCCACAATACTGCGCCATGGCGCATTTTGGGGCGTCGGGCACACGATTACACTGAGTTTGATTGGCGGCGTGGTTCTTCTGGCCGGGATCGGGATATCGCCGCAAACCTCAAACGGGTTGGAATTTATCGTCGGCTTGATGCTGTTGGCCTTGGGCGCACATGTACTTTACCGACTCAGACGTGATCGCGCGCATTTCCACCGCCACAGCCATAAGGACGAAACCGGTAAGGGTGAGGCCACGCATTTCCATCTGCACAGCCACAGCAACGAAACAGCGGCCCATGATCCGGCCAGCCATCGCCACCAGCATCCGGATCGCGCTGCATTCAGGTCACTGGCGGTTGGTATCATGCATGGGGCTGCGGGTTCGGCAGCATTGGTGCTGGCCGCAGCGGCGGCGATGACGTCGCCACTTGCCGGAATGCTTTATATCCTGCTGTTTGGTGTTGGGTCGATTGCGGGCATGGCCGCAATGTCGATGGTGATTGCGCTGCCGCTGGTCTGGACGGCGCGACATCTGACCCGGCTGAATGCCTCGATCCAGCTTGTGGTCGGGTTGGTGACCATGGCCGTCGGGGCCTACACGGTTTTTGAGACGGTAGGATTATTGCTGGCCTGAGGCCCGTTCTTCCAGCTTAAGCCAATCCTCTTCAGCCTCAGCCAATCGGTTGTGCCGTTCGACCAGCCCGTCGCTGGCTTTGGCAAATTTGGCGGGCGCTTTGGTGAAAAGTTCAGGATCGCTCATAAATTCTTCAAGCTTGGCAATCTCGGCTTCCAGTCTGGCAATCTTTTCCGGTAGTTCTTTTAAGCGATGTTCCTCAACATAACTCAGGCCGGATTTTGCCGTGGCAGCGGTGTTAGCTGTGGTTGCCATAGCACCAACGCCGGTTTTCGCCGCAGCTTTCCCTGCACGCCCGGATTTTCCGGTTGTGCCGCTCGCCCCAGATTGCGCCTTTCGCTGGGCCTGATAATCCGACCAACCGCCGGCAAAGGCCACTGCGGCACCGTCGCCTTCCATCGCGATGGTTGTTGTTGCCACCCGATCCAGAAAGTCACGGTCGTGGCTGACCAGAATGACCGTGCCGTCGTAATCGTCCAGAATTTCCTGCAACAGATCAAGCGTTTCAACGTCCAGATCATTCGTCGGCTCATCCAGAACCAACAAGTTGCTGGGCTGCGCCAACAACCGCGCCAACAACAAACGCGCCTTTTCGCCGCCAGACAGGGCGCGCACAGGTCCGCGTGCCTGAGACTCATCAAACAGAAAATCCTTAAGGTAGCCCACCACATGCCGGGGCTGGCCACGCACCATGATCTGGTCATTCTTGCCGGAAACACCCAAAACATCATCATGTGTCAGCGTATCCCAAAGCGACGCATTCGGCTTAAGCACCGCACGGTTCTGATCGAAAACCGCCAGTTCCAGTCCGGTGCCTAGTTTAACACTACCCGTATCCGGGGCCAGTGCGCCAATCAGCAAATTGACCAGGGTGGTTTTGCCAGCACCGTTCGGCCCGACCATGGCGATCCGTTCGCCGCGTTTGATGCGGATGGAGAAATCACGCAGGACAGGCACACCATCATAGGTCTTGTTGATGTTCTTGGCCTCGACCACCAGACGACCGGATTTCGGCCCGGCCTCGACCTCAAGCTTTGCCACGCCCTGTCGGGCGATTTGGCCAGCGCGGGCCTCACGCAGTTCTGCCAATCGGCGCACCCGGCCCTGATTGCGCGTGCGCCGGGCTGAAATACCTTCGACTGCCCAGCGACCTTCGGCTTTGATCAAACGGTTCAGTTTGTGACGTTGCTGGTCTTCTTCATCAAAAACCTTGTCGCGCCATTCCTCAAATCCAGCAAAGCCCTTTTCCCGTCGGCGTACCACGCCACGGTCGACCCAAAGGGTTGCACGGGTCAGAGCGCGCAAGAACGCCCTGTCATGCGAGATCAGAACAAAGGCCGAGCGCATGGCGCCAAGATGCGCCTCTAGCCAGCCAATCGCCTCGATGTCCAGATGGTTTGTCGGCTCGTCCAGCAGCATCAAATCCGGGGCCTCGGCCACGATCTTGGCCAGTGCGGCGCGGCGACGTTCGCCACCCGAAGCAAGCTGAGGATCCATATCTGCGCGCAACTTCAAGCCCTCTGCGGCCATGGCCACGCGGTAATCTTCGCCCGTTTCCAGCCCAGAGGCCGCGAAATCGCCGAGTGTGGCAAACCCGGTGAAATCCGGCTCCTGATCCATATAGCCAACGCTAAGACCCGGCGACAAAACCCGCGCGCCGTGATCTGGTTGCACCAATCCGGCCATAATTTTCATCAAGGTCGATTTGCCCGATCCGTTCCGCCCGACAAGGGCCACCCGATCACCGGGTTGCACAGTCAGGTTCATACCCTGCAACAGCGGATCACCGCCAAAGCCAAGGCCAATATCACTTAGGGTCAGGATCGGGGGACGCGCCATGTGGGCCTGCTAATCCGCTGGCACGGCAAGGTCAAGCAGCAGGTGTGCCTAGCCTTGATTTTGCGCCTTGAACGGGTCTGAGACGCGGCGTTGGTTAACGCAGGGAAACACAAAACACCGATCCCGGCGAATGGTCAGCCAAAGGGCTGTTCCCTCTTTGGGCAGAAAAACACCGGGCACCGTCGCGTTCAGGGCCGAGCCATCGTGATCCATCTGGAACTCAACCAGACTTTCCGAGCCCATAAACCGGGCGCGAACAACCGTTCCACGCGCAGGAACACCGTCGATCGGCGTTGGGTTTGGGCCGTGACCGCCGCGATCAAAGTCCATTTTCAGGTGTTGCGGGCGAATAATAATCTCGACATCCGCGTGGTTCACCAGACCCGGCGTCAGAAACTGCCCGAAAGGCGTGTCGGTCAAAGCGTTGTTCACAACACCGTGGATAACATTAACGTCCGAGAAAAAGGCCGCCGCCTCGCGATCAATCGGGTTGTTGTATAGATTATAAGGCGCGCCCATCTGAACGATCCGCCCGGCCCGCATCAGCGCGATCTGATCGGCCATGCGCATGGCCTCATCTGGTTCATGGGTGACCAGCAGAACCGCCGCCCCTTCTTCTTTCAAAAGCGACAGCGTCTCGTCGCGGATACCGTCGCGCAGACGGTTGTCCAGCCCCGAAAACGGCTCATCCATCAGCAGGACACGTGGCCGCGGCGCAAGGGCGCGCGCCAATGCCACGCGCTGTTGTTCGCCACCTGACAATTGATGCGGATATTTCGGCCCGAAATCACTAAGGTGAACCCGTTCTAACAGATCCGAAACCCGTGCCGCTTTTTGCGCCCGTGAAACCCCGTGCAGGCCAAAGGCAACATTGTCCGCGACGCTAAGATGCGGGAAAAGCGCGAAATCCTGAAACATCAACCCGATGGAGCGTTTTTCCGGCGGTTGGTGATGCACGTCCCCGGACACCTCAACCCCATCGACCAGAACCCGGCCCGAATTTTGCCGATCAACACCTGCCGCAATCCTGAGGGTGGTTGACTTGCCGCAACCTGATGGACCCAACAAACACGTGACCTGCCCAGCCGTCAGTTCCAGCGACAGGCCATCAACCACAGAGGCGCCGTCAAACACCCTGACAATTCTGTCCAGTTCCAGCCTTGCAGATTTTTCAGCCAATGCGCGCCTGCCGATCCCTACCTGAGCAAAACAATCAGGTTCCTGCCCGATTTAACAATGCCTGCCACCGGGATCAAGCAACATTCACGTAGGCTCATTCGGCGGCAACACCCGTTTCTTATAGGCAACGCGGTTCATGTCGCGGATATCAACGCTGACGCTGGTCACCTGATCCAGATAGGCCACAAGGTTTTCCCGTAGCAAAAGGCTGATAGTTTGTTTCTGATCGTCGGTGCGCCCGTCCAGCAGGAACACCGCCACATGCAGAAAACTGTCACCCGGATGCGCTGTGCGGTGATGCGCAAAACAGCGTGCGCGCACTTTGATATCAACTGCTTGCATCACACCACTGGCAACACCGGTGTCAAAGGCGATCTGCATGACCTTGTCGATGTCATATCGCGTTTCGACGTCCTGCGAATAATCAATCACAAAATGCGGCATGACATCCTCATCAAACATGGCCCTACAGGACGCGGTGTTTTGCGGGTCAACCTGTTACAACGTGGCATTCACACCGCCACCATCCAGCAAGATGTTCTGCCCGACAATGAAACCCGCATGTTGCGAACACAAAAAGGCACAAGCCGCGCCAAATTCCCCGGCCGTACCATAACGCCCGGCAGGGATGGACTTGCAGCGGTCGGCCTTAGCCTGATCCATGGTGATCCCCTGCGCGCTCGCCACACCTGTATCAAGCGATATCGCCCGATCCGTAGCATGAATGCCTGGCAACAGGTTGTTAATGGTCACACCAGAACCCGCCACCTGCCGCGAGGTGCCGGCCACGTAACCGGTCAAACCCGCGCGTGCAGAATTTGACAGGCCCAGAACGGCAATCGGGGATTTCACCGATTGGGACGTGATGTTGACAATCCGCCCCCAACCACGATCCATCATGCCCGGCAACACGGCCTTCATCAGCGCAATCGGCGTCAGCATATTGGCATCAAGCGCTTTGATAAAATCCTCTCGCTCCCAATCGCTCCACATCCCCGGTGGCGGGCCACCGGCGTTATTAACCAAAATATCGGGGTTGGGACAGGCGGCCAGAACGCTTGCGCGACCTTCGTCCGTGGTGATGTCACACGCGACGCTGACGGTCTTGACCCCATGCGCATCCGCAAGTGCGGTCGCCGCAGCCTCCAACGGGCCAGCGGTGCGCGCGTTCATCACCAGATTTACACCGGCCTCAGCCAATGCCGTCGCGCAGCCCAGGCCGAGCCCCTTGGAACTGGCACATACAATGGCCCATTTTCCGTTCAATCCAAGTTCCATGTCTTCCCCACGATTTGATAACCAGAAACAGCGACAGTAACGCCCCCTCGCGCCCCGTCAAGCGATCGTCAAGCGGCCGTCAGGCCGTCGAGCAAGCGATCACCACCAGCCAACGCGAATCACATTAAAACAGAATATTTCGCCCCATTTTGGTCAAATTTGACGCCAAATGACGGAATTTCCCATCGCGCTATTAACCGAAAAATCGCCTCCACCGTGTCTGATACAACCACAAATGATCACAATTGATGCAAAAACAGGAGAGATCGTTATCAACCCGCTCGCATTGTTTCACAAGCTTAGACAATACCTTAGAAAAGCCTTGGAAACACCTGTTTTCTTGACATTTTTCCAATCTTGGCCTAATTCTAAACCTACCATGGTGGTGGGGATTGCCTAGGACAACGCGAAAATTCGCGACCCGAACGGGCGGTGCCATTCACATAAAAGCAGCATGGTGTTTTTCACATGAGTGACAAATATCTCGGCGGCGGTGGCGGATCATCCGACCATCAGGTGTGTAATGTCTATCTCGGTGCGGACCTGATGGTTTCAAACGGGGTAAACGCTGGTGAACCTGTGACCAATGCGTCAAATTCCGAACTTGGCGACACCTATATCTTTTCTAAGGCGGCAACCGCCTATGACCTTGTGGTCAGCGATGAAGGCGACGATCACGGCGGGTCAGCCGGAACGTTTGACGACAATGTCGACGATCAAACCGTCGGCAAAGGCTCGGAAATCGGCACGCTTGGTGACGGTTTGGAACTGGAAAGCCGGCTGACATTCATGGGCTCTGACGGCTCAACGGTTGAGGTTCTGATTATCAACAACACCAACCACGGCAGCTATGACTGGTCGGGCGAATACTTCTTACCGCTAACGCCCCTGACACCCGGTGTGGACTACACGCTGATCAAAGCCGACACCGATCCCGGCACCTTTGATTACGCCGATTACACTTGCGTCTGTTTTGCGCGTGGCACGGCCATTCAGATGGCAGATGGCAGCGAAAAGTCGATTGAAGAACTGGTTGAGGGCGATCTTGTCCTGACGCGCGATAACGGCGCCCAACCTGTGCGCTGGATCGGTGGTCGCACAGCCCGGGCATTTGGGCATCTCGCGCCGATCGTTTTCACAAAGGGCGCTTTGGGCAATCACGCCGATCTGATCGTCAGTCAGCAACACCGCATGTTGCTGTCGGACTGGCGCGCCGAGGTTATGCTTGGCAGCCATGAGGTGCTGGTGAAGGCCAAAGATCTGGTAAATGGCGATACGATTTACCGCCGCGAAGGCGGGGTCGTTGAATATTTCCACGTGCTGTTTGACAGCCACGAGGTCATCTATTCCGAAGGTATTCCATCGGAAAGCCTGCATATCAACGCCACCACGCTAGACAGTCTGGCCCAAGAAAGCCGCGCCGAAATTGTCGAGCTGTTTCCTGAATTGTTGTCCCAACCACAAGTTTCGGCTGTCGCAAGCCGGATGTCACTGAGATCTTACGAAGCTTCAGCATTGCTGAAACAAGTAGGGTTTCGGTAACCCCCCCAGGGAGCCGTGGGAAACTATCCCCACGGCTCCTCCCCTTATTTATCCCTCACAAATCAGACATGAATGACCCGTCAGGGCCAAGCCGGAACGCCCGCAGTTGATGTTTTGATCGCAGGATAATCACCGTTTTTTCCACAGGCAATTGCGCAAGCAAATCCTGCAACTCGGGCCGAAAATACCGGTGCATCCACCACATCATCCCCGGCAGACGAAGCGTCATGCGCCACATCGGACATCCCACCGGGCCATCGGCATTGCGCGAAAACAAGGATGCGACCTGCCGCTTTGCCGCCCACCAAGCATGCACATGCAGGGGTAAATCCACATAGATCACCGTGTCAGCCGCAGCCAAACGCCGTATCACCGACACCATCGAGCCGACGCCGTCAATCAGCCAACGATCCGTCGCCAGCCATGTCTCGTGCTGTTGCAGAAAATCGGCCTCCGGGCTTCGCTCCCAGCCCGGTCGCCACATAATGTCGTCAACTTTCAAATGGGGCAGATCATGCGCATTTGACAGGCGGCGACACAGCGTTGATTTTCCGCCCCCGGCATTGCCTATGACCATGACTTTGTTCATTTTGGCATATTGCATGGCGACAGAGGGAAAGGGAATTGTTTCGCGCCGAACGAGCCCGGACAAACA
>JAJFIC010000101.1 GCA_021775315.1 Paracoccaceae bacterium
CACATGTACCTTAAGGGCTGCGAAACTATCGCTGCGGCTTTTGGGATTGCCGGCGTGTTCCAGATAGCTTTCGTCGCCCGCACCGGCCCGGTATTGGCCACGCACGATATCGTTTGGCTGCACTGGATCAAGGGCGCGGATCACCTTTAGTTTTTCGTCGCGCACCGCGTTTGGTTCAAACCGCGAAGGCGGCTCCATCGCGGTTAGGCACAGCAATTGCATCAAATGGTTCTGCACCATGTCCCGCATCGCACCGGATTTGTCGTAGTATTCGCCGCGCCCCTTTACGCCCAGACTTTCAGACACCGTGATTTGCACGTGATCAATATGCTGACAATTCCACAACGGCTCAAACAGGGCATTGGCAAAGCGTAACGCCATCAGGTTTTGAACTGTTTCTTTACCGAGATAGTGGTCGATCCGATAAATTTGGCTTTCTGTGAAGCAACCACTCAGCGCGGCGTTTAACGCCTTGGCAGAGTTAAGATCGTGGCCGAAAGGTTTTTCAACCACGATCCGAGAATCGGGGTTGGCCATTCCGGTTGATTTCAACCGCTCGGCAATCGGTGAAAACAACGACGGACCAACGGATAAATAAAAGGCGTGGATCACGTCCTTGCGCAATTTGCTTGCCAATGTCTGCCAACCGGTTTCGCCAAGTGCGTCAAGCGGGACGTAATCCAGCCGCGTCAGAAACGCATCCAAATCGGTGGGATTGGCTTGCGGCGAAACTGCGAGGATTGCAACCCGCACCGCCTTGCGGAAATCGTCAGGGCCAAAGTCGCTGCGCGCGGCACCAATGATTTTTGCCTCGGGCGGCATTTGCCCGATCGCAAAGCGGTGAAACAGACCAGGCAGGATTTTGCGCTGGGCAAGGTCGCCGGTTGCGCCAAAAAGTACAAAGTCAAAAGAATCAACGGGGATAACACGCGATACCATAAGTGTGAAACCTGCTCGAACTGCAATTTTTCACAGTCTAACCTGATCGGATGGGATAAGGAAACGTCTGTGTCGGTGGCAACATCAATTTGGGGTGGTTGACCGGGCGCGGTCGTTTGGTGCATTTGGACAGCCCAAGGAGTATGGCCGATGAAACCCTTTCTGATCCTGCAATTGCGCCCTGAAACCGAAGCGTCGGATGATGAGTTTTCGGCCATTTTGGCCAAGGGCGGATTGGCGTCAGACAACGTTCATCGAGTTCGGCTTGATCAAAGCGAAATCCCGTCTGATCTGCAACTTTCCGACTATTCCGGTGTGATTGTCGGGGGTGGTCCGGGCTGTATCAGCGACCCTGAGGACAAGAAAACGCCGGTTGAAAAGCGGATCGAGCAGGCCGTGCTTGACCTGATGCCTGAAATCACTGCGCGCGATTTTCCGTTCATGGGCTGTTGTTATGGCATTGGCATTCTGGCGCACCACTTAGGGGCCGCAGTCAGCAAAGCGCAATTCAGCGAAGATGTGGGTGCCGTGACATGCGAGGTTCAAAAAGCCGGGCAGGGGGATGCGATGCTTGCCGGGTTGTCGCAGGAATTTCGTGCTTTTGTTGGCCACAAAGAAGCGGTGCAGGATCTACCAGCAGGATGTGTGCATCTGGTCGCATCAGCAACCTGCCCATATCAGATGATCCGCTACGCCCGGAATGTCTATGCGACGCAGTTCCATCCCGAAGCTGACAGCGACGGATTCGCCGTTCGGATCGGGATTTACAAGCATCGCGGGTATTTCCCGCCCGAAGATGCGGACAGAATGACCGCCATGTGTCACGCAGAAGACGTGCACATGCCCGAGCGGATTTTGCGAAATTTTGTTCAGGTTTACGGACGTGCGGCCAAAGATCACTAAAACCAAGGGGATTTCGGCCGATAAAAGGACCGAACCGGAAACAACTTCGGTGAATCCCGTTCACCGTTCTACACTTTCACGCGCGTCCGTGGGTAGGAATACGTAAGCCTCAGAAAATCTGTTGCTTTACGTGTAAAGCTTAAGGCATGATGAATATGCGGCCGGGATCAATCGCGCGGGAGGAAACGCGACCCAAAAGCCGCCCAAAATAAGAAATGTGAAAACACGGAGGACTCACAATAAATGGAACGTCGTAAGTTTTTGAAAGGCGCCGCACTTGTCGGTGTCGGTTCTGCTGCCCTTGCCACACCAGCAATCGGTCAAAGCGGAAAAACAATGACAATCGTGTCGACCTGGCCGCGGGACTTTCCCGGTTTGGGTATTTCGGCACAGCGTCTTGCTGCGCGTATCGGGCAATTGTCCGATGGCGCTTTGAACGTTGAATACTTCGCTGCTGGCGAACGTGTCGGTGCTTTTGACTCGTTTGATGAGGTTGCCTCCGGCAACTCTCAGGCCTACATCGCTGCGGATTATTACTGGGCTGGTAAGCACCCGGGTTTTGCCTATTTCACCGCTGTGCCGTTTGGCATGACAACCGTGGAATGGAACGCTTGGATCAAGTTTGCCGGTGGTCAGGCTTTGTGGGACGAGATGTCCGGCGAGTTCGGCCTGAAGGCGCTTGCTTGTGGTGCCACAGGCACACAGGCCGGTGGTTGGTTCAACAAAGAAATCGAATCGCCTGAAGACTGGAAAGGTCTGAAAATGCGTATTCCAGGCCTTGGCGGCAACGTGATGTCCAAGCTGGGCGTTTCGACTGTTTCTCTTCCTGGTGGTCAGATTTATGAAAACCTTGTGTCCGGCGCGATTGATGCGACGGAATGGGTTGGCCCATATAATGACTATTTCATGAAGTTCTATGAAGCAGCCAAGTTCTATTACACCGGTGGTATGCACGAGCCGGGTGGCGGTCTTGCCTTTGGTATGAACGCCGGTTGGTGGAGCAGTCTGACTGACTGGGAAAAAGCCGTCATCGAGGCCGCTTGTATGGAAGAGCATGCAGCCGCATTCGAGGAAAATATGGCGAAGAATGGCGAATATCTGGCCAAGCTGGTTAATGACCACGGGGTTCAGGTTCGTGAATTCAACGACGATATCTGGGATGCGTTTGGTGGTGCGTCTGCTGAAGTGTTCGAGGAAACTCGTGCCCATTCGGCGCTGGCGACCAAGATCGACGATGCGTTCCAGGCATCCTTGCGTGAAATCGGTGGGACAATGGCCAAGTTTGAAGGCACATTTGTCAACCAGCGCAACCGGGTTCTTGGCCTGACCTAATCGGCCTGAACTATAGAAAACCGAGCGGGGCTTTGGCCCCGCTCTTTTCCTGCCAGAATCCATACATAACTTTGCGCGTCCGTGATTTATTCACCCCGCAGGTGTTGAACTGGTCGGGTGAAAGATTTTGGGGGGCAAATGGCTGTCACGGATGACGCGGTGGAAGTTCCGCGGTTTGGAGACCCTGCACCAGTTACGCGAATACTCGGCTGGTCAATTTTAAGCGTCCTGGTGGCGTTTCTTATCAACAACATTCTGGTTATTGGATACGGCTTTGAAACGTTGTCCAGCCTGTTTTCCGACGCTTGGGGCGGGGCCGTGGTGCCCGTGCTTGTCTATGTGGCGGCCCTGTGCGCTTCGGTCGGATACGTGCTCAGATCGGCAAACACGTCGTTGCGCTGGGATGCCAGAGCCATCCACAATTTCAACAAATACCTGATCCGGTCGTTTTTAAGGTCGGTTTTTAAGGTTGGGGTTGTCGATGCCTCGCTCGCTTTTTTGCGGGTTGAAAAAATTCTGCCAACGCTGGTAAGTGAAGGCATGGCCTCAGATTTGGGGCGGTCACATTTTGTTGGGCCTTACATACACATTCCATTAATCGTCGCAGGCTTTGTTATCGCAGCATTTACCCGAACCCTTGGGTTCACGTGGTTGGCGCTAATGATCGTCGGGGCCGAGTTGTCGATCGTGATCTCGCGCTTTGTGTTCAGCTATGAACAGGCGCTGATGGGCGATCTCGTCCGTTATTGGTACGCCGCGTTGTTCCTGTTCGCTTCGGCCTATACGCTGTTTGACGAAGGCCACGTTCGCGTTGACGTACTTTATGCTGGCTTTACCACGAAAACCCGCGGCTTTGTGAACGCGATCGGTTCGATTTTTCTGGGTATATCGACCTGCTGGGTCATTCTGGGGGTCGGTCTGAACGGCAAACAGGCGATCATCAACGCACCAGTTGCGAATTTTGAAATTACGCAATCGGGCGCGGTCGGGATGTTTGTGAAATATCAGATGGCGGCATTTCTGGCCATTTTTGCGGTTACCATGTTGATCCAGTTTGTCAGCTATTTCTTTGAAGCGGTCGCAGATTACCGGCAAGAAGCCGGACATCTGGACCACGAACCAGCAGCGCATTGAGGAACGGACAATGGAACTTATTTTTCTAGCAATCCTTGTCCTGATCATGGCAACGGCACTTGGCTCGGGGTATCCCGTTGCCTTTGCGCTGCCCGGGGCTGCAATCATCACCATCGGCTTGGCCGCAGGTTCAGGCGTTATTTTTGCGGGCAGTACGGATGCGTTTTTCCATTCTGGTGGACCGTCGCAATGGCTGTCAGCGGGGGTAACCAATCTTCGAGGTGTCTATTGGGAGGTCGAGCGAGATACGCTCATAGCCATCCCGCTGTTCATATTCATGGGCATCATGTTGCAGCGGTCAAAAATTGCCGAAGACCTGCTGGTGACCATGGCGCAATTGTTCGGCCCTGTGCCGGGTGGCTTGGGTATTTCAGTTGTTTTTGTTGGCGCTTTACTGGCGGCCACGACCGGCATTGTTGGCGCAACCGTTGTCGCTATGGGTCTGATTTCCCTGCCAGCGATGCTGCGCAACAATTATTCGCAATCACTGGCGACCGGTACGATTGCCGCTTCCGGGACGTTGGGGCAGATCATTCCGCCGTCGATTGTTCTGATTATTCTTGCGGATCAGTTGGCCTCGGCCACCGATCAGGCAGGCTCGGCCCGAAAGGCGTTGTTTAAAGAGGCAACTGGTGAACTGACGATGCCGTCAGTGTTTGAGGTCGCATCAACCAGTGCAGGCGAGATGTTCCTGGGCGCGTTGGTGCCGGGCATTCTGCTGGTGCTGTTGTACATGGCCTATATTCTGATCTTTGCCATGGTCAAACCCAGCTCGGCCCCGTCGGTGCCGTATGAGGGCAAGTTTGATCTGGTTTTCTGGCGTCAGGTGTTTTTGACACTGGTGCCACCACTTGCGCTGATCTTTATGGTTCTGGGCTCGATCATCACGGGTGTTGCAACGGTCAACCAAGCGGGCGCTATTGGTGCGGCGGGTGCGCTGGTCATGGCGGGCTATCGCCTGACCGAAGGCCAAAGGTCGAGCTATTATCCGGCGATTCTAGCCCTGATCTCGCTTGGAATGGTCACTTATGCGCTGTCAAATTTCGACATGAACATCAAGTCTATCACGTCGACACGTGACAGCTTGGGCATTGGCATTGGCGTGGTCGCGACAGTGATGCTGGTAACGTCGCTGGTCTGGAGCGGCATTCGCGTGCTGCGCATTGAAAACACCCTTCAGGGTGTGATGCTGGAAACCGCCAAGACGACGTCGCTGGTGTTCATCATCCTTTTGGGTGCTGCAATGTTGACCGCGGCCTTCCGGGCCTTTGGCGGCGAAGACCTTGTGCGCGAGTTTTTGAATTCCTTGCCCGGTGGGTTCTGGTCGCAGTTTGTCATCGTTATGGCTGTAATCTTTTTCTTGGGCTTCTTTCTGGATTTCATCGAAATTGCGGTGGTGGTGGTGCCGATTGTGGCGCCGATCCTGTTGGCTGATCCATCGGCTAATATCACCGCCGTTTGGCTGGGCGTGATGATAGGGCTGAACATTCAGACATCGTTCCTGACACCGCCCTTTGGATTTGCGCTGTTTTACCTAAGGGGGGTCGCCCCGGCCATTGTTAAGACCATTCAGATTTACAAGGGCGTCATTGCCTTTATCGGTTTGCAATTGGTGGCCCTGTTCGTTGTCGGTGTCTTCCCGCAACTGGTGAACTACTTGCCAAACCGGGTTAGTTTCCTGTCCGAAACGTCGCCGCCGCCACGAAACCCAAAGCTGCAATATTGCCTTCAGCAATATGTTCAGGGTGAACTGGATGGAGATAACGGCGCGACACTGGCCGCTATTTCGTCAGCCAAGCAGTTGGATCTATCAGTTTTGCCTAAAAGCATGGCGAAAGATCTGGGTGCTGGTTTTGAAAATGCAACCAGCGCGATTGCCACGCTGAAAACAGTGTTTACCACTGAAATAGCTGTGAACGCGGCGGCTAGTGAGTACCGTCCTAAGCTTAGAATCGTCCGGAATTTGGAAAAAGAAATCCGTGTGATTGAGGCTGAGTCGGCTGAGCTAAAACAACAGATAAGCCGGATGCGCGACGCATCAGATGCCGATCGCAAGGTCGAGGCCGAGGCACATCAGGTCGAACTGCGGGCCGAGATTGCACGCCTGCAAGCCGAGGTGCCGGATGGCTGGGAAGAGGTTTACACGACCTTCAGAACGCTGACCAAAGCTGACCGCAAGGCGCAGCAAACCTATCAGCGTCAGGCTGACGCGTCTTATGAAAAAGTGGCGGAAACTCTTGCGGTGATCGAGGCAAATGCAGCCTTTGCAGCCTTAGAAGAACCGCTGATGGCAATGCGCGCGACCATTTTGGACGCGGACCCATCGGAGTCCGAAGTGGCAGTGAATGATTTGTCCAGAAAGT
>JAJFIC010000102.1 GCA_021775315.1 Paracoccaceae bacterium
CGCATCTGGCCCAGAACTGGCGCCACATCGACCAGATCGACGCCCTTGCGCTGGTCGTCAAACCAGTTGCGCACAATGGCGGGAAGCACACCGCGTTCAACCCCGACCCGACCCGGATTTTCACCCAGCACCCGGCCCAGCACGTTTTCCCAGCGGTTGGCCCCGGCGTCTTCCCAGGTTTCGACATGATCAACCCAGGTCATCGCGCCGACCATTTCGCTTTCCATCAGGGGGGTGATGACCACAGGGGCGGCGTCAGGGCGCACGATCAGAAACGTTGGGCGGCCAAATTCGATCGACAGATAGCCCCAGAAACCTGCCAGATAAGCGATCGAGGCTTCGTCCGTCATCACCGCCACATCAATATTGGCATCCCGCAGACGGTTCTGAAATTCAGCGGTTCTTTGTCGGGCTTGGTCGAGCATGGGGGACCTCTTTGACTGGGATGTGTACATCACTGGTGATTCTGCTGGTTATTCTTGCATGAACCCGCCTGTAACGCTATAGGTGTATACACCTTACGAAAGCCAGCCATGAACGACGTGATTTCCACCCCCCGCGACATCCAGTTTGATCAGGGCCGACATCCGCGCGCCAAGCTGGGCTTTGTGTTGCTTGCGACCGAACAAACCGTGCAGGACGATGTGCTCAGCATGTGTCCCGACGGTGTTGGCGTCCATTTCGCCCGCGCCGCGATCCCGGATTCCATCACCAGCGAAACACTGGCCGCACAGGCCGACCTGCTGGCCGATTGCGCCGCCACGCTACTGCCTGACGGCTCGCTTGATGTGGTCAGCTATGCCTGCACCTCAGGCTCGTTGGTGATTGGCGAGACGCGGGTTTTCGCGGAACTGCAAAAAGGCGCGCCCGGGGCCATTGCCAGTTCGATCATCACCGGCGTTATCCGGGCCCTCAATGCAGTTGGCGCAAAGCGCATCGTGGTGGCGACGCCCTATCTTGACGAGGTGAACTCGGCTGAAAAAACATACCTTGAACGCTCGGGCTTCGAGGTGCTGGACATTCAGGGCCTCAACCTTGAACGCGACAGCGACATGGTGCGGGTCACGCCGGATTTCATCGCGGATTTCGCCATATCGCTGGATCGGCCTGACGCGGATGCGGTTTTCATCTCTTGCGGCGCGTTGCGCTCGCTTGACGTGGTCGCGCGCATTGAAACCCAGCTTGGCAAGCCGGTTATTTGTTCCAATCAGGCGATGATGTGGGATGCGCTTAGGCAGGCCGGAATCAACGACAAAATCCCCGGTTTCGGCCAATTGTTAAGCCAGCATTAAGGCCAGTATTAGGGGTATTATGAACATCTTTGAAACCCTGCGCGACCGTATCTGCCTGCTGGATTACCCACCGGGAACGGTGTTGCGTGAGGCGGAACTGGCGGATGAATTTGGCGTCAGCCGCACACCGATCCGCGCCGTCTTGCAACAGTTGGCCCATGGCGGTCTGGTCGCGGCCAAAGACGGTGTTGGCACGATTGTCACCGACCTGCCGCGCGACGAAATCCGTGATATTTACCTGATGCGGATGAAAACCGCCGAACTGATCGGCGCGATGGACCCGCGGCCCCTGAACCCCGCTCTGGGGCTGGCAATCGCTGGCCTGCGCGCCCAAGCGGCGGATATGCAGGACCAGTTTGACATCCACGCCTATTGGCGCATCAACCACGAACTGCACCTGCTGATCGGCGGCGTCATTGGCAACACGGCCTTGCGCGAAATTTGGGACCATTTCTATTTCAAATCGGCGCGGCATTGGTACCAGCATGCCCGAAACTCAGCCGAGAATGTCTCAAAAGCCTTGGTTGCTGAGCTTGACGAGGTTTTGCGCGCGGTGAACGAAGGTGACGCCATGGCGCTTGGCTATGTGCAAAGAAATTCAATCGCTTACGGGCTGGCGCGGTTGATCGCCTAAACGACGTCCTGTCTGCCGCTTTACAGGGCCGAAAATTATCGCTAGTTGCGAAATCAGGATGCAAAAAACCGCGATCGTCATAGGGGCCGGAATTACCGGTATTTCCGCCGCAGAATGGCTACGCCGGGCCGGTGTATCTGTGACGGTGATCGACCGGATTGATCCCGGCACGGCCGATCAGGCCTCGTACGGTAATGCCGGATTGTTGGCGCGCGCGGCGGTCATTCCGGTGTCAGAACCGGGATTGATGGCCAAAGCACCCGGCATGTTGCTGGACCCGGATTCACCTTTGTTTCTGAAATGGCGCTACCTGCCGCGATTGCTGCCTTGGTTGCTGCCATTTTTGCGCAATGGGCGCATTGATCGCATCGAAAAGATCACAACGGCACTGGCGGCCCTGACCCATGATGCGGTCGACCAACATCTGGCCCTTGCCAAAGGCACGCCTGCTGCGGCCTATATCAAAACCGGCGATTACGCTTTTTATTACCGGTCGCGCAAGGATTTCACCAAAGACGCCTATGGCATGGAGTTGCGCCGTCAGGCGGGGTTTGAAGCCTGCGAACTTGACCGCGCGGCTTTGATTGAACGCGACCCCGAGGTTTCCCCGGCCTACACTTTTGCCGCCCTGTTTCCCGATCATGGCTGGCTGACCTCGCCGGGCGATTATGTTGCCGCCCTTGCGGCCCATTTCATCGCTGAGGGTGGCGTTTTCAAAAAGGCCGAGGTTGCGGATATTGCGGACGGGCAAGTCACTTTATCAGACGGCACAACCCTGACGGCGGACAAGATCGTTCTGGCGGCAGGGGCGTGGTCCGGCAAGCTGGGCAAGAAACTGCGCCAAAAACCGATGCTTGAGGCCGAGCGTGGCTATCACCTTTACCTCAAAGGCGCGTCTTACCTGCCGCCCAGCCCGTTCATGGTCAGCGACGCCAAATTCGTGGTGACACCGATGCAGGACGGTCTGCGTTGCGCGGGCATTGTGGAATTTGGCGGGCTTACGGCCCCGGCCTCCAAGGCGCCCATTGCGCTTTTGAAAAAGCGCATCAAGCAGGTGTATCCTGATCTGACGTGGCAATCCGAAGAAGTGTGGATGGGCCACCGCCCGTCAACCCCCGACAGCCTGCCGCATCTGGGCGCACTTAAAGACGCGCCAAACGTGATTTGCGCCTTTGGCTCGCAACACATAGGCCTGACAATCGGCCCGAAACTGGGGCGTATGGTGGCCGGTCTGGTGATCGGCAATCACAGCAATATTGACCTTGCGCCCTATGGGCCAAACCGGTTTGGATAGATCATGCCAATAACGCTGACCAACAGTTACGCCGAACTTCCCGGGCATTTTTTCAGCCTGCAGTCTGCGGCGCAGATGCCAAAGCCGTCAATGGTGCGCCTGAACACGGATCTGGCTGTTTCGCTGGGCCTTAATCCGGCTGATCTTTTTGCCGATACTGGCATCGAAATGCTGGCAGGCAACCACCACCCCAAAGGCTCCACACCCTTGTCGATGGCCTATGCCGGGCACCAGTTCGGCAATTTCTCGCCCCAATTAGGTGATGGTCGCGCCGTGTTGTTGGGGGAGATTCTGACGCCCAGTGGGGCGCGGTTTGATTTGCACCTGAAAGGTGCCGGGCGCACCGTGTTTTCACGCGGTGGTGACGGCAAGGCCGTGCTAAGTGCCGTGCTGCGGGAATATCTGGTAAGCGAGGCGATGGCCGCCCTTGGTGTGCCGACGACCCGCGCGTTGGCGGCAGTCACAACGGGTGAAACGATCATGCGCGATGGCCCGGAACCGGGCGCTGTGTTGGCGCGGGTCGCGTCCTCGCATATCCGGGTTGGGACGTTTCAGTTTTTCTATGCACGGCAAGACGTGGCCGCGTTGCGCGCACTGATGGATTACACCATCGCGCGCCACTATCCAGCGGCTGCTGATGCGGACAGTCCACCGCTCGCCTTGCTATTTGCGGTGATGCAAAAACAGGCCGACTTGATCGCCCATTGGATGCAGGTCGGGTTCATTCATGGCGTTATGAACACGGACAATGCATCCATCGCCGGGGAAACCATTGATTACGGCCCTTGCGCGTTTCTGGACACGTATCACCCGGCAACTGTGTTCAGCTCCATCGACCGGCAGGGCCGGTATGCGTTCGCCAACCAGCCCGGCATTGCGCATTGGAATTTGGCGCAATTCGCGCAAAGCCTGCTGCCCTTGATTGATGCGGTGCCCGAGACTGCCGCCGAACAGGCGCAAGCGGTGTTGGACGGGTTTGGCGACCTTTACAAAGCGGCATGGCTGGGCCGCGCCGGGGCGAAAATCGGTTTGACAGTGGCGCAGTCGGCGGATCAAGTTTTGGTCGATGACCTGCTGGCATTGACGGCCGAGGCCGAGGCGGATTTCACCCTAACATTCCACAACCTGACGCTTGCAGTGCAGACCGGCGATTTCGCGGATTTTAACGCGCCGTTTGAAGGTTCAGAGGCCATTAATGCGTGGCGTGACCGCTGGCAAGCGCGGTTAGAAGGCGAAGATTCAGCGCAAAGCCTTGCAGCCATGCAAGCCGCAAATCCGGTTTACATCGCGCGCAACCATCGGGTAGAGGCCGCCCTGAAGGCCGCGAATGAAGGCGATCTGGAACCGTTTGAAACCCTGCTTAAAGTGCTGCAAAACCCGTTTCGCGCCCGCCCTGAAACCGCTGAATACGAAAACCCGCCGCGCCCGGATGAAATCGTCCACGCGACGTTCTGCGGCACCTGACGGCTGGCGTGGCCGTTCGCGGTCAGGTGTTGATCGAGCCACCATCGACCGCCAGCGTCTGACCGGTCATAAAATCGCTGTCGGAACTGGCCAAAAACACCAATCCACCAATCAGATCTTCGGGATAGCCGTGGCGACGTAAAGCGCGCGAGGCGATGACTTTGTCTTCGGTATCCGCCACATGGTCGGCATTCTTAAGGATGGAATCGCTTAGGATCAGCCCCGGTGCCAGATTGTTAACGCAGATATTGGCCCCGCCCAATTCGCGCGACAAACACCGGGTCATGGCCGTAATCGCGCCTTTTGAGGTCACATAATGCAGCATATTGGGCATGCCTTTGTTAACGGTGCCCGAGGTTATGTTGATGATCTTACCGCTGGCCTGCCCCTCCATCACCGGGCCAACCGCGCGGCACATGGCAAACGTGCCACGAATATTGACCGCCATCACCTGATCCCAAAGATCAAAATCAATCTCGTCGTACCGCGCAACCGGCAGCTTGGAAAAAAGTGCCGCATTATTGACCAGAACATCAATGCGGCCATATTTTTCCATCACTTGCGCCACGCAACTTGCAACGGTGGCCGGGTCGGAAATATCCGCGCGAACAAACAGGCCGCCGATCTGTTCGGCCAAGGCAGCACCGTCGGCAATATCAACCACCACAACCAACGCGCCTTGCGCGGCCAGCGCCTGACAGTAGGTTTTGCCAATGCCAACCGCGCCACCGGTTACGATGCACACTTTGTCTTTCAGTCGTGCCATTGGCCCCCCAAGGTTTTCAACCGCCTAAAAACTCCGCTCGATCCGGTCCAGGGTTTCCATCGCCCCCAAAACCTGCGCCACGGCGCCATTGGGTTCCCGGCCTTCCTTGATTGCGGCAAAAAACTCGCGGTCGATCAGCTCAATACCGTTGTTTGACATCGTCACGCCGGTCAGATCAATCTGCTTATCGTTGCCGTCAAAAAGATCGTCATAGCGCGCCAGATAGGTGCCGTTGTCGCAAATATAGCGGAAAAACGTACCGAACGGGCCGTCATTGTTAAAGCTCAGCGATAAATTGCAGATCACACCCGACGGGGTTTTCATGCCGATCGCCATATCCATCGCGATGTTCAGATCAGGATGCATCGGGCCTTGCAAGCCAAAGGCTTTGTCACACGTCTCGCCCGTCTGATACTGAAACAGATCAACCGTGTGGCAGGCATGGTGCCATAACAAATGATCGGTCCAACTGCGGGGTTCGCCCTTGGCATTCATGTTTGAACGGCGGAAAAAATAGGTCTGCACGTCCATCTGCTGAATTTTCAGCTCGCCCGCCGCGATCTTGTTGTGAATCCACTGGTGGCTGGGATTGAACCGGCGCACTTGCCCCGCCATAGCCACAACCCCGGTTTCTTTTTGTACCGCGACCACGGCCTGACTGTCCGCCAGCGTGTCGGCCATCGGGATTTCAACCAGCACATGTTTGCCAGCGCGCATACACGCGATGGCTTGTTCGGCATGCAATCCGGTTGGCGTTGACAGGATCACCGCATCCACGTCATCGCGCGACAGGCAATCCGCCAGATCCGTGGCCGCATGGGGAATGCCGCGTGCGGCGGCAAATGCTTCGATCTTGTCTTTGGTTGGCCCCATTACCGAGGTCACGGTGACCCCTTTGATATTGGCAATGGCGTCCAGATGTTTGATACCAAAAGCGCCGTAAGCGCCTGCTACGCATACTCTCATGTTTATTCCCATTTCGTTACTTCGGGCCCCAGTTCGTTATCTCAGGTCTTGTTTTCAAGAATAATATGACCGACGGCCGTGTTTGAGGCCGGCACATGGTAATGCCGATGAACCTCGACCACCTCGTCATCCAGTGCGCCGCGCATCACATGCCACATCACCAGCTCGATGCCCTCGCTGCCGGCTTCGCGCAGGTAATCCACATGCGGTTTTTGCGACAAACCAACGGGATCCGAGGTTAAACGATCCAGAAAATCAATGTCCCAATCGGCGTTAATCAACCCGGCGCGTTTGTATTGCAACTGGTGCGACATGCCGCCCGTGCCGAAAATGACCACGTTCAGGTCTTCTTCAAAACTGTCAATCGCGCGGCGGATGGCTTTGCCAAGCTGGTAACAGCGATTGCCGGTTGGTGGCGGATATTGCACGACGTTGACGCATAAAGGCACGACCAGACAGGGCCATTCATCCGGCTGGCCGAACATCACCGACAGCGGCACGGTCAAACCGTGATCGACCTCCATCGCGTTCATGATGGTGAGGTCAAATTCATCGAGTATCACCGATTGTGCAATATGGCTTGCCAATTTCTGATGGCCTTTGACCACCGGAACCGGGCGCGGGCCCCAGCCTTCGTCGGCAGGTTGAAATTCAGCGGCGCATCCGAGCGCGAAGGTCGGGATCATTTCCGCCGAAAACGCCGTACAGTGATCGTTATAGACCAGAAAAACCACGTCCGGATTGTTTTGCTTGATCCATTCGCGCGACTTTTCAAAGCCTGCGAAAACCGGTTTGTAATAGTCGTCTTCGGTGTGGCCGGTATCCATCGCCACGCCGATGGCGGGCACGTGGCTGACGCCGACGCCTGCGGTAATTCTTGCCATTATTCTTTGCCTTCCCATTCAGACGCGTAACGATTGCCTTCGACGGATCGACCGCCTGCAACCATCATCGCGCGGTAGTCTTCCGAGGTCATACCGGTCATTTTTGCTGCCAGTTCCTGGAAATTAACGCCGTCATTCGCCGCCAGTTTCGAGGTGTAATAAATGTTTCCACCAAGGCGCAGCATCTCGTTCCAGTCGCGATCCAGCACGGACTGGCGCTGCTCTGCGGTCATTGGATACTGATCGAGATAACCCGGCTCATCCGCCCGAAAGGCAGCCCGGTTTTCCGCCAGACGCAACGAGATGCAGAACATATTCAAATGATAGCCCTGTCGCGAACGATCCGCGTCAAACACATAGGTTCCGGGAATATCCTCATATTCCTTCGTCGCATTCTTTGCTGATTTTTCTTCTGTACTCATTCACCCGTCCCCGTTGTTTTGGCGGCGTCAAGTGCTGCCAGAATTCTGTCAGACCTTAGCGCCAGATCATCCTGCCCGGCCTCTAGACCAAGCGCGCCGATGGTTTGTTGCCAATCGGTAATTGCAAGTGACATGGAATTATCAATCCCCAGATCGGCAATCGTCAGCGCCACCTCGCGCATTTCCGCTGCCCGGCGCACACCATGCACCATCATGCGATCCAGATTGTAACTGGCGCGATCACGCCAGCCAAATCCCGGCCATGATTTTTCAAGCGAGGCGAGCACGATATCCTCGACCCCGGCGCGTCGTCCGGCCAGCAGGCATTCAGCCACCA
Organism: Paracoccaceae bacterium; assembly: GCA_021775315.1. Classification (GTDB taxonomy): domain Bacteria; phylum Pseudomonadota; class Alphaproteobacteria; order Rhodobacterales; family Rhodobacteraceae; genus UBA5972. Next base: position 8,060 of record JAJFIC010000102.1, read on the forward strand.
GCGATTCCATGCCTTTGACCATAATAGAACGGATCATTTTGATCGACGAGGCTCGCCCGACTTCGCCAGGTTCAACACTTGCACACATACCAAGTTCCGCCAAACGGCGTTGCCCAAGTTGTGCATAAGGTCCCGACACAAGGATCGGTGTTTTGTGCAGCTTGGGATGCACCGGCGCCATGATGGCCGTGTCAACGTAATGCGCGCCCGCTGCATCAATCAGACGGGCATTTGCGATCTTGGTTTTGGGCGCGCAGGAATTGCCGTCAAAGTAAAGCGTTCCGGGGCGGATGGTTTGCGCGGCGGCGCGGGCGGCCTCTTGCGCCTGATCGGCGGTGACAAGGCTGAAAACCGCGCTGGCATCCTGCAACAGCTGTTTTAGCGTTTTGCCATCCACAACCCCTGCATCCACATAGTCGCGCTGTTTGGCTGATGCGGTTTGCGCATCGGGGGCGTCAGTTTTAATGTCGTAGGCCGCGAAGCCCAACCCAATGTCTTCGCCTTGCCACCCGGCGACAAACGCCTTTGCTGCCTCGCCAAACCCGATACAGGCAAGCGTTGCGGCATTTGTTTTGCCCTTGGTGGCGTTTTGCATATTCATTATTTTCGGCGGTTCCCGCGTTTTTAATCAGCCCAATTCGTACCATTTTAGGCCCCAATTGCCAAAATGGAATAGCGACGGGGCCTATTCAGTTTCTGAATAGTGGCTCAAGCGATGCCTGCCACTGCGGCGCGCAATATCTTCAAAAAACGATCCTGTGTTGGCGTTGCCTGCCAGCCGCTGCGAAAGGTCAAACCTATCGGGCGCAGGTTGTTGGGCAGGCTGACCGGCAAGGTGACCAAGATACCTTGTTCCAGTTCGTGACGCGCCTGATGGTGGGAAATAATGGTGACATAATCCCCTTCAAGCAAAAGGCCCCGGACCAGAATTAACGAGCTTGAAACAACCTTGACCGGTGTCTTTTCCATTTCGGGGATGCGCAAAACATCACTTAGATAACTGCCCGCCGGGGTGGTTTTTGGCGGCGCAATCCACGGGTAAGACAGGGTTTTTTCCAACGTCACCTCAGCCTCATGGCACAGCGGATGACCGGCACGAACAACCACAGCCAAAGCATCGTTAAACAACGGCTCTTGATACACATCCTCGGCCGGGGTCGGATCACGCAGCGCGCCGATCAGAAAGTCGCTTTCGCCGTAACGCAGCCCGCGCAGCAGTTCCGCATAAGGCCCTTCGATTGTCTGAAGCTGGATGCCGGATTTTTCGCCAAGGATTGTATGCAACGCCCGGGGCAGAATCCGTGTGCGCGCCAATGGCATCGAGCCGATGACGATGCGGGTTGAATCCTGGCCTTTCCAGGCTTCAATTTCAAAGACACCCTGTTGCAGCTCACCCGCCGCCAGCCGCGCCCGCCGCGCCAGATGCTCGGCCGATTGGGTCAGCTCGATACCGTGGCTGGCGGTGCGAAACAGCGGAAATCCCGCAAGCCGTTCCAGATCACGCCCGGCCCGGTGGATCGACGGCTGTGAAATCCCGGTATTACGCGCCGCGATTGAAAAATTCCGCGCCTCTGACAAGGCGATCAGCGCGCGCAATTGCGCAGCCGTCATCAGACGGTCAAAATGGCTGAGCCTTTTGGCAGGTTTGCCGCTTTGCACACGGATTGCCTCATCCACACCGGTTTTCAGTTCGGCCAGCATCCGTTCAACCCGCGACAGGAACATCGCACCCGGTTCGGTCACGCTCATCCCATCCGTTAGCCGCTCAAACAGCGCCACGCCAAGCTGGGTTTCAAGCTTGGAAATTGCCTGAGTGATCGCCGGTTGCGACAGAAAAACCGCGTCCGAGGCGGCACTGATGCCCCGGTGATGCGCCACCTCAGCAAAGGCCCGCAAATGACGGATATTGGGAAAGTCGACGCGCATGAATTTGGCCTTCACCGGGATTGGATTACAGGCAGTATAGCCAAAACTTATGGGACAAGAAAGGAATTGAAGTGGTCTTTCGGGACATAGCGCCGCATCATCTGACCTTAAGTTATCGCATTTGGGCCGCTCGGCCCCAAAACCCTCAGGAGCTTGCACACATGTCTGCCAAGAAAACCGCCCTTGTGGTCAGCGCCCACGCTGCCGATTTTGTCTGGCGCGCCGGTGGGGCAATCGCGCTGCATCAGGCCAATGGCTATGAGGTGACGATCGTCTGCCTGTCCTACGGTGAACGCGGCGAAAGCGCAAAACTGTGGAAACAAGAGGGCATGACGCTGGAAAAGGTCAAAGCCGCGCGCCGCGAAGAGGCGGAAAATGCGGCCCAGGCTTTGGGTGTCAAAGATATCCGGTTTTTCGACCTCGGTGATTATCCCTTGGATCTGGGGCCCGAGGCGCGCGACATGCTGGTTGACGTCATCCGCGAAGTTCAACCGGCCTTTATGATGAGCCATTCGCAATGGGACCCCTACAATACTGATCACATGAACACGACGAAATTCGTGCTGGAATGCCGGATGGTGGCACAGGCATGGGGCCATAATCCGGGGCAAAAAGTGCTGGGCGCGCCGCAGCTTTATCTGTTTGAGCCGCATCAGACCGAACAGATGCAATGGAAACCGGATGTGTTTCTCGACATCACGGATGTCTGGGACAAAAAGCGCGCCGCGATTGAATGTATGCAAGGTCAGGAACATCTTTGGGATTTCTACACCAATGTGGCCGAAAACCGCGGCAATCATTTCCGGCGCAATTCCGGGGGTATGGCCGGTGGCCGCGCTGCCCGCTATGCCGAGGGTTTTCAGTCGATCTTTCCGCGCACAGTGGATGAACTTTGATGGCGCAGGTCGTCCAGAACATCACCCGCGCCGATCAGTCCGTCATTGACGGGTTGGCGGAATGTGGCGTTGCAACCGTACACGAAGCACAGGGCCGCATTGGTCTATTGGCCGATTACATGCGCCCAATCTATTCCGGTGCGCGCATTGCCGGGTCTGCCGTGACCATCCTTGCGCCACCTTGCGACAACTGGATGCTGCATGTGGCGATTGAACAACTTAGGGCCGGGGATATTCTGGTGCTGGGCACCACCTCGCCCAGCAATGCCGGGTATTTTGGCGACCTTCTGGCAACCTCGGCCATGGCGCGGGGCTGCAAGGGTCTGGTGATTGACGCCGGTGTACGCGACGTGCGCGATCTGACCGAAATGGGGTTTCCTGTCTGGTCCAAAGCGGTGTTTGCCCAAGGCACAATCAAAGAAACCCTCGGCTCGGTCAACGTGCCGGTCGTTTGCGCTGATGCCCTGATTTACGCTGGTGACGTGATCGTCGCCGATGACGACGGGGTCTGTGTGGTCCGCTCGGCCGATGCGGCTGACGTGCTGGCCAAATCCCGCGCCCGCGAAGCGAACGAGGCTGAAAAGCGCGCCCGTTTTGAGGCCGGCGAACTGGGCCTTGATATTTACAACATGCGCGAACGACTGGCCGAAAAAGGCCTGAAATATGTCTGAAGACACACACCACCCGACCCCTTGCATGTGGATGCGCGGCGGCACGTCTAAAGGAGGCTACTTTCTGGCCTCTGATCTCCCGAAAGACGAAGCTGCGCGCGACACGTTACTGCTTGGGATCATGGGCAGCCCCGACCCACGCCAAATCGACGGCATGGGCGGGGCCGACCCGCTGACATCCAAGGTGGCCGTTGTGCAAAAATCGGCCCGCAAAAATGTCGATGTGGATTACCTGTTCCTACAGGTGTTTGTTGATCAGGCGATCGTCACGGATGCCCAGAACTGCGGCAACATACTGGCAGGCGTCGGACCATTTGCGATTGAACGCGGGCTGGTTGCGGCCAAAGACGGCGAAACCCCGGTCACAATATACATGCAAAACACCGGACAAATTGCGCAGCTTACGGTGCAAACCCCGGCAGGCAAAGTGACCTACAAAGGTGACGCCAAAATCGACGGCGTGCCCAGCACAGCCGCCGCCGTTCCGATTGAATTTAAAGACACCGCAGGCTCTAGCTGCGGCGCGTTGCTGCCGACCGGCAACCCGGTTGACACTATCGACGACATCGAAATGACCCTGATCGACAACGGCATGCCCTGCGTGGTGATGCGGGCCAGTGATCTGGGCATTATGGGCGATGAAACCCCCGATCAGCTTGAGGCGAACCATCCCCTGCGTGAACGACTGGAAAGCATCCGCTTGCAGGCCGGGTGCTTGATGAACCTTGGCGATGTGCGCAAAAAGACCGTGCCGAAAATGACCATGGTGTCCCCTGCCCGACAGGGCGGCGCCATCGCCACCCGCACCTTTATCCCGCATCGCTGCCACAAAACCATCGGCGTCCTTGGCGCCGTCAGCGTCGCCACCGCCTGCCTTTTGAAAGGCAGCCCCGCTTATGATCTGGCCGCGCGTGGACAAGGCCCTGAACGCAACCTCGCCGTTGAACACCCAACCGGGGAAATGACCGTCATGGCCCGCCTTGATGAAACCCAAACCGTGACATCAGCCGCGATCCTCAGAACCGCGCGCAAGCTGATGGACGGGTTCGTATACGCCTAAGAACAAAGCACAGGACCGACCATGGACGCCAATTGGATCCCCTTTCACCCGAGCCCGAAAAAGCCGGATTTCATCCTGCCCGACGGCGCGGTCGACGCCCATTGCCACGTGTTCGGCCCGGCGGCTGAATTTCCCTTTGCGCCGGAACGCAAATACACCCCCTGCGACGCGGGCAAAGATCAGTTATTCGCCCTGCGCGATCACCTTGGTTTCAGCCGCAATGTCATCGTCCAAGCCACCTGTCATGGTCGTGACAACAGCGCGCTGGTGGACGCGCTCAAAGCCTCAAACGACATGGCGCGCGGCATCGCAACCGTCGGGCCGGACATCACAGAAACCGAACTGGCCGACATGCATAACGCCGGTGTGCGCGGCGTACGCTTTAACTTTGTCCGCCGTCTGGTTGACGACACTCCGAAAGAGGTTTTCCTGCGCATCGCTGACAAAATCAAGCAATTCGGCTGGCATATCGTGGTCTATTTCGAGGCCGACGACCTGCTGGACCTCACACCGTTCCTGCGCCAATTGCCGACCACCATCGTGGTTGACCATATGGGCCGCCCGGACGTCACCAAAGGCACCGATCACCCTGATTTTCAACGCTTCGTTAACCTTATGGCCGACAACGAGAACATCTGGTCTAAGGTCACTTGCCCTGAACGTCTGACTGTCGCGGGCCCACCCTACGCCGACGTCATTCCCTACGCCGCCCATATCGTCAACCGGTTTCCCGATCGCGTGCTATGGGGCACCGACTGGCCACATCCAAACATGAAATCCCACATGCCTGACGACGGGCAATTGGTTGATTACATTCCGAAAATTGCCCCTGAACAGGACAAACAGCAAAAACTGCTGATCGACAATCCCATGCGCCTTTACTGGGCGTAACAGAAAGGAGGCTGCATATGGACCTCGCGAATTTCGACCACCACACGCCGATCCCAGGCACCACCCTGTTTGACGGCGAACAGGCGATGAAGGGCTATGCCCTCAACAAAATGTGCTATTCTTTTAATGGTGCCGCCGCGCGCGAAGAATACCTCGCCGACCCCGAGGCATATTTTGACAAATTCAGCCTCAACGAGGGGCAGAAAACCGCCTGCCGCAACAAGAACGTGCTGGAAATGATCGCGCAAGGCGGCAACATCTACTACCTCGCCAAATTTGCTGGCATTTACAAATTGTCAGTACAGGACGTGGGCGCCCAGCAAACCGGCATGACCACTGAAGAATTCAAAGAAAAACTGCTTAGGGCGGGGGATTGATCCATGGCTAAAATCATCGGAGGCCTGACAACCTCGCACATCCCGGCAGTCGGCAACGCAATTGCCAACGAGCTTTTTGAAGAGCCCTATTGGAAGCCGTTCTTCGACGGCTACCCGCCAATCCGTGAATGGCTCGACAAGCATAAACCAGACATCGCGATCAACATCTATAACGACCACGGGCTTGGCTTTTTCCTCGATAAAATGCCAACATTTGCCATCGGTGCGGCCCATGAATATATCGGCGAAGACGAAGGCTGGGGCATTCCTGCGCTTGGCGCTTTTCCGGGTGATCCCAAACTGTCCTGGCATATTATCGAAGGCATGGTTGCCGATGAATTTGACATCACATCCTGTCAAGAACTCGCGGTCGATCACGGCTTTACCGTGCCGATGCAACTATTCTGGCCCGGTGCCCCCAACAACAAAGACCTACCGCGCACCGTGCCGATCAGCGCCAACACCGTGCAGCATCCGATTCCAACGCTGAACCGGGCGCTCAATTTTGGCAAATCCTTGCGCAAGGCGATCCTGTCCTACCCCGAAGACGTCAAAGTTGTCATCCTTGGCACGGGCGGCATGTCACACCAGCTAGACGGCGCGCGCGCTGGATTCATCAACAAAGAATTCGACCAGATGTGCATGGAAAAAATCGTCACAGACCCCGAGGCCCTGACCAAAATCAGCCGCCGGGAATTGGTGGAAAAAGCCGGGGCACAAGGCACCGAATTCCTGATGTGGATGATGATGCGCGGCGCACTTGGCGACAATGTGAAAGCGCTGCACACCAATTACCACATCCCGATTTCAAACACCGGGGCCGGGACCATGATGCTGGAATGCACCGACTAAACAACCACCCCTCTGAGCCTTCTTCTTTTTCAAAATATCCTCGGGGGAGGTCCGGAGGGGGCAGACAGCCCCCTCCGGCCATCGCCCAAACGCGCGTCAGCGCCGGGCAAACCACTTTACGCCAATCAAATATCTTCGCGTTGCAACCGGAACGCCCTTGGCGACATGCCACAGGCGCGCGAAAACACCCGACTGAAATAGGCCGGATCGATATATCCAAGCGCATAGGCCACTTGTTGTATCGACAAATTGGTATAGGCCAGCTGCCTGCGTGCCTCGCGCACCATGCGTGCCTCAATAATCCGCGACGCCGCCTGCCCGGTCGCATTGCGCATCACCCGGCTCAGATGGGTGGTAGAGACCGCAAGCTCAGCCGCATAATCCGTCACTGACCAATGGTTCAGAAACTGATCCTCCACCAAAGCCAAAAACCGGCGCTGCAACGAGGTTTCCATCACCGCCAAACCCGCCTGACCGGTGTCAAAAATCCGGCGCGCCACTTGCCCGACAAGTTGCCCCGATAGCGCCCGTAAAATATGCGCCCGCCCAAACCCACGCGCGCTGTGTTCCCTAAAAATATTCAAGATCAATGCATTGATTTCATTACTGGTTTCCGCGATCACCGCCTGCGCCAGCACCGGCCTCAACCCTTCTGACTCGTGCAATGTCTGATCCAGGATTTCGGTGCCAATCGTCACCACCCAACCTTCGGTATCCTCAAGAAAACTGAACCCGTGAACCGATCCGGTCGGCACGTTTACAAAATGCCCCGGTCGCAATGTCACAACCTGCCCTTCGATCTGCGCTCGACCACCACCGCTGGCCACCAGCAGCACCTGATGCAACCGCGCATGCCGGTGCGGCGAAAACTCCCAATCATGCAATTGCGATCGGGTTTCGATGGTTTCACAATGCACCACATCCGGCAAATCGCCAGCCTCGCCAAACAAGTTGAAGTTTTGAATACGGGTCGAATTATCTGTCTGTGCCATGTCCGATTTGTACAAGAACTTGATGGCTCAGTCCATTCATCACGCCGCATTTCCCTGCCATTGTGGCGCCAGTCACACATAAAGAGGGATAGGTATGAAAACCCAAGTTGGAATTATCGGCGGCGGTCCATCTGGCCTGATGCTGTCACAATTGCTCGACCTGCAAGGCATCGACAATGTTGTGCTGGAAAAGCACAGCCGCGAATATGTGCTGGGCCGCATCCGGGCCGGTGTTCTGGAACATGGTTTTGCCGATCTGATGCGCGAGGCCCAATGTGGCGAACGCATGGACAAGGAAGGTGAAATTCACCACGGATTTTATATCGCCCATGGTGGCGGCAAAGACCGTATCGACCTGCACGGCCATACCGGCGGCAATTCGGTCGTGGTTTATGGCCAGACCGAACTGACCCGCGACCTTTACGAGGCGCGCGAAAAAATGGGCGGCAAGGTGATCCACAATGTCGACGACGTAAAACCGCATAACATCACGACCGACGCACCTTCGCTGACTTACCGCCAGGGCGACGAAGTCAAATGCATTGATTGCGACTATGTCATCGGTGCCGACGGGTTTCACGGCGTCAGCCGCAAGACAATCCCCAGCGACAAAATCCGCGAATATGAAAAGCTGTACCCGTTCGGCTGGCTGGGCGTTCTGAGCCGCACAAAACCCGTCTCGCCAGAACTGGTTTATGCCAAACACGAACGCGGTTTTGCCCTTTGCTCCATGCGTTCGCAGGTTCTTAGCCGTTACTACATTCAGGTTCCGCTGACCGACACGGTTGAGGACTGGTCAGATGATGCGTTCTGGGCCGAGCTTAAGCGCCGCCTGCCCGCAGACCTTGCCGATGCGCTGGAAACCGGGCCAAGCATTGAAAAATCCATCGCGCCTTTGCGCAGTTTCGTGGCTGAACCTATGCGCTATGGCAATATGTTTCTGGCCGGTGACGCGGCCCATATCGTGCCACCAACCGGGGCGCGCGGGCTGAATTCTGCGGCCAGTGACATTTATTACCTCTATCACGCAATGGTCGATCACTACAAAAAGGGCGACGATACCGGGCTTGAGAATTATTCCAAAACTGCCTTGGCGCGGATCTGGAAAGCCCAGCGTTTCTCGTGGTGGATGACGACGTTGTTGCACAAGTTTCCTGACAATATTCCTTATGATGACAAGCTTCAGCAGACCGATCTGGAGTACCTTTTGTCATCTGAGGCGGCCCTGACCTCACTGGCGGAAAACTATGTCGGCTTGCCGTTCTGATCGCGGAAAATTCCAGCAAATCTGACACAAAAAAGGGCGCACACCGCGCCCTTTTTCAATTCTGATCTTTCACAAAATCACTTCCAGGGCTGCACCCGTCGCGACAGGTGGCCCTTGGCGAACACCCCGTCAGATTTATTCCATTTGACCACCATATGATTGAAAAGGCGGTGTTTTAACGTATTGCAATAGGTCAGATAAGGCGTTGTATTGCTGGGTTTAAACCAATCTTCGCCGTTGCAGACCGCGTTCACCTCGGTGTTGCGGATCACCAACCAAACCTCGGCATCCAGACCCTTTTGCGGCAGCTTGACATATAGCGCCGCCTGAATGGCTTTTAAGGCGCGCAGATCCCGGATCGTCATGTCATCTGACATGAAATCCTCAAGCGTGATTTTTGGCCAGACATAAGCAGTCTCATCAATCCACGCGTTGTTTTCAAACGCGTAAAATTTCAGGCGCGAATACTCAGGATATGGCGGATAATACCCAGTTTCGGCAATGCCCAGCAATGGCCCATAGGACCGTTTCCAATAGACAGCTTCGGTGGTGAAATTGCCACCACCGGTGCCTTCATCATTGACAAAGATATAACCGTTCTGGCCGTCCACAAGCACCGGCATGTCGGTTTCCCAGCTGGTATTCTGGCTGGTCCATTGGCCATTTTTCAACACCAGTGGATAGTCGTATTCGTTGGGAAACTGGGTGCCGACCAACGAATTGTAATATTCAACCACCTTGGGCTGGGCGTGCAACGGCATTGCGCCCAAACCGCTGAGCACCATCAGCGTTGCCGCTCGCGCCGCCAAACGTGACAGGGTCGCGCCGAGATTAGCGCCCTTGCGGCGGCGAAAATATGTGAATGCGTTCATAGCTGGCCTTTCTGTTGGGCCTGCGTTCAAAATTCTGAACCGGCCCATACAGCCTATCAAGACTGCGCCCAAAGACAACGACAACCGGGCGCGACCTATCGTGGCAGACAGCGCAGACCAGCACAGATCGGCGCGAGAAATCAGATCCCCAGGCAATACCGCATGATGGCCTTTTGGGCGTGCAGACGGTTTTCAGCCTCATCGAAAATGACGGAATTCGGGCCGTCCATCACGTCCGAGGTGGCTTCTTCGTCGCGATGGGCCGGTAGGCAGTGCATGAACAAGGCGTCAGGTTTGGCGTTGCCCATCAGATCAGTATTGACCTGATAAGGGCGCAATTGATTGTGCCGCCGCTCGCGCGAGGATTGGCTGTCATGCATCGACACCCAAGTGTCTGCAACCACCAGATCGGCGCCAATAACCGCCTTATGCGGATCACGCTCGACCGTGACATTGACACCGGCCTTGCGCGCATCGCCCAGAAACCCGCCCTCGGGGTCCAGAATTTCAGGCCCGGTATAGGTGAAATCAAACCCGAACTGCCCCGCCGCCTGCACCATCGAGGCGCAAACATTGTTGCCGTCCCCGGACCAGACGATTTTGCGGCCCTTGATCGGGCCACGGTGTTCCTCAAACGTCATTACATCGGCCATGATCTGACAGGGATGCGTGCGGTTGGTCAGGCCATTAATCACCGGAACGGTGGCGTATTGCGCCATTTCCAGCAGGGTATCTTCCTCAAAAGTGCGCATCATGATCAGATCGACATAACGGCTGAGGACGCGGGCGGTATCGGCAATGGTTTCGCCGTGCCCCAGTTGCATGTCAGCGCCGGATAAAACCATAGTCTGGCCGCCAAGTTGGCGCACCCCGACATCAAAAGACACCCGCGTGCGCGTCGATGGTTTTTCAAAGATCAGCGCTACAATATGACCCGCCAGCGGAGTATCATCATCCAACGTGCCCTTGGGCCGCCCGGCGCGTGCGTCCTTCATTTCGCGGGCATTGTCGATGATCGCGCGCAGATCCTGCGGCGGGGTTTTGTTGATGTCCAGAAAATGGGTCATAAAGCAGCCTCGATCGCGGTTGCTGCCTGATCAAGCCGATTGACCGCCTCGGCCAGTTCATCGTCTGAAATGGTCAGGGCAGGCAACACACGGATCACGTTTTGGCCGCCCGGAACGGTTAACAGATGTTGGGCATAAGCCGCGTTGACCACGTCCATGTTTGGCACTTTGCAGGCGATACCGACCATCAAACCGGTGCCGCGTACGCCTTCAAACACATCCGGATGCGCTGCGACCAGACCTTCGAGTTTCTGGCGAAGCGCGCCCGCCTTGCGGTTCACTGCGTCCAGAAAAGACGCGTCGCTGATAACCTCGATTACGGCTGAACCAACCGCGCAGGCCAGCGGGTTACCGCCATAGGTTGAGCCATGCGTGCCCGCCACCATGCCGTCGGCAGCGACCTCTGTCGCCAGACAAGCACCCAGTGGAAATCCGCCGCCGATGCCTTTGGCAATCGCCATGATGTCAGGCGAAATACTGGAATATTCATGCGCGAACAATTTGCCACTACGCCCCATACCGCATTGAATTTCATCCATAATCAGCAACAAACCATGCGCGTCACATAGCGCACGCAAACCTTGCAGAAATGCGTCTGAGGCCGGGACGATGCCGCCCTCGCCCTGAATAGGCTCGATCAGGATGGCCGCTGTGTTGGGTGTAATCGCAGCCTCGGTCGCATCCAGATCGCCAAACGGTACATGGGTGAACCCGGCCAGTTGCGGGCCGAACCCTTTGACCAGTTTTTCCGCCCCGGCAGCGGCGATTGTGCCCAATGTGCGGCCATGAAAGGCGTCTTCAAAGGCGATAATATCGCTGCGATCTTCCTGCCCGGCGGAGCTGAAATGTTTACGCGCCATCTTGATCGCGCATTCCATCGCCTCGGCACCGGAATTGGTAAAGAAAACCGTGTCAGCAAAGGTCGCATCCACCAATTGCTGGGCCAGCTTTTCCTGATTGGGAATGTTATAAAGGTTGGATGTGTGCCACAGTTGATCGGCCTGATCCTTAAGGGCTGCCACCAATTTGGGATGCGCGTGACCAAGCGATGTTACCGCAATTCCGGCCCCCATATCCAAATATCGCTCGCCGTTTTGCTCGATCAGCCAGCTGCCTTCGCCTTTAACAAAAGACAGCGGGGCACGTGCATAGGTCGGTATTACGGGCGAGATCATGGCGGATCCTTTCGATGGTAAGGCCCCGGTTTGACGCAAAGTCAGGGGCGAGTCAATTATCAGGGAAACTGGTGGGGAAACACGGGAAAATGGCAGCGGGGTTGCAGCCTGCGCACAGGTGCAAATTCAGTTCAGCGTCGCGCTTGTCGGACGATTGTGAACGGGTTCCGGGCCATTTCGGGTCTTGCTTTCGTGTTAAAGACACGGCGCGTTTACGGGTCTTGGCGGGCAATGTCCAGAAATTCTTATCGTGGCATTGCGCGGCGGCATTCTTGGGGTATCTCAGACTTGCACGACTATTTTGAAAAAATGTCCAGAGGTTTATCAATCAGGGATTTCCTAACTTTTCAACCGATAGCCCGTGGTGAACCAACGCCAGCTCCAAACCCCCAACACCAGCGTCAGCCCGCTGCAAAACAACGCGCCCGTGACGGGCGAGGTGTCAGACACCCCGATGACCGCATAACGCATGCCGTCGATCAGATAGAAAATCGGGTTGTATCGCGTCACCATCTGCAAAACCGGCGGCAGGATGTCGATAGAATAAAACGTGCCCGACAGAAAACTGGCCGGTGTGACAATGAAATTGGTGATGGCGTTCATCTGGTCAAAACGATCCGATACAATGCCTGCCAACAGCCCGACCAAGGCCAGCATGGCGCTGGCCAGCCCTAAAAACAGCACCGCCCAGATCGGGTGCGCAATCCCCAGCCCCAACACCGGAAAGCACACGATCATCACGGCCAGCCCAACGGCAAAACCGCGCGCGACACCGCCCAAAGTGTAGCCAACCACCAGCTCCATCGGCGACAAGGGCGGCATCAGGCTGTCAACGATATTGCCCTGAATTTTGGAAATCACCAGCGACGAGGCGGTGTTGGCGAATGCGTTCTGGATAACGGTCATCATCAGTATGCCGGGGGCCAGAAAATGCGAAAACGGCACCCCCATGACGCTGCCCCTTTGCGACCCGATCGCCAGATCAAACACCAGCAAAAACAGCCCCGCCGTGATCAGCGGCGCCAGAACAGTCTGGCTCCAGACTGAACTGAAACGGATCACTTCGCGCATCATCAGGGTATAAAGCCCCAGCCAGTTGACCCGGCCAAAACGGCGCATTCCCATGTCTGTCGCCATATTTGGCGGCGGTAATTGTTCGCTCATCCGGCCAAACCTATACAAAACACCCTAAAAACCTGTCTGCCTGACCTTGTAACCGCCCAGCCGGGTGTTACAATGACAATAACGAAATTCGCTGCTGTGGTCGAGCTGTGCGCTCCTGCTGCGGCTAAAAGCTTGGAGTTTGCAATGTCCTGGACTGACGAACGTGTTGACGTGCTGAAAACCATGTGGGGCGAAGGCAAAAGTGCCAGCCAGATCGCCAAAGAACTGGGTGGCGTGACGCGCAATGCAGTGATCGGCAAGGTGCACCGTCTTGGCCTGTCAAACCGCGCCACCACAACCACCAAGGCAGCTGTCAAAGAAAAACCCGCCATTAAGGAAGCAGCGGCCAAACCCGCCGCGCCCAAGGCCAAAAAGGTCGAACCGGTGGCCGAGGTCCCGGCGGTCAAGCCTGTGCACCTGCCGCTGCGCCGCCCGATCATCAAAGCGGGCCAACCTTTGCCGCCACAACCCTCGGCCAACGAAGTCAGTGCTGAAGCTTTGGCCACCGTGCGCGAAGTCGAAAAGACCGCCAAGCGCCTGAACCTGATGGAACTGACGGAACGGGTCTGCAAATGGCCGGTCGGTGACCCTGCAACACCGGAATTCTGGTTTTGCGGCCACCCCGTGCAACAGGGCAAACCCTATTGCGAAGCCCATGTTGCCGTGGCGTTTCAACCGATGTCATCACGCCGCGACCGGCGTGTTTCACGGTAATTTCCCGACCAGAAAACCTTTTGTTAACCACCAATCCCTAGACAAAACGAAATAGTTTCGTCAGGATTGCGGTAGAGATGTAAATCCAGAAGGCCGAAAAGGCCCAGCAGTTTAGTCAGGCAAAAGGGGTGCTGTTCGCAGCCACCAGAACGATATGTTACCGGTCAAGAAAGTCATCCGAAAAGCCGGGAAAGGCACGCAATTCGCGGCCTTGTGCTACCGCTCGCGCAAAGGCAAACGCGGCGAACATGAAATTCTTCTGGTGACCAGTCGCGGCAACGGGCGATGGATTCCGCCAAAGGGCTGGCCAATGAAGGGCAAGCGCCCGGACAAAGCCGCCGCCCAAGAAGCCTTTGAAGAGGCTGGCGTAAAAGGCCGCGTCTATGGTGATGCGCTGGGACGTTACAAATATCGCCGCGAAACTTACGACTCCCGAAAACCGTCAGCCGAGGCGTATATTTTCCCGCTCGAAGTCCGAAAACTCGCCAAAGACTACAAAGAAAAAGGCCAGCGCCGCGTCAAGTGGTTCAGCCCCAAAAAGGCGGCCATGCTGGTGCGCGAACCCAAGCTGAAAAAAATCATTCGCGAATTTGATCCGAAATTGCTGAAAACGGGCTAAAGCCCCACATTAAAAGTGATTTCTAAACGCCAGCGCAGGGTGTATAAGTCAGGCCATGATCCGATACACGCTTAAATGTGATGAAAACCACAGCTTTGACAGCTGGTTCCAGAATGCCGACGCGTTTGACCGGCTTTTGGCCAGTGGCATGGTGTCATGCACCATTTGCGGCAGTGCTGGCGTTGAAAAGGCGATCATGGCACCGCGCGTGCGCCCGGCCCGCAACAAGGCCGTGCAATCCAGCGAAAAACCGCATGTTGGCGCGCTATCACAGCCAGCCTCGCCAGCGGAACAAGCCGTCGCCGAATTGCGCCGCAAGATCGAGGAAAAGTCGGAAAATGTCGGCGATAATTTCGCCTCTGAGGCCCGCGCCATCCACGACGGCGACGCCCCTGAACGTGCGATCATCGGCGAAGCGACGCCAGAAGCCGCCAAAAGCCTGATCGAAGACGGCATTCCCGTCGCGCCATTGCCGTGGTTTTCACGCAAATCAAACTGACTTAACCGGGGGCTGGCCACATGACCATTCTAATCACGGGCGCAAACAGGGGCATTGGCCTTGAACTGGTGCGCCAATACGCGGCTGAGGGCGAAAAAATCATCGCCACAACACGCGGCGACATTCCCTCTGATCTGGAACATCTGGCGCGGTGGCTGCGGCTGGACGTCACCGATCAGGCCTCGTTTGAGGCTTTGAATACTGAGCTTGATGGCTGCGAAATCTCGCTGTTGATCTGCAACGCTGGGGTCTATCTGGATAAATCAGACGCACTGGCCGACGGTTTCTCCGCGCCACGTTGGCAGGCCAGTTTTGCCGCAAACGTCATGGGTCCTTTTCTGACCGTGCAAAACCTGCTGCCCAATCTGCAAGCGCATCGTTCGGCTAGAATTGCAATCGTCGCCTCAAAAATGGGGTCTAACACCCATGCCAAAGGCGGGGCGTATATTTACCGCGCCTCCAAGGCGGCGGCGATCAATCTGGCCAGCAATCTGGCTTGTGACCTTGGGCATCTGGGGATCGCAGTCGGGGCCTACCATCCGGGCTGGGTCAAAACCGATATGGGTGGCGATGGCGCTGATATTGACGCAAACACCGCCGCTGCGGGTCTGATCCAACGTTTTGCCGCCCTGTCGCTGGAAACCACTGGCTGTTTTGAGGCCTATGACGGCGAAGCCCTGCAATACTGACGCAACGCGTCACAAACCCGGTGCAATCCCTTGCCCTTGAGGACGTCGCCGCATAAAGAAGCGGGCAACCCAAATGGCAGACGAAAAGGTTTACCTATGCCCCGGTTGGTGATGAAATTTGGCGGCACGTCAGTTGCCGATCTGGCGCGGATCAAAAATGCCGCGCAAAAGGTGAAGCGCGAGGTCGAAAACGGCTTTGACGTGATTGTCATTGTGTCGGCTATGTCTGGCAAAACCAACGAATTGGTCGGCTGGGTCGATCAGGTCTCGCCGATGTATGACGCGCGGGAATATGACACCATTGTATCGTCTGGTGAAAACGTCACCGCTGGCCTGATGGCGCTGACGTTGCAGGAAATGGATGTCCCGGCGCGCAGTTGGCAGGGCTGGCAGGTGCCGGTGAAAACCACCTCCGCCCACGGCGCCGCCCGGATCGAAGAAATTCCGACAGATAACTTGGACGCAAAGTTCGCAGAAGGCATGAAAGTCGCGGTGATCGCAGGCTTTCAGGGCATCGCGGATGACGGGCGTATCACAACATTAGGGCGCGGCGGTTCTGACACCACTGCCGTGGCCTTTGCCGCTGCAACCGAGGCGCGGCGTTGCGATATTTATACCGATGTCGACGGGGTTTACACCACCGACCCGCGGATCACCGACAAGGCCCGCAAACTGTCCAAAATTTCGTACGAAGAGATGTTGGAACTAGCCTCGCTTGGGGCCAAAGTCCTGCAAACCCGCTCGGTTGAACTGGCCATGCGCTATAAGGTGCGACTGCGGGTTCTCTCAAGCTTTGAAGATCAAACCGACAATTCCGGCACATTCGTGTGCGACGAGGAGGAAATCATGGAAAATAATGTTGTATCCGGCATCGCTTATTCGCGCGATGAGGCGAAAATGACCCTTGTATCCGTCGCCGACCGTCCCGGCATCGCCGCCGCGATCTTTTCGCCCTTGGCTGCGGCTGGGGTCAATGTCGACATGATCGTGCAGAATATTTCCGAAGAAGGCCGCACCGACATGACGTTTTCCTGCCCGACGGATCACGTCAAACGGGCCGAGGCCGCAATGGAAGCCGCCAAAGCCAGCGGCGAGATCAATTTTCACGGTCTGATTGCGGATCAGGATGTCTGCAAGGTTTCCGTCGTTGGGATCGGTATGCGCAGCCATGCCGGTGTCGCGGCGCGTATGTTTGAGGCACTTGCAGCCGAAGGTGTTAATATAAAGGTCATTACCACGTCTGAAATCAAGGTTTCTGTCCTTGTCGACCGGAAATATATGGAATTGGCCGTCCAAGCCCTGCATGATACTTTTGAGCTCGACAAAGCCGCATTAGAAACAGCCTGAGAATTGGGGCCAAATGGCCGAAACCACGGGATCACGTTCGCGCCATCTTCTTAAACGCCTCAGCGACACCCTCGCGGTCGAAGGCGAGGGTCAGGCGCGGCTTGACAAAATCACCAATTTGATCGCTGACAGTCTGGGGGCCGAGGTTTGTTCGATCTACCTGCTGCGCGACGCCAAAACACTTGAACTTTGCGCAACCGAAGGCCTGAACCCGGATTCTGTGCACCAGACGCGCCTGCGCATCGGCGAAGGCTTGGTTGGCCGCGTCGCCAGCGAGGCCAGCCCGATCAACACGGCAGACGCCACACGCGAACGCGGCTTTCGCTATATGCCGGAAACCGGCGAGGAAATATTCTCGTCCTTTCTGGGCGTGCCGATCCAGCGTCTGGGCGAAATGCTGGGCGTTCTGGTGGTGCAAACCAAAGAGGCGCGCACCCATTCCGACGACGAGGCTTATGGGCTGGAAGTGGTAGCAATGGTCATCGCGGAAATGACCGAACTGGGTGTTTTTGTCGGCGAAGGTGCCGCCTTATCCGCACCACACCAGCAAGCCGTCACATTCAGCGGCGGCATCGCCCAAGAAGGCAGTGCTGAGGGTCATGTTTTACTGCATGATCCGCAAATCGTCATCGCCAACCCGGTCGCCGAAGACCCGGATGCGGAATTGCAGCGCCTGACGGTGGCCATGGACACGCTGAAGGGCGATGTTGACGATATGTTAAACATGCAGCTTGGCGGCGACAGCGAAGAACACCGCCAAGTGCTTGAGGCGTACCGCATGTTCGCCAATTCCAAAGGCTGGATGAACCGGATGCAGGCAGATATCAGATCTGGCCTTGCCGCCGAAGTTGCGGTTGAAAAAGAACAATCCGCCACCCGCGCGCGCATGGCCCGTGTGCCCGATCCGTATTTGCGCGAACGCCTGCATGATCTTGATGATCTGTCGAACAAATTGCTGCGGCTTCTGACCGGTCAGGGCCACGGGTCAAACAGCGATATACCGCAAGACGCCATTTTGGTCGCGCGCAATATTGGCCCCGGTGAATTGCTGGAATATGGCAAAAGAATCAAAGGCATCGTGCTTGAAGAAGGCTCTGTCGGCTCACACGCCACCATCGTGGCCCGCGCCCTTGCAATCCCGCTGGTCATCCACGCCGCTAAGATCACCCGCGAGGCTTTGAACGGCGATCTGATCCTTGTCGATGGCGATCAGGGCCTTGCCCATTTGCGGCCCGAAGACAGCGTCGCCTCGGCCTTTCGCGACAAAATCGCGATGCAGGAAGTGGCGCAGGAAAAATACCGCTCGATCCGCGATAAACCCGCGACCACCGAAGATGGCACGACCATTGCGCTGCATATGAATGCGGGCCTTATGGCGGATTTGCCCAGTCTGGACAATTCCGGTGCCGAAGGGGTTGGGCTGTTTCGCACGGAACTGCAGTTCCTGACCCGCTCAACCGTGCCCCGGCGTGGCAATCTGGCCAAGCTCTATTCCTCGATCCTTGAAGCCGCGCATGGCAAGCGCATCGTGTTTCGCACGCTTGATATCGGCTCGGACAAAGTGCTGCCCTATATGAAGCGCGAGGATGAACCGAACCCGGCTATGGGCTGGCGCGCAATCCGGCTGGGTCTGGACAAGCCCGGCGTCATGCGGATGCAATTGCAGGCCTTGTTACGCGCGGCAGACGGACGGCCAATGGCGATCATGTTTCCATTCGTGGCACAGTTTGAGGAATTCAAAGAGGCCCGCCAAAAGCTGCTGGATGAAATTGACCGCGAACGCTCGCTGGGTCATGCGGTTTCTGATGACATCGAAATCGGCGCGATGCTGGAAACGCCATCTTTGGCCTTTGCACCCGATCAATTCTTTGAAATGGCTGACTTTATTTCCATCGGCGGCAATGATCTGAAACAGTTTTTCTTTGCCGCAGATCGGGAAAACGAAAAGGTACGTCGGCGTTACGATACGCTGAATGTCAGCTTTCTGACCTTCATCGAACAGATCGCCAAACGTTGCGACGACCTTGGCACACCGGTCAGTTTTTGTGGTGAAGACGCCGGTCGCCCGGTCGAGGCGCTGTGCTTTGCTGCCATGGGCCTCAGGGCTTTGTCGATGCGCCCGGCCTCGATCGGTCCGGTGAAACATCTGCTGCGCCGGGTTGATTTGGCCGAGGTTCAGGCTGTTATCAACATGGCGCGCACGTCTGGCGCGCAATCGGTGCGACCTGCGGTGGAACATTGGCTGAAAACGCTTTGAGGGGCTGAGAGTTTACAGCTTGAACCTGCGCACCTTGCCCGACAACCCCTGCATTGCATCTTTGACCAATTCCAACGCCAAAACCCGATCCGGGTTGGTCGGTGGCGGGAATTTCAGGGCTGCATTTTGGTGAAACCCAAAGCGTTGGTAATAAGGCGCATCGCCGACAAGGATCACCCGCTGCCATCCGGCAACCCGTGCGCGATCAAGCGAATCCCAAATCAATGACGCGCCCAACCCTTCGCCCTGATGGGTCGGATGCACCGCCACGGGGCCAAGCAACAAACCCGGCTTCCGCGTTTTGCCGATCGTGACCGGCCAAAAGCGGATCGCCCCGGCCACACCATCCAGCGTATCACGTGCCACCAGCGACAGATCCGCAACCCGGTCCACCCCTTCGCGCAAACGATAAGAACTCAACGCCTGACGCCCTGGCGCAAAGGACAAATCGAACAGGTACTCGACCTCATATTCGTCATCCGGCGCTTCAGGGGACAATCGAAACATGGTCTGCGGGCCCGCCTGTTGGTCGTCTTTGGGTTCACATGGCTTTGGTGTTCACAAAACCACGGATCGTGCTGAAATTGCCCCGACAAAACACCGGGATCGGTCAAGGGTCACGCACCATACTGTTCCAAGTTCAGCGCCGCGCCTGTGAAAAGATTTTATCGCCGGGTTCGGATGATCGGAAGCGTAAACTGCGGATTTTGCCCGAATTTGCCGCCAGATTGACGCAAAATCCGTGATTTCGCCCCCTACTGCGCTAATCCCTGTCACACCGCACGGAAATTTCACCGTCAAAACACGCCTAAAACCGCAAGCAGCGGTGGAAACTGCCCCAAAGCAATGCGATGCTGGTGCGAAATTGACCCAAAAGGACCAGCGCCGATGTTCTACCGCCCGCAAGACGGCCACAACCTGCCCCATAATCCGTTCAACGCAATCGTAACCCCGCGCCCGATCGGCTGGATCTCGACCCGCTCGGCCAAAGGGGCGGACAACCTTGCGCCCTATTCTTTCTTCAACGGTATCGCCTATGTGCCACCACAGGTGATGTTCGCCTCGACCGACAGCAAAGACAGCCTGCGCAACATCCGCGACACCGGCGTTTTCTGCGTCAACATCGTGTCCGAGGCTTTGATGGATGCAATGAACATCACCAGCGAAAACTTTGCCGCCGAGGTTGATGAATTTACCGCCGCCGGGTTGGAAAAAGCGAGCTGCGATACCATCGACTGCGCCCGCGTCGCGGCCTCGCCTGCCTCAATGGAATGCAAACTGACAGCAATCCACAAGATCGAAGGCCCGGACAACCACGTGGTGTTCGGCGAGGTCACCGGCATCCACCTAAGTGACGCCTGCATCGTCGACGGGCGGTTTGACGTCACCCGCTTTAACCCCCTGTCGCGGCTGGGCTATCGCGATTATACCGTGGTGCGCGAGGTGTTCGAGTTGAAACGCCCGGATGATGCATAGGAGAGCAGAATGACAACTATGATCGGGGTAATTGGTGGCAGCGGCCTATATGACATCGAAGGGCTGGAAGGCCCTGAATGGCGGCGCGTTGACACGCCTTGGGGCGATGCGTCTGACGAGATCCTGTTTGGCAGCCTTAACGACGTCAAAATGGCGTTCCTGCCCCGGCATGGGCGCGGCCATGTGCATTCGCCAAGTTCGATCAATTACCGCGCCAATATTGATGCGCTGAAACGCTCGGGCGTGACTGATGTGATCTCGGTTTCCGCATGTGGGTCCTTTCGCGATGAGATGGCGCCGGGGGATTTTGTCATCATAGATCAGTTCATTGACCGAACTTTCGCCCGCGAAAAATCCTTTTTCGGCCAAGGCTGCGTCGGCCATGTGTCTGTGGCGCATCCAACCTGCCCGCGCCTGTCTTCCGCCTGTTATCAGGCCGCGCGCGACGCAGGTATCATGACCCACAAGGGCGGCACGTATCTGGCGATGGAGGGGCCGCAGTTTTCATCACTGGCGGAAAGCAAAATGTACCGCGAACAATGGGGCGCTGATGTGATCGGCATGACCAATATGCCCGAGGCCAAGCTCGCCCGCGAAGCCGAATTATGCTACGCCAGTGTCGCCATGATCACCGATTACGACAGCTGGCACCCGGATCACGGCGAGGTCGACGTTACCAAAATTATCGCCACCCTGATGGGCAATGCCGATAAGGCACGCGGCCTTGTCAGCCGCCTGCCCAACCTGTTGGGAACCAGCCGCGCGCCCTGCCCGCATGGTTGTGACCGGGCGCTGGAATATGCCATTTTAACCGCACCTGACGCGCGTGACCCGGCCTTGGTGGCCAAACTTGACGCGGTTGCCGGGCGCATTTTGTAGCGATCAACCGATGCGCCAGTCGAAAGGAAACACAAATGCCGCTTGAGATTTGGCTGGCCTTTGTCGCCGCCTCGACCGCCCTTTTGCTGATCCCCGGCCCGACCGTGCTTTTGGTTCTGAGCTATGCCATGTCACAAGGACGGCGTGTGGCGATAGCCTCGGCTGCCGGGGTGGCGATGGGCGATCTTCTGGCGATGAGCGCGTCACTGATCGGTCTCGGCGCGATTGTTCTGGCCTCAGCCACGGTGTTTAGCGTGCTGAAATGGATCGGCGCGCTTTATCTGGTCTATCTCGGGGTGCAATTGCTGCGCGCAAACCCGCGCCATGGGCTTGAGGCTGATGCCGAGCCCGGAACCATCACCGCACGTAAAATTTTCGGCCATACGCTTGCGGTCACCGCGCTCAACCCGAAATCCATCGCGTTTTTCATCGCCTTCGTGCCGCAATTCGTGGCCACAGACCGCCCGCTTGCGCCGCAATTCGCCATCCTGATCGCCACTTTCGTCGGGCTGGCAGCACTCAACGTTCTGGTTTACGCCCTGCTGGCCGATCAGATGCGGGCGCGCATCCGCAAAGTTTCCGTGCTGCGAAACCTCAACCGTGTCGGCGGCGTTGCCTTGATTGCAATGGGCCTTTTAACCGCCAGTCTGCGCCGCGCCACCTGAACACAGCGCCCAACTGGATTTTTTATTGGCAGCGATGCACGCAGTATGCAAGCATCGTAAAAGTCCGGCGCTGCGGCAGAGTTTTGCGGGTTCAGGGTGATTTTCACATTAAGGAGCCATTGATGACCAACCGTCTTTTCAAAACCGCCGCAGCACTGGCCTGCGCCAGTCTTTTATCCATTGAGGCCGCACAGGCCGGGGGCTTTGTTTTAGGCGCCGGGCGCTGGACCTGTGAAAAAGCCGTCGGCGTGATCGACGGCGGTTCTGACATCGACAAAGGCCAGCTTGTTGGCTGGATCCTTGGCACCTGGACCTCGGCCACTTTCGCGCGCGAAGAAAGCTTTATCGACACGGTG
>JAJFIC010000103.1 GCA_021775315.1 Paracoccaceae bacterium
TCAGGTTCGCCGGAACGAACGTCTGCGATTGCGGTTGATCAACTGCTCGAACTCCCGCGTTTTCAATCTCGGATTGGTAGGGCTTGAAGGCTGGATAGTCGCTCTGGACGGTATGCCTTTAGAAATACCGGAACCTGTCGAACAGCTCACCCTAGCACCGGCACAGCGGGTAGACCTGTTTGTCGATGTAACGGCTGAAGCTGGCGAGAACGCCTATCTTGTCCGCATTGACCGGGGTGAAGGGTTCGCCCAAGCGACCTTTAAGGTAGATGGAACGGCCTCAGAGACGCAGCGAGGTGCGCCCCAACCGTTACCGCCCAATCCAGTACCAGAACTTGCGCCCATTGAAACTGCCCGCAAGGCCCCGCTTCTGATGGAGGGGGGGGCCATGGGCGGCCTGCAATCCGCCAGTCTGAACGGAACAAAGAAAAACATGCGCGAGCTCGCCCAAGAGGGTGTGTTCTGGGCTTTTAACAGTGTCGTGGGGCTGCCGGATAATCCGTTGATCGAGGCGTCCTTGGGCGAAACCATCCGCATTCCGATCACAAATCGCACGGCATTCCCTCACGCTATGCACTTGCATGGCCACCATTTCCGCGAAATACGCCCCGACGCAACCTTTGGGCCGCTGCGCGATACACTGCTTCTCGGCCCTGATGAACATCGCGAAATTGCCTTTGTCGCCGATAATCCCGGTGACTGGGTGTTTCATTGCCATATGCTCGCCCACGTCACGGCGGGCATGATTACCCGGATAAAGGTGACCTGAAAATGAGAGATCTTAAAACAACAACAACTGCAATCCTGTTGGCCACGATCTGGGCTGGACAGGCCGTTTCCCAGCAATCACCGGCAGACGTGGCGGGGCTTCTTGCGCAGGCAGATGTTGCGGCCGGGCAAGTGCTCTACGCGGATAATTGTGCTGTGTGTCATGGCGAAAATCTTGAAGGGCAGGATAATTGGCAAACCCAGAACGAAGAAGGGATATTGCCAGCACCGCCGCACAACAAAACCGGACACACCTGGCATCACCCGGACGCCGCGCTGTTTGCTTACACAAAACTTGGAGGCGCCGAATTCCTGAAATTGCAGGGGATTGAGAACTTCAAAAGCGGCATGACGGGATTTGCTGAAATTATCGATGATCAGGGCATCGCTGACGTGCTTGCCTATATCAAATCGACGTGGCCAGAACGCGAACGCCAAATTCAAGCTAATCGCTCAAATCAATAGAAAGACCTATAATGTTTGCAATATTGAAAACCACCGTTCTGACTCTGGTCGTTATTTTCAGCACAGCAACCGCGTGGGCGGCTGATTTTTCCAAAGAAGACATCAAGCAACTTGCCTTGGAAGCAATTCTGGAAAACCCAGAAATATTAACACAAGCAATTGCCATTCTTCAGCAACGTGAAGAGCAGGCGCAAGCGGCAGGTGCCTCTGTCGCATTAGAAAGATACCGCGATCAGCTGGAACGCGACCCGAACGCCCCCGTTTTAGGTAATCCTGACGGCGATGTCACAGTTGTTGAGTTTTTTGACTACAACTGTCCTTACTGTAAACGTGCGGCGGAAAGTGTAAGAACCCTCATCGAAACAGATGGCAATATCCGCCTTGTCTACCGCGAATGGCCGATCCTGAGTGAAGGCTCAATCTTTGCAGCCCGCGCGGCGCTGGCAGCCCGAGAGCAGGGTAAATATGAGGAAATGCACTGGGCCTTAATGTCTCTACCGCGCGCCGATGAAAATTCTGTGTTGTTTACCGCGCGCAAGCTGGGCCTCGACATGGAGAAACTGCAGAAAGATATGAAGGCGCCGGAGATCGAGGCGCATATAGTGCTGAGTTCCGAGCTTACACAGGCGCTTGGGTTCAACGGTACGCCGTCATTTGTCATCGGAAATGAACTTATCCCAGGGGCCGTGCCATTGGAGCAGCTGCAGGAATATGTCAAAGCGGCCCGCGAAGAATAAGCCGAAATATGATTATTCCCGACGGAACACCTCTGATCCGTCGGGATAATTCAGGCGGCACGGTCAGTCGTGGGCGTCGCCGTCGTGTCCGTGGCCGATTTCTTCTTCATGCTCTTTAGCGCCAGAATTCGCACCATGTTTATGATCCATCATTTCAATCGCGGCTGGTGTCAAATTGGCTTCGGTGAATTCGTGCTGCTGCCTGTCATCATGCAAGAATGCAATGATGTCGGCAAGTTCTTCGCCTGAAAACAGGATCTGTTCACCCAGCGCCTGTTCCTGTGCCTCGATCATCAGAGGCGCCATGGTCCACATTTTGGCAGCCATATCAAACGGATTCATCAGCATGTCCATGTCATGCGCATCAAGTGAGGCCGCGTCGTGGCCCCCAACTCCGTTTACGGCATGGCAGGCAACACAGCCTTTTTCGACGAAAAGCCTCATTCCCCGGCTACTGCTCATTATCGGCATCAAAAGCCGGGTCACGTTTGCGCCATGATCATCATCATGTTCGTCGGTATGGTCACCACTGGCCCATGCTGGTTGCAACAAAAGCAGCCCTATTACGGTGGCAATCGGAAATATTCTCCATGAATTCATGATAATCTCCTGTTTTTGCATGTGGAACAGTTGAAGCATAGCCACGGTCACGTTGGCTCAGCTCAACAAATTGAAGTTCTCACGTCATTGTGAAACAGGAAGAACTCCGCCTGTTGACCTTCAGTAGACGTGAAGCAAAGGTTGGTTAACTGTCCATTCGAGGCGAAGGAATGTAGGTAAATAGATGCGAATAACCGAAGCGCCTGAATTTGACATCGTCGTTTATTATTTCCAGCTTCATTTCGTCTGGGAGCTTTTTCAGGCGCCCCGGTTTTCAAGCCTGGACAGTGTCAGTCACTGGCAAGGCGTCATGATCTGCCTGCAGGCAACGATCGGAGACGTGCTGATCGCGTTGGTTGCGTTCTGGGCAGTGGCGGTGATTTCACTGGAAAGAAGATGGATCAAGACGGCAACCACGATGCAAGCGGGGCTGTTCCTATTGATCGGGATTTTTGCAACGATGGCGATCGAGTTTTACAGCACTGAGATCGCCCTGCGCTGGACCTATGCCAAGAACATGCCCCGCCTGCCGGCTCTTGGAACCGGCCTAAGCCCTTTGTTGCAGTGGGTGTTTATCCCGCTTGTTGTCCTGTGGCTAATCAGGCGCCGGGAAAGGGCCTAGGTTTAGTGGTTGGGGTTTCACCCAACCATTGTCACAAGTTTCCCTTTGCAACGAAGTCTAACCTTCCAAAGATTTACGCCTGGTTTCGTATTCTTCAGGTTCGATTTCACCGCGCGCAAGCCGTTCCTTCAGAATATCAAGCGCGTTTGACCCGCCATTCTTTAGGCCCCTGTCACCCAGCCAACGTACGGCCAACACAACAATCGCAATGGTCACGCCCCAGAACAGAAGCATCATGACCCCTCCCAGCATTCCGTGACCGTAGCCCCCCATCATGTGGCCGTCATAACGGTACGAGTTTAAGCCGTCAGAATCTGCCAACACAGGCAGCGCCAAAAAGGCGACCCCGGCAGCCATCACTGCGTATTTGAGTTTCTTCATTTCATTTCTCCTTTTTACGGTTTCAGTTCTTCAATAGCTTCCGCCAAAGGCAAGGTCACAGTGACGGCCAGGCCACCGCCGGGTTGATTGGCAAGCGAGATTTCACCACCATGGGCGTGAATGATCGTTCGCGCGATCGACAGGCCAAGCCCGGCACCTCCGGTGTCGCGCGAGCGGGATTCCTCAAGGCGCACAAATGGATCAAAGACCCGCTCGATATCAGCTTCAGGAATTCCCGTCCCGTGATCCAAGACCGTGATCCGAGCCTCTGAACCACTCTTTTCAAGCCGAACATCCGCCCGTTTTCCATATCGCACAGCATTCTCGATCACGTTGCGAAGCGCACGCCGCATGGCATTTGGGCGCAGGCGCACCATTAGATCAGGTTTGGTCTCGGCGGTCACATCACCGCCGGTTTCCGAGACCTCGTTCACCAACGTCCCAACAAAATTGGAAAGCTGCACATTTTGAACTGGTTCCGTCACCGCCATTCCGTGAGCAAAATCCAGTGTAGAGTCCACCATCTCCTGCATTTCAATAATTGTGGCGATCAGTCGGTCGCGGGTTTCGTCGTCTTCGACCATCTCGGCCCGCACTCTGAGACCCGTCAACGGCGAGCGCAGATCGTGACCAAGAGCACCCAAAAGGCGTGTTCGCTCTGACACAAAACGCGTCAGTCTTGCCTGCATCTCGTTAAAAGCCGAGGTAAGACGCACAAGCTCGCTGGGGCCGGTTGGATTTATCGGCGCAACATCATCGCCGCGACCCAGACTGTCAGCCGCAATTGCAAGCTCCCTAAGAGGTCCTGTCAGCCGGTTGAGCGCAAACCACAAAGCGGCAGCGATTAGCAAAGCTGTCACCAGAAAGGTCGTGGCCTGGATCCAGGCCCATTGCAGCGGCGGACGGTGAAAACGGGTTGAGACGTTCAACCATTGCCCGGTTTTAAGCCCGATAGAAATCTGCATTTCAACCGATGTTACCTGACCGCCCATCATTGCTTGATGCATGCCCGTCATTTCACCAACCATTCCGGGCATTGGCGGCAATACGGCCGTTTGCTCGTGCAGTTCGACACGAATTTCGGCAGTCATATCTGCACCTAGAATTGAGTTAATACGCGATGCAACAGCGTCGCCATCGGTATGCGACAGGTGATCAACGATCGGGGACGCATCGACGCTGAAGCGAACCAGCGGCGAGTTGGCGGCGCGAAGGATCGCCGGATACAATTCAACCGGTGCCTCATCTATCAGACGCACCACATTGGCGGCACGACCCGCAGCTTCCAGCCCCAGAACGGTGCGAACCGCATTGCTGCGCTCATCAACAAACAAAAACAGGCTCAACCCCTGCGCCAAAACCAACGCCAACAGGATCACCAGCAACAACTGGCCCCGCAGGCTTTTTGGCAGGAACTTTTTCATCGCTCCACCTCGACATTTGCGGTCAGGCTGTAACCTCCGCCGCGCACTGTGCTGATGATTTCGGGCTGCGCGGGGTCTCGCTCAATCTTGCGTCGCAGTCGGCTAACCTGATTGTCGATTGTGCGATCAAACACATTTGCTGATCGCCCGGATGTCAAATCAAGAAGCTGATCGCGATTGAGAACGAAGCGCGGTCGTTCTAGGAAAACCGTTAACAATTTGAATTCCGCAGTGGTCAGACGCTCTTGTGAACCGTCGTCATGTTTTAAAATGCGCAGGTCAGTATCAAGCACCCAGTCGACAAACCGCACGCGGCGGCTGGTCAGTTGACCTGCAATCGGTTCCACCCGTTCATGGCGGCGAAGGATTGCTTTGATCCGGGCCAAAAGTTCACGCGGGTTAAAGGGCTTGGTCAGGTAGTCATCGGCCCCGATTTCCAGCCCAACAATACGGTCAGTTTCTTCGCCAAGGGCAGACAACATCAGTATAGGAATGCTGCCACTCGCGCTTAATCGGCGGCAGACGGACAACCCATCCTCTCCCGGCATCATG
>JAJFIC010000104.1 GCA_021775315.1 Paracoccaceae bacterium
AACGATATGATAGGTCGCCATACTCTACTCCTCCAAACCCAAGGCAAGAAGGATGAGTGTCCTTCAATCTCGGGCACAGTTTACGCAACAAACCCCCAATAAGACTGCGCTCTGGAACCGAGATGTAGCGTAGCAAAGCGATAGCCTCAGATTGGAGGGTGCGTGTGAACAATGTCCATTTTTGGGGTGAATTGTGTCGGATTGGATGAGATATCGAAATTCTCTGTTTCCAAATTCAGCACAGTGAATTGCTCGGCCAATGGATTGCACCGACAAACTCGATTTCGAAAAACGTTCTGGTCGTGGTCTAAATTTGTTGTGTGCGCGGAATTTCTCTTGCTAGACTGCCATTATGACTGATGCTTCCGCA
The DNA here is from genome assembly GCA_021775315.1 of Paracoccaceae bacterium. Taxonomy (GTDB): domain Bacteria; phylum Pseudomonadota; class Alphaproteobacteria; order Rhodobacterales; family Rhodobacteraceae; genus UBA5972. Next base: position 371 of record JAJFIC010000104.1, read on the forward strand.
TTCCTTCGTCATCCAAGTATTGTTGTTCAACAGGAATTGGATAGAAGAAATTGGACATGGGACCAACTTGCAGACGCAATTGGTGGTGACTTTCGGCTTGTCTCTTATGCATTGAGGATTTGGCGGGAAGAACGTCCCATCGATGTCGGATTAGGCAATGATCTCAGTAAGAGTATCAGTGAGGCCCTTGGAACATCGCCCTATCTTTGGCGGATACTCGACCAGCAGTGGCGAAAGGGTATGGAAACAGCGGATCTCGAGAACCAAAAAAGGACATTGGTTTTGGATGCTTCGATGATAGTCCGCGTGGGCTAATAGAAGTGCGGCCCGCATAGCAGACCTTGATGCAACTTGCAGCGAATGTCCTTTCCCCGCCATTCTCGACGAAGGAAACGAACGGCCCAGATCCTAGGCGTGCTTAGTTGGCAGGCACAATGTCGGGGTTTCAACACTGTTTGATAAAATTTGTATCCGCTAGCGTGAGGTGACTTCAATAAGTGTTTAAAGCGGCCATTAAACGCCACAAAAATGAATTGTCAGGAATTTGCATTCTCAGGCTTTTCCTCAATCTGGAGGCCGCCAGGTGCGTCTGCCTCGTGCTTCTCAAGCCATTCTTTGACAACTCCCCACATCTCGGCCGGGCCATAATTCCGTTGGCCCATGAGGCTGTGAAGGTTATCTCTTAAGTCGGGGGGGATGGTATTTGGCCACTGCATGTTCAATCTCTAGCAAATCGCTCTATCGGGTCGCAATTCACAAAAACACGTTTGCTGCAGATATCCTTGTCAAACCCTGAAAATATCCGTGTCACGCTACAGTCACGCTACAATGGTTGGGGCGGCAGGTGGGGCAATTTCGACCAATTCCGGTCCCACAGGGCCTTACGGTGCTGATCAGAGAGGGTTGGCTGGGATGGTAGGATTCGAACCTACGATCTGCGCTACCAAAAAGCGTTGCCCTACCACTAGGCCACATCCCAACGTGGGTGTTATTTACGCAAACTGATTGCGTTCTTCAAGCCCCAAAAAGCGTGGTTTTTATCCTTTGGATTGTGTTGCAATTCCAAGGGTCGTAAACCCCTGTTGATGGAGCAGTTCGACGTAGTGATAATCGGTGCCGGGGCGGCGGGCATGATGTGTGCGATGCAAGCGGGGCGTCGTGGGCGGCGGGTGCTTGTGCTTGATCACGCCAAATCCCCGGGCGAAAAGATCCGGATTTCCGGCGGTGGGCGGTGCAATTTCACCAATCTTGACGCCAATCCAAACGCCTTTCTGTCTCAGAACCCGAAATTCGCCATTTCGGCACTAAGTCGTTACACGCAATGGGATTTTCTGGATCTTTTGGGGCAACATAATATCGCCTGGCACGAGAAAACTCTGGGCCAGTTGTTTTGTGACGGCTCGGCCAAGCAGGTGGTTGATATGTTTGTGGCCGAGATGTCCGCCGCTGCCGTTGAGCTGTGGTTGGAAACCTCGGTCGGGAACGTCATGCGCTCCGGTCAGGGGTTTGAGGTTGAGACGTCGCGCGGGCGGCTTGCGGCGGGTTCGGTCGTGATTGCCACGGGCGGGCGGTCGATTCCCAAAATGGGGGCGACGGGATTTGGCTATCGGATCGCGGAACAATTCGGGTTGAAACTGACGCCACAACGCCCGGGTTTGGTGCCTTTGACCTTTGCGCCTGATGTTTTGCAACATCTGAAACCCTTGGCTGGCTTGTCCGCGAATGCCGCCGTGATGTGCAACGGGGCGCGGTTTGAAGAGGGGCTTTTGTTTACCCATCGCGGGCTGTCTGGCCCTTCGATCCTGCAAATCTCGTCCTTTTGGCACGAGGGGGAGGGGATCGTGGTTGATCTGTTGCCGGGGCGGGATGTGCGTGATTTTCTGGCGCAGCGAAAGCTGGTCAAAGGGGCGCAGAACCCGGCAAATGTTCTGGCGGAATTGCTGCCCAAACGGCTGGCGGCGGTGATTGCCGCGAATAACGCGCCGGCAGGCAAAAATCTGGCGGATTTGTCGGATGACGCCCTTGGTAAACTGGCGCAGGCGGTTAACCACTGGCAATTGGTTCCGGCTGGCAGCGAGGGATATCGCACTGCCGAAGTGACGCTTGGCGGCGTGTCAACCGACGCGCTGAGTTCCAAAACCATGCAGGCCCGCCAAGTTCCCGGTCTTTATTTCATCGGCGAGGTTGTCGACGTGACCGGGTGGCTTGGCGGGTATAATTTTCAATGGGCCTGGTCGTCGGGCTGGGCCGCCGGTCAGGCTGTTTAGAGTTTACAGCACGATATTATGCTCGGGGCCATAGCCAAATCCGGTGATGTTTTCCGCCCCGGTTTCGGTCACGATCAGAATGTCATGTTCGCGGTATCCACCAGCGCCGGGTGTGCCTTCGGGGATTGTCAGCATCGGTTCCATCGACACGACCATGCCCGGACGCAGAACGGTATCGACGTCTTCGCGCAGTTCCAGACCCGCCTCGCGGCCATAATAATGCGACAGAATGCCGAAGGAATGGCCATACCCGAACGAGCGGTATTGTAATAGCTGATGCTCGGTAAAGAAATCGTTGATGGCGGCGGTGATGCCGGAACAGGTCGCACCGGGTTTGATCAGCGACAGGCCCAGCTCATGGGCTGCGACATTGGCCTGCCAGATTTTCAGCGATGCCGCATCTGGTTCGCCCAAAAACAACGTGCGTTCAAGTGCTGTGTAATACCCTGAAATCATGGGAAAAGTATTCAGGCTTAGGATGTCACCCATGGCCAGCTTGCGGGTTGTCACCGGGTTGTGGGCACCGTCCGTGTTGAGGCCGGACTGAAACCAGACCCAGCTGTCGCGGATTTCGCTGTCGGGAAATGAGCGGGCGATTTCAAGTTCCATGGCGTCCCGCCCGGCCATTGCGACGTCAATTTCGCGGGTGCCGAGGTGAATTGCCTCGCGGATTGCGGCCCCGCCGAGATCGGCGATGCGTGCGCCGTGGCGGATCAGCTCAAGCTCGGCCGGGCTTTTGGACATCCGTTGGGTCATGGTGGCGGGGGCGATATCAACCAGCTTTGCGGGGGTCAAAAAGCCCGACAGGCTGGCGGAGCCTTGCAGGGTCAGGTGATCGCCCTCGTATCCAACAGCACCGCCTTTGGCGGTGATTGAACGCACGGCGCGCCAGTAATTGTCGCGTTGCCAGTCGGTATAGGTCAGCGCCTCAAAGGCTGAGCGGCGCGCGGGTTGGCCGCCGTCAATGCCCGCGGAAATGGTCACGGCCTGATCTTGTGTGACGACAAAAGCGTAGGGTCGGCCGAACGCGCAATACAGAAAGCCGGAATAATAGGCGACATTCTGCATCGAGGTCAGCACCACGGCGTCAAGATCGTTGGCGGCCATGATGGCACGCAGACCGGACAGGCGGGCGTTATATTCGGCTTGGCTGAAGGGCAGTTCAGCGCGGGTGCCGTTGGCGAAGGGCGCAAATTCTTTGCGCATATTGAGGGGTTTGTTCATTGTGACCTCCGGGTCATTGCCGGGGTCACATTGCGCCCCGGACAGGTAATCCGGGCGTGCAGGACGGGGTTGCAGCAGGGCTGCGGGCTTGGTGCGTTTGCGCACCTGACGACGCCATCGTCATTGCCTGTGCTGGCCATAGCAAAAGTCGGGTGCAAAATAAAGGGTTTTGTTGCGAGGCGGTGGTGCTGTGAAATGCGGCGCGGGCAGGGATTGGGCATGTTTGTATCGGCGCCTGATCTGATCCGCGCCGTTATGTCGTATTCTCGGGCGGATCAGGTGATCCTGGCTGTGACTTGCCGGGGTTCTGGCCAAGTCAATGGAGACGGTTTTTCGCGCCATTTTTGCCCGGTATGCCCGATAGGGCTGCGCCGGATAAGAGCGGCGCGTGATCCGGGCGGATCAGATGCCGCAGGG
>JAJFIC010000105.1 GCA_021775315.1 Paracoccaceae bacterium
TCGTTTATAAACCCCATCCTGATACAGAAGCCGGGTTGCGCAAAGGCGGAGTTTCTGAAGGTGAGGCTAGGAAACTTGCCGATATGGTTCTGCACCAAGTGGACGCGGTCGCAGCGATTGATGCGTGTGACGCTGTTTGGACGATGACTTCGTTACTGGGGTTTGAGGCTTTGTTGCGCGGCAAGCCGGTCACCTGTCTGGGCGCGCCGTTTTATGCCGGTTGGGGGCTAACGCAGGATCTCGGGCCTGAAGTATCACGACGGATCGCCAGCCCGTCGATTGACGCGCTGGTGCATGCGGTTTTGATTGATTATGCGCGCTATTTTGATCCGGTGGCGGGGTTGGCCTGCCCGGTTGAAGTGGTGGTTGATCGGTTGGCGGCGGGCGACGTGGTCAGGCGCAACCGGGCTTTGGCCAAGGTGCAGGGCATGTTCGCGTCGTTTGCCCCGCTTTGGCGGTGACGTTTGCTGGTCGCTTTGCAGCGTGATGATGGCTCCGCCGGGGATATTTGAAAAAAGAAGAAGCTGGGTTGTGGGCAGTGGGGTTAGTGGCGGTTCCAGATATGCAGGATGTCGCCGCCGATGATCTGGCTGTCTGTCAGGGTGAATCTTGGGTGGTTCTGAAGCGGGCGGTTGGGCAGGGCGGCGATGGCTGGCAAGCCATCTGCGCCGAGCGCCAGCCCGGCGGTGAAGCCGATTAGTTGGTCGACAAGGTCTGCTGTTAGAAGCGACGCGGCAAGCTGGCCGCCGCCTTCGCAAAACACCCGGGTCAGGCCGTATTCGGCGAGGGTTTTCATCACGTCAGCGATATCAAGCCGCCCGTTGCTGTCGGTTTTTGACGGCAGCAGTTTCGCGCCAGTGTCGGCCCAGGCCTGTTTTGCCGATTTGGGTGCATGGTTGCCGTGACACATCCAGACCGGGATGTCTTTGGCTGTTTGGCCCAGCTTGCCGTTGGGGCTGGTTGACAAGTTGGTGTCGCAAATCACGCGCAGGGGTTGATGGCTGACGCCGAGATCGCGTGCGTTTAGCGAAGGATCATCGGCTTGTGCGGTGCCCGCGCCGACCATCACCGCGTCGTGGCAGGCGCGCTCCAGATGTACCAATCGACGTGCGGCGGGGCCGGTTATCCATTGGCTTTCGCCTGACGAGGTGGCGATGCGCCCGTCAAAGGACGTGGCGAGTTTGAGGCTGACCATAGGGCGCGTTTGGGTGACCCGCTTTAGGAACCCTGCATTGTCTTGTTTTGCCTGATCGGCGCCGCAGCCGATTTCGACGGTGATCCCGGCGGCGCGCAAATCGGCGTGGCCTTTGCCTGCGACGCGGCTGTCAGGGTCGGATAGGGCGGTGACCACGCGGCTGATGCCTGCTGCGATCAAGGCGCTGGCGCAGGGTGGGGTTTGACCGTGATGGGCGCAGGGTTCCAGCGTCACATAGGCGGTGGCGCCTTTGGCGCCCGCGCCCGCCTGTTCAAGCGCTTTGGTTTCGGCATGTGGTCGGCCTCCCGGTTGGGTCCAGCCGCGCCCCAACAGGCGGTCGTCTTTGACGATCACGCAACCCACGGCCGGGTTTGGCCATGTGCGGCCAAGCCCGCGACGGCCAAGCGACAGGGCCAATGCCATCCAGCGGTCGTCAGCCGGATGCGCGGCCATGCCTAGGTGTCTTCTTCGGTGTTGGGGGGGCGCAATTCGTGGACGAAATCCTCGAAATCATCAGCGGCCTGAAAGTTTTTGTAGACGCTGGCAAAGCGCACATAGGCGACGGTGTCGATGCGGGCCAGCGTTTCCATCACGATCTCGCCGATTTTGTCGGAATGCACGTCAACCTCGCCCAGACTTTCAAGGCGGCGCACGATGCCGGAAATCATCTGGTCGATCCGTTCCGGATCAAGCGGGCGTTTTTGCAAGGCGATACGGATCGAGCGTTCCAGCTTGTCGCGATCAAATTCTTCGCGTTTGTTGTTTTTCTTGATGACCACAAGATCGCGCAATTGCACCCGTTCGTAGGTGGTAAAGCGACCGCCACAGGCCGGACAGGCGCGGCGGCGGCGGATGGCGATGTGATCTTCGGCAGGTCGGCTGTCTTTGACCTGAGTGTCGATATTCCCGCAAAATGGGCAGCGCATTCTTGTTATCCTTGTTTGTCACCTGCTGAGTTTCGCCCGTACTATAGGCGCGCTTCAAGTGTTTGTGTAGAGTCTTTTATGTCATACAACATGCTGGCTTGACCCCAAAGATGTATTGCCAATAATCACGCTGAGGCAAAGGGACGGATTATGTTGAAATCAAAGGCTTTGTGGGGTCTGGTGCTTGGCTTTCTGGCGCTGCATGTGGCGTTGGCGGTCAGTATTCCACTGGTCGAGGATGAGGCCTATTATCAATTATGGGCCACGGTTCCGTCGGCGGGGTACTATGACCATCCGCCTATGGTGGCATGGGGAATAGCCGCCGGGCACGCGGTTTTTGGCAAGACTTTGTTGGGGGCGCGTGCGGCTTTTGTTTTGGTGGTCGCGCTGGTGACATTGCTGACATTTCGTATTGCATGGTTGTTCAGCCGAGACGAGGTTACGGCGTTTCGCGCGGCTTTGTATGGGGCGGTTATGCTGCCTTTTGCCGCCCTTGGTTTTGCGGCAACACCTGATGCGCCGTCGGTTTTGTTCTGGACGGCGGCTGTGTGGGCGCTGGCCGAGGTTTTGGTCGGCGGTACGGTTTGGTGGTGGCTGCTGGTGGGGCTGTTTGCCGGGCTGGGGGTTTTGTCGAAATTCACCGACCTGTTTTTCGGGCTGGCGCTGGTGATCTGGTTGGCCAGCTCTAAAGCTGGGCGTGGTTGGTTGAAGGTCTGGCAGGTCTGGGCCGGTGCGCTGATTGGGCTGGCGGTGCTGGTGCCGTTTTTGCGGTGGAACATGGCGCATGACTGGATCGGGTTTGAGCGTCAATTCGGGCGGATTGGTGATGATGCCGCCTTTTCGCTGGCGGATTTCGCGGGGTTCTGGGGCTCGTTTGTGCTGCTGGTCACGCCTTTGGTGTTTTGGCTGGCACTAAGGTCAGTTTGGTCGGGGCGGGTGCCGTCGGTTTTGATCTGGTTGAGCGCGCCGATTGTGCTGTTTCTGACCTATCAGGCGACCAATTCGCTGGCCGGGGGGCAATGGTTGGTGCCGGTTTATCCGACGCTGGCGGTGATGGCGGCCCTTGGTTTGCGGCAGGATCAAACCTCAGGTTGGTTGGCGCGATTGGCCGCACCCGTTGCCCTGACGATGGCGGCACTGGTGTTGGTGCTGGGGTTTTGGCCGGGGCGTGTGCTGGTCGGGGGCAAGCCGTTTACGCAGGTGCGCGGCTGGGACGGTGTGACGACGGATATTCAGGCGGTGATGGCGCGTGAAGGGGCAAGTTGGATCGCCACGGATGCCTATGGGCTGACCGGGCAGATGGCGCATTATTTTGGCGACGCGGTGCCGGTCTGGTCGATGACGGGGCCTGAGCGGTATTTGTTTCGCGGCCCGCTTCCTGCGGAATTATGTACCGCCAAAGGCCTGTTCATCAGTCGAGCGCAGTTTCCGGAAGGCGTGCCGTATTTTACGCAAAGCGCGGGCTTGGCGGATGTTTTGCGCCGTGAAGGTGATCGGGTTTTGGTGCGGTACGGCGTGGCTGTGGTTCAGGGTGTTCGGGCCTGTGCGGTGACCGAGTAAGGCTGTCACGGGCAGGTCTGCCAGGAATGGCTGGCGTGATCCCAGCATTGGCCGCTCGTCCGTTTGGCGCGTTCCAGCCTATCGGAATAGGTGAATGTGGTGGTTGCGGGGTCGCAAGTCAGCGTCGCCAGCGCCTCGCCTTGGCTGGTGATGATGATGCCGCCGGAGATTTCGCGGAGCATTTCAGCGTTTTCGTCTTCGGGATAAATCCGGGTTATCGCGCCGAAAACCTCCAAGGCGAATGTTTGGTTGTGAAACGTGACGCTTTCCCAAATTGTCGCGCTGACGCCGGGCCAAGGGGTGTAGTCGGCGTCGCGCAAGCCGACTGACAGGGCCAGTTCTGCGGCTGCATCTATTGCGCCATAGCGATAGGTGATTTCTGTGTCGTCAAAACAGACGGCCAGCGTCTTTTGGCCGTTATCAAGGGTGCAAGTCAGGAAGGTTTGCATGCCTGCGGCGCATTGCGCGACCGCGGTTGAGGCGGTGGCGCAAAGGGCGAGGGTGAGGATAGGGGCGAACCACATGGCCAAACCGTATGGCGGCGTGGTGCGTGGGGCAAGCCAGCCTAGGCCAGATGGGCGGCGATTTGGCGGCTATGGGGGGCGTTTCGGTGTTCAAACAGGTAAATGCCCTGCCATGTGCCAAGCGCCAGCCGCCCGTCGGTGATGGGTATCGACAGGCTGGTCGGCAGCATCGCGGCCTTGATGTGGGCCGGCATATCATCCGGGCCTTCATAGGTGTGGGTCAGGTATGACATGGACGGATCGGTGGTCGGTGGCACGAGGCGGTGAAAGAAGTTTTGAAGGTCGGTCTGCACCTCGGGATCGGCGTTTTCCTGAATGAGTAGCGAGCAGGATGTGTGGCGCACGAACAGGGTCAAAAGGCCGGTACCGCTGGCCCAGTTGGTGACCTCGGGCGTGAATTCATAAAGGCCGGGGCCGTGGGTTTGGATGGTGAAGGTGGTTTGCATGGCCCCAAGTGATAACGGGTTTTGCGGGGGGATGCAGCAGGGGAATTGGGTTGGGACGAGAGATAGCGGCAAGTCATCCGTTAATTGTTTGCAGATGCGTTGGGAATTTGTGCCTGCCTTCGGCCGGATCGCTTGCGAGCCGGTCAGCGCCCGGACCCGCTGGTGTGACAGAGGATTGCTTGCAATCCTCGAAAACACTCCCCCATGGGGAGGGCGCTTTGCACCCACCCCGAGGTCCGGGAGTATCCGAGAGTCTGTGTATGGGGTTTGGCCCATGCAGCTAAAACGGATCATCTGTTGAACCGTTCGGGGTATAAGATAGCGAACTGATTGCGTGCGGCAACCCATTCTCTAACGCATCTACCTTTTCTTTCAAAAT
>JAJFIC010000106.1 GCA_021775315.1 Paracoccaceae bacterium
GGTTGGCCTTCAAACATGCCCGGATCAAGAAACCGCGCCATCAGATCGGCGTCTTCGGTTGAAATCACTTGCAGGGTTTCGCCCGTTGCCAAGGTTAATGCCGCCGCGTTCCAATCACCATTACGCGCCAGACAAAACACCCGTGCTTGCAAGGTGGGGGCAAAACCGGGGGCCGCGCGCATCACGGTGCAGGCGTGATCTTCGTGGCCCGTTAACAGGCTTACGTCAAACCAGCGGCGAAAAATCTCGGCCTCATCCGGTCCTGCACGTTCCAACAGCGCCTGCGCCTGATCAAGTGCGCCGAGGTCCAGCAGTTTATCCGCCCGCGCCAGCAACAAAGCAGACCCGCCAAGCGTCGAAAGATCCTCGACCACTGGTGCGTCCACTTCGGCCAGCAGGATGGTGTAAAGCAGCGATAGTAACTCTGGCAGACTGTCGGTGTTTTGCCGCGCGATCAGGGCTGTGATGGTTTCAGAACTTGAGCGGCCCCAAAAATCCCGAGGCAACCCCGTGACTGACCCCGGCAACAGGCCGACCGTGTCTTTTCGGATGGCATCGAGCGACGTGACCTCGATTTCCTTGGTTCCGGCACCTTCGACGATCACCTCAGGCGATACTTCCTCGACCGATTTTTCGCGAACGGATTGCGATAGCCAGTCAATCGCCGAAAGCGGCTCTTGCGCAAAGGCGGGCAGGGCGCAAAGGCCGAACAGGATGGCAAGGGACCTAGTCCACATCAATAATGACCTCGCGCGTGACCTCGGCCTCGGGTGCGGACAGATCGCCAAATATCGTGTGGCCGACCAGCACTATGCCGCCAATTAGTATCAAAATTAATATCCATTTGATCAGTCGCCCCATTTTGCCCTCTGCTGCCAATACGCCCCGGTTCTGCCGGCGGCTCGAATTGTGTTTCTGTTTCTTGGTATATATTGCTTTGCCAATGATTTCACGCCAAACAGGCGCGAAACTTTGCACATGGGGGAACGTCGGCGGAATGTCGCGCTTTAGATTAAGAAAAACCGTGGTGATGGTCGGAATGATGGGCGCAGGCAAGACCGCCATTGGCACCGCGTTGGCGCGCCTGATCGGTGTGCCGTTTCTTGATTCGGACGAGCAGATCGAACAAGCCGCGAATATGTCTGTGGCCGAGATTTTTGACACTTACGGAGAATCATTTTTCCGCGAAAAAGAATCCCTTGTGCTGGCGCGCCTGCTGGAAGGCAATCCGTGCATCCTGTCCACTGGCGGTGGTGCCTATCTGAGCGAAGCAAACCGTCAGATGATCGCGGAAAACGGGCTGGCGGTTTGGCTAAAAGCCGACCGTGAATTGTTATGGGCCCGCGTTCGTCACAAAACCACGCGGCCGTTATTGCAGGTGGCCGATCCGCGTGCGCGGCTGTTTGAATTGCTGGAAGCGCGCGAACAGTATTATGGGCAGGCCGGGTTGGTGGTCGAGGCTGATCCGAATTATTCCGTTCAGGAAATGGCCGAACATGTGCTGGCTGCCGTGTTGGCGCATTCGTCGCAAAGTCTTGAAAAGGTTGCCTGATATGACACTGGAAACGCTGAACGTTGCCTTGGGTGATCGGGCCTATGACATCAAAATCGGCACCGGATTGCTGGCCGATGCCGGGCGGCAAATTGACGGGTTTTTGCAGCGGCGCAAAGTTGCGATTGTGACCGACGCAACGGTTGCAGCCTTGCATCTGGAAACGCTGAAGGCGGCCCTTGAAGGCCAAAACATTGAAATGTCGGTGCTGACATTGCCACCCGGCGAGGCGACAAAGAACTGGCGTGCGTTGGAGCAGGTCGTGGAATGGATGCTGGCGGAAAAGATCGAGCGTGATGATCTGGTGATCGCTTTTGGTGGCGGTGTTATCGGCGATCTGACTGGCTTTGCGGCAGCAATCCTGCGCCGGGGTGTTCGGTTTGTTCAGATCCCAACCACGCTGCTGGCCCAAGTCGACAGTTCCGTCGGCGGCAAGACCGGGATCAATTCACCCCAAGGCAAGAACCTGATCGGCGCATTTTACCAACCGGAACTGGTTTTGGCCGATATTGACGTGCTTGGAACCCTAACTGCGCGTGATTTCATCGCTGGATACGGCGAAGTGGCCAAATACGGTTTGCTAGGGGATTCGGCGTTTTTTGACTGGTTAGAACTGAACGGCCCGGATCTGGCGTCAGGCGATGTAGACAAGCGGATTTACGCGGTGCGCCGATCCTGTGAAATGAAGGCCGAGATTGTGGCCCGCGATGAAAAAGAACGCGGTGATCGCGCGCTTTTGAACCTTGGCCACACATTTGGCCATGCGCTTGAGGCGGCGACGGGATATTCGGATCGTCTGTTGCACGGTGAAGGCGTGGCCATCGGTTGCGCGCTTGCATTTGAGGTGTCACAGCAGCTTGGCCTGTGTTCGCAGGAATGCCCAAGCCGCGTGCGCGCCCATATGCGCGACATGAACATGAAGACGGAACTATCGGATATTGCAGGAAAATTGCCGGATGCGGATGGGCTGATCGCGTTGATGGGGCAGGATAAAAAGGTTCAGGCGGGCAAATTGCGGTTTATCATGGCGCGCGATATTGGCGACAGCTTTGTGGCCGATGATGTTGATATGACCCTTGTCAAATCGGTGTTGCAAGAGGCGCTGTCGCGACGCTGAATGCAATCGCGCCCAGTGTCAGGTGGAACAAGACGCGCCGCCCAGAACACAAAACTTGGCGCAATGACGATGGTTCAAATGCACTGGTTTTTCGGCCTGCTCCAAGGTCTGTCCCATCTCAAATTCCGGTGCGTAAGGCAGCAGCGTGCAGGCAATCACGACCGGGTGCGCAGCACCCTTGCGCTTGACCACCATGCGCGACGAGGCGCACATCACATCGGATTGTTTCTTGTTTAAGATACCCCAGCAAGCCGTTGTTATTTCAGGGACTTCAACAGCCTCATCCATTTCCGGAAACAGCACTGTCTGGCCGGGGTCTTGGGCATCAATGGCGAAATCAAGACCGCTGAACAGCTTGGCAAATCCGGCGCGACTGTCTTTTTCCGCCTCACCCCACAACGAGCGCCCGGCAACCGCCAACTTTGCACCAACGTCGCGCAGCCAAATCATGCCTTCCAGTGTTTTGTCGTAACTGCCAGCCCCCCGGATTTCGTCATTATAAGCCGCCGTAAAGTGGTCAAGGGACACCCGAAACGTCAGTTTATCGCCATATTGCGCGATCAATTCCGCCAAACCCGCCTGCATCCGCTTTCGCAACATCGGCTGCATCGCGTTTGTCAGAAGCAGAACCTCGAACCCGCGGGCAAGGCACATTTCCAGCATATCAAGCATGGCGGGGTTCATGAACGGCTCGCCACCGGTAAAGCCGATTTCCCGCACCGGCCAGTTACGCGCGCTGATCTGGTCGAGATAAGGCGCAATGTCGTCGGTATTCAAATACACCAGACTGTCGTTGCTGGGCGAGCTTTCAATATAGCAATTCACACACTCGATATTGCACAGCGTGCCCGTGTTGAACCAAAGCGTGGTCGCCCCGATTAAGGGAACAGACGCCCGGTCCTGACCGTCGGCTGTCACAAAAGGATCGGTGAATTTTCCCAAGGATTGCGGGATTTGCGAGATTTTGTTCATGTATCCAGCATTCTTTGTTGCCTGTTTCCAAATGCTTAAAACCCAAAATGCGGCGTACGGATAGCCCAAGTTACCCTCACAAACGCAGTTGTGATGGATCGTAATCAAAATTCGGAGAGATTATTGGGCTTGCGAAGGGCTGGAGCGGGTAGCGGGAATCGAACCCGCAACTGAAGCTTGGGAAGCTTTCGTGATACCTTTTCACCATACCCGCGTCGCTGCCAAGCAGCGCGGCCTTGCTACGCCGCAGGCTCAGTTTCGTCAAGCAACGAAATGGTCAGGATCGCCTTCTGCGCCGCCGACCGCCGCCACCCTCGCCAGAGCCGTTGCCGGTGTTGAAATTCACCTCGGGCAGGGTGACCACGGTATCAAGGATCGGGAACTTTTCGACGGCGTTCGGAATGTTTGAGGCATTAACAAAATGTTCCTGAAACCGAGGCTCGATCGCGGTTTCGATTTTGTGGATCTGGCGCACGATCTTTTCAATATCACGCCGGGCCTCGGTATTCAGCAACGCGATGCGCGCGCCGGTGCCTGCGGCATTCCCGGCAGATGTGACCTTGTCCAGTGGGCAATCCGGGATCATGCCCAAAACCATGGCGTGTTTGGGCGAAATATGCGCGCCAAAGGCCCCGGCCAGCACGATGCGATCAACGGTATCCACGCCAAACTTGTCCATCAACAGGCGCGCGCCGGAATAAAGCGCGGCCTTGGCCATCTGAATTTCGCGAATATCGCGGTTGGTGACGGTCAGAACCGGGCCGCCGGTGGCGCTGCCGTCCCAGACCAGATAAGAATAGGTCCGCCCATCCAGAAAACACCGCGCGGTGCCGGTTTGTTCGGGCGAACCGATCAGGCCGGGGCCGTCCAGCAACCCGGCGATGCGCATTTCCGCGACCATTTCAATGATGCCCGAGCCGCAAATTCCTGTGATGCCAGAGCCTGCGATGGCGTCGTCAAATCCGGCCTCGTCCGACCAGATGTCTGAACCGATGACGCGAAACCTTGGTTCCTTGGTGATCGGATCAATTTCAACCCGCTCAATAGCACCGGGGGCGGCGCGCTGGCCGCTTGA
>JAJFIC010000107.1 GCA_021775315.1 Paracoccaceae bacterium
TGTCGCCGAAAAAATCTTCGGGCCGTTCAACGCCACTAAGCAGTTCGTCCAGTAGTTTCTTGGAAATCGTCATTGTCGTCATGCTCCTTCAGTTTGGAAGCATGAACCAAATTACTCATACACAAAAGTTCGGACACTCTCCGAGGTCCGGGCGCTGACCTTTGTTTCGCTTATTGCCTAGGGCTCGTTCGGCCATCCAGCGAGCGAACTTCTCGCTGCATTCCCCATGCTTCGCCAATGGGCTTCAATTTGCCTTCGTCTATCACCTGACATATCTTGGGGAACGGTATAGCCGCTATTATTGCCGACCGCTTCGAGCTCATCAAAAATTTGGCCATAGACAATCTCTGATTGAAGTCTGAGAGGTTTCAGTCTCGGATACGTTTTTGCTCTTTCATATGGGTCAAAACCTAAGTGTGCAGCAGATGTGTTCCTGTATTTTTGCACGTCCTTCCAAACAGAATCCGAGGTAAGTCCGGGTTCTAAGCCGGCCATCGCAATCGAAATTTTGTTTCTGACAATATCCACCGAAGAAGAATCGATCAAATTTTTCCAATGGCAATCGTCGGAATGACTCCCAAAGTGTTTCCACCAAGAAACAATCACGCTGTCCATTAGGCTGCCTCGGTATATGCGAAAGAAATTTAACTCTTCTTTTTCGGGTGTTTGAAGCGCGTCATACATCAATATTCGAGTAAGAAGCTCGGTAAGTGAATGCAAAGTTTCACGGAGCTTTTGAACTTGATCCTCGCTCATCTACTGATCCAAGAACGACCTTAGCTTTCGCGACCGGCTCGGGTGCTTCAGCTTCCGCAACGCTTTGGCCTCGATCTGCCGGATACGCTCCCGCGTCACGCTGAACTGCTGGCCGACTTCTTCCAGCGTGTGGTCGGTGTTCATGCCGATGCCAAAGCGCATGCGCAGGACGCGTTCTTCGCGGGGGGTGAGCGATGCCAGCACCCGGGTTGTGGTTTCCTTGAGGTTGCCCTGAATGGCGCTGTCCAGTGGCAGGACGGCGTTTTTGTCTTCGATGAAATCGCCCAGCTGGCTGTCTTCTTCGTCGCCAATCGGGGTTTCGAGCGAAATCGGTTCTTTGGCGATTTTCATCACCTTGCGGACCTTTTCCAGCGGCATTTGCAGCTTGGCGGCCAGTTCCTCGGGCGTTGGTTCGCGGCCGATTTCGTGCAGCATTTGCCGACCGGTGCGCACCAGTTTGTTGATGGTTTCGATCATATGGACCGGAATTCGGATGGTGCGGGCCTGATCGGCGATGGACCGTGTGATCGCCTGACGGATCCACCATGTTGCGTAAGTCGAGAATTTATAGCCGCGGCGGTATTCGAATTTATCGACCGCTTTCATCAGGCCGATATTGCCTTCCTGAATGAGGTCAAGGAATTGCAGGCCGCGATTGGTGTATTTCTTGGCGATGGAAATCACCAGACGCAGGTTCGCCTCGACCATTTCCTTTTTCGCCAGACGGGCCTCGCGCTCGCCCTTTTGCACCTGATTGACGATGCGGCGGTATTCCGAGATGTCAACGCCGACATATTGGCCAACTTCGGCCATTTCGGTGCGCAGCTCGACCGCTTTGTCGCGGAAGCGTTCGATGAATGTGTTCCAGCCGCGCCCGGTTTTTTCGGCCACTTGATCCAGCCATGTCGGGTCAAGTTCGCGGCCACGATAGGCGTCGATGAAATCACGGCGGTTGATGCGCGACTGGTCGGCCAGTTTCACCATCGCGCCGTCGATCATCATGATCTTGCGGTTGATGCCGTAAAGCTGGTCAATCAGGGCTTCGATCCGGTTGTTATGCAGGTGCAGTGAATTCACCAGTTCGACGATTTCGGCGCGCAGGGCCTGATATTTGGTTTCCTGCTTTTTGGTGAACGAGCTGTCTTCGTTCAGGGTGGCGGAAATCCGGTTGTCCTGCATGTCGGCCAGCATCAGGTAATCGGATGCGATCCGGTCGAGGGTTTCCAGAACTTGCGGTTTAAGGGCGGCCTCCATCGCGGCGAGCGACAGGTTTGCCGGATCGTCTTCGTCATCATCATCGTCGTCATCGCGCGTGATCGGGTTGCCGTCGGCATCTTTTTCCGGTTCCACAACAGCGGCTGGTTTCGGCGGCGGGGCCGCTTCGACTGCGGGGATGGCTTCTGGCGGGATGGATCCGGCGCCGGGTCCGGCATTTGGGTTTACGGCCACGGATTCTACGTCGTCGTCGTCAATCGTGCCGCTAAACGTGGTTTCCAGATCAATCACGTCGCGTAGCAGAATTTCCTCTTCCAGCAATTCGTCGCGCCAGATGGTGATCGCCTGAAAGGTCAGCGGGCTTTCGCACAGGCCAGCGATCATGGTATTGCGCCCGGCCTCGATCCGTTTTGCGATGGCGATTTCGCCCTCGCGCGACAGCAATTCAACCGAGCCCATTTCGCGCAGATACATCCGCACCGGGTCATCCGTGCGATCCAGAACTTCGGTCGTGGAGGTCGAAACCGCGACCTCTTTTGAGGATTCCGAGGCGACCAGATCAGTGGATTTCTGATCTTCTTCTTCGGCGTCTTCATCTTCGATGATATTGATGCCCATTTCGCTGAGCATCGACATCACGTCTTCGATTTGTTCACTAGAGACCTGTTCGGGCGGCAGAACCTTGTTCAGTTCGTCATAAGTGATATAGCCGCGCGTCCGCGCATCGCCGATCATCTTTTTGACGGAGGTTTGGCTCATGTCGCCTAGGGCGGATCGGTCGCCTTGGTCGTCGGTTTTTGTCGCGTCTGTGTCCTTGGGGGCCATCGGTCAGTCCTGCTCTCGGAAGGGGCGAATCACCTGTTGGTGGCGCGCGCGCGAAGATTTATGCGAATCAACACAGCGAATCACTGATTCGCAATGCACATTAATGCTTTTTCTTTACCCAAACCTCTCCATCTATGAGGTTTTGCAGGTATTTCGACATATTTTCCCGATCTTCGGACTCGGTTCCGCCTTCTGGCAGCACTGTGCGGGTGGTTTTGTTCCGCGTATCTGTTGCTTGTCCGACGCGCCAAGTCAGGCCTTCGTCGACCAATCCGGTCATGTCATGGGCCGCATCTTCGACCTCGGCGCGGGCGCCGCGTGTGGCTTCGAGTTTTGCCAGTTCTTCGGCCAGTGCGGTGCGCGCTGTTTCGGTTTCTGCGTTCGGTTGAATTGTCGTCAGAAAGCTTAGATGGCGATAGGCCATCAGTTTTTCAACAGCTTCGCGGCCCAATTCTTGGCCCAGCCGTTCTGTCATCGGTTGACCGCTTTCCGCACAGGATGGGGCAAGGCGCAGCACAGCGTCGCGCAGGCTGCTGTAACCTTCGGTGGTGAAGTTCAGCCGCTCGATGCTGCTTTCAAACAGGCTGACGAGTTCAGGGTGGTTGATACAGGTCGCCAGAATGACCGCTTCGCGCAGGCGTTCTTCGGTGCGGGCGTCGCCGCTGCCTTGCGCCAGCATCGAGGCTTTGGCCCCCGGTGTGGCCAGTTCGGGGCCGCGTTTTTTCCATGGCGTAAAGCTGGACTGACCCCTGCCTTGCGGCTTGAACAACACGGCGCGCAGGTCTTTGATTGCGGCCACATAATGGTTGCGGATGGACGGATCGCGAATGGTGCCGATGGCGGATTTGAGGCTGGCGTCAAGGGTTGCGCGACGTTCAGGGCTGTCGAAGTTTTTGCCGTCAACTTCGCGTCGCCACAGCAGATGCACCATGGGTTGGGCGGCTTCCAGCAGCTTTTGCATCGCCTGTTTGCCTTGGGATTTGATCAGATCATCAGGGTCCAACCCCTCGGGCAGCAGGCAAAATCTAAGGCTGCGGCCCGGTTCCAGCAATGGCAGCGCGATGTCGATCAAGCGCATCGCGGCGCGCAGGCCGGCGGTGTCGCCATCAAGGGCGATCACCGGTTCGGGCGTCAGGCGCCACAACAACAGCAACTGATCCTCGGTAATGGCAGTGCCAAGTGGGGCGACGGCATGGTCAAATCCGGCCTGTGCCAAGGCGATCACGTCCATGTAGCCTTCGGCTACGATCAGCGATTGCGCCCGGCCTGCCGCTTCGCGCGCGGGGGCGTGGTTGTAAAGGCTGCGGCCCTTGTCAAACAGCAGGGTTTCCGGTGAATTCAGGTATTTGGCGCGGGCGTTTGGGTCCATCGCGCGGCCACCAAAGGCGATGCAGCGGTTGCGGATATCCCGAATCGGGAACATGATGCGGCCGCGAAAGCGATCAAAGGGTTTGCCGCCGTCATCCGGTTTGATCGCCAATCCGGCATCGACAATCAAATCCGGCGTTACGCCTTTGCCGGTCAGATGCTGAAATAAAGCGGTGCGGGTGTCTGGCGCAAAGCCAATTTCAAAGCGTTCAAGCGTGGCATCAGGCAGGGCGCGCCCGGTCAGATAATCCCGCGCGGCGGTGCCTTGCGCGGTTTTCAGTTGCAGGCGGTAAAACTGCACCGCCTGTTCCATCACGTCGACCAGTTTTGTACGCTGATCGGCCTTGATTTGCGCTTGCGGGTCGCGCGCGGGCATGGTCATGCCAGCCTCGCGGGCCATAATCTCGACCGCTTCCATAAAGCCGACATTTTCGGTTTCACGGATAAAGTTCAGCGCGTCACCTTTGGCGTGGCAACCAAAGCAATAATAAAAGCCCTTGCGGTCATCCAGATGAAAAGACGCGGTTTTTTCCTGATGGAACGGGCAGGGTGCCCAGTAATCGCCCTTGCCCTGATTGGTTTTCTTGGCGTCCCACGTGACTTTGCGCCCGACCACTTGGGCCAGCGATGTTCGTGTACGCAGCTCGTCTAGGAATCCGGGGGGCAGGCTCATGATGCGCCAATATCGGACGGCTGGCGCAAGGATTCAAGGCGGCGCAAACGATTCTGGCCTTCGGCGAGGATATTTTTTGAAAAAGAGAAGGTTCAGGGGCTGGTAATCTGGATGGTTTGGCGCAGGCTGCCGTCTTGTCGGTTGAAGATCAGGATCTGGTTGTCTGTGGTGACCACGCCATACCAGTCGTTTGCTTGGGTAAAAGCGGTTGCGGTGGTTCCGTCGGGCAGGCTGATCGTTTCGGGCAATGGCACGGGGTCTTGGGCCGATTGAATAACATTCGGCACACGGATGACAATCAGAACAATGATGGTTACAAGACCCGCAATCATCGTGGCGGTCAGGATCGTTACGAGTATTCTGAGAAACCGCAGATTTGCGGGTTCGCCTGTGTTTTCTGGAAGTGGTGCCATGTCTGATCCGATCCTGCGCGTTATTATCGGGGAAAACCCTGCCCCACGGCTTGATAAGGCGTTGGCGGCAATTGTGCCAGAGGCGGCTTCGCTTAGTCGGTCAAGATTGGGCAAGCTGATCGAAGAGGGCGCGGTTGCGCGCGAAGGCGGCGATGTCGTGCGGGCGCTGAAAACCAAGGCGGTTGAAGGCGAGGTTTGGCTGATCACGTTGCCAAAGGCGGTGGACGTGGAAGCGCAACCTGAAGACATACCGCTTGATGTGGTGTTTGAGGATGACGATCTGATCGTGGTTAACAAACCCGCCGGTATGGTGGTGCATCCGGCGCCGGGGTCTGAAAGCGGCACGCTGGTCAATGCATTGCTGCATCATTTCGGTGGCAACTTGTCCGGCATTGGCGGCGAAAAGCGCCCCGGTATTGTGCATCGGATTGACAAGGATACATCCGGTTTGCTGGTGGTGGCGAAATCGGATCGGGCGCATCATGGTCTGGCGGCGCAGTTTGCCGATCATTCGCTGGAGCGTCATTACCGCGCGATTTGTTATGGTGTGCCGAGCCGGGGTGATCCGCGGTTGGCGGGCGTTCGCGGTGTGGCGTTTGAAGAGGGTAATGTTGTGCGGATTTCCGGCAATATCGCGCGCCACAAGGCCGATCGTAAACGTCAGACTGTGGTGATCAATGCCGGGCGTCACGCGATCACCCGGTTGCGGGTTGTGCAGGACTTGGCGGTTGCGGCCTTGGTGGATTGCTGGCTTGAAACCGGGCGCACCCATCAGATACGGGTGCATCTGACCCATGTCGGTCATGCGCTGATCGGGGACATCACCTATGGCGGGCGGCGGTCGATTTCGGCCAAGACCTTACCGCCCGAGGCGATTGCCGCGATCAAAGCATTTCCGCGACAGGCCTTACATGCGGCGACTTTGGGGTTCAAACATCCGGTCAGCGGTGCGTTTCTGCGGTTTGAGGCTGAGATGCCGCAAGACATGCAAGACCTGTTGGCCATATTGGCGAAACATTAGCCCCTTGAAATTCACTTATCTGATACCTATTTCGGCTATGTAACGATTATTAACATCGAACAGGGAAGCAAATGAGCTACGCAAATCTACCGGCCCCGTCACCAGAACAGGGCTTGAACCGTTATATGCAGGAAATCCGCAAGTTCCCAATGCTGGAACATGATGTGGAATTCATGCTGGCCAAGCGCTGGGTGGACCACGAAGACAGTGGTGCGGCCCATAAACTGGTCACTTCGCATCTGCGTCTGGCGGCGAAAATTGCCATGGGTTATCGCGGCTACGGCTTGCCGGTGGCCGAGGTGGTCTCTGAGGCCAATGTCGGTTTGATGCAGGCGGTCAAACGCTTTGATCCCGACAAGGGTTTTCGATTGTCGACCTATGCTATGTGGTGGATCCGGGCCTCGATCCAGGAATATATCCTGCGATCATGGAGCCTTGTGAAAATGGGCACGACCTCGGCGCAAAAAAAGCTGTTTTTCAACCTGCGTAAGGCGAAAAACCGGATTGGTGCGCTGGAAACCGGCGATTTGCGCCCGGAAAATGTTGAGCGTATCGCCACCGATCTGAATGTGACCGAGGCTGAGGTGGTTTCGATGAACCGGCGCATGTCGGGTGGGGATGCGTCGCTGAATGCGCAAATCTCGACCGACGGCGAGGGGGCTTCGGAATGGCAGGACTGGTTGGAAGATGAGGATGCGGATCAGGCCGGGGACTACGCTGAAAAGCAGGAACTGGACACAAGACGCGAATTGCTGATGGAGGCGATGGGCGATCTGAATGACCGCGAAAAGGACATTCTAATGAAGCGCAAGCTGGAAGACCGGCCTGTGACACTGGAAGAATTGTCCGCTGTTTATGACGTCAGCCGCGAACGTATCCGCCAGATTGAAGTTCGGGCGTTTGAAAAGCTGCAAAAGAAAATGCGCGAGCTGGCGGTTCAAAAAGGCATGATGGCAACCGCTTGATCCTAAAGGAGGATGTTCAAATGAGTGATGCAGATAAAGTACAAGATCCCGTGGATCCGACCTATGCGCCACCGCGTAATATTTGGATGCGTGGACTGTTTATGCTGATTTTCGCGGCCTTATTTGGTCTGGCAGAAACTGTGCTTGTGGTCGTGGCCGTGATCCAGTTTTTGTGGATGGTGTTTGCCAAGGAAAAGAATGCTGGTTTGGCGGATTTTGGCCAAAGCTTGGGTCACTGGTTGGCGCAAGTCGCTGAATTTCAGACAGCCTCGACAGATGACAAGCCGTTTCCCTGGGCCAAATGGCCCTGACTTGATCAGGTCAGGCGCAATAGGGCGGGCCTTGTATGGCCGCCTATTGTGGCAGTGACGCGGTCAGGAATTTGACCATGTTTCCGCCCATGACCTTAGCAATATCAATCGGTGTCACCCCGGCGCGTAGCAGCGCGTCGGTCAGGGCGGCCAGTTCGGACGTGTCGTATGTGGTTTCCACCGCTCCGTCGTAATCTGAACCAAGCGACACGTGATCGACGCCGAGCAAGGCAATGGCCGCAACAATCGCTTTGGCCACCCCGTCCGGGGTTGCGTCGCAGGTCACGTCTTCCCAATAGCCGATGCCGATCAGACCGCCTTTGGCGGCGATGGCCTGCATCAGATCGTCAGAAAAGTTGCGCTTAACCTCGCAATGGGAATGGATGCCCGTGTGGCTGACCACAACCGGTACATCGACCATATCAAGCACTTCTTGGGCGGCTTTGGGCGACAAATGTGCAAGATCAATGATCATTTTCTTGTCCACCATCGCGCGCACCACTTGGCGACCAAATTCGGTCAGCCCGGCATTGGATATGCCGTGCAAAGACCCCGCCAATGCATTGTCAAAGAAATGCGTCAGCCCCATCAGGCGGAAACCAGCGTCATAAAGCCGGTCAAGATTGGCAAAGTCGCCATCAAGCGCGTGGCCGCCTTCGGCCCCCAGCAGGCCGCCGATCATCGGTTTGCCAGCGGCGCGGGCGGTCAAAACCGCCTCAAGATCGGTGCGGGTGCGGATGATTTTCAAGGTTTCCGGGGCGCGTGCCGCAAAACCATGCAGTTTCTTTGACTGATATAACGCGCGTTCTGTGCGGCTGTCCCATGTGCGCATTGGCCAAAGCTGCGCCATGACAAGCAAGGTGATGCTGTCATTGGTTTCAGCCGAATTCTGTTCGTAATTCAGGCCCGAGGGGCTTTTGGTGACGGTGGTGAAAAACTGTAGGGCGACATTGCCATCGGACAGACGAGGCAAATCCACCTGACCACGTTTGCCGCGTTTCAGAAGATCGCGGTTCCACATCAGGCTGTCAGCGTGCCAATCACCGATAATCAGGGTTTTGTGCAGGTCGCGCGCCTCGTCTGAAATGGCATAAGGCGCATGTTCAACCACTCGGTTTTGGGCGTTTTCAACGATGCCGGGGCCGAAAGTCAAAAAACCGGCCAGTCCCAAAACGGCCAGTCCGACCAGCCCATATAAACCTTTGCGCAACAACGACATGTTTTACCTCTTTGTGAAAAACCGGTGGGGTCAGTCAACCACGCAGGGCAATGAATGGAAACCGTGAATGCGGCAGCAAAGACTCAACTCAAAGAATATTGCGCGTCAGAGGACAAATTTCTTGTCCAACGGCCCCCGGTCGCGTCACACTCGCAAAAAACAAAAGAGCAACAATAAAAACCGAGGCAGATATCATGGTCGATGCGCTGACAAAGCTTGCGATAACCTATGGCACGGACAAATTTGGTTATCACGACTACACCCCCAATTATTACAAATTGCTGAAACACCTGAAAAACCGGCCGATCAAGCTGTTGGAAATCGGTGTGGGTGGCTATCAGGACGCTGATCGCGGTGGTGAATCGCTTGAGGTTTGGCGCGATTTCTTTCCCAAGGCGCAGATCGTCGGCATTGATATTCAGAAGAAGGAAATGGATCTGGGGGAGCGGGTTTCGATCCTGCAAGGCAGTCAGGTTGATGCGGAATTCCTTGAAACCCTGGTGCGGGATCATGGACCGTTTGATGTTATTATTGATGACGGCAGCCACCGGAACGAACATGTGGTGACCTCGTTTCAGCTGTTATATCCGACCCTGGCTGAGGGTGGGATTTACGTGGTTGAGGACGTGCAAACCGCATTTTTCCCGCGTTTTGGCGGAAGTCTGGAAATGACGGCACCCAATTCGGTTGGGTATTTTGCCGACATGGTGCGGAAATTTGACAGCGACCGTGCGGATGTGCCTGCGGATATTACGACGATCAGTCGGTTTCACAACATGATCGCCATGCATAAAGGGCAGGCGGGTCAGGCGACCGACCTGAAGGCCATGTTCAAACCGTTAAAAGATGCGCCCGTGCGGTTGCTTGAAATCAGCCCTGAAGGTGTGTCGCTTGCAGGTTGGCGGGATTACTTTGCTGAGGGTCAGATAACTGGCATTGCGACGGGCGAACAGGCCGATGATCTGGGGCCGCGTGTACAGGTGGTGAAGGCGAGCAAGCCAAGTCTGAAAGACATCAAAAAACTGCGCAGCGACTTTGGCCCGTTTGACATTGTGATTGATAACACCGGCCATAAAGGCGACAGCGTTAAGATGTTCGAGGCCTTGTGGCCGGGTCTGAACGACACAGGCTATTATGTTCTTACCGGGGCTGATGCGGCTGTTGCTGATTTTGCCCATGATCGGTTTGTTGAGGTTGACCACCGCGAAATGCAGGTGTTTTTCCCTGAGGTTGAGGTCAATCCAGTAGCGCGGCAGATCTATGAGATGACGCGGTCCAAGGGTTTGATTACGCTTTACAAAGCGCCAAATGACTATCCGTCTAATTTCCGGTTTGAGTTTGACAATCCGCAGGCGGTGCATGCGCTGGATGAAATGGAAAAAGTGCTGAACCGCAGTGGCAAGGAACGCGGTTTTCTGCTGTTCGCCGATATTATGACGCGCGGCGGTGATGATAAACGCGCCGCTAAGATGTTGAAAAAGCTGGCGGCCCTTGGGGCATCGTCGCGGTCCTATTTCAACATGGCTGTGCGACAAGCCAAGATCGACAAAGACTGGGATGGCGCGATGGTTTTGTTGCGGATGGCGGTAAAAACCTATCCGGATGATTATCGCATCCGCAGTCAGCTAGGCTCGGTTTTCAGCAAGGAAAAGGAATGGGAAAAGGCAGAAAAAGAGTTTGTGCGTGGCATTGAGCTAGCGCCGAAAGACCCACTGTTGCGGATACAGCTTGCCAATGCATTGTCACGGCTCGACCGTCCGGACGAGGCGGTGTTGGCCGCCAGTTCGGCCTGTGAATTGGTGCCGGCGCATGTCGGTCACCGGGTTCAGCTTGGCCGTCTGCAATCCAACGCCGGACAGTTCGAGGCAGCGGTTGAAACGTTGAACCAAGCGGTTGCCCTTGATGGTGAAATGGCGAACGCGCATCGCCAGCTAAGCCGCGCTTTGGCCGAACTTGGCCGCAATTCCGAGGCGTTAGAAGTGGCTGATAAGGCGCTGGCATTGGTTCCGGAAAACCCGGAATACAAACGGTGGCAGGAACGGTTGCGCGCCGCTTGAGCATAGCGAAAGACAGATAGATGCACCCGATAATTGCGCTTTGGGCCCATCCGCGATCCATGTCCACGGCCATTGAACGCATCATGCGCGAGCGTGGTGATCTTACCTGTTTTCATGAACCGTTCATGTATGATTATTATGTCCAGCGGAAAATCCGTGTCATGCCGCATTTTGACATTCAGCCCGATCATCCGGTCACCTATCAGGATGTGCGCGATATGCTGTTGGATCAGGCGCGGCGCGGCCCGGTGTTTCTGAAAGACATGAGCTATTACGTGATGCCGCATATCCTGTCGGACAAGGTTTTTCTGGATCGGATAAAGCATTGCTTTTTGATCCGCGATCCCGTGGCATCGATCCCATCCCATTACAAGCTGGACCCCGGTGTGAGCTGCGAGGAAATCGGGCTGGAGGCACAGTGGGACCATTATTCTGGTCTGAAATCCGCCGGGTTTGACCCGGTTGTGATCGAGGCTGAGAGTATTCGCAAGGACAGCAAACTGG
This sequence comes from Paracoccaceae bacterium, assembly GCA_021775315.1. Classification (GTDB taxonomy): domain Bacteria; phylum Pseudomonadota; class Alphaproteobacteria; order Rhodobacterales; family Rhodobacteraceae; genus UBA5972. The sequence goes on from JAJFIC010000107.1 coordinate 11,328, forward strand.
CAATCACCGAACTTTGGCGCTCGGTCGGGTTGCCGTACGTGGCCCATGCGTTTGATTGGCAGGGTGATATCCCGCAGGATTGGGCGCAGGTTCAGGGTTGGCACGGCGATGTCAGCGCCTCGACCTCAATTCGCCCGATGGATGCGGATGAGTTGGAAAATCGCCAGCGGGCGTTTGATGATCTGGCGGGGAAGTTTCCGCATTTGCAGGACTATCTTGCGCATCACAGACCGTTTTACGACCAATTGCGGGCGGTTTCGCTGGTGGTGTGAAACCGGTCAGGACAGGGCGCAAAACGCCTGATCCAGACCGTCGGCCACCTGATCCACATCAGCAAGACTTAGGCATAGCGGCGGCACCATACGCAGCACCGATTGAAACGGGCCGGATTTTGACAGGATCAACCCCGCCTTGCGGCAGTTTTCAAACACGGCGGCGGTGGTTTCTTTGTCGGGTTCCAAGCTGGCGCGATCTTTGACCATTTCGATGGCCAGCATCAGGCCGCGCCCGCGCACATCGCCAATGGCTTTGTGGCGGGTTTGCAGGTCTTTCAGGCGTGCCAACAGCGCATTGCCGACAGTTTTCGCGTTTTGTTGCAAGGCTTCATCCCGGATCACCGCCAGCACCGCGCGGCCTGCGGCGCAGCTGGTGGGGCTGGCCCCGTAGGTGTGAAACAGGAACTTTTCCGCCATCGGGGCCGCGATCTGTTTACGCGCAACGACGGCCCCCAAAGGAAATCCGTTGCCGATGCCTTTGGCCATGACCACAATGTCGGGGATCACATCATCGGCTTCAAACCCCCACATGTTATCCCCGGTGCGGCCAAAACCTGATTGCACCTCGTCTGCGATGAACAGGCCCCCAGCGGCGCGCACCCGCTCCGCCGCGCCTGACATATAGCCTTTTGGCGTTTCGATCACGCCGCCATAGCCTTGCACGGGTTCAATGACGATCCCGGCGATGCGTCCAGTTGTGGCGGTTGCAATCACGCGGTCGATCTCGTCGAGATAAGGTTGTGTGGTGGCCCCGAAAATGCCGCGATATTGGTTTGGTTCGGGCACAAAGGCGACATTGCCCGGCATACCGGGATGTCGCCAGCCCGCGATGCCGGTAATGGATTGCGCGGCGGCGGTCGGTCCGTGATAGCCGGTGCGCAGGGCCAAAAGGTCCAGATTGCCAGTATAGGTGCGGGCCATGGTCATGGCGAGGTCAATCGCCTCGGCCCCGGAATTGGTGAAATGCACGACCCATTCGATATCGCCTTTTGGGCCTTTGGGCATCGTGGCGGCCAGTTCCTGGGCGAAATGCGCCGGGACCGGGTGATAGAACATGGTCGTGCAATGGGTCAGGTCCTGTGCCTGCTGCATGGCCGCATCCACCACACGCGGATGGCAATGGCCGACAGAGATGCACACATTCATCCCCAGCAAATCGGTATATTTGCGCCCGTCTGCATCCCATAAATACTGCATCGCGCCTTTCTTAAAGACCAGCGGTTCTGCAAACGGCACGAATTTGCTTTGCGAGGCGGCGAAATAGCTGTCGCGGCGGTTTGCTGTGGCGTCGGTTGACCACTCAACAGGCAGGGGTTGGTGGGCTTGCATGTGCTCTCTCCAAATTCATCAGGCTTTCAGGCGGTGGTTATCAGGGTCAAACGGCGGCCTGTCCAAAACCCGTGCAGCGTACCGCGTGCCAAGGATTTCAACGCTAAGCCTGTCACGCGCGCCACGTTTACGCAAATAGGCAATGGCCAGCATTTTTTGGCAACGATGCCCAAAGCCGCCTGAGGTTACGATGCCGACAATGCCGGATGGATCATGCACCGCGTGGGCATAAAAAGGGTCCACGTCTGCGCCCGAAACCGCGAGCAGTACCATTTCCCAGCGATCCGGGTCGTTCATGCGCGCCAGCAAGGCCGCACGTCCGGTGAAATCGCGCGCCTTTGGGTCGTGCCCATCAGGTTTGACCAAAAAGCCAAGTCCGCTTTCGGTTGGGCTGCGTTCGGTCGTCAGGTCGCTTCCCCACGCGCGATAGGCCTTTTCCAGCCGCATTGAATTGGCGGCATAGGCGCCGTAAAATCCCAGATTATGAGGCTTGCCCGCCGTTTCAAGGGCCAGAAACAGGGCGCACATGCCGTTGGCCGCGACGTGCAATTCCCAGCCGAGTTCGCCGAGATAGGACAGTCTGAGGGCGCGAACGGGGATGCCAGCCACCAGCAGGGTTTTCACGGTCAGCCATGCAAAATCACCGCTTAGGTCGTGGTCCGTCAGTTCGGCCAGCACGGCGCGTGATTTCGGGCCCATCAGGCCAAGAACACCGAAATCATTGGAAGTATTGGACAAAGTGACGTCAAAGCCATGGGCATGATGGCAAAGCACGTCCCAATCCATCTGCTCAGCCGCGGCTGCCGAGGTCAGATAGGCGTGATCGTCTGACAGCATCGAAACGGTAAATTCCGAACGAACGCCGCCTGCCGGGGTCAGGGCGTGGGTCAGGCCGATGCGCCCGGTGGCCGGTGCGCGATTGGCACCTAATGTTTCGACAAAGGCGCGCGCGTCCGGTCCTGTGACGTCAAATTTTGAAAAGACGGATAAATCAGCGAGGCTGACATGGTTGGTGGTGGTTTCAACTTCGCGGGCAATATGGGCAAACCAGTTTGGCCGGCGGAACGAATGCGTGGCGCTGTCGCCGGGTTGGGTCGAAAACCAGTTTGGCCGCTCCCAGCCATATGCCACCCCCATAACCGCGCCGCGCGCCAGCATTTCATCGTGGATCGGTGAGCGGCGTTTATTTCGCGCAGCCTCGCGTTCCTCAAACGGGTAATGCACGCCGAATTGCAGGCCAAAACATTCCACGGCTTTCTCAACCCGGTAATCCCGGTCGGCCCATGTGCCAAAACGGCGACTGTCGATAGCCAAAGCGTCCATCGGCGGGGTGTTATGGGTCATCCAATGGGCCAGAAACCAGCCTGCGCCGCCGCCTTCCATAATGCCCATTGATGACCCGGTCAGCAGCCAGGCGTTTTCCAGCCCATGCGCCGGGCCGATCAGCGGATTTGCGTCAGGCGTAAAGGTGATCGGGCCGTTGACCACGGATTTCACCCCGGCGGTGCCAAGGGCCGGAATACGCTCCATTGCTGCTGTGATGATATGTTCGACGCGATCAAGATCAGGCGGCATAAGGTCCGCGCCAAATTCGGGCGGCACACCGTCGATGGACCACGTTTGGGCGTGTTGTTCATAGGGTCCAAGGATCAGGCCGTCGCGTTCCTGACGCACGTACCAGCTTTCTTCGGGGTCGCGGATGATCGGCAGTTCGGGCAGGCCAGCGGCCATTCGGGCGGTGACGTCAGGCACGGTATCGGTGACCAGATATTGATGCAGCATCGGTACTGAGGGACTATTCAGCCCCATCATATGGCCGATTTCCCAGCCCCATGTGCCAGCGGCGTTGACGATGTGGCGGGCGTTTATCACACCCTTTTCGGTTTCAACCCGCCAATGATCGCCTTCGCGTCTGATGGCGCGCGCAGGATTGTAACGCTGGATCGCAGCACCGTTCTGAACCGCGATCTGGGCCATAGCGTTGGTTGCAAGTGTCGGGTCGACATGGCCATCATCAGGTTCATAAATCCCGCCCAACAAACCATCAAGCCGGGCCAACGGGTGCAGTTCGGCCACCCGTTCAGGCGTCAGGATTTCCAGCGGGTAGCCGGTGAAGGCTGACAGGCCTGCGACATGGGCAAACTCGTCCATCCGATCCGGATTGCGGGTGATCCGCATCGCGCCTGAAGCGTGAAAGCCGACATTCTGACCGGTTTCAGCAGGCAAAATATCGCGATAAAGCCGCACGGACGTGGCGCGCAATTCCTGTATGGTGGCGTTATGGGCGAAATGGGTGCACAGCCCGGCCGCGTGCCATGTGGAGCCATGGGTGAGGTCGTTTTTTTCAACCAAAACCACGTCTTTCCAGCCCGCTTTGGTCAGGTGATAGATCAGCGACACCCCCATGATGCCACCACCGATGACCAGTACCTGAGCCTCTGTTTTGCGCGTGTTCATGGTCGCATCCTTTGGCCGGTCGGATCATAAGGTGGGCGGGTCAGGATTTTGGCGGCATAGCGTTTGTCGGCAATCTCGACCTCAAACGCGCGTTCGCTGGTGATCGCCAATGGCTCGTCCCTTTTGATGTCGATCAGGCCAAAGGCCAGTGTTAATCCTGTGCGTGCGCCAATGCCGCCCGAGGTTGTCAGGCCGACGATCTGTGTGCCTTGCCAGATCGGTTCGTCATGCAGGACCAGTGGATCACCACTAAGCTGCATCAGAACAAGGCGGCGTGCCAGGCCCTGATCGCGTTGCTTGCGCACCGCCGCTTTGCCAAGGAAATCCTTGGACCAGTCGATGGTGAAGCCAAGACCGGCCTCAAGCGGGGAAATCATTGGCCCCAATTCGTGGCCCCAATGTTTAAAGCCTTTTTCGATGCGGCATGCTTCCAGCGCGTAATGCCCCATAGGTTCGGCCCCTAGGCTGGCAAGGGCCGAGAACACTGTCGGGCCGTGGTGGGCTGGAATGGACAGCTCCCACCCCAGATCGCCGACAAAGCTGAGCCTTGTGGCGGTGCAGGCAACTCCGGCGAGTGTTACTGTGCGCGCGGTTGAGAATGGGAAATTGTCCCAGTTATCTGCGGACAGGGCTTTGATGGTGTCGCGCGATCCTGCCCCCATGACGCCGATCACGACCTCGACCTCAGTTCGGTCGGTGATGGTGACATTTAGACCTTCAGCGGCACGTCTGAGAAGGGCCAGATCACGACGTCGGGTCGCAGCACCTGAGGTCAGGCGGAACTGGTCTGCGGCGGTTCTGGTGATGGTCACATCCGCCTCGATCCCGCCTGCGGCATTGAGCAACGGGGTGTAGACCGCGCGGCCAATTTCAACGTCGATTTGGGCGCAGGCGAGGTGGTTTAACAGGGGCAGCGCGGCGCGGCCGCTAAGGTCAAACTTGCCAAAGGGCGACAGGTCTAAAAGGGCGGTGCCGCGCTGCATAATTGCCGCTTCGCGCTTGATAATCGCCTGCCAGGGTTGGGCACCGACCGAATAGGGCAGGTCACGCTCGGCGGCGTTTTTTGCGTACCACAAGCCGCGTTCCCAGCCTCCAGTCAGCCCGAATTCTGCCCCGGCTGCGGCCCACTGATCATGCAGGGCTGATTTGCGCAAACCCCGCCCGGCGCGTGGTTGTTTGAACGGCCAGTGCAGCGTAAACTGATCCGCCACGGCCTCTTGCATGCGCGATTGCATATGCGCGGGGGTTGCAGCACGGGCATCGGCGCGGGCGATATCAACCTCCCACAGGTCCATGGGCGGATGGCCATCCAGCATCCAGTCGGCCAGAACCCGACCGATCCCGGCAGAGGACATGACGCCGACGGAATTCATACCTGCCGCCACGAACAACCCATCCATTTCCGGCGTTTCCCCGATCAAGGGCCGGGTGTCATGGGTGAAACTTTCCGGGCCGTTCATGAAATGCTGAATGCCGGTGTCTGCCAGTGCCGGGATCAGGTTGAGGGCGGCCTGCATGAAAGGCGTGAACTGGTCCCAATCTTCGGCCATTTCCAGAAACGGGCGGTTGCCTTCGGGGCTGAAAGCGTCCCAGCACTTGGCGTCCGCCTCGAACCCGCCGATGATCAGTTTGCCTGCGTCACCCTTGATGTAAATCCCGGTGTCAAGGTCGCGTAGCACCGGAAACGGTTGGCTGAGGCCGGGCATCGGTTCGGTGACCACATACATATGCTGAACCGCCTGTAACGGCAGCGCGACACCGACGCCATCAGTCAGGCGTTTGGACCATGCCCCGGCGCAGATCGCGACCTGATCGGCGCGCGCAACGCTGCCATCGCTGAGGCGAACGCCGGTCACTTTGTCGCCCACGCACTCCAGTGCTGTCACCGCGACGCCCTCGCGAATTTCAACGCCCGCACGTCGTGCAGCACTGGCGTAAGCCATGCACAGGTCAACCGGATTGACGCTGGCGTCTTCCGCCACGGACATGACGCCGACCAGACCGCTGGCATCGACATCCGGCAGAGCGCTGGCGAGGGTTTGCGGCTTGATCATATGTGGATGCAGACCGAAATGCCGCCCCAAGGCGGCGATCCGGTTGAGCTCGTCCATCCGCTCGGGCACCCGCGCCAGCCAATAGCCGCCAGTTTCGCGATATCCGGTGGCAAGGCCGGTTTGGGTTTCAAGCTGGGGGAACAATTCACCCGCATACATTGCCAGCCGCGTCATGTTGGGGGTCGCGCGCAACGGGCCGACAATGCCTGCTGCATGCCATGTGGTGCCCGAAGTTAGTTGGTTGCGTTCCAACAACAGCACGTCATCCGCACCACGTTTGCCCAAATGATAGGCAAGGCTAAGGCCGATCGCGCCACCGCCTATGATGATGATCCGCGCCATGTCAGTAATACGCCTTATCGGGTTTTTCGGCCTTCCGCCGGGCGATATAGTCTAACAATGCGGCGTCAATCGCCGGGTCCAATCCCGGATCATGATAGTCGCCAAGCTGGCGTTTCCACTGCGCGTTGGCGCGGCTGGCGGCATCAAGCCCACCATCAGATGCCCATTGTTCATATGAATTGTTGTCAGGCGTGTCTGGCCGGAAAAACGCGTCGCGGAAATTGGCCTGCGTGTGATCGGCACCCAGAAAATGCTGGCCCGGCCCGGTTTCAGCGATGGCAGACATCGCCTGTGCGTTGATGCTAAGGTCAATGCCATCAAAAAACCGTGCGACCTTGCCGCAGATATCAGCGTCCAGCATGGTTTTCTCAAGCCCTGTCACCAGCCCGCCTTCCAGCCAGCCTGTGGCGTGGTTGATCAGGTTGGCACCGGCAAACATCGCCATCATCAGGCCCCATGTTGCCTCTTGCTGGCTTTGACCGTCCGGCAGTTTTGACGATGATAGCGCACCAACCGTGTGCAGCGGTACGCCAAGGCAACGCGCCAGTTGGCCCGAGGCCAGCACCATTTGTGCAGCCTCAGGCGTGCCAAAGGTCGGTGCGCCGTTCTGCATCGACAGGGTCGAGGCGAAGCTGCCCATCAGGCAAGGCGCACCGGGATTGATAAGCTGTACAAGACAAAGGCAAGCCATCGCCTCGGCCAGAACCTGTGCCAGTGTTCCGGCGACGGTGCAGGGGCTCATCGCGCCGGCAAGCACCCAGGGCGTGCAGGCGACAGGCTGGCCCGCGCGGGCATAGGTTTTCAGCGCGCCTGACATGTTGGCATCCATCACCAGCGGTGCATTGGTGTTGGATACGCAATAAAGCACGGGGTTTTCCGCCACGAAATCCGCACCGAACAGGATGCGCGCCATATCCAGCGTATGGCCCGCGCGCTCAGCCCCGATGAAGGCCCCCATAAACGGGCGATCAGACCAGCGGATATGGGCGTAAAGCATATCAAGGTGGCGTTTATTGGCAGGCAGATCGACAGGTTCGCAGACCACGCCGCCGGAATGATGCAGATGCGGAATTGTATGGTGCAGTTTCACCAACCGGGTGAAATCATCGAAGGTGGCATAGCGGCGACCGTGGTCAAGATCATGCACGAAAGGTGGTCCCCATGACGGGCAGAGAACCGAGTTCATGCCGCCCAGCCGGACCGATTTGGCCGGATTGCGGGCGTGTTGCGTAAATTCAACGGGCGCGGTTGCCTGAATGATATTACGGCAGAAACCGGGGGTAAAACGCACCCGCGTGCCTTCGACATCACAGCCAGCATCGGCAAAGATTTGCAGAATCTCCGCGTCGTCGTGAAACTCCATACCCGTTTGATGCAGGATCAGATCGGCGTTGTGTTCGATCAACTCTAGACCTTCAACGCTCAGCACCTCGTAACAGCCGAGTTTGCGGCTGATATAGGCAGATGTTGGCGGCGGCGTTTGCGTTCGCCCCTGACGGCCACCTGACCTGCGTTTGTGCGCTGGCTTTTCTATTTCGATTTCCATCCCGGCAAAGATTTCCGCATTTGGATTGCGAGCCAAGCCTGACAGGTGCCGCGCACAAAGCAATTGCCAATGGGCATCATTAGATATTTTAATACAGTTAGGTTCTTTGTAAGGAGGCGCGCCATGCCCAGCCGAATTTCCAGCGACAGCAATCTGACAAGATCGCTTGAGGTTTTTGTCGCAATCATTGAAACCGGGCAGGTGACGCTGGCGGCGAAATTGCTGGGCCTGACGCAATCTGCGGCCTCGCAACATTTGCAACAACTTGAAACGGCTTTTGACGCGACGCTGCTGGATCGCACCAGCCGCCCGCTGAAACCAACGCAGGCCGGGCATTCGGTGCATCGTCATGCGCTGAGGATTCTCAATCAGGTTGAGGATCTGATTTCAGACATGCGCCATCAGGGGCCGCGTCCGATCAGCGTGCTGCGGGTTGGCATGCTGGCCTCGACCGCGACCACTTTGACGCCTGATCTGGTGGCCTTGGCCAAGGACAGGTTTGGCGTTCAGGATATGACGCTGCATGCCGGGCAGAGCCGCGATCACGAGGGGTTGCTGCGCAGTAAACAGGCCGATCTGGTGATCACCTCAAACCCGCTTTATGACATGGACGGCCTGGAACGGCACCCGATCCTGACGGAGTCCTTTTTGCTGGTCCTGCCAAAGTCTTATCGCGGTTCAACCAGCGATATGACCGAGATATTCAAGACCCTACCGCTGGTGCGGTTTGCCCATACCACCAATGTCGGGCGGCGAACTGAACAGCATTTGCGACGGCTAAAGCTGGAAGTGCCGCGGATCATTCAGGCGGACCGATCAAGCATGGTGACCGCCTGTGTGGCGCGTGGAATGGGGTGTACTTTTTTGACGCCCAGCCTGCTGATTGATGGGTTTGTTGAACAAATGCCGTTGAATATCAGACCCTTGCCAATCGCCGGGTTTTCGCGTGAAATCACTTTGCTGGCGCGCCAAAAGGAACTGGGCGCGTTGCCCGCACAGTTTGCCGAGACGGCGAAACAGATATTGGCCAAGCAAATCGGTGCGCAGATGGGGGCGACTGGGTTGAACGCGGTTAGAATTCACGACTGAAACCCCGTGTTGTCAAACTGGTTCAGACGAGGTGCACAACCACCTCAAATCCGTCCGTGCGATCCGTGGCGGGTGAGGCAAGCCGGATAGCTCCACCCGCACCCGAGGCGATGGCGCTGGCGATGGCCAGCCCCAAACCTGTTCCGTCCGCTGTGGAATGACCGCGCACAAATGGGCGTGTCAGTGTGTAAAGAACGTTGCGCGCCACAACCGGGCCGTCATTGACGATGCGCAAAGTGCCGTCTTGGGAAAGCGTTATCTGAACGAGGCCCTTTGGATCGCCGTGCTTTAGCGCGTTTTCAATCAGGTTGCGCAAAAGAATGGCAAAAGCGTTGGGGTCAATGGCCATCTTGACAGGCGCGTTCGGGAGTTCAACTTTGATCCGCTCGGACGGATGCCCGGCCCGCTCAAAATCTGTCAGAACCAGTTGCAGAATGGGAATGATGTCGCCTTTTTGCGCCCCAATCAGCCCGCCGCCTTCGGACTTGGCCAGTTGCATCAGCTTTTCTGACAGCGCCGAAAGCCGTTTCAGCGCCTGTTCAATCTGGCGCGCCCTGTCTTTTGCGTCGGCATCGGTTGTTTCTGCGATCAGACGTTGGGTTTGCGCCAAGGCCGCCGCGACCGGCGTGCGCAGTTCATGGGCGCTGTTGGCGGTAAAGCTGCGCTCGCTTTCAAGGGCACGGCGCAAGCGATCCATCAGGTTGTTGACGGCAATCGCAACCGGTTTGACCTCGTCCGGCAGGGCATCGGCACTGACCGGAGCCAGATCGCCGCTGTCGCGGGATTCGATTTCGCGTTGAAACACCCAGACCGGATGCATGGATTTTCGCACCAACCACCAGACGCCAAACAGGCTGAGCGGGATCAGAAATATCAGTGGCAGCAGCAATGCGGCAAGGGATTCAAGCAAGGCTTCGCGCCGGTGCGCCAAGGGTTCGGCCACGGCGATGGTGATCGTGCCGCGCAGCGCGCTGTCAAAATAAATCCGGTGGTTGTCGGTGTCGACAAACCCCATATTCGCAAATGCCGGGAATACCGCGTCTTCGGCGTCATGCGACCGTAAAAGCACCCGGCCCAGATTGTCGCGCACCAGATAGGTCAGCAATTCGTGGTGATCACGAACCACCGCGACCCGCTGGGAAATGCCCTCTTCCTCGCGGTCGATGATGTCGTTTACGGCCAGTGGCAGAATGCGCTGGGCGGTTTCTTCGAGTGCTGAGTCGAACACTTCGTTCATTTCAGACCGTATCGTCAGGCCGGTGAAAATCGTGGCGATGATCCACATCACCGTAACCCCTGCCACCAAGCCGACAGACAATCGCCATTGCAATGCGTTAGCGCGTTTCATCCGTTGCCCAGCCGATAGCCAACGCCGCGTTCGGTTTCGATCATTGTTTTACCGAGCTTCTTGCGCAGTCGGCTGATATGCACCTCGATCGAGTTGCTTTCGATTTCTGAGGCAAAGGAATAGAGGCGTTCTTCGAGCTGGGTTTTGGAAAATAACTGTCCGGGGCGTTGGGCGAAGGCTTCAAACAGCACCCATTCACGCGCGGTCAGGGTGACGCGCTTGCCTGCTTTGGTGATGCTGCGGTTGGCCAGATCAATCAGCAGATCGCCGATTTCGATCAACGGGTTGGGGTTGCCGGAATAGCGCCGCGCAACCGCGTTCAGGCGGGCGGACAATTCCGATAAATCAAACGGCTTGACCAGATAATCATCGGCCCCGGCATTCAACCCGTCGATCCGGTCAGAAATCTGATCAAGCGCGGTCAGGATAATCACCGGCGTCACGTCGCCTTTGGCGCGTTGGGCGCGCAGGAATGTCAGGCCTTTGCCATCGGGCAGCATCAGATCAAGCAGGATCAGGTCGTAATTGGTCAGCTGGGTGTGCGCCGCTGCATCATCCAACCGTTGCACCCAATCAATACTGTGCCCGTCATCCGTGACCTGATCGCGCACGGCTGCACCTAAAATCATGTCGTCCTCGACCAGCAGAACCCGCATCGTGTTTTCCCTTGTTCCGCGTCAGTGCGGTGTTGCCTTTGTACTGGCGCGCTGGCCTTACGGCAACCTGAAGCACGGATTGCTGTCCGTTCAGGTTGCTGTAAGGCGCGTCCTTGATAACGCCGCTATCGCAACCCGAAACGGGGAACCAAAAATGAAAGCTCGATTGTTGATAGCCGCCGTGATTCTGCCCGCCGTTATGGCCGGTAGTGCCCAAGCCGATGACGACGATTGTTTCGTCCCGATGAACGACTGGCAACCCAGAAGCGCCGTCAAGACCATGGCCGAGGCCGAGGGCTGGAAGGTCCGGCGGATCAAGACGGATGATGGATGTTACGAAGTGAAAGGCTGGGATCAGCAAGGCAATGAAATTGAAGTCAAGGTCGACCCTCAGACGCTTGAGATCGTTAAATTCGAGATCGAGAAGTTTCATGAGGATGATGATCACGACGATGATGATGATCACGACGATGATGGCGACGATGATGACGATGATGACGACGACGACAATGATGATGACGATGATGATGATGATGATGACGACAAGCCAAATGTCAGGGTGACGGATTGATGATACGTGTTTGGGATCCGCTGATCCGCGTTTTCCACTGGGGTCTTGTGGCCAGTTTCGCAATCGCTTGGGTGACTGCCGAAGGTTTGGAGGACCTGCATGAATGGGCCGGATACGCCGCCGCCGCTTTGATCGGGTTTCGCCTGATTTGGGGCCTGATCGGGCCGCGCTATGCCCGGTTCAGCCAATTTGTGAAATCACCGCGCAGTGTGTTGGCTTACCTTCGGGCGATGCTTGCGGGACGTGAAAAGCGGTATGTTGGTCACAACCCGGCGGGCGCTTTGATGATCCTTGCGCTGCTGGCCGGAATGGCGGCAACCGCCTGGACCGGCTGGCTGCTGACCCTGCCGCAATATGCCAAAATGGATTTGGTTGAAGAAGGTCACGAGATGATCGCCAGCCTGCTGTTGGCGCTCGTGATCGCCCATGTGGTCGGGGTGTTCTGGGCCACTTGGCGGCATCAGGAAAACCTGGCGCGGTCGATGGTTACGGGCAAAAAACGCAAGGCCGGGCCAAAAGATATCGCCTGAACGAACCCCACCAGTGATCAAAGGCGCACTTGCCCGTGTCACCGGTCAAGCACCCCGTTCCGGCGGGGTGTTTTCGTTTGGCGGGCATGACTTTGGCGCACAACCCAAAGCCACGCCAGATTGATCGCCAAACTGACAGCAACCTGAAGCAGTTTTTCGCCAAACGTCAGGAAGCGGTCAGTTCCCGCCGCCATATTGGCACCATACCAACCAAGACAAGGACGCAACTTATGAAAAAGATCGCAACCGCACTGGCCATTGCCACCGCACTTAGCCTGCCCGCAATGGTGCAGGCGAAACCTGTTACCCTGACCACCCAGCTGAAACGCTATGGCGGCGACGGAGCCTATCTGGCGCTGTATCTGACGGATGCCAATGGCGCTTACAAAGGCACGCTTTGGATGTCCGGCGGAAAATCGAAATACTACAAACATCTCAGCGATTGGACCCGCGCCAGCGGCGGAAATAAGGCTGATATCAACGGCATAACCGGGGCCAGTGTCGGTGCAGGAAAAACCCTGACGGTTACGGTTGATCTGGCCGACGCGCTGTTTGATGCCGGATATAACTTGCATATTGATGCCTCTGTTGAAGATATGCGCGACAGCCCGTCCGAGGTCGTCGTGCCGCTGGATAGCAACAATATCGGCAAATCCTTCAAAGGTCGCCGTTACATCAAAGCTTTCAATTTCAAAAAATAATTTCCAGACAGGACAGTGCCGATGCTTCGTCAGTTTCACAAAATTCCAGGCCTGATTGCAGGGCTTCTTATCGTTGTTCTGGCGACCAGCGGTGCTGTTCTGTCGGTTTTACCCGCGGTTGAGCGGGCTGGCGTGCCGACATCTGCCAGCGCGGAAATCAACGTTGCAGAACTGGCCGGGGCAGTGGTTGATCGCTACCCCGGTGTTGAACAGATCGTGCGCAAGCCGTCTGGTAAAATTGTTGTCTATTACTTCAGGGACGATCTGCCGGGGGCTGATGTCATTGATCCGGTGACGATTGACAAGGTCGCTGAATACTCGAAATCCGGGTTTCAGCGTTGGATGACCAATTTGCACCGCTCGCTTTTTCTGGATGAAACCGGCCGCGCGCTTGCTGGTTTGGGGGCGTTGGCGATGCTGATCCTCAGCTATTCGGGGCTGTCGCTTACGGCCAAACGGCTGGGCGGCTGGCGTAAACTGACGGGCCGGGTTCGCGGCAACGGCACCCAGCGCCTGCATGTGGAAACCGGACGCATTGCGGTGGCGGCTTTTGTTTTGTCTGCCGCCACGGCGATTTACATGTCGCTGGCCAATTTCGGGTTCATTCCCGACGGGTTAAGTGCGGAACCTGTGTTTCCGCGCAACGTCAATGGCGGCGTGACAATGAGCGTCGCTGACATTGCCGATTTGCAGGCAATCCCGGTGGCTGACCTGCGCGAATTGACCTTTCCATATGCCGATGACCCAAGCGATGTTTTTGCCATCACTTCGGCGACGGGTTCGGGCTATATCGACCAATCGACCGGTCAGATGTTAAGCTATCTGCCCAATGATACCACGCGTAACGTTTATGAGTTTATCTTTATGTTGCATACCGGGCAGGGCCTGTGGTGGTTGGGTCTGGTGCTTGGACTGGCCGCGGCAATCGTGCCTGTCATGTCGATTACCGGCACCGTGATCTGGTGGCGTGCGCGCCGCGCGGCCCCAAAAATTGCCCATAATGCCCTGGCCAAATCCGCAGATACGATCATCCTTGTCGGCAGCGAAGGCAACAGCACATGGGGGTTTGCCAAGACCTTGCACGATGCCCTGAACGCCCAAGGGTTTGCGGTACACACCGCGCCGATGAACCGGCTGAAACCCGGTTATGCCAAAGCGGAACGCATGTTCATTCTGGCGGCCACTTATGGCGATGGCGCTGCCCCGGCGACGGCCAATGCCTTTCTTAAACGTCTGGCGGAATCCCCCTCGGCCCCGGATTATCCGGTTGCGGTGCTGGGCTTCGGCGATCGTCAGTTCCCCAAGTTTTGCCAGTTTGCCGATGATGTGAACGAGGCGCTGGCCCAAGACGGTTGGGAAACCCTGCTGCCAATGGACCGGATTGATCGCCAATCTGCCCAGGAGTTTGCCCGTTGGGGTGATGATGTCGGGGCGGCGATGGGGATCAACCTCGATCTTGTGCACAGCCCGGAGCGCGCCAAGACCAACACTCTGGAATTGCTGGACCGTCAGGATTTTGGTGCCGAGGTTCAGGCCCCCACGACGATCTTTTCCTTTGCTGTGCCGCAAGCCCGTCAAAGCAGCCTATGGACGCGCCTGTTTGCCCGCCGCTTGCCAAAGTTCAAAGCTGGTGATCTGGTCGGCATTTTGCCACCGGGCAGCGATATGCCTCGGTTCTATTCTTTGGCTTCGGCCAGCAGCGAAGGTGTGCTTGAGATTTGTGTGCGCAAGCATCCCGGTGGTCTGTGCTCGGAATTCCTGCATGGTTTGCGTACCGGGGATCGGATCGACGCGTTTATCAAGCCTAACCCTGATTTTCGTCCGGCCAAGGGTCGCGCCCCAGTGATTTTGGTGGGTGCAGGAACCGGGATCGGCCCGCTGGCGGGGTTCATTCGCGCCAATCGCAAAGCCCGCCCAATGCATCTTTATTTTGGTGGCCGCGATCCAAAGTCGGATTATTTGTACGAGGGTGAGATCAAATCATGGTTGCAAGACAAACGCCTGCACACCGCCAATCTGGCCTTTTCACGGATAACAGACGCGGCTTACGTGCAAAACCGTATCACGGCGGACGCCGTTGCTTTGCGAGCTTTGCTGGCCGACGGGGCGCAGATCATGGTGTGCGGCGGGCGTGATATGGCGCGCGGCGTGATGGAGGCCATTGATGCGGCATTGGCCCCAACCGGTCTGAATGCGGCGGTGTTGAAGGCAGAAGGAAGGTATCTTGAAGATGTCTATTGAGGCCAAAGTGGATGATCCGGCCCTTAGTGTGATCAATGGCGCAACGATGGGAACGCGGTATTCTGCAACCTTTCTGGCGCCCCCGAACACTGATCTTTCCGACCTTGATGCTGCATTGTTTGCAGCCGTGGACCGGGTCGATGCGCAGATGTCGACGTGGAAGCCACGCTCAGACCTGATGCGGTTGAACGGCGCACCAGTTGGGCAATGGGTTGAAATTCCACGCGAATTGATGCGGGTTCTGGGTTGCGCGCTGGACATTGGGCGCGTCACAAACGGGGCGTTTGACATCGCCTTGGGGGATTTGACCAATGTCTGGGGGTTCGGGGCCGTGGGCCAAATGCCTGATGCGCTGGCGATCAAAACCCGGCTTGGTAAAGTTCAGACACCGGCCTTTGAAGCGGTTGAGTTGGACAGTGAGGGGTTGCGCGCGCGCCGCTTGGAACCGGTTCAGTTGGACCTGTCCGGCATCGCAAAGGGCTTTGGCGTTGATGAAATGATGCGGTGCTTGCATGGATTTGGCATTAAGAACGCTTTGGTCAGTCTGGACGGTGAACTTAGGGCCAGCGGTCAGAAAACCGCAGATGCACCCTGGTCAGTGGCGATTGAAAAACCGGATTATGCCAATCGCGCACCGCTGGGTGTTATCGCGCTGGAAGACGCGGCGATTGCCACGTCAGGCGATTACCGCCATTGGATTGACGTCGGGGATATCCGCCTGTCACACACGATGGACCGCCAGTCAGGTGGCCCGCTTAAGAACCGGGTCGCGTCAGTTTCGGTCATAGCTGAAAGTTGCATGGAGGCCGATGCATGGGCCACGGCGCTGATGGTTATGGGTGATGTTGCTGGCCCGGCATTGGCGCGGGCCAAAGGGCTGCAAGCCTTGTTTGTTACGCGCGATAGGGATGGCATCGGCGAGATCCCGGTGGGTCAGGTGTTTTGCAGCCCATAATGGCCAGAAAAGCGGCTATTGATGCTGTGCATCGGTTGGCCACAGACCTTTGTCCGCCATTTCAGCTTTCAACATGCTGCAACTGTCGGTCATGATGCCGTCGACGCCAAGGTCGAACAAAAGCCGGATCGTTTGCGGATCATTCACAGTCCAGACATGCATTTTCAACCCGCAACGATGGGCGTAAGCGACCGTTTTAGGCGTCACCAGATTGACGCCATATTGGCGCATTGGAAATTGCACACAATGCGCGCCAAGCCGCATTTTCAGCCCAGCTTGCGCCGCCAGATAAAACCGTACAGAATTAGATACGCCGATGCTGTGACAGGTGTCCGGGCCCAAAATGTCCAGAACCGCCTTGATCCGCCCATCGCTGAACGAGCCGATACAGACTTGTGACGTTTTGTTCATCCGCTGGATCAGGTGCGCCATCGGTGCGGTTGCTGGTCCTGTCTTGGCGTCAAGATTAAAAAGGGCGTCGGGAAAGGCCTCGAAAAGATCAGACAGTTTAGGGATCGCGTGGTTGCCATTGATCGTCAGACTGTCCAAATCCTTATCCGCCAGATCGCCGATTTTCGCGGTTTCCCCGGTCAGGCGGCCAAGCGTGGCGTCATGAAACACATATGGCGTGCCTTGGGCTGATGTCTGAATATCTGTTTCAAGACAGGGATACCCAAGGTCAACCGCCGCCTGAAACGCCGCAAATGTGTTTTCCGGCGCATGGTCGCCAGCGCCACGATGGGCAAAAGGCACGATGCCGGGAGCGGCCAGAATATCATGAAAGCTGAACACGTCTTTTGCCACGTCATGCGCCTTTGAGCGGAATAGTGATTTCACCGGACATGAAACAGGGTTAGCATCGCCCCCGCAATATCAAAATCCGCAAAAAGGAAATTGTCATGACACGCACGGTAATCATTGAAGAATTCGGTGGCTCTGACGCAATGCAGATTGTCGAGCGTGACGTGGGTGAACCCGGCCCTGGCGAGGTGCGCATCCGTCACAAGGCTTGCGGTTTGAACTTCATCGACGTTTACCAGCGTTCCGGCCTTTATCCGTTGCCCCTGCCGACCGCGCTTGGCATGGAAGCCGCCGGGATTATTGAGGCTGTTGGTGCCGGTGTTACCCATCTCAAGGTCGGCGACCGCGCGGCGTATGCGTCTATGCCACCGGGGGCTTATTGCGATGCGCGGGTTATGCCAGCGGCGCAGATTTGTCCGCTGCCTGATGGCATCACGTTTGAGCAGGGTGCGGCGATGATGTTGAAAGGTTTGACCGTTCAATACCTGTTTCACCGCACAACGCCGTTGAACAAAGGCGATACCGTGCTGTTTCATGCGGCGGCGGGTGGCGTTGGCCTGATCGCCTGCCAATGGGCGCGGGCGGCGGGTATCACGTTGATTGCAACCGCTGGCAGTGACGAAAAATGTGCTTTGGCGGCGGCCCATGGTGCCAACCACACGGTCAACTACCGGACCGAGGATTTCGCTGCGCGTGTAAAGGAAATAACCGGCGGTAAGGGTGTTGATGTGGTGATGGATTCGGTCGGGAAAGACACGTTTGAAGGCTCGCTCGATTGCCTGAAACCCCTTGGAATGATGATCAGCTTTGGCAACGCATCTGGCCCTGTTGATCCGGTTAACATTGGCATCTTAGGGGCGAAGGGGTCGCTGAAACTGACGCGCCCGACTTTGTTCACGCATATTGCAGACCATGAGGCTTGCCAGCAGATGGCAAAGGCATTGTTTGATCGGGTGCTGTCCGGCGCGGTTGAAATTCGCATCGACCAGCGGTTTGCGCTGGCGGACGTGGCTGCGGCGCATGATGCATTGGAGGCGCGCAAAACCACTGGCGCGACTATTCTGGAGCTTTAAGGCACAGGGGCAGGTGCGTCTGCTATAGGTACGGGTTTGGCGTTTTCCGCGTCTTCCAACAGCTTTTGCACGGTCAGCAGACGACCGCTTTGCGGGAATAGGCGCAGGCCGAGTGTGATGATCGTGCGGGCTGTATCCAGTTCGCCGCAGTTTATCATCTGTTGTGCGGCGGTCGGAAAATACCGCATCGCACATTCTGGGTCTTGCACGGCGCGCAAGGCCCATTCGGCCGCCCCTGCAGTATCGCCCTGCATGTTCAGGATGAAGGATTGGCACATGGCACCAGCGGACCGGGCCGGGGGTGAGGCATATATTTGCGCCGCCAGATCGCGGGCGCGTTTGCGCTGGCCGTTTTTCCAAAGGGTTTTGACCAGCTTAATGCCGCCCACCATCCTTGGCCCCGAGGCCGTCATTAAATTTGTCAGGCAGGCAATCTGGTTTTTTCGGTCTTTCAGGATCAGCGACAATTCATACCAGATCAGCGGAGTTGCCGCATTCGCAGGGGTGTCTTTCACCAGCGCATGGGCTTTTTGCGGTTGATCCAGTCGATCATAGAGCCGGATCAGAGACACAATCAGCCATTCCGGCGCGACCTCAAAAGACGCCAACAACGGCTCGAACAGCTCAATCGCAGAGGTCAGATCGCCAATCCGCGCGGCGCGGCGTGCCATGAGGCGGGTATTGTAAATAGATGAGTTCGGGGTTCCGGGCAGGATTTTGTCAGGGCTGACGGATGAATGTTTGTCGGCCCGGATGATCTGTTCAATCCGCCCAATCCAAGGCGCATGAATTGCGTTTGCGTGGTGTGTATCCAGATTGTATATGAACAATTGGCCATGCGTCAGATGTTGCCAATCCGCGGCCATCCGGGCGGTCGGAAAGGCAAAATCACGCAGGCAGCGGACGTAATGGATGTCGGCCGTAATCGGCGTGTATTCGTGGTGCAGAACCAGCGACCTTGTATGGCTCAGGATGTGGGTCGGATCGTGATCTTTCAACGGTGCAAAGTTCAGAAAATCAGACGATGTATCCAGAATGAAAACCTTACCGATGCGCAACCCGGCGCGACTGATCCCCGCCGCCAGCGCGTGGGCAAGGCTGCCGCCCAATGAAAAGCCCGCCAGATCAATCGGTTGGTCGGGAAATGCTGTCTTGAGGTCGGTCAGGAAATCATCAATCAGCGCATTTAGATCGTTCGGAAACCAATCAGGGTCGCCCTGTCGCTCAAAAGACAGGCCGTAAACCGTGTTCTTCCCACCCCAATTGGTGATCAGTTGATCCGCCCAGGCGATGTCGCCGGTGACACCGGGCAGGCAAATCAGAGGCGGCAGAGCGTCGTCACCTGCCGAAAGCTTTACCAAATGCTGCGCGCTGCGTTCGGCGACCGAACGGTTTGGCAAGGCCCGATCTATTTGCGCGCGCAGCGTGCTTAACCGGGCGTCAGACAGGAATTCCACCATACTGACGGCACATTGAAACTGCTTTTCAACCCGCGTTATCATCCGCACGGCAGATAGCGAGGTGCCGCCCAGCCCGAAAAAGTCAGAACTTTCGGTCGGTACTGCGGGGTGCAGGATCTCTGCCCAGATCGCGACAAGCGGATCATGTTCCAAGTGTTCGGCTCGACTCGTTGGCGTCTGCTCGCTTGCCAGAATTTTCAGCGCCTGCCGGGTCGTTTCAGCCTCATTACAAAGGCTTAGGCGCGTCAGGGCGACATTGGGATCGTCTGTGATTTGGTGCAGAATGCGCTTGTATGCGTCTGCGATGGTTTCAAGCAGGTCGTGGCTGAACAGTGCCTTACGGGCCTCAAAAACCACCTC
This sequence comes from Paracoccaceae bacterium, assembly GCA_021775315.1. GTDB lineage: Bacteria > Pseudomonadota > Alphaproteobacteria > Rhodobacterales > Rhodobacteraceae > UBA5972. Next base: position 31,116 of record JAJFIC010000107.1, read on the forward strand.
GGCCCCATCGTCAATATGACGGATGCCAAGATGCAAATCTGCTGACATGGGGCGTTGTGGTGGTGGGCGCATTTCAAAGCGCAATCTGCCATCTTGGCCTGCGAAATCATCAAGATCGGTGGCGTCGTGATACGAGATCGTGGCTTTGCTAAGGTTGGGTGTGTAGGGGGCGCTTGTTTTGCAATCGCTAAGGCTGGATTGCGCCGCAGCCATCAGGGAATTGAATTGCCCATGCTCGGTAATATCGCTTGTCAGATCAAAGCTATGCAGCATTGGGCCGACAATGCTTTGGACTGCTTGTGTTGGGCGGTCGGGGATCGAGACACTGATGCAAGGGTCAGCCTGATCGCAAAATCTTGCCAACAGCAGTTGATAGCTGGCGGCCCAAACGGTGACGGGGGCCACATTGCTGGCTTGGGCAGTTTTGCGAATCTCTGCAAGAATGCGAGTGGCGATTTTTTTGGTGATGCGGACAGTTTGGGTGGCTCTATCCGCAGGCAAACCGGTGGTCTGGGGCATCGGCCAAGCAGGCGCTGACGGTGTGACCCGCGCGGTGGTTTGGCGTGATTTCTGCCCGGCCAGATACCCAGAAAAGTCGCCAATTTCGGGCAGGTCCGGCGCCATCTGACGGGTATGTTTTTGATAAAAGGCGTGCAAATCCCGCCCGATGATTTGAAAGCTTTTTTCGTCACAGATCAGATGATGCATCGACAGGCAGAAAACATGGTGCTGCGTTCTATGCCTGAACAGCCGTGCCCGCCAAAGCGCGTTATCCGTCAGATCAATCGGGGTCAAAGCGATATTGGTGATGGCCTGTTCAAGGGCTTTGTTTTGCAGATCAAGTGTTTCACCGGCAATTTTGACCGAATTGACAGAGGCTGTGACAGAGGCCGCAAATTCCGGTTTCAGCGCGCCATTGACGGACCGCAAGTGCATCGCAAAGGCATCATGGCGATCAACGAGGTCCGCAAACGCGAGCTGAAACGCGGTCAGATCAAGCGGTCCGTGCAGGTTCCAGCAAGCAACATTTGTGAATACCGGCAAGCCGGGTTCCAGCCTTTCGGCCGTCACAATCGCTTGTTGATAGGGGCTCAACGCGCCACAAAAGCCGCTCGTTATCGTGTTCACACTTCACAACCTGTCCGGGGAATTTCAGTCGACCATGGACAGTCTTATTGGCTGGAGGACGCCAAGAAAAGATCAAACACGACAAAAAGGGCTAATGAGATTTGATCAAAGGCCGTTCAAAAACTGTCTAGCGGCCTGTTTTCACTGTGTTTTAAGGCGCTGTACCCATGTGAAAATCGCTGTTGTATCCGGGTTCGTTTGTGCAGGTTAGGTACAGGTAGGAAAGCGCAATTGCCCCGGGGGGCGGTCTTTTCTTGTATACTGGTGCAGTTGCTTTCTATGATCGCTGCAAAATCCGCGATGCGTAACAGCCGGAAAACACGCCGGATGCCGTGTGAGAGGGTTTTGAGATGAAGGGATGAACCTGTGTCAAATGCTGGCCTCAGGAAAACTGTCTGCCTGATGGCAACATTGGCTGTTTTGGCCTTGTCGGTGCCCAGTGTTGGGGCGGCCGATCTGATAACTGTTTCGGGAAAAAAACCACAGATGACCAAGATCAAATTGCCACCCAAGAAATCCGGCACCATCCTGTTGGCGGCTGTGGGTGATGTTCTGATGCACAACACATTGCAACGGGATGCCGCCGGCAAGCCCGAGGGGTTTTCCAGCCAGTTTTCCCGTATTGCCGCGGCCCTTTCGCATGCCGACGTCACGTTTGCCAACCTTGAAGTGCCTATCGCGGCCAATCTGATCAACACCGGTAAAGAGGTCGCTGTGCCAAAGTCGCGCTATGACGGCAGGGTTTTCACCGGGTATCCACAGTTTAACGCCCATCCGTCGCTGGCGATGGCCTTGAAAAAGGCCGGGGTGGATGTGGTGCAGACGGCGAACAACCACTCGCTTGACCGCAGGTGGCGCGGCATTGATCGCTCGATTGAGGCTTTGAAGGCGGCAAAGATGCCCTTCACCGGCACACGCCACACCAAGGATTTGACCGCGCCGTGGTATACGATCACGCGGGTCAGCAAAGGTGGGCAGAATTACAAAATCGCCTGGCTGGCCTGCACCTATGGCACCAATGAAATAGTGGACCACTACGGTCAGGTGCTGTTCTGCTTTAAGCAGCAAAAAGAGGTGCTGGCGACCATCGCCGCCCTTGCTAAGCGCCGCGATATCCACGCGGTTATGTTCACACCGCATTGGGGCCGCGAATACCGTCACGCGCCAACGCCAAGGCAGAAAAAGCTGGGCCGCCTGGCGTTAGAGGCGGGGGCGACTGCGGTGATCGGCACCCATCCGCATGTGCTGCAACCGTTTGAAAACTACACCAGCGCTGATGGTCGTAAGGGGTTTATTGCCTATTCGCTTGGTAACTTCATTTCCGGACAAGGCTCGCTTGCCCGGCGCAGTTCGGTTGTGCTTTATCTGGTTCTCGGCCGGGCAAAGGGGGCCGCAACCGGACGCGGCATGAGCAAGAAACTGGCGGTCAAAGGATATTCCTATTTGCCAACCCATGTGGTGCGCACCACCGACGGGTTTTTCGTGCAACCGGCAGGCACAAGCAAAAACAGCCTTGCCAGCATCGCCCATATCCAGAAAATCCTGCCGAAAGAGGGTATGTTGATGCCACGCTAACCTGGTTGCTGGGGCACCGCGCTAGAGTAAATACCAGAGTATTTTCGGTTCCGGTCCTAGTTACTGGCTTGCAAGTATACCTCGGTTTTATCCGCAAAGAAGACACAGAGGGGTTTTCGTGATATGCTGAAAATGTAGGGAGGAATTTCGATATGAAGTTGAAACTTTCACTGCAGTCGGTTCGCCATATCATAACAGCAATTGCCGTTCTGACATCGACGATTGCGCATGCTGATGCGCCACTGGCCGGAAAATGGGTTGGGACTGTTACCGAACAAAATTCCGGTACTTACGTTGTTGCGGTCGAGATTTCGGCAAATGGTTCTTCTGGAACGGTTGAGTATCGTCGATATCCTTGCGGCGGCAACTTATCTTTGATTTCTGGTGATGGAAGTCAAAACCTATATGCAGAGAGTTTGACCTTTGGCCAGGAAAAATGCCTTGGGGGCTTGAATGCCCGTTTAACGCTCTCCGGTACAAACAGTGCGTATTTTGAGGAAATTGTATCCGGTTCTGCCGTTGTTTATGGCACTCTGACACGGGTCGGAGGTGGCGTTGGTGCCACCTGTGGTGTGGCTGGCATTGGACTGGTTCGTGATGTGGGCACCTGTTTTGAGGCGTCATCGAACCAATCGGCCTGCATCGGACATGCAATGAGAAAATATGAAAACTCAATCGCGGGCCATCAAGACGGTTGTTTCCTGACATGTGGGAAGATTGTCTATGACTGCATCGGAAACACCCGACCGGCCAATAATCCCGACGGCACGCTTGGTTGTATCGTGGGTATGCAATCTGTCACCTGTAGCCAGAATTAAACGCGCCGCGAAGGTTGCAATACTCAAAAGCGTTGAGCCCCGTTGGTATGGTGGCCGATTTCCTGTGCTAAATGCGACCGGGCCTAACCTGATGTCGCAAAAAGGGACAGAAGTGGGACAGTCCACTATCTGCTAGATGTCGATTTTAAGTGTCAATATTTCGTTAGTTGGTGCGGGCGGTGGGAGTCGAACCCACACGGGCACAAGGCCCAACAGATTTTAAGTCTGGTATGTCTACCATTCCATCACGCCCGCAACCGGCGCTTTAGGTTTCCAAGCCGAAGGGCGGAAAAACCGTTCTTTTACACGCTGCCTTGCACCACTTGGTCAGACTGTTTCAACGGCCAAGGCTTAGGGCCTTGTTACTGTGGAATTTACCGCATGGGCAGGGCAGGGGGACCATATCCATTGGGGAAGGTTTGTAAAGCGGCTGTTGGTGATTTGAACGCAAAACACCGCCCTTTCATTGCGAAAGAGCGGCGCCACCAGCAAAGGCCCGATTATTTGTAAGCGTTCGAGGTAAAGACGTAATCATCGCCGTCCGCGCCAGTATGACAAGCGATGCAACCTGCATCCATGCCGTTGGCGACTTTGCCGGCCAAGCGCATGCCTTTGGGGTTTTTGTCAAGTGATCCGTCGGGCAGGTATTTCACCCAGAACCAATTTTTGTTGTCCGCGTCATACCCGGCCTCGCGGCGGAACATCACGGTGATTGCCCCCAGATGCGCAGCGGGGTCTGCCATCACTTCGTCTGCTGTTACGCCAACGGGGCCGTAATTGCGTTTGATCACCAGATCGCCGGTATGTCCTTCGATCGTGGCCTTGGAATAGAAGGTCTCAAGCATCATGCCATGCGGGTCTGTCCCTTCATAAGGGAACGAGAAAATCGAATTCGGCCCGGCGAGCCTTTGTTCCTGCATCACGGCCCAGATTTGTTTTGCATAACCCGCGTCGTGGTCGCTTCCGAAGGGGGCCATATCCTGTGCGTTGGCCGCCGATCCAAGACTTGCACAAAGCGCAAATGCAATGGCTGCTGGCCGGATGTGTAAATATGTCATATTCCATGATTCCTGTCTTAAGTGTTTGGTCCCCCCCAACTGGCAGAAACAGAGGTCACAGTCCCTCAACAATTGTTCACCTTGGTGTCATAAGACGTCAGGCAGCGTGAGCATAATGTGAGCGATTGTGTAATGTAATCTCTGGGCGTTAGCTGGAAGATGATGAAAAGAGAATCGAAAGGAAATTCAATGCGTTTTGCATTAAAAAATCTGGCTGTAGTCGCAGCCGCAATTCTGGTTGCTCCGGCAGCATTTGCCGACAGCCATGGCGGCGATGCGGTGGCTGGTGAAAAGGTCTTTAAGAAATGCAAGGCCTGCCACATGGTCGGTGAAGGTGCCAAGCACCGCACTGGCCCGGACCTGAACGACGTCATGGGCAGGGTTGCAGGCACGGCTGAGGGTTACAAATATGGCAAGCATATGATTGCCGCAGGCGAGGCTGGTCTGGTCTGGGACGAAGCATTGGTTGCAGACTATGTCGAAAACCCGAAAAAATTCTTGCAGGAATATCTGGATGACACGGCTGCCAAGTCGAAAATGTCGCTGAAGGTCAAGAAAGAGGATGATCGGATGAATGTTGCGGCTTATGTCGGGACATTTTCCACGCCATCTGTTGAAGAGGCCGAAGAGTCAGAAGAGACAGAAGAAGAAACCTCAAGCGATTGATTGTTTCACGATTATTGTTGATGGGCGTGTTGGTTTTAGCGGGATTTCCGGCCGCCAGCGCGCCCATTTGCGTTTTCAACCAGTCAGGGCAAGCCCTTGTTCTGGTTGTGGATGATCTGGATACGCAGCGGATTTCGCAAGTGGCCGACAACGGCGGGCAATTGTGTATGAAAGCTGAAAGCTCGGCACAAAAGGCGCTGGTCGGGGTTTTCGCCGACGTCGATGCGCTTGAAGGGTGCAGCCGCCTGACCCGTCCCGGTCAGTTGGAAACGCTGCTGGAATTTACAGAATTTGACAATTGCCGCTGGCAGAAAACCAATCGCGTTTTTGAATAACGATCACAGGTCTTCACCCTTTGGTTCGATCAACATGGCGCGCTCCGGCAGCCATGGGTTTAGCTGCAAGGCGCGGCGCAGAATTTGTTGCGACGCTTTGCTGCGCCCCAACCGATCGAGCGTCAAGGCCAGCCCGGCAAGGGCTGCGATATGGTCAGGCGCCAGTTCAATGGTCTTTTCAAGATGGCCAAGGGCCACGGCGTAATCTTCGCGCAGAAAACTGACAAAGGCGCGCTGGTTATAACCTTCGGCGTATAACGGGCAGTATTCTATCAACGCATCAAACGCATTTGCTGCCGCATTAAAGTCGAAAGAGCCGCGCCGGGCCATGCCTTGGTCAAGCAATTGTTGCGATTTGTCATCCGGTGCCAGTGCCCAGAATTGCCACAGCGCATGGGCTGCAACCCGTGATGTCATGTAATCAGGGGCGAGGCGCACATCCTCCATCAGTTTTGCTTTTTCAGCCGTGCGCTCACGCAACTCAGGGCAGGTTTCGGCCCAAAGGAATGTCGGAAATAAAAGGCACAAGACGACAATACGCATGCGGCCAAGATTGATCGCTCAGCGGTCTTGCGTCAAGCAACGGCGCGGCTAGGCCACGGCATTGTGAAGGTGCTAGACCTGCCCGGCAAAGCGGGCTTCCATTTCGGCGCGGGCCTCGTCTGTGATTTTGGCAAACAGCACCTCGGGCACCTCGAACGTGTGACCCGCCGGTAACGCGGCCAGTGCGGCGGTCAGATCATCAGGCCAGTCAGCGCTATCGACATGCATCGCGTCCAGCATGGATTTGGACGCATCCGGAATGAACGGTTGTGACAGCACGGCATAAAGCCGGATCAGGTTCAGCGCGAACCGCACAGTGGCAGCGGCGGTATCCGGGTCGGTTTTGAACATTGCCCAGGGGGCCGCCTTTTGCAGATATTCATTGCCTGCAACCCAGATGGCGCGCAATTCGGTGGTTGCTTTACGCAGCTCAATCGCCTCCATATGGGTTTCATAGGCTTTCAGTCGGCTGGCGATTTCGGCTGTGACTTCGGCTTCGGCTGCGCCATAAACGCCGCCATCCGGCACCACTTCGCCAAATTTCGAGCGGCAGAATTTGGTGACGCGTGATACGAAATTGCCCAAGACATCCGCCAGATCTTTGTTGACGCTGGCCTGAAAGTTTTCCCAGGTAAATTCGCTGTCTGAATTTTCCGGCACATGGCTTAGCAGCCACCAGCGCCAGTAATCCGATGGCAGAATCTCTAACGCCTGATCCATGAAAACGCCACGGCCCTGCGAGGTTGAAAACTGCCCGCCGTCGTAATTCAGGAAGTTGAAGGATTTGATATAGTCGACCAGCTTCCACGGCTCGCCCGACCCCATGATGGTCGCCGGAAAGCTGAGCGTGTGAAACGGCACGTTGTCTTTGCCCATGAACTGCACATAGCGCACGTCATCCGCACCCATGTCAGTGCGCCACCAGCGTTGCCAATCCGCGTCGGGTTTGTTGTTGGCGTCGGCCCATTCGGCGGTGGCGGCGATATATTCAATCGGCGCGTCGAACCAGACATAGAACACCTTGCCCTCCATCCCCGGCCAGTCCTGTTCGCCGTCTTTAACGGGAACACCCCAGTCCAGATCACGGGTGATGCCACGGTCGCGCAAGCCGTCGCCATCGTTCAGCCATTTCTTGGCAATTGATGTGGTCAGGATCGGCCAGTCCTTTTTGCTGTCGATCCACGCCTCAAGCTTTTGTCGCATTTGTGATTGGCGCAGGTATAAATGCCGGGTTTCGCGTACCTCCAGATCGGTCGAGCCTGTAACCGCCGAGCGTGGGTTGATCAGGTCGGTCGGGTCCAACTGCTTGGTGCAGTTTTCGCATTGATCGCCCCGGGCGTTTTCATACCCGCAATTGGGGCAGGTGCCTTCGATATAGCGATCCGGCAGAAACCGCCCGTCTGCATGGGAATAAACCTGCTTTTCAGTGACTTCTTCGATCAGGCCGGCGTCGTTCAGCTTGCCTGCGAAATATTGCGTCAATTTGTGGTTTCGTGCTGACGATGAGCGGCCAAAATGGTCGAATGACAGGCGGAAACCATCGCCAAGGTCTTTTTGTACTTGCCACATCGCGGCACAAAATTCATCGACTGGCTGGCCCGATTTCGCCGCTGCCAGCTCTGCCGGAGTGCCGTGTTCGTCCGTGGCGCAGATGAACATGACCTCGTTGCCGCGCGCGCGCATGAACCTTGCATAAGCGTCAGCAGGCAGCTGACTGCCGACCAGATTGCCCAGATGCTTGATCCCATTGATATAAGGAATTGCCGAGGTGATAAGTATACGTGCCATGTCGCGCCTTTTAAGTCTGTTGGCCGATCTTTAGCGCAGCCACCGCCCAAGGACCAGAGAGCAATCTGAAAAGGCGGCGCGGTTTTGGTGCCGCAATTCGTCAAAGGCTAAGAACCATTTGGAGCGTCAGGCTTGGATGGCGTTTCAGCAGGCGCTTCCGGCTTTGCGGCTGTTGGCATACGGCGGCGGCGCAGGATCGAGCCGAGCACGAAACTGGTGCGCGGCGTGTAGGCATAGCTGGTGCGATCCTCGACCGTTTCACGCACGCGCATCCGCAGCAGGCTGAAGGCGACCAGAACCACATGGGCGCAGGCGATGAACACAAACAATGCCGCAGGGCCAAAGGTCTGGATCAGATTGGACGAAATCAGCGGGCTGGCGATGGCGCCGAGGGCATAAAGGAACATGAAGCTGGCGCTCAGTTCGACCATCTGATCCGGCCGGGCAAAATCATTGCCGTGCGCCGTTGCCACCGAAAAGATCGGGAACGTCGTTACGCCGAAAAGGATGGCGGCCCCGAAAATGACCGACTGCGAACTGCTGCCGACGATCGTGGTGCCAAGGCTGATCGCGATGGCCGCAATTGACAGCCAGATCATCACCCAGCGTCGGTCGTATTTGTCTGCCAGCCAGCCAATCGGATATTGGACCAACGCCCCGCCCAGCACGAAACTTGCCAAAAACAGCGCGATCTGATCGGCGTTTAACCCGACCTCAAGCCCGTAAATCGGCCCGACCATACGAAAGGCCGCATTCGTCAGGCCCGCCGTCACCACACCAGCCGCAGCTAACGGGGACATGCGCACCGCCATCATCGGGCGCAGGCGTGGGGCTTTGGGGGTTTCCGGCGGGCTGGATTTCGTCATGGCCAGCGGCAAAAGCGAGGCACAGCACAGGATCGCCAGCAGGTTGTATGACATATAAGATGCGGGCGTGAGGATCGAAATCATCATCTGCGCCGCCAGTGACCCGCCCATATCAACAAAGCGGTAAGCACCCATGGCCTTGCCACGGTTTTCATTCGTCAATTTGGCATGCATCCATGCCTCGATCACCGTATAACAACCCGCGACACACAGCCCGGTCATGACACGCATCATCGCCCAAGCGGTCGGGTGGATCAGCATCATATGCGAAAGAATGCCAATCGCCCCAAGCGAGGTGAACACGGCGAATGCTCGGGAATGTCCGACTGTGCCCATCAGGCGGGGTGACCACCAACAGCCAAGAAAAAAGCCGAAGAAATGCGCCGAGCCAAGGATGCCGACCTGTGTTGTGGTGAAACCTTCTTGCAGGCCGGACAAGGCGTCCAGTGGACCAACGCCGCCCGAACTAAGCTGCAACAGCACCGCAGACAGGAACAAAGCGGCGAAAGTGATAATCAGGCGCATTTTGTTGCCGGGCTTTCAGGTTTTGTTGACCTTGCGGCGGTTTGCGTGCGGGACCTATCAGTTTTTCGACAAACGATGCCGCTTTTTCAACCTGCCCGGGATTTTTGCGGAATTATCTGCATCGCAATTCCGGCAAACAGCAAATAGCCCGACGTAATGGAAAGGGCGGCGATCACCAATTGGCCGGGATCAAAGTCAAGCCATGCGGCCCATCCGGCAAAGAATGTCCAGGCAAAGGCCACCGGCAATGTCAGCGACCGCCAGCGTTTGGTGCGCACTGGGTGGACAAATTCCAGCCGGGTGAACATCGAGGCCGCGATTACAACCACAATCCCAAGGATCACCCAGAAATTCGGCTCGGTCACAAACAGCACCAGCACCACCATGTTCCAGCAGCCGGGAAACCCGGCAAAGCTGTAATCCTTGGTTTTCATGCGTGTGTCGGCAAAATACATCGCCGAGGTAAAGGTAATAACCAGAATGCAGACCCAACCGGTCCAATCCGGCAACAAGCCGCTGCTAAACAGGGCAAAGGCCGGGATGAAGACATAGGTCAGGTAATCAATGATCAGGTCCAAAAGCTCGCCGTCAAATTCAGCGGCGTGGGTTTTGACCTCGTATTTTCGGGCAAGCGGGCCGTCGATACCGTCGACGATAAACGCGACCACCAGCCAAAGGTACATCAGGCTCCACTTATGCTCAACCGCTGCCAGCATGGCCAGCATGGCGAAAACGGCACCGGTGGCGGTGAAAAGATGGACAGCAAGGGCACGGGTTTTAGGCGTCATTTGCCTTTCATAAACGAGTTTTTTGGGCTTGCCTAGTCGCTGTTGGCCAAGCGTCTAAAACTGGCGGTGCAGCAAAGTGATAATGCCTCCGGCGGGGATATTTCAGGAAAAAGAGAAGGCATCAGGATGGTCGATGTGCCGGGCCGTTTCAGGCGCGGGCTTTGGGGTGCGCGGCGGTGTAGACCTCCATCAGGCGGGCCTGATCGACTGCGGTATAAGCCTGAGTTGTCGACAAGGAGGCGTGGCCGAGCAGTTCCTGAATGGTTCTGAGATCACCGCCCGCCGCCAGCAGATGTGACGCAAAAGAATGGCGCATCGCGTGTGGGGTGACAGAGGCGGGCAAGCCGAGTTGCAGGCGCGCCTGTTCCATCACACGCTGTATTTGGCGTGGGTTCAGCGCCCCGCCCCGGACGCCAAGGAACAGCGGCGCATCCGGAGTTTGGGCATGGGGGCACAGGCGCAGATAGGCCGCAACCGCGCGCCGCGCCGGATCAATCACCGGCACAAGCCGGGTTTTGCCGCCTTTGCCTTTGATGCGAAGCACCTCGCCCAGTGGTGCGTCTTTTGCCTTAAGTGACAAGGCTTCGGAAATGCGCAAGCCGCAGCCATAAAGCAAAGTCACCACGGCCGTGTCGCGCGCGCCTATCCATGGTTCAGTGTGCTGAATGTCGACCGTTTCCAGCAAAGCGCGTGCAGATTTTACGGCAACCGGGCGCGGCAATTTGTTTTGAAATCTGGGGGCGCGTGTGGCCAAAACGGCGGTGGGTTCAAAATTGTCCCGCTCGCCCAGCCAGCGGTAAAACCCTTTGACGGCGGACAAAGACCGCGCCAGTGACCGGGCTGAGACGCCGCGTGCCCGGTCGCGTGCCATCCAGGCCCGCATGTCGCGCAGGTCTACGGATTTCAGGGTGGATCTCGCGGCAATTTCACCGTGGTGATCGGTCAGAAACCCCAGAAATCCCGACAGATCACGCTGGTAAGCCTCAAGCGTTTTATCAGCCGCACCGTTTAGTGCGCGCAATGAGGCCAGCCAGTCTTGTATCAGTGCTGCGGCCCCGGCTGAGATCATCAGTCAAGCCAGCGGCGCATCGTGCGTTCAAAAGCGGCGGCAAAGAAGGCCAGCAGATCAAGGCCCTGATTTGGATGGAACATATGCGGGTCTTCGGACCCCATCGCCAGCATTCCGGGCAGGTTGCCTGCCCCAA
>JAJFIC010000108.1 GCA_021775315.1 Paracoccaceae bacterium
TTTCTTCGGGAAAACCGTCAAGCAGGCTTTGGCAAAAATCGCGGCACAACGCGGTGTCGATCAGGGTTGGCACGCGCGCCTCACGAAACACCGCGCGGTCTGACGCGCCGGTCATCAATTCCACCAAGGCATTGATTAATAATCCGTCAAGACACAGCAACCCCTTGCGCCCTTCCGGCGTGTCCACCACCACCTGCAAGCCCGGCGCTGGCGCCATTTCCAAAAGGCTTTGCAACGACTGATCTGTTTGCACAAGATCATCAATGCTGGCATCGACATCAAACATCTGTCGCGCCGTTTTGCCAAGTGCGACGTCCAGACACAACCCGGCCTGCGACTGGGTGGGGACCGCTGCCCCCCCAATCGGTCTTAACATTTTCTGAAGGGTAGCGGCCCCGTTATCCATTCAAACCTGACCAATATATCGGTGTTTCAGATCAGATTTTAACGCCAAGGGGTTTACCAAAAGATTTATCAACCGCGCCAAACGACTGGTTTTTCCGCATTTTTTTACGCCAGCATCACTTAGGCGCGCGGAATAATTACCCTGAATGTCGCGCCAGTGCCACCTGGCAGATATTCAATCGACCCGCCGAGATTGCGCATAATTTCACGGCTAATCGCCAAACCCAAACCGGCGCTGCCCGCAGCCGAAGCATCTGACAGGCGAGAGAATTTTTCAAACACGATTTCGCGGTGCTTTTCGGCGATCCCACTGCCATTGTCCATGAAATCCAACACAATATCACCAACCCTCTGGGTCACTTTGATCCGCAATTCAGGGGCCGGGGCATCGCAATATTTGCGCGTGTTGGACACCAGATTGATGAACACCTGCGTCAGGCGATCAAGGTCGGTTGTCAGGTCGACGTTTTCGGCCCTGAGGTTACGGCGGATCGACAGTTCAAGCCCGCTGACATGGCTTGAAGCCGAAATCGCGCGATCTATCAGCCCGGACAGGCGGCCTTTTTCGCGTTTCAGCGTCACCTGCCCGTTTTCCAACACGCTAAGGTCAAGGATTTCGTCCAGCAATCTGGTCAGGCGAATGCTTTCCTCAGCGATGATTGACGAGTATTTTTTCGACTGCTCTTGGGTCAAATCCTCGCCTTCGCGCAGGATTTCCGAGAACGACCGGATCGAGGTCATGGGCGTGCGCAATTCATGGCTGACCTGGCTAAGAAAGCCGTCTTTCTGGATGCTCAGCTCGGTCAATTTCTCGTTGACCGTTTGTAATTCCCGCGCGGTCTGGGACAACTCGCGCGACTTTGCCTCAAGTTGTACGGAATGTTCCATAATCTGTGCCGTCTCGTCCGCCACAGCGATCAGATCTTCGACCGTTAAGGTGCTGCCACCGGTGATCTGTCCGACCATCGCATGTGCGGTCGCGGCCCCAACGGTTCCGGCCAATTCGCGTTCCAGCCTTGCGACGAAATCCCTTGTCGGGTCTGGCGTATCCGTTGTCTTGCCCTGCTCGTGCGCCGCACTGCGAAACATGGCCGAGGCGGTTTGACTGCCCATAATCCGCTGGGCCATCACCAGCAAGTCATTGGTGGCCACAGACATCGACGCGGCAGGCCCCTGCCCTGAAGAATGCTCAAACACATTGACGAATTGCACACCTTGCAACCGCTCAAGCGGCGACGGGAAGGTGACCAGGGAAACAACCAGAAACAGGGACGCGTTGACGCCCATGCTCCAGACCAGCGCGTGTACCAGCGGGTCCATGTCCACCATGCCAAACAGGGCGCGGGGTTTCAGCATCTCGATGCCAAACGGGCCGTGGGTCAAAACATCAATCGACATCAACCAACCGCCCTCAAAACTCGGCAGGAACAGCGTGTAGACCCACAGGAAAAAGCCCGCCGACAACCCGGCAATCGCACCCCGCCTTGTGGCCCCGCGCCAGAACAACCCACCCAGCAACGCTGGCAACACCTGCGCCACCCCGGTAAAAGCGATCAACCCAATGGACGCCAGCGCCGAAGTGCCGCCGGTAAAGCGGAAATAGCCATAGCCAAGCGCCAGAATCGCGGCGATGCTGATCCGGCGCGACTGCATCAGGATCACCCGCACATCGCCGGATAATTCCGCATTTTCGCGGCGCAGATACAGCCAAACCGGCAGCACGATGTGATTTGAAACCATTGTCGACAAAGCAATTGCCGCGACAATCACCATGGATGTTGCCGACGAAAAACCGCCCAAAAACACCAGCATCGCCAGAAATTCCTGATTATGGGCAATTGGCAAGGTCAGCACGAACAGATCGGGGTTTGACCCTGCGGGCAGTTCGGCCAGCCCCATGACGGCGATGGGCAGCACAAACAGGCTCATCAGAAACAGATAAAGCGGAAAGGCCCAACTGGCCGTCGCCAGATGGCTTTCGTTTGAATTTTCCACCACGGTGACCTGAAACATCCGTGGCAGGCAGATAATTGCCGCGGCTGACAGAAACATCAGGGTGATCCAGCGGCTACCGCGTGCGCTTTCCATGTTGATATTAGCGGTCTCAATCCGGCTGAGGATGTCGCTTGGCCCATCAGCAACCCCCCAAACGACGAAAACACCGACGGCCAAAAGCGCGATCAGTTTAACAATCGCCTCGACCGCGATGGCCATAACAACACCGGGATGTTGTTCATTTGCGTCTAGGTTTCGCGTGCCAAACAGAATGGTGAACACGGCCAGACCAGCAGCCAGCCAAAAGGCGGTGACCGAAATGTCCGGCGTTGCACCGCCTACGTCAAAGCTGGTGGTGAACACCGAAAAACTAAGGGCGACGGATTGCAGTTGCAGGGCGATATAGGGCGTTGAACCCACAACCGCCAACAAGGTGACGATGACCGCCAGCATTGCGCTTTTGCCATAGCGTGATGACAAAAGGTCAGCGATAGAGGTGATACGCTGGGTGCGCCCAATGCGGACGAGTTTTCGCAAAAACCACCACCAGCCAACAAACACCAGCGTCGGCCCAAGATAGATCGCCATAAATTCCAGACCGTTGCGAACGGCCGAGCCAACGGCGCCGTAAAATGTCCAGGCGGTTGAATAAATTGACAGCGACAAGGTGTAGACAAGCGGCGAACGCAGCCAGCCAAGATGCCCGCGCTTTGTCTGCCGGTCGGCCATAAACGCGACGCCAAACAAAAAGCTGACATAAAGTGTCGCGACAAGAACGAGGATATTGAACGACAGCATCCGGCAGCTCCCTAACCCGAGCGGGCCGAACCGGCATTTGCGGCCCCGCGCAACCACCGCGACAAAATAAGGGCCGCCACGATCAGCACCAGCCAGACCACAAACAGATAAATCCCCAACGGCGTGGCGTTTTGGCTGCCAACAGGGGCCGCGTCACTGGCGATAAAGAAAAACGGTAGCGGAAATAACAACACCGCCGCCCCCAGCAAAGGCAGCAGTTTCGCCGCATCGATCAGGCGTTTCAGGCGATAGCTTTTGAGATCCAGAAATCGAGGGGAATCCGGTACGCTCATGACGCCAAAGCGCGCACTGCGTCCAGCATTTCAGCATTGGAAAACGGCTTGGTCATGTAATGGCTTGCGCCGAATTGTTCAGCCGCTTCACGATCTTTCGACTGCCCCTTGGCCGTCAGCATCAATACCGGAAGGGCCTTTGTACCATCGGCTCCGCGCAATTCCTGCAAAATCTCAAACCCACTGCGACCGGGTAACATAACGTCAAGAATGACCAAATCGGGGGTCGCTGAATTCACCCGCTCAACAGCACTGGTGCCGTCGGAATGCGAGGTCACGCTCCACCCGTCCTGATGCAAAATATAGGTGATCGCTTCGATGATATTCGGCTCATCTTCGATCAGAAGGACATGTTTGCCCATCTGCACGCTTCCCCCTTATTTGACTGAGGGGCATCATGTGCGATTAAGGCGACCTTTGGCAAGGGGCAGCAATGGTTGCGGCTAGCTTTGCGGCGATTTCACTGCTCCTGACGGCCTAAACCTCGCCCGGTCCACCTTGCCATTCTTTCAAAGCGGCATTTGGTTCTGGCTCAACCAGCGGCGCCTGGCCGGGAACCACAAGGGCAATTCCCTGTTCCTTGCGCCGTCCATGATACATTTCGCGCGCGCCGAAATAAAAGGATACAACTGCACCCAGCAACCACCATAGTGGCTCGGGCACATGGGTAAGCCCTTGCATACGTTGTGAAAAATGTTCCGGCGAAACCATTGCATAGACAAACAGCCCTAAAGTTCCGATCGCCAGCGCCGGGCGCGGCAAGCGGTTCAGCCCATTGACGAACCGATCAAACCAGCCGTCACGCGGGATCTGAAACTCAAGGCCATGCTGGGCAATTGCAGTCTGAAAGGCGGCTTGGCTTAACACCATTTTTTTCGTCGCGTTGGGGGTAAAAACTTCGGCAACATCACTGACAGCCGCGCCAATTTCCGAAACGGCCCCCGACAATCCCAACAATTTTCCAATCAATGCCATGCGGCGACCCTTTCGTGATGTTCGGCCAACGTGAAATGAAACCGGGGCGACATGAAAGCCTCGGCCCGGACAATCCAGCCGCCCTTGCCGCCATTGCGGCGACGGGCGAATTTGCGCAGTTTGGGGCGTTTATCCCCCAGACGGTAATAGTAATTTCGCCGCGCAATGCCATAAGCATCCACCAGATGATCGGGGGCAACACCCGCAGCTTGCTGCGTTGCAAGGATCGTCTGCGGGCCAATCACGCCATCAACATCGACCTCTAACCCCATGCTACGCAACAGGTTTTGCAAAATCCGAACAGCGCGCGCACCGGCATTGACATACATGTCAAACACGCTCGCCTGCAACGGTTCCGGCAGCTTTTCGATGCCAGGGGCCGCAAAATAATGTTGCAGAAAAATCTGTTCAGCATCCTGTGCTGTCAGGGCTTTAACGTCCCGCACAGTGACCTTGCCATCATTGGTCAAATCCAGCCCAAGACGCCGCATCGTGCCAATGGTGACGCCATGATTGGTCGCGCCCCCGGGATCATCCGGGTCGTTCACAAAACCGCCTTCGCGGGCCACAATGTCTTTTGCAATTTGGGTGACGGAAACCATATAAACGCTCCGGATATCTGCTGAAATGCAGCCCGGAGAGTCGTCAAAAACGGTTAATAAACTCGTTACTCACCGTTCGTTGGTTGGTAAACACCTTGTTCCTTAAGCGCATCTGCCACCTCTTTAGGCATATAATCCTCGTCATGTTTTGCAAGGATTTCAGTGGCTTGAAAGGTGTTGTTGACAAGCTTGCCCGTCGCAATCATGCCCTGACCTTCTTTGAAAAGATCGGGCAGGATGCCTGTATAGCTCACATCCACCGCCGCACCACCATCAGTCACCCGAAACGAGATTGTCTTGCCCTGACCGCGTTTTAGTGAGCCTTCTTCGACCAAACCACCAATGCGAAACCGTTCATTCGGTGCCGGCGGCGTTTCGGCCACTTGGCTGGGCGAGCGGAAATAGGAAATGCCGTCTTTCAACGCAATACCAATCAACCCGGTCGCCAACGCCAGAAAGACGAAAGCCGCTATAATCAGCTGAATGCGACGCTTCTTTTTCAATCCACCAACGGCCATGTGATCCTCACGGGAATAACGGGGCCAGCATCAGCCCCTCGGTTTCGTTTAGCCCCAGCATCAGGTTGGCGTTTTGAATGGCCTGCCCGCTGGAGCCTTTTGTCAGGTTATCAAGTGCTGAAAACACCATCACACGCCCATCTACACGGTCGGCAATGACACCAAGGTGACAAAAGTTCGAGCCGCGAACATGCCGCGTCGCCGGGGCTTCGCCCAATGGTAAAACCACGATGAACGGCTCGTCTTTGTACTGTGCAACAAGGGCGGCATGGATCGCCTCGGCTTCGCCTTTGACATAGATCGTCGCCAGAATTCCGCGATTTTGCGGCAAAAGATGCGGCGCAAAACTGACCCGAACTTCGCGCCCGGCGATTTTGGAAAATTCCTGATCAAATTCCGCCAGATGCCGGTGCTTGGCGACGTTATAAGCGTGGTAACCTTCGGACACTTCGGAATGCAGCAAGCCTTCTTTAGGGGACCGTCCGGCGCCGGAAACACCGGTTGCCAGATCAATGATAATCTCGTCAGGATCAATCACGCCAGCGGCCAGCAGCGGCAAAATTGGAAATTGACCTGTCGCGGCATTACACCCTGTACCGGCAACAAGCCGGGCGGCGCGGATGTCGTCGCGGTAAAATTCGGTCAGGCCATAAACCGCTTCTTTTTGCAGTTCAAGCGCCACATGTTCGCCCCCATACCATTTTGCGTAAACCGCTGGATCACGCAGCCGAAAATCCGCAGACAGATCGACGATTTTGACGTTGTCCGGCAATGCCAGAATGACCCGCTGGCTGGTGGCATGCGGCAGCGCACAGAACACCAGATCAATGCCCGAAAAATCAACGTCTTCAACCTTGCACAGTGTCGGCAAGGACAGATGGCGCAAATGTGGGAAAACGGCAGACATTTCCATGCCCGCCTTGCGATCAGCGGTGAGGGCGGCAATTTCCATATGCGGATGCGTTGCAATCAAGCGCACAAGTTCGGCGCCCGTATAGCCCGAGGCCCCGAGGATGGCGATTTTCTTGATGTTGGACATAGTTAAAGTCCCCTGTAGGTCACTTTGCGATGTAGGGTGTTTGGTCAGCGAGTTCAATCACGCCGGGGAAAAACTAATCTCTCGTCGCAAGAACCGCGTTGCCTGATCTGACACAGAAACCGGATCACCCGTGGTCAGGAATTCCGAGGCCTCGCCCGCGCCAAACATATCAGGATGCCGTTTCAGGTAATCTTCCAGACTTTTGGCGACCAGTTTGCCCTGCGAAAAAACCTTGACGCCCTCGCCCAGTGCCGCCTGAAACTCATCCGCCATCAGCGGATAATGCGTGCATCCCAAAATCGCGGCCTCGGGCTTTGGCAT
Organism: Paracoccaceae bacterium; assembly: GCA_021775315.1. Taxonomy (GTDB): domain Bacteria; phylum Pseudomonadota; class Alphaproteobacteria; order Rhodobacterales; family Rhodobacteraceae; genus UBA5972. The sequence continues at coordinate 6,947 of JAJFIC010000108.1, forward strand.
CCGGCGTTGCAACGCATCCACATGGCTGCGCACCAGCGCGCCTGACAGGATCAGATCACCGTCTTCCAAGGCGTCAACCAAGCCGCCGCAGGGTTGTGCCTCGACGTCGACACCAATGGCGCGAAAGGATAATTCGCGCTGAAAGGCCCGGCTGGCAACTGTGGAAGGTGTCGCAAATAACGCCACATGTTTCACGTCCACTTCGCGCGGCGCGGAATTGTCGCCCCATTGGCGTTCCGTCAGGGCCTCGATCAGTGGAACGAAAACGCCCAGCACACGCTTGCCCTCGGGAATCCAGCCTTCCTGCATACGCCGCAGCGCAGTGGCCGAGGCCGTGTTACACGCCAGAATGACCAGATCACAGCCCGCGTCAAACAGGCGGGAAACGCCCGTGCAGGTCAGATCATAAATATCATCTGCGTCGCGCACCCCATAAGGCGCGTGCGCGTTATCACCGAAATATACCAGTGGTAAATCCGGCATCAGATCATGGATTTCACGATAAACCGTCAGCCCGCCAAGGCCAGAATCAAAAACACCAACTGCCATCAGATTGCCCGCTTAAAAATCATACCCGTATTCCTTGGTATTGATTGGTTTTGATGACAGGTTATAGGTCTTTTCCCGCAGGAAATCCATCATCGCAACCGGGTCTTTCGCATAAGTTGATAATGCCGCCTGATCCAACGGATCGCCTATGGCCACACGAACCGGGCGATTGATCCGACGTTTGAATTCATTGATCAGCAACGCTGTGCGCATTGTCCGGTTAAGCCGCCCAAAAATCTGAAACCGGCGCGAATTATGCCCTTCAAAAAACACTGGCACCACCGTGGCCCCGGATCTGGCGATCATCTTGGCGGTAAATGTGCGCCAAGCCGGATCCATCGGAAAACCGAACATGCGACGCGGCGACGAGACTGAGCCGCCGGGAAACACACCGACAGCGCCATTTTGTTGCAGATAGGCCAGCGCATCCCGCCGGGTTTGCAGGTTCAGCGCCATGGCATCGCGGGTATCATCAAAACTGATCGGCAGAATGCTGTCGTTGATATCTTCGGCTTTGGCAAAAACCTTATGCGCAAGGATACGGAAATCACCACGGGTTCGCGACATGATCTGCCCCAGCATCAATCCGTCCAGAATGCCGTAAGGATGGTTGGCCAAAATCACGACCGGGCCGGTTTTCGGGATGCTGTCAAGCGAGCCCGAGATCACATCAAGGCTGATCTGATACCGATCCGGCACCACGTCCCAGAAATTACCACCCTTTGCGACCTCAATGTCATAGCCGCGCGCCTTGCGGATAAGCTTTAGCCGACCGGTGGCATTTTCCACGGTGCGGATCAACAAACGGCCACGTCTGGTTCTTGCGGTAATGGCGTACGAGATTTCGCGGGTCGCGGAAAAATGCTTGCCCATAGATGAGAATTTCCAATTGATGATGCAGCCTGTCGCCTGACTTAGTGCAGAACGCGTTCAATAGCCAGCCCCTTAGATGCACCATTAGGCCAAGTGGGGCTGGCCATCATGGGCGTTTTCAGGTCTGGCGCATGCCATCAAGGGGCGTGAACTGGCAGGTGAAATGCCGCATCAGTTTTGGCTCCCAACTGATTTCATACCCCGCCAGCTGGTCCTTTTCCTCGGCCAATTCGCCAAATGCCTCGATGATGTAATCAGCGTGTGACTGGGTATAAGTCCGCCGTGGAATGGCCAGCCGAACCAGATCCATGGCTGCCGGAATTTCGGGGCCATCCGGTTGCCGACCGAACATAACCGTACCGATTTCACAACTGCGCACCCCGCCGACCTGGTAAAGTGCTGCCGCCAATGCCTGACCCGGATAGGCCAGCGGGGGAATATGGCTCAGCCATTTGCGCGCATCAATGAACACCGCGTGACCACCAGCGGGCTTGACCACCGGCACGCCGATTTTATCAAGCCTTTCAATGATGTATTCGTTGGTTTGAATGCGGTAACGCAGATAATCCTCGTCCACGATTTCGCTTAACCCTTGTGCAATCGCCTCCAGATCGCGCCCTGCCAGCCCACCGTAAGTCGGGAAACCCTCGGTCTGGATCAGCTTCGCGCGGGCTTGTTCCGCCAAGTCGTCATCGTTCAGCGCCAGCCAGCCGCCGATATTGGCAAAGCCGTCCTTTTTGGCGCTCATGGTCATGCCGTCCGCGACAGCAAAACAATCGCGCGTGATGTCAGAAACCGACCGATCCGCCTGCCCTGCTTCGCGTTGTTTGATGAACCAGGCGTTTTCCGCAAACCGACAGCCATCAATGATGAATGGTTTATTATGTGCATGCGCAATGCCTGAAACCGCGCGGATGTTTTCAAGGCTGACCGGCTGACCACCGCCTGCATTATTCGTGATCGTCAGCATCACACAGGGCACCGAATCCCCATATTCGGCCAAATAGGCCTCAAGACGCGGTAAATCCATGTTGCCTTTGAACGGATGCAGATTGGCCGGATCCTTGCCCTCGGCGATCACCAGATCATGGGCAAGCGCGCCGCTGGCTTCGATATTGCCGCGGGTCGTGTCAAAATGCGTGTTGTTGGGAATATTGCGCCCGACACCGCCCATGATCGAAAACAAAATCGCCTCGGCAGCGCGGCCCTGATGGGTGGGAATGATATGTTCAAATGGCATCAGGTTGTGAATGGCCGCCTTGAAGCGATCAAACGAGGGGGATCCCGCATAGCTTTCGTCGCCGCGCATAATGGCCGCCCATTGGGCCGATGACATCGCACCGGTACCGCTGTCGGTCAGCAAATCAATCAGCACGTCGTCGGATTTCAAGCCAAACAGGTTGTAATGGCTTTGTTTCAGCAAGTCCTCGCGTTCAGTGCGACTGGTCATGCGAATAGGCTCGACCGACTTGATACGAAAGGGTTCAATGATCGTTTTCATCAGAGGTTTTCCTCGTTGGACCCCTGAAAAACGTGGCAACCCGTAAACACGCAAAGGGGCCAGCGCCGCGGTTGCTCACACATGCGTGCCGCGCTCAACGCCCTTTTGGTTGCGCTTTCCCTCTATTCGCTGGGCTTGATGTTTGTCAAGTCCTGCGCATGAAAAAGGGCCAGCCAATGGCCAGCCCTTTGTCGTAATGTAATAGCGGGATTAACGCTTGGAGAACTGGAAGCTCCGGCGGGCTTTGCGCTTGCCGTATTTCTTACGTTCAACAACCCGGCTATCGCGTGTCAGGAAGCCAGCGGCCTTCAGCGCGCCACGCAGCGACGGTTCATAAAGCTGCAATGCTTTCGAAATCCCGTGCTTGACTGCACCAGCCTGACCCGACAAACCGCCACCCTTAACGGTGGCCATCACGTCGAATTCACCGGCAACACCAGCCACGTCGAACGGTTGACGCAGAACCATCTGCAACACCGGACGGGCAAAGTACTTTGCCATTTCGCGGCCATTTACGGTCACTTTACCGGATCCCGGACGAATCCAGACCCGTGCAACGGCGTCTTTCCGTTTGCCAGTCGCGTAAGAGCGGCCCAGATCATCGCGAACAGGTTCGCGGTGAATAACGGCTTCCATGACGACCGCATCTTCGCCCGTTACGGCGGCTTGCAGATCTTCGAGAGAATTAATTTGATCGCTCATGATTTAGCCTCTCCGGGTGTTTTTCGGGTTCATGGATGCAACATCCAGAACTTCGGGGTTTTGGGCTTCGTGCGGGTGGTCAGCACTTGCATAAATCCGCAGGTTGGTCATTTGCTGACGTGACAGCGGGCCGCCTGGCAACATACGCTGGATCGCTTTGGTCAGAACCCGCTCTGGGAACTTGCCTTCAAGGATCTGCGCTGCCGTGCGCTGCTTGATGCCGCCCGGATGGCCAGTATGCCAATAATAGATCTTGCCTGCCCGCTTGTTACCGGTCAGCTGGATCTTGTCCGCATTGATGATGAGGACATTGTCACCCATCTCCAGATGCGGCGTGAAGGTTGGCTTGTGCTTGCCGCGAAGACGCATCGCGACGATAGACGCGAGACGGCCCAGAACGATGCCTTCAGCATCGATAATGATCCATTTCTTGTCGATATCAGCAGGTTTTGCTGTAAAGGTTTTCATGTTTTCACCATTTCGGGCTGTTAACAGCACCCGATTGGCACTGTGTCATGTGATCCGGCGTTTTTACGGGTTTCTGGTGCACGGTCAAGTGCAATAAGCTTTGATTTTTCGTGTGTTATCAAGGTCATACAAATTAGGTATTATAATACCCCACAAAATCATCGTTTTGGCGGCAGCGCATAAGTCAAACTGGCACGCGCCACCGGCACATCCACCCCGACCGAGTAAATCAGAACATCGCCGACGCTTAACGTTTTGCCAAGTTTCAGGATGCGGGCCCGGGCGATCAAATCACCCGGTGCCGGTTTGCGCATAAAATCAATCGAACAATTGGTGGTGACCATCATCGCCTCGGGGCCGACCATCGACAGGGTCGCCATGTAAAACGCACAATCCGCCAGTGAAAACATCGACGGGCCGGAAACGGTGCCACCGGGGCGCAGATGGCTGTCGTCGATAAACATCCGCACGGTTACGCCGTCAGCATGCACCGCCTCGACGTCAAAATGCCCCTCGACTTGTGGAAACTCACGTTCGATCAGTTCGTGCAACTGCTCTATCGTCATGACCGGTTTCAAAATGCGTCTTTCCCCTTGATTACTTCGCCGCTAAACTTGCCGCAACCCAGCTATTATTCAAGAGGCATTTGCATGACAGACCCAATCCTACTGCGCGACGACAAAGACGCCATCGCGACACTGACGCTGAACACGCCCAAAAGCCTGAATGCCCTGTCCGAAGCAATGATCGCGGCCCTGCAAGCCCAGTTTGACGCTTTGCGTGAGGATAGCTCGATCCGTGCGGTGATCCTTAAGGGCGTAGGCAAGGCGTTTTGTGCCGGGCATGACCTCAAGGAAATGACCGCCGGGCGGCAGGCCAGCGACGCCGGGCGGGCGTATTTCGGTGCGTTATTCACCTCTTGCGCCAAAATGATGACCAGCATTCAACGTCTGCCACAGCCGGTTATCGCCGAAGTGCACGGCATCGCCACGGCCGCCGGGTGCCAGCTTGTCGCCTCATGCGACATGGCCGTTGCGGCCGAAGGCACGCGGTTTGGTGTCAACGGCGTCAATATCGGTTTGTTCTGCTCAACACCTATGGTGGCATTATCGCGCAATATTCCGCGCAAGAAAGCCTTTGAAATGTTGTCGACCGGGCAGTTCATTGAAGCTGCTAAGGCCGAGGAACTGGGACTAGTCAACCGCGTGGTGCCGCATGATGAATTGGAAACCGCAAGCCGTGATCTGGCGACGCTGGTGGCTGGCAAACTTGGCGCGGCGGTCAAGATTGGCAAGCTGGCGTTTTATGAACAGCTTCAGATGCCAATTGATCAGGCCTACGCCTATACCGGCGATGTAATGACCGAAAATATGCTGTATCGCGACACCGAAGAAGGCATCGCGGCTTTCCTTGAAAAGCGCGACCCGACCTGGACGCAATAAAACCAGCCTATTGAACGAATTGGGCCGGAGCCTTTGCAGGTCCCGGCCCTTATTTGTTTCAGCTGATCCGCGTCAGCAGACTGTCCAGTGATGCCTTGGCATCGCCATAGAACATGCGGGTGTTTTCCTTGAAGAACAGCGGGTTTTCGATGCCCGAATACCCAGTCCCCTGCCCACGTTTAGACACGAACACTTGCTTGGCTTTCCACACTTCCAGCACCGGCATGCCGGCGATGGGGCTGTTTGGATCTTCTTGCGCGGCGGGGTTCACGATGTCGTTGGACCCGATAATCATCACCACGTCGGTTTCAGGGAAATCATCATTGATCTCATCCATTTCCAGCACGATGTCATAGGGCACGCGTGCCTCGGCCAGCAGCACATTCATGTGACCCGGCAATCGACCCGCAACCGGGTGAATGCCAAACCGCACCTCTTTGCCACGCGCACGCAACCGCTTGGTCAACTCGCTGACAGATTGCTGCGCTTGGGCCACCGCCATGCCATAACCCGGCACGATGATCACGCTGTCCGCGTCATCCAAAGCCGATGCGACACCGTCGGCATCAATGGCGATCTGTTCGCCCTCGATTTCCATCGCCGGGCCTTTCTGGCCGCCAAAACCGCCCAGAATCACGCTCAGGAAATGCCGGTTCATCGCTTTGCACATGATGTAAGACAGGATCGCCCCGGAGGAGCCAACCAGCGCACCGGTCACGATCAACAGATCGTTGCCGAGCAGAAAACCCGTCGCCGCAGCGGCCCAGCCGGAATAGCTGTTCAGCATCGACACAACCACCGGCATGTCGGCCCCGCCAATGGCCATCACCAGATGCGCGCCAACCACAAAGGCAATCGCCGTCATCAGGTATAGCTGCCAGCTAAAGGTATCAGCGCTGGCATCCTGCATATAAAGCACCAGCAATACGATGGACGCGCCCGCCATCAGCACGTTCCACACATGCCGCCCCGGCAGGATCAGCGCGTTACCGCTGATCGAGCCTGCCAATTTGGCATAAGCGATGATCGAACCGGTAAAGGTGATCGCACCGATAAAGACACCGATGAAGATTTCAACCTCGTGAATGACCTCTTCTGCGTCACTGGCAAAATGATGCGCCGTCAGATCCGAATTGATGCCGATGAAAACCGCCGCCAGACCGACAAAGCTGTGCAATGCGGCCACAAGTTGCGGCATGCCCGTCATCTGAACCCGTTGTGCGACGATCACGCCAACAACAGCGCCAATCGCCATCATCACGATCAGAACCGCGCCGATATCCATTTGCGGGCCAGAAACCGTGGCCACAATCGCAATCGCCATACCAACGATGCCATACCAGATCGCACGTTTCGCGCTTTCCTGATTAGACAAACCACCAAGGGCCAGAATGAAAAGAACCGATGCCGCGATATAAGCGGCTGTTACCAAACCTATGCTCATTTTTCTTTCCCCGCCCTTAAGATTTCTGGAACATTTGCAACATGCGCCGGGTTACCATGAACCCGCCGACAACGTTGATGGTTGCGATTAGAACCGAAATCGCCGCAAGGATCAGAACCAGCTTGTTATCCGAGCCGATCTGCAACAATGCTCCAAGAATGATGATGCCTGAAATGGCATTGGTGATCGCCATCAGCGGCGTGTGCAGCGCGTGGCTGACATTCCAGATAACCTGAAAACCGATAAAGACCGACAACACAAACACGATGAAATGCTGCATGAAACTGGCCGGTGCATATGCCCCGATCAACAGCATTACAGCCCCACCTGCGATCAGCATCAGGGTCTGTTGCATACCGGACTTTTTCATCGCGGCAGCTTCAAGCGCGCTTTTTTCCTCGGGCGTCAGTTCTGGTGCCGTCGGTTTCTTGGCGGCAATCGCCTGCACTTTTGGCGGGGGTGGCGGGAAGGTTACGTCGCCTTCAAAGGTCACCGTCGCACCGCGAATTACATCGTCTTCCATATTATGGACGACAACACCGTCTTTTTCCGGTGTCAGATCATCCATCATATGGCGGATGTTATTGGCATAAAGTGTCGAGCTTTGCGTCGCCATCCGGCTGGGGAAATCGGTATAACCTACGATGGTCACGCCATTTTTGGTCTCGATTTTCTCATCCATCACGGTCAGATCGCAATTGCCACCGCGTTCGGCTGCAAGGTCAATCACGACCGAACCCGGCTTCATCGCCTCGACCATATCTTTCAGCCACAACTTTGGTGCATCGCGACCGGGGATCAGGGCCGTGGTGATAACGATATCAACCTCGGGCGCCAGTTCGCGGAACTTTGCCAGTTGGGCCTCGCGGAATTCCGGGCTGGACACGGCGGCATAACCACCTGTGGCCGCGCCATCCTGGGCCTCTTCCGCGAAATCAAGATAAACGAACTCGGCCCCCATGCTTTCGATCTGTTCGGCCACTTCGGGACGCACATCAAAGGCCAGCGTGATCGCGCCAAGCGAGGTTGCAGCCCCGATCGCTGCCAGACCCGCAACACCAGCCCCGACAATCAGAACCTTGGCAGGCGGCACCTTACCCGCTGCCGTGATCTGACCGGTAAAGAAGCGGCCAAAGTTATTGCTGGCCTCGATCACCGCGCGATAACCCGCAATATTGGCCATCGAGCTTAGCGCGTCCATCTTTTGTGCCCGCGAAATCCGCGGCACCATATCCATCGCGATGTAATTCGCCCCGGCCGATTTCATCAGCTTAAGCTGGGCTTCATTTTGCGCCGGGTAAAAGAACGAAATGACCGTCTGGCCCTTGCGAACACGCTTTTCCTCAGTAGCGCCTTCAAGGGGGCGCACCTTGGCCACGATATCTGCGGCCTTCCATAACGCGGCGGCGGTTTTTACAACCTCAACACCGGCGTCTTTGTATTCCTGATCCGAAAACCGCGCGCCCATTCCGGCGCCCGACTGTATCACGCATTCATAGCCAAGTTTTTGCAGCGCCAAAGCCGATGCCGGCGTCATCGCTACCCGGTTCTCACCGGCAAAGCTTTCTTTTGGTGTGCCTATCTTCAAAACTGCGCTCCCCTTTTGGTCATTTCCCGATCTCGGCCCGGGCGTTTTTCAATGTGATTCACATCACATATTCAAACTTTATAATATAATAAACCGTTCTACCAATTCACGCAACCACGCAAGGCGATGCTGCATCAATGCGACCACACGTCACGATGCAGACCCTGAACCGTTCATTTGTCCCGTCGGCTTTAGGCAAATCAGGCCAAAGATGCAATTGTTACTGGGGATAGGTCATGGAATCCGGGAAAATACGGTGCGTAAGGCCCAATTTCAGGTCTGTTTTCAAAGCCACCGGCGGGTTTTGAGGCAAAAGTTCGCGAAGTCTTCGGGAAATGCGGCCGCTAACCCGGCTTCTTCGCCTTCAATGAACCTTTTTGCGATCACACGCATGAATACCGGCACCAGCACCAAACCGACCAACGACCCCAAAAGCAGGGCAACCCCGGCCAGAACCGCCGCATCCGCCAGATAAATAGGATTGCGGCTGAACCTGTAGGGTCCCTTCGCGATAAAAGCCTTTGGCACATTGCGCGGCACGACGCTGGTTTTGTGGCGGATAAACTGCAAAGCCGCCCAGCCCATCAGCCCAAACCCCACCAGAACCAGCAACCAGCCCAAGGTGTTCGCAACTGACCCGCCAAACTCAAACGGATTCCAGAGCCTTGATTGTAGATTTAGGATCACAAGGAAAAGGAGCAACCAAACTGGTGGCAAATCAATGGCTTTTTTCATAGCTTTCTCATCCTGTTACATCCCTTACTTAAGCTATGGAGAACGAGGCATCTTCGCTGAATTCCTGCATATATCCCTTGACCTCGGCCGCAATCAATCGGGCTGACCGGTTGGTCGGCGGCAAAGGCTCATCAGTGAAAAACGCTGGCAGCTCATCCTGATCCAGCGTGAAACCGGCGGCTTGATTAAACCTATCTTCCAGCCGCAGGGTTTCCCGGGCAATTTCAATCAGCCAATTGGCATCGACATCACAGCCAAACGCGTCGTTGATTGCATCCGCGATCATGGTCCTGTTCTCGTCGGTGACCGAGCGGCCAAAAACGCACAGCCCGAAACTGTCAGCCAGCGCGCTGTTGATCTGCATCCGATAGCTTTCAGCAGCGACCTCGCGCACCGACAGATCATAGCTGGCAAATGAAGGCGCGTTGCCGGTGGTATGGTCCGCCCCCTGCGCGGTCACCATCATGGAAATGGCAGTCACTTCGATAATCCTTGGGTCATACGCGGAAATCGCCTGCCCTTTGATCACCGGTACACGCGCCACGTTGAAATGCGCCCCGACCCGTTCAGTGCCCTGCGCCAGCAATTGGCCACGCGCAGTACCAGCGGCCAGATCTTTCAGCACGCCGGTCATAAAGCTGACATCACCAAAACGCGCCTGCCCAGCCTCCATCAGCACGCCAATCATGCCACCAAGTTCGATCGTATCGACCCCCAGATCATTTGCGATCTCGTTTAGCAGCGCCACCTCGTCAGGATCACGCAGGCCGCAATTGGTGCCCAGCAACCCGATGGTTTCATATTCAAGAGGGGAAACAACCTCTTGCCCGTCTTTGTTCATGTAAATATTTGAACATTTGATCAGGCAACCCGGCATACAGGCGTGGCTGGGATCGCCGCCGCGCCCGGTGTTCAACTCATAAATGTAATCCCCGCCCATTTTATGCACGCCTTCTTCCTTAGAGGTTGCCTGACCGGACGAAAAATTGTCCGTCGGCAATCCCCCCAACGTGTTGGTCAGGTCTGATACCATCGCCGTACCCAGCTTTTTCATAGCATTCACAGCAGGGGATTCGCCTAGCAAACGGCCATAAGCCTTGACCGCAGACATGACTTTTTTGCGGTCCTTCATGGTCGGCATCTTGTGCTTGTCGATCACCACCGCCTTGATTTTCTTGGCACCCATGACGGCGCCAACACCACCACGCGCCGCCAGTCGAGACGGGCGATTTTCACTGTCCGAGATCGAAATGCCCGCCAGCAAGCCCTGATATTCGCCAACAGGCCCACAGATCGCCAGCGACGTCTTGTCGCCAAAGGCCTGATGCAGCTTGGCCGCGGTGTCAAAAACGCCCTGCCCCATATATGGCTCAGCGGAATGAAAGCTGATTTCGCCGTCCTGCGGGATATGAATAACCACCCAATCGTCACTGGCATCGCGAAAGGTGATGCCAGCAATTTCCAACTGCCCCATCGCAAAAGCGAAAGTGCCGCCCGAATTCGCCTCTTTCACGCCCCCGGTCAGCGGGCTTTTGCAACCAACACTCAGCCGATTGGCGTTAGAAAAGTTGGTCCCGGCAAACGGACCCGCCGAAAAGATCAGCGGATTATCCGGCCCCAGCGCGTCTTTATCGGCAACACCTTCTTCCAGCAACATCCGGGCAATCAGATAACGCCCGCATTCGGCAATTTCCCGTCCCTCCAGTGTGCGCTTGCTGACCTCGCGGTTTTTCAGGTTGATATCGATGAAACTGCGCATCTCGATCCCTCTTTGAACTTGCCCGAGCCGGGACTTCGTGTGAAGGCTATTAGAAGTCCTCGACAGGCTCAACATAATTGTTTGTGTAGAAACAAATACCATGGACCAAAGCAAAGGCATTTTTAGCATTATTCTGCTCGCAGCCGGGGCCTCCAGCCGGATGCTCGGTGTCGATAAATTGCGGGAACAAATCGATGGGATTCCGTTACTTGGTCGAATTCACACCGCCTGTCTGGCCAGCCGGGCCGATGAAGTGATTGTGGTTTTGCGCCCGTGTGATGCATTGCGGAGATCCACGCTTTCACCGAAAGCGAAGGTGGTCGAAAACCCTGAAAGTGTGCAAGGCATGGCCTCGTCTATCCGGGTTGGGATGACGGCACTTGATGCGCGATGTCAGGCCGTGGTGCTGGTGCTGGCCGATATGCCCGATGTTACGGCGCAGGATATGAACGCGCTGATGGCGGCCTATGCGCCGGATGTTGGCCGCAGCATTTGTCGGGCTAAAACCGCTAACGGGGTTGTCGGGCATCCGGTCCTATTCGGCAAAGCGCATTTTGCGGAGCTTGCGGCGCTGCATGGGGATGTCGGCGCGCGCCCGGTTGTAGCTGCAAATGCAAAGGCGGTGGTTGAAGTTTCAACTAAGGGCGAAGGCGCGCGGGTTGACCTTGACACCCCTGCGGACTGGGCGACCTATCGACGCCGCAACATACCGGGGTCAAACGACAACTAAGCGTAGCGTGGCGATTTGCTGCGTGAAACTCGAGCACTCACCCCGCGTGCCCAATTTCTGCGCCAAATTTTATGGGAACGGCCTAGCGAAACAGCAACCGAGACTCGCGTTTGCGCAATGATGGCCGTGCTGACGCATAGTTGCGCCGACCCTTGGCGTGACGCAGATCCGGGAAAAGTTCAAAAACCTCGTTGCGTTGGGCGTTGCCCAGCCCACCCATGGAATAATCGCCCGGCTGAAAGCTTTCGGTCCATGAACCGTCTGCCATGATGATCTCATGGTTCCGGAACAGCAGATGGATGTAATAAGTGCCAATGCAATCAATCTGTTGCACGCCCTTGTGGTTTACCAAATGCTTTGCGGCGACCAGCACTTCTTCTTCGGCAAACAGCAGGCTGGTGCGTTCACTTGACACCAGCATCCGGTGATTTGGTGAAACCATCATGTCGCGTTCTGGCATGTCCGGGCCAAGCGCGCCCTTGCGGATAAGGACGGGGCGCAGATGCGGCGCGTTCAGTAATTCGCGACCAGACATTGGTTTTTTGCCGATCCAGTTGATTTCCTGAGGTCCGTTGTCACGCGTGATCACCTGATCACCGGGGCGCAGATCTTGCACCGGAACGGGGCCACGGGTGGTTTCAATCAGTGTATTTGGTGTAAAGCACATAACAACCTCATCATCATTATCTTCGCCAGAGCCATCGCCCGAACCATTGTTTTCATCATCTTGCGCGTGACTGCCGTGGTCAGAACCGGCTGAACCTGAACTTGAGCCACCCGAGCCATCAGCAACTGAACCGTCGTCATCCGAGTCTGAGGCGTAGCGACCGCCAAGGAAGACCACGTCGTCGCCGCTGTTGGCCGCGTCTGATCCATCCGTTGGTTCAGACTCATCCATGAACTGCACCATCGTAATTTGGCAGGATGCGTTTTGGGCGCACGATGCCGGCCCTTGCGGTTCCGCGCAGGGCTGGATTGTTGGAAACAGTGCGTGAAGTCCGAGCCATATCAAAACGGCCGGAACGCTTGAAACGTCGGCGCATCGTCAAAAAGCCAAAGAGGCAAACAAACGCGACAATTTCGGAAACTTCGGGGCTTAGGGTCAGTTTAAAACTGGCAGCCAATACCAGAAAGAAAATCGTGAACAGACCGATAAAGCCAGAAAGACGGGATTGCAGATACTTCTGCGGGGTACGGATACTCAAAACACTCACCTTTGCGCGATATGCGCTCCAATGTTGCGGTCACCCCTGAACCTATGATTTTTGCCCTTTCCCAGTCGGGCGCTTGAGATTGAACCTAGACAAAGTTTCGCCACATTCAAAGACAAATTTGCAGGAAATGTGTCAATTTACGTTCAAAATTAATTCGAGTTATCTATGTTAATCAATCATCTATGCCGTTAACCTAATGTCAATTGTCAACCTGACACCTACAATCATGGGTGTTGTACGGACATTGACATCGCGACGGCAACGATTGTTTCAAAATCGCACAACATCACTACCGATTTCCTGCCATTGACGACGGCCCGTGTTAACGGACCCACCCCCGAAAACCGTGTCCTATTTGCGTGAAATACCTGATTTTCCGGCACGCAAAACGCCCAAATTGTGGCGTGGCGTGCCTTGTTCAGGCTGTCTGGTGATTCGAAAACTGGCCTGTGACCGTTTAGAAACGGGGAATCAGGCAGCTTAAAACCTTGCCTTGTCGGCGCAGTTAATGACATTTCTAACGGATTGTCGGTCTCAAAGGATATCGACCCGCCCACAAAACGAAGCTGTATCAGCCGCCCGGCTGCACCATGGAAGGTTTTTGTTGAATGAACACTGAACTTATTGTTGATCTCCGCTCGCCTCGTTTTGACGAAGATAAATACGGTTATATCGAAGAACTGCGGTCGCAGAGTTTCTTTGCGCGCACACCTGAAAGCGCCGTTGTTTTCTTCAACCAGGAAGACGTTGCCGAGGTGTTTCGCTGCAAAGATTTCCGGTTCACTTTTAACCTTATTGATGAAACCCGCAGCCCCTATCTGGCCAAGGCCATCCAGCATGAACTGTTGAACATGCATGGCCCGCAACACGAGCGGCTGTCGCGTCTGCTGAAACAGGCGTTGCGCGACCGCATTATCGAAGGCATGCGTGAAAACATCACCAAAATCGTGGATGATCTGGTCACGGCATTCCCCCAGAATGGAGAGGTCGAGTTTTGTGAACACTTCGCCGATCCGCTGCCTGCAAGGGTTCTTGGCCCGATGTTTGGCGTGCCTTACGACCGGGTGCAGGGCTTTAATGAATGGATCAAAATTGGCGGGCGCAAAGTTGATGCGCTGCAATCCGGCGTCGGGATCGACGAGGTTGAACAGGCCAATCGCAGCATCCACACTTATCTGCGCACGTTGCTGGCGGAACGGCGAGATGCCCCCGGTGACGATCTGTTCAGCGAACTAATTCAGGCCGAAATAGACGGCGATAAGATGAGCGAGGATGAACTGGTCTATCTGTCCGGCGAATTGGCCTCTGCCGGGGTGGACACAACGCGCACCCAGCTTCCGTTAATCCTGAACGCGCTTCTGGCGTTTCCTGATCAGATGGCAAAATTGCGCGCCGATCCGGGACTGGCCCTAAGAACGGTGGACGAAGGCATGCGCTATGCGCCGCTGCCATGGGCCCTTCCCCACGCCGCGACCCGTGATTTCACCTATAAAGGCATTGCGTTCAATGAAGGCGATCTTGCTTTTGCCCTTGTCCCAGCGGCTAACCGCGACCCGGCTGCGGTCGCGGATCCGCAAAGCTTTGACATTTCACGCGACCGAACCCGCCATTTCGCCTTTGGCTATGGCCTCCACGCCTGCCCCGGCTCACAACTCGCCCGAATGGAGATGTCCATCGCACTCGAGGCGCTAACGACCCGGTTTTCAGAGATTTCACTGGCGGCTGAACCCGACTGGGAACCGGGACTGAAAGGCCGGACACTTCGCAGTCTTCATCTAAAAGTACAGAAGTCCGGGTAGAGTTTCCGGCTACCGGACTTTTACCAAGTTCCAGTGATCTTTTTCTCGTTCGGTCCAATTTTATTTGTCACTTAACAAACCGCCACTTCAATTTCATTGGAACAGACGCCTTGAGAGCGGCCAGAACTTCAGCCAGCATAGCTCAGCACAAGATCACGCAGCGACACAAATCCCAACAGCCCGGCGTCGCCATGCACCAGCGCCCGTCGCCTGCCAAGCTGGGTCAGCAACCGGACAGCATATTTTACGTTCATATTCGGCACAATAGTCAGGACTGGCTTTTCCATGACTTCATAGACCGAAGTGCGTTCAAATGACCGGTTCACTGCGATCACCCGCGAGGCAATCTCGTTGACCGTCAGAAAGCCGTATTCATCGCCGGGATGGCGACGGTCAATGACCAACGAGCTGATTTTGTGTTCGCGCATCATGGCCAACGCCTCGTGAATGTTGGCCAGCCCGTCGATCCGGTGCAGTTCGGTGCGCATAAGTGTATCGACCCTATCGAATGGTTCTTCCATCACAGGTCCTCCTTGCTGATATCCTGAATTATGCTTTGCATTTGACCCTTCATGCCAATCGCGTCTTCGATGTCGATCTGAAAAGCAACGCCTGTTCCCGGCTTTTCCTCAAACCCACAGGCCGCGGCGATCGTCTCCAGTATGTCTCGACTGTTATGTGCTTCGACCAGAAACAGCACCATGTCGCGCTGCCCGGCCAAGGTCAGACCCATAAACGTCTTTTGTGGCGTCAGCCCTTCACCTCGGGCGCCGGTGATAACGGTGCAACCTGTGGCCCCCTTGGATCGGGCCGCTTCGATGGCCTTGTCGGTCAATTCGTCCTGGGTCATCACGATGAGCAGTTTAAACTTCATTCCGGGCCTCCTTCGGGGGTGGAAGTTGTGGGGTTTTTATCCTGTCGCCGTTTCGCCAACCATGCACCGATCTGGGCATAACCCATAACTGTGATGATAGGAAACAAGCTGGCAAGTGCGATCAGACCGAACCCGTCAAGCAATGCCGAGCGGCCCGGCACATTTGATGCCAATCCCAGTCCCAGCGCCGCCACCAGCGGTACGGTTACGGTTGATGTTGTCACCCCGCCAGAATCGTAAGCCAAGGGCACAATCATGCGGGGCGCAAACATAGTTTGGATCACCACGATGGCGTATCCAACGATCATATACATATATAGTGGCGTGCCGCTGACGATGCGAAACGTGCCCACCGACAGGCTTAACGCCACGCCGATTGCAACCGCAATACGCAAGCCGTTCGCCTTTACCGCACCGCCCGAAACGTGATCCGCCTTTAGGGCCACGGCGATCAAAGAAGGCTCGGCGATGGTGGTGGCAAAACCGATAGCAAAAGCAAAAAGATAGGTCCAGTAATAGTCCCCCCAGCCAAGCACAGCATTGGGATCGCCCCCCAGAAACGCAGGGTCAGTCAGTTGTCGCGCCATCTCAGCACCCAGCGGAAACAGGGCGCGTTCCAGACCGAACAGGAAAAACGCCAACCCCACCACCACGTATAGCAACCCAAACAGCACCTCGCGAAGATGCGGGATTTTGCGCCGCAATATGCCCATCTGAAATCCCAGAAGCACTGCAACGATGGGGGCCACATCCTTAAGGATGCCGACGAACACTTGGCTAAGCTCTATGGCCATCGACCAGATCATGCCGCCACCACCAATCCGAACAGCAACACAAATATGATCGGCATCAGGCTGGCAAAAGCGATCAGGCCAAAGCCGTCCACCATTGGGTTGCGCCCCTTGATCACCTGCGCCAAGCCCACCCCCAGCGAGGTGACAAGCGGCACCGTGATGGTCGAAGTCGTCACGCCGCCTGAATCATAAGCAATGCCAATGATCTCGCGTGGCGCAATCGGGGTCAGTGCGACGACCACAACATAGCCGCCAATGATCAGCCAGTGGATTGGCCAGCCCTTAAGGATGCGAAACACGCCGATAACCAGCGAGGTTCCGACCGACGCCGCCACCGTATAACGCAGCGCGTCGGCATAGGTTTTCTGACTGGCCGGATCACTTTCAATAACCCCGGCAGCGGCCATCACGCGCGTGGCCTCTTCGCCCACCGCGATCAACGCAGGCTCTGCCACGGTGGTGCCAAACCCCAACCCGAACGAGAAAATCAGCAGAACAGGCAGCGACCCGCGCGAGGCCAGTGCATTGGCCAGCGTCTCGCCCAACGGAAACAACGCCATTTCCAGCCCACGGATGAACAGCGCCAGCCCCAGCAACACGAAACCAAAGCCGATTGCCAGTTCAGTGATATTCTCAAATGGTTGACGCAGAACCACGATTTGGAAGAACGCCACGATGATCAGAATCGGCGCAAGATCCCGGGCGGTTCCGCTCATCTGGTTGTATAGCGCGCGCGTTGTGCCCGTCATCTGTCTTTCCCGGGCCTCTACGACCTGTGCTTTTTGCAATCATGCGCCCATGACGTGCAAGCAACAAGTGGGAATTTTCCCGCTGGGGCACTGATTTGGTTTCGATCTGTCTTGTGTTCCTCTGATCGCGCCTAGCGGTCGTAAGTCCTGCGCAACCGGCATTGCTATTTGGCGTCTTTATATCCGCCAAGCTGGACGCCGCCCGGGCCGTCCCATGTGTTCGTGGTCGTGGCATCGAAAAGGAATTGCGCGACATCCGCGCGTGGGATCAATTTGGCGAATGTGCCGCCCGACCTGAACACGGTGTACTTTCCTGTTCCGGGTTTGTCGGTGAAACCGGTCGGGCGCACCAAAACATATGGAACCTCGGCTTCGCTGGAAATCAAAATATCCGCCTGATTGTAGTCTCTAAATGTCTTTTTCCCGCCCATAAGGATCGAAACCATCTTGATAGGCCAAGATGTGCCACTACACCCGAGGCTTGAGATAAAGATGGTTTTTGGTGGGGTTTGACGCGCACGTGCTGCTTCAAGAACTGAACGCGCCGTGCTTTCCATAATATGCACGTCTTTGGAATTGCCAACGCAACTGACAACAACATCTGCATTCGCAATGACCGCCGCAACATCTGAAGACTGCGTCGTATCGCCCTTCATAACAGTCAAACCTTCGCATTGTTCCAACTTTGAAGAGTCTCGTACCAACGCCACAACCTGATGCCCTGCTGCCAGAGCGCGTTTGAGGTAAATGCCGCCAACAGCACCAGTCGCACCTAACAATGCAATTTTGAGTTGTTTTGACAATTCTACCTCCCCTTAGTTTCACAAAATGAAGTCTCGCAATCAAAGACACGGGACAAAGAAGGCGGAACCACTCAGAACCCGAGACATTCCGTGCCGTCGTTCTAAACCTGAGACCCTGCCCTAAAAGGCCCCAATCGAATGGGGCCCTTTGGTCGTTTAGCCTTTCAGGCTGGTCATTCGCAGATATGGCAACACCGTTTCAAAATCGCCAAACTTCGCTTTGGCATCCGCGTCATTGACAGTGGTCGGGATCACCACATCATCACCGACATTCCAGTTTGCCGGTGTTGCAACACCCCGGTTTGCCGCCGTTTGCAGCCCATCTAACGCGCGCAAAACTTCTGCAAAATTGCGCCCGACGTTCATGGGATATGTCATGGACAGCTTCATTTTCTTGTCCGGGCCGATGATAAAGACCGACCGAACCGTCTGGCTATCGGCTGGCGTGCGCCCGTCTGGCATGTAAGCCTCGGCTGGCAGCATGTCGAAGGCTTTAGACACAGACAATCCGTCATCCGCAATGATCGGGAAACCGGCCTTTGCCCCACCAACTTTTTCAATGTCGCCCTTCCACTTCTTGTGATCCTCGACACCATCCACAGAAACCCCGATGACTTTGGTGCCGCGTTTGGCCCATTCATCAGCCAGTTGCGCGACCGCGCCAAACTCTGTCGTGCAAACCGGGGTAAAGTCCTTGGGATGCGAAAAAAGGATCGCCCAGCTGTCACCAATCCAATCATGCAAGGCAAAAGTGCCCTGATCCGTTTCGACGGTCAGATCAGGTATCGTGTCGTTAATGCGCAGGCCCATGGCGTCGCTCCTTTTAATGGTTAATCACTCACAGCGGGCGACTCTTGCCGAGTCGCACGCCCCAAGTAGGCCGCAGATTAGGCTTAGCGGCGTGGGTCCTGCAAGAACTACTCGTGGCATATGTTGCGCGGCTGGCCGTCGTGAACAGTCGCTGGATTTTCAGAACCATGCGTCGCATCGTTTGACATATATCAAGTCATACAGTCACCAACAGTGGTACAAAAACAAATCGATTGAGCATCGATCACTTCCCTATGCCCTGTCTGACTTCGGTTAGGCGGGGCATATTTTTGACCTGATGGTCCATCTGAAAAGATGAGTTTTCAGCAAATAACCAGATGAATCGAACTCGACAGGCGCAGCTATATGCGCCCGTTCGGCGTCACTTCGTCATCTTTTGATCGGGCGTCGCTTATTCTGAAATCCCGTCCGAAAATCACGCGGTTGAATCCAACGCTGTCAGGCCAAGGATATTGTCGATGTCGGCCACCACCTGCGTCGCCAACCCACCTTCAAATTCAATCCATTCGCGCTGGTATTCAGAGCGGTAAGCGATAATGACCTGCACCCCAAGGGTCAGCGCCTTTTCTATCGCGCCGCGAAAGCCCCTGCCCTCGCTTTCGGCCTGCCCAAAGCGGTTGATGATCAGGGTGTCGGTCGCCGCACTCAGGTTTTGTTCGATCTGTTGTGCCAATGCCACCAACGCCTGACGATCCAGATGACAGCCTTGTGCCTCTGGCCCGCGGCTTTCGGAAATCGGATGCATGACGCCGGTCGACAGATCCTCAAGGCACATCATGCGGCAATCGCAATCGCTGCTGCCATCGCCGCGAATTTGCAGCAGGCCAGCCACGCTGCGGCCTTGGCTGCGCAGGCCTTCAGCCACTTTGCGCAGAATTTCATCAATCTCTGCGCCACGTTCAAAATTCACGCCAATCAGGGCGTGTCGGTTTTGCACGTCGTCAATTAAATCTTTCATCTCTTGCTCCAAAACCTTCACAGGGCAAAGCCTGCCCCAAATCCAAACCAATCCAGCCGATCGCCAGCGGTGACCTTGTCGACATCGCGATCCAACCGCGCCAGACCGTCAGCCGAGATCAGAGGCTGTAACAGGGCTGATCCGCCCTGCCCCAATCGCTGCAAAACTGGCTGGCCGTCAGCCGTCAGCCCGGTAATTTTCGCTGGAAAATATTCCACCCGTCCCGGTTTGCGCATCCAGTCAAACGCCGCTATTCCCGTGGCGGGCCGCAACGAGGTGGGCACGCGCCCGGACAACGCATCAAGACAGGGCCGCACCAGCAGCGTGAACGAAACAAGCGCTGCAACCGGATTGCCCGGCAGGCCAACAAACAAGGCTTGGCCCAACTGGCCAAACACCACAGGTTTGCCCGGCTTTACGGCCATGCGGATCTGTTCAGGCGCGCCACCAGCCTGACCAAGCGCTGCGAAAACATGATCTTCTTCGCCGACAGATACGCCGCCGGTGCTCAGGATCAGATCCGCCTCTTGCGCGGCTTTTTTAAGCGCCGCCGCGATGGCATCGCAATTGTCCGGCAGGATGCCATAATCCAGAACCTGAATGGTGGGGCCTGACAACAAGGCGCGCAGCATCCAGCGGTTGCTGTCGTGGATTGCCGCCGCACCCAGCGGAGTATCAGGGTCACACAGCTCTTTCCCTGACGAAAAGATCGCAAGCCGAAGCGGGGTTAGTGCGGGGATTTTGGACTGGCCGGTGGCGGCAAGGATGGCGATGTGGCGCGGGTCAAGCACGCTGCCCGCACGGATAAGCAAATCACCAGCGGCGAAATCTTCACCAGCGCGGCGGATATTCTGCCCCTTGGCTGTCGTGGTGTGAAACTTCACCTGATCGCCAACGCGCATCGCGTCTTCCTGCATGGCCACGCCAAACGTGCCTTTGGGAATGGGCGCACCGGTGAAAATCCGGGCGGCCTGGCCTGTGCAGAGCGGTTGATCCTTGGCGCTTTCCCCCGCCGCGATCCGGGCCTGAATGTCATAGCGTTCAGAAGGTCCTGCTGGCCCCAAAGCATAACCATCAACGGCGGAATTATCGCGCGGCGGCATCGACATTGCAGCGTGGATATCTGCGCCCAGTGTGACGCCCAAAGCATCCGCTAGCGGCACCGACAGGCTTGCCCCTGTTGGCCGCACCAAGGACAACAACCGGGCGCGGACATCGTCATAGGGCAGCAAATCACCGGAATGGCGGTCACAACAGCCGGAAACCACGTCTTTCATTCCACCGTTCTTTCGTTCTGGGTTTCGCGTCGCACTGTACCGCAATGCCGCAAGCGGATGATCCGGCACAGCAACAGCAAACTCAGCGTCTTGTCTAAGGCCCGCATGGCATCAAGCGGAATGACCCAGATCAAGTTGGCGACGGGATCTCGCACAAGCTTGATCCTTCAATTGTCGTTTTATGGTGCGGACTGGGCGTGTTCCTTCCTCTTTTTCGCCCATCGTTTTCTCTGGGCAGCAGATTTCTTTTCGCGACCGTGTTTGGTTTTCGGGCCAGTACTCTGACTGACTATTGGCATGAGCCAGAGGGTTAACGGCTTTGCCCTCAAATATTGATGAATAAATAAGGCAGCTGTGTCTAGTACAGTTTCTATCGGTATGAAATACAGGTATTTATTTTGTTGTATCAGGTGCTTACACCAAAATAGTGGCGGACAGACAGGGACATATTGAATTGTGTTATTTCAATAACTTAAGGCAGTATTAGACAAATCCGACCCCTAGCAAAATCAATGGGTTGCAGGTCAATTGTCTAGAAAATCACTCCGAATATTGGCTACGTTCCACGGGCAACAGTGTTCGTGGCCCTTGCAATTGACGCATCGAAAGTTCGACTCCCGGAAGAGTGTTTCGGGCAGGTCACAGTCATTAGCGCAAGTCGGGCTTGAGGTATGTCCATAGGTACCCCTTGGTTGATGCGACACAGGGATGTGCGGGGAGTGGACCGCATAGATGCGACGACGAAATGGATGACAGAGGCCAAGCTGTTTGATTGAGCTCAAATTTGTCTTTTGCAGAATGCGGGCGTTGAACTGCCATAGGTGAAAGGCGGTAAGCCAACTGCAGTTGCGAACTTCGGCAACCGCCTCGGTAAAAAAACCGACGCGAACATCATAGAGTTCAACGCGCTAAAAAGGCTTCAATTTCGTGTCGCATCGCCATGGCGTCGGCATATCCTTGATCGATCATGTCTGTGATATAGCCGTACTCAAACAGCAAATAGCTTTCAATCTGGCCTGAGGTCTGGCTTGATTCCTGCCGCCGAAGGAACCAACGTAAAAGACGTGGCATCTCTCTGACATGTTTCATCGCAAGCTCGTCCACATTGACCGACGGGTGGATCGTGAGTGTGTCAATGTGCTTTAGCCCAAGTAGGTCTTTGGCAGCCGGCTTTGCGTTTTGGAGCGTTTCGTTGTCCCGTGTTAACCGTTCTATATCTGCGTCCAAATTGCTTTGAAAAACGGTATCAAGCGCAAATGCTCCCAAGTCGCCTAAGGTTGGGTAAGTCGCCGCTTCATTGGAAGTTGCTACATCATTTGTGGCATCGCCCGTGCCGACGATCAGCAGTCGAGTAGCTCCCATGCGGATTGCAGGTGCCAAGGGCAAAGTGAGGCTCAACATACCGTCTCCGTGGTAGTCGTTGCCGATTTTGACCGCTTCAAACAAAACAGGGAGACCTGCCGACGCAAGTCCATGCTCCAACCCTAGCGTGGTTCGAACGCCATCACGCATCACCCGGCGCCATTCTGCAATGTCGCTGGCACCGTCGAAATAGGTAACTGAATGACCCGACCTGTAACTTGTGCTGGTCACACCAACTGCCCTGAGGTGGCCACTTCGAATTGCCCTAGATATTTTTCTAAAATCGACCGCTTCATCCAAAGCGTTCTGCAATGGAGTGGTGTCCAAAAGTGAATGTGGAAGATAACTGGCGAATCTAGGGAGCACGGCAGACAAAGCCAATCCAAAGGCAGTGCGAACTAGACTAAGTGGCGAAGAACGAAAAACCTTTTCGGAGTTTAGGTTTTTCCAAAATGCTTCGATCAGTTGAGCCGATTGTGAGAAATTCGCAAACGACGATGATATCCCCAATACATTCAGTGCTCCGACCGACACACCGGATAGGACTTGGAATGGCACAACGCGTGCATGCGTGATCTCAGCCAGCGCTTTAATAACCCCGACCTGAAATGCACCTCGGGCACCGCCACCAAGTAGAACAAGGCCAAGAACGGGTTCGGAATGTGTTTTTGGTCGCGTGGCCATACTGGTATCCATTCATCCAACGCTTAACGACGATGAAACGTTCTCCAAGTTTAGTGCGATATCGCCACAATGTAAGGTATAATCGCTTGGTTGATTATCCCTTGAAACCGTAGCTTCAGTTAGCCGTTTGCCTAGGCAGCTACCAGATAATTCCGTTGAATTCATTGGCTTGGCAGCGAAAACTTAAAAACCGACCCTTTGCCAAGAACACTGGAGACTTCGATCGAACCTCCCTGGCCTTCCACCATCCGTTTCACAATTGACAGCCCAAGCCCAGTCCCGCCCAATTCTCGTGTGTCAGAAGCATTGACTTGGTAAAACTCATTAAAGACATCTGAGATTTCACTTTCAGAGATACCGCAGCCGGTGTCTTCAACGCTAAACTCAACCATGTCCCCTTTTTTTTGCGTCTTTACGCTAACAGACCCCACATCGGTGAATTTCAGAGCATTGCCAATAAGATTGATCAGAATTTGTTTCGCACGCACTTCATCCGCGAACAATAACTCGTCACTCGGCTGGTAGCTCAATCGTAGATTCTTTTCCTTGGCGATGCCTTCGAATTGTTCAACAACGGACTCCACTAAAGGACCGGAAAAAATCATTTGTTTATCAAATTTCATTTCTCCAGCATCTGCTTTGGAAAAGTCGAGTATGTCTGAAATCATTGTAAGCAGGTGAGAACCGCTCTGATGAATTCTACCGCTTTGATGATTGACCACAGCCAAAACTTTGGTCAACTTCGCTTGAGCTTCAGCAGCATCAAAGGGTGTCGACTCTAGCGACGCTCGCAAATCTTTTACAGCTGGTAATATTTCGATATTTTGCAATATCTGCGCAAAACCCAACACCATTGTTAATGGTGTCCTTAATTCGTGGCCTAGAGTACTCAGAAAAACCGATTTTGCCTGACTGCCTTTTTCCGCCGCTTTTTTGGCAAGTACCTGGTCAGTGATATCGATATGAATTCCAACTGTTCCGCCGTTTGCAAGTTTGGATTCCGATACCCTGATCCAACGACCATTCGGCAAACAATGCTCGTCAGTTAGGTCCGCCAACTTGTGTCGCTCAAGACGCCACTTTATCCATTCTTCTTTTTGTTCAGTAATTGAAGGATATTCCCCCCGCTTCATGCCCTCTCGAATAATATGTTCGAAAGTGACTCCAGGTACGAAAAGATCGGCAGATAGACTATAAATCTCTTTGTATCTTTTGTTGCTGGCCACAAAAGTACCATCAGCTTCGTAAAGCACAAACCCACCGTCAATGGCCTCAACCGCTCTGGTTAGTATTTGTTCTGCATGTCGCCTTTTTTCAAACAGCCACCCTGTGTAGCACGTCAAAAAGAAGAGTACCCCACCGATTAAGAGCAGCTGCAATCGTAAAGGCAAATAATTCTCAGCTCGCGCTGGCCAACCACCTTTAGGGATGACACCCATTGTCCACACACCGTTGGGCAAGGTGATATTGGAAAGTAACGGATTGGTTTTGAAAACACGGTCATTTCCAAAAAACACGGCGGTGTCTGGCCCTTCATTGGTTTTTCTTAAAGCTATTTCTAAGGATTCAGCTTGTGGGCCCGCGTTTGAATAGTTGTCGAGAAAGCCCACGTCGATGACGATAGAGACGATGCCCCAAAAGCTGCGTTTCCCCGTCGCCTCATCAATTGGAAACACTGGAGACCTAACGATAAACCCACGCCCTCCCTGCACTAGTTCAACTGGGCCGTCAAACACCGTGCTATTGAGCCGGCGGGCACGCTCGACTTGTTTGAATTGAACTTCTGAAGTGCGGTAATTGAATCCTAAAACACCCTTGTTCGGCTGGAGCGGATAAACATATTTAACGACAAAGTCCGGCGCTGCGGCAATGTTGAGAATTGAAGGGTCATCTAGAGTCAGTTGTGCCGCAAGACGCGCGTAGCGTTCTTGGGAAATGTCAGGGTTGGATTCAATCGTCGCTGCAAACCCACGTATCAACGAAGATTGTTCGATAATATTGCCTTCAAGGTGAGCTTGAATTGTTCGCGATTCGCTTTCCAATGAAAGCCTAAGGTCACTCAAAAACTTTGCGGTATTGAAACGATCAATTGTTATCCCGGTTGCGATCAGGACTGCGGCTAAAATCACATAGATCGAAACAAGGAATTTTCTTTGATAAATCCAGATTATTAAAAGATCGAATCTTTCACGAGCCAATTTAAACAGAGCTGTCTCCAATTCACGCCCGCAGGCAAGTGCTGTTTGCTGCAGGTGACTTAGTGCTTTTTACTTCCTCAATACACATAACAGCACGGATTTTTTAAGTCACGCAACCTGCCATTCATATGGGTATTCAGTCTACCTCAACCACCCGCAGTCTTCGGGGTGTCATTATTCGTTCGCGCATCGCTTTTTCCGGGTTTCTGTAGAAACGGAATGACGTTGGGCTTGGCTTCCCTGATCGCCTTTTCCCAATGCCCCCGAACTTCACCTGCGAGGGTCATAACGTCAAATGGTTTGATGATAACGGCTATGGCCCCTTGTTTTTTATACGCCTCAACTTCCTCGGGCTGGGCTTTGGCCGTCATGAATATGGCAGGTACGTTTTCATAGCCCTTTAATTTGCGAAGTTCTGTCAATGTCTCCGGACCTGTCATCTCTGGCATCATGACGTCAAATAGCAAAAGATCGGGAACAAATTCAGGTGCCTTGGAAAGGGCAGCCGGTCCAGAACTGCATTGCACGACTGTGTAGCCGCCAATATTCCCAAGAGCGATACTTGCAATCTCTCGGATATCTGGATCGTCTTCGACGTGCAAAATATTGGTCAATTCAGCCATGTCATTCCACTCCTATCCTCGTTTATCGTTCCTCTTAGCCGATACCCTTGGAATTTGCATATCTCGTTTCTTTGAATTCTTGCTCTACAACATCGGGGCTTTCTTGCTCTGCCAACTTGAGAGGCAGTTCAAAGAAAAACGTTGATCCGGTGCCAACCTCGCTTATGAACCCGATTGTTCCTTGGTGTCGTTCAACAATCACTTTGGTTATGCTCAACCCTAGGCCGGTACCGCCGATTTTTCTTTGATCAGATGAATCGACTTGGGTGAATCTTTCAAAGATAGAGTCTTTTGCGGCGTCTGGAATTCCCGAGCCATGGTCTCTGACAGAAACCCGTGCACTTGAGCCGTTTAGCGACAGTAACACCTCGATCTGCCCACCTATGGGTGAAAACTTTGCCGCATTCGACATGAGGTTTGCCATCACCTGCATAAGGCGGTTATTATCTCCGCTCACCATCACAGGTAAATCGACACCAGTTGTATTAAAAAATACGCCGAGCTTGGTTGCGTACCCCTCATTGGCCTCAACCGCTTCATTGACCAGACGTGAAAGATTGACCGTATCGCTCCGAAGCTCGATCATCCCGGAACTAAGCTTTTCCACATCCAGAATGTCGTCCACCAGAAACCCCAAACGGTCCGCATTCGTTGCAGCCATATCCAACAACCGTTCGAGTTTATCGGGGTCATTTCTAATTGCGTCGGTCCTTGTCAGGCCCAAAGCACCTTTGATTGATGTAAGCGGGGTGCGCAATTCATGGCTGACAGTCGAAACAAACTCGGATTTTGCCTTTTCCGCCTCTTTCCGTTCAGAAATGTCTCTTATGATTGACACAATCCGAGGCTGCTCTCCTTCTGCGTCGATAAACTGGCGCGTGATCTCAATCGATTCCTGATTTCTGTTAATTGCTTCAAAAGTAATTGCAGGCAAGGCGCCTTTAACCAAAGGTTCAATCGATTTGCGGTACTGCATCTCGTTAAAGTAGTCACCAATGTCATTTAGCGTTTTTGTGCGGTATTGGGCCTCGCTCCATCCCAAGTCTCTTCGCGCGGATTTATTCATGTAGCCAAATTTGAGCGTATCCGGACAAGAGATGTGGATTTTATCTTGGAGCAGATCAAGGGTTGTTTTGTACTGACGCAGGTCGGCTTCGGCTGCATCCCGTGCCAATGTAAAAGGCCGAATTGCCCAAAGGTAAATGAGCGGACTGGTGAGCAGGACAAGAAACACTGTGTCAACCAATGGCCAAAACCAAAAATTGGAAGCCCCAAACATCTGAAGGGAATGTGGTGCTACAAATATAAAGAACATGATCGCAATTTCCACGACAAAGACTATCGCCGTTATTCGAAAAATCGTATTTATGTTCGACATATTATGGGTCCCCTGAGTTTGCTCCGGGGCATTATTGACAAACTTTGTGGCAATTTCGTGATTGATGCGAATTTCCAATTTCCGGGCAACGGCCGGCAACAGCACTCATTCCGGCACGACGCCGGATTAACTCACGAAGAATTGGGCGCGCCTGCGAGGCCATTTCCAACATTGAGCGCGGCAAAAGTCTGCCGACCTTGGAGACGCTGGCGGCTCTGTCGGAAACGCTTGAAAAATCGTTGCGAGATTTCTTTCCGACTGGCTCATTTGACGACAATGTGAACCCCAACCGTTTAAAGCTGGAAGCTGAGGTAATGGCCCTGTTCCGCAGGGGTTGTGTTAGTCCAGCGATTTGATGAAGTCGTCAACCATGGCCACGATGACCGGCGCCAGAAGTGGGGTGATGACGTGGCCCATACCATCGACGATTTCCAGTTTTGCATTCGGGATTAGGGCGGCGATTTCGCGCCCCAGTTCGGGGGGCAGCAGCGTGTCAATCGCGCCGTGGATTACAAAGCAGGGCAGGTCGACAGATTTCAGCATTTCGCGGCGGTCAGGTGCCGAAATGATCGCAAGAAGTTGGCGATTAACGCCCTCGGAATCATGGGAGCGGTCCCAGATTTCCCCGGCTTCATCTACTATGTCTTCTTCACTCATTGGATAGCCGTGGCTTCCCCAGTCATTGTGACCCTGAAGCCAACTGTCCTGTGTCTCCTTCCGGGTTTGGGGGTATTCAACAAGTTGCGGCAGAAGAGAAACGTCGTTTAGCCGTGCAGCGGTCATAACAATCGTGTCACTGAGCAGTCGGTCGGCATGTTCGATGGCCAGAAATTGTGCAATTCCTCCGCCCATCGAGATACCGAATATATGCGCTTTGTCGATCTCAAGTGAGTCCATCAAGCCAATGGTGTCATTTGCCATATCTAAAGCGGTGTAGGGGGCTTTTGGCATGTCACCAGCCTTGGCTGCGGCCAAAATGTCCTGAGCCTTTCCACTAACACCGTCAGCCGGGCACCGCTGGGACAGGCCAACATCGCGATTGTCATAGATCACGGTGCGATAACCGAGATTGGAAAAGCCTTGCATGAACTCCTTTGGCCAATGAGCTAGCTGAGTGCCCAGGCCGCGGATCAGAATGAGCGGAACTCCGTCTTTGGGGCCGTATTCCTCATATTCGAGCATGATGCCGTTGGCTTTGATCTGCATTTCGTATTTCCTATGTTGTGTGGTTATGCATTTGGCCCGCCAGAAAAAGCGAAATACTCCCGGTGCAATTTTCGAGTATCATGTATGCCGTGATAAGCCTCAAGGGGGAAGTCTCCAATAGCAGACAGCGGTGCATCGCGCAGCTAACGGCAGGTTTGAGCTCGATGCTACTGCGTCAACTTTCTGAAACGTGCTTCCGAAAAAGGCTCATCAGCGATGCGAAGTGTTCGTAGCTCTCTAGGTGGGCAGGCTCGACCCCCTCTGCCTCGATAACTGCGCGGAAGAATTTTCTGGGCGACAATTCTGATCGTTCAGTCAGGTCTTCTTTCACCTTTGGTGCGAGGCAAAACCCCAATTGGTAGCATGCAGCGTCCAAGAACTTTTGAAGTTGGTTTTTGCGAGTGAGAACCGCGAAAGTATTCTGTCCTGTCTGAACTAAAACAACGGTCCAATTCATAATTGGCCACGGTCGACAAGGGCATTGTCCTGTACTTGCTGCCGACGGTCGAACGATACGGGATCCGATGTTGGCCACAATCGTCGGGCCTAATTTCAAACCCATCCTGCGGATCGATTAAGAACCAACATCGATCCCGCGTTCGGCCAGCATTTCCTCAAAATCCCGAAAGCTCAACGGGAAACGAAAATAGAGCCATACGTGATGATCAGAAAAAAAACGGCGGTGGCAAATGTCAGGAGGCGCCTTCGTTTGGATTAATCGACTCTGCGAAAATGCAGGAGATCACAACCACTTCTCCATCTCGTGGCGCTGTATTTTGCCAGTGGTCGAGCGCGGCAGATCATCAAACGCGATAAACCGCACCTCTTTGGGCACTTTGTAACCGGCTAGGCTTGCCCGGCAAAGGGTGGCTACGTCGACTTCAGTAAGGCTTTCGTCATGACGCGCGACAAAGGCGACAGGCACCTCGCCCCAACTCGCGTCCCTTTTGCGGATGACAACTGCGTCGGCAATGCGCCTGTCCGCCAACAAAACACGTTCGATTTCCGCCGGGTAGACATTCTCGCCGCCTGATTTGATCATGTATTTGGCCCGGTCAACAAAATCTAACAATCCATCTAGGTTGCGCCGGAACAAATCACCCATTCGGAACCAACCGCTGGAAAAGTCCTTTGCATTCGTCTCAGGCGCGTTCCAATAGCCTGAAAAGACAGTGGGGCCGCGGATCGCCAGTTCGCCGGGCGCGCCTTCAGCGACGTCGTTTCCATCCCCGTCCACAAGACGCACTTCGCAAAGGGTGCTGATACGTTTGGACAAACTGTAGTTCGAATCGCCAGGCGCAATCAGTCCGGCCGAGGCGGGCGGCGCTCCGGTTTCGGTAGAGCCGAACGAATTGAGGTAAGGAGCCTTCAGAAGTTGGGTCAGTTCCACCACTTCCTGCCTTGGAACGAGATCAGCCATTGCTCCCACGCAAGCGATGCGTTTGAGGATTGGCTTTCGGTCTTTGAGATACCGGATCATCGGCTCAATCGCACCCGGCATCATCACGAACCAGCTTAGCGAGTGGCGCTCGGCCACGTCGATCATCGCCTCGGGCTGAAAACCGTCGATGACCGCGACGGGCGAGCCGGACATCAACGCCCCAAGCTGCTGGTCGGTCGAGGCCATGTGGAACATCGGCGCCCAAGCGACAAAGGCGTCTTCTTCGCGGATGCCAACATCAAGGCGCAGGGCGCACATCCGGGCGATCTGGGCTCGGTGACTGATCAGCGCGCCCTTGGGCAGGCCGGTCGTGCCGCTGGTGTAAAGGATCAAAACCCCGTCTTCAGGATCGACTTTGGGGTTTGGCAGGGCTGGCGTCGCCGCTTTCAGCAACGCGGGATATTCGGTGTCGAGATTGATCACTGCACAATTCGGCAGGGAGTAGTTCTTCAGCCTTTGTGAGTTGCCTTCCGACACCAATAGAAGCGTAGGCTCGACCAGCGAAAGGCAATGCTGCAGTTCCGCCTCGGCCAGCCGCCAGTTCTGGCAGGCAAGGATCGCGCCAGTCATGGCGCAGGCAAGCTGCGCTTCGATATATTCAGGGCGGTTTTCCGACAGGATTGCGACCCGATCGCCGCGCCTGATCCCCTGATCCGCAAAAATCCGGGCCAGCCGGGTGACACGGCTGTCAAGCTCGCGATAACGGCAAACAGTGCCGTTATGTTCAATAGCCGGGGCATCCGCCTTGCGTCGAACCTGCGCATGAAACAGCCCGTAAATGGTGGATTTTCCAGATGCGGCGACGCTGTTTTGCATTATTGTTTCCCGCTCAGACAATTCGTGTTGTCAGCCTACAACGTCTCCCAGACTTACATCAATCTCCAAGGTGAACACGGCTAAGAGCGGGGGATCGTCAAATTATTTGGGAAAGCTCAAATCTGCGTTTCAGCCACGCGCAATAGATATGGCCGAAGCTGATGTTGTGCGCTATCCGCAAAAAGACGTTCGGGGGGCAAGTCAAACTGATCTTTTACCCGCCCTGCGGCGTTGGATTAAGCAGTTGGTTGATCGGATAGCAGCTTAGTTGCCGGTGCAGAGGTGGGCTGGATGATCAAGGCGAAAGCAAGAGCTACTGCGCGCATTCGGATTTTCCCAATTGTTTGTTTTGAAAAAATACTTCTAAGGAGAACCAATAGACCGGCCCCATCCACCAAAGCCAGCACTTGTAATGCCGTTTGAAGTTGAAACTTGATATGAATCGAGCGGCCCCAATTCAATTACGCGAACAGTGCCGCCGTTCAAACCTATTCGGCCTGCATGTGCTGCCGCCTGGCAAATTGAGGAATCGTCAGTATAGACGTTTGATACACGTCAGGTGGCATCGATTACATTTACCATCGCGCTAGTGGGATCAAACTGCCTGCAGAAAACGATCCAAACTTTGCCCGCGTCTATGCCGAGGCCGAAGCTGGCCTAGAAAAGCAAACCGATCGAAATGGACCAGGTACCATAGAGGCCGCGATCAATGCCCTTTATCATTCGGACTTGTGGAAAGTTGGTCTGAAACGACCCACACAAATTATATACCAGCGTGACCTCAAACGACTAATTGCCAAAGCAGGTCATGTAAAGCTTCGCCATATCAATCGAAAACACATTGAAAGCGACATGGCAAAACTCAAGCCCAATCCAGCCAACATGCGGCGGCGGGTTTGGCGGAAACTCATGGAATTTGCCGTGCATGAAGGGCTGGTCGAGACTGATCCGACCATTGGCATCAGGGGTCGCCTAACCCCAAAAACTGATGGCCACACTCCATGGACAGTCAAAGATATTGCCAAATTCAGGGAATATTGGGCCGTCGACAGCGCGCCTCGGATCGCTATGGAATTGTTTCAGTGGACAGGTGCGCGGGTTGTCGATGTGATGGTAATGGGGCCAGCCCAAATAACGGATGGCTACCTGTTTTTCACACAAGAAAAAACCGGATTCAATTGTACGCTACCGCTGATGATTTTACCGGATGGCATGACCGCACTGCAAACAGACCTGACGCATTTTCAAACGTCAGTGCGCCACGCCACAGGCCACTTGGTTTGGGTTGTCACCAGTCACGGAAAACCTCGTAGCCAAAAAGGTTTGTCACAATGGTTCAGTGAAAAAGCTAATGAAGCTGGGCTGGCTACCGACAGAACTGCCCACGGTCTACGAAAGTATCGGGATGTCAGGCTTGCAGAAGCTGGACTGTCAACTCTCCAGATTCGATCTTGGACGGGGCAACAAGACCTTAAAACACTAGAGCTCTATATCAGGGACGCCAACCTTCGAGCGGTGCTTGAAGGGCCAAAACAAGAACGAAAATTGTCTAACAATACGAAACTTTAGACAATTACTCTTAATTTTCCTTTAATAACAGTGACTTATTTTGAGGTGGCGGACAGACAGGGATTCGAACCCTGGAGACAGTTCCCCGCCTACACACTTTCCAGGCGTGCGCCTTCGACCACTCGGCCACCTGTCCGTAAACGGGGGTTTAGCCTTGAAGGCGGATCAAGCGCAAGTCCATTTTGAACAGATTTCTGTTCTGTGTGGCAACACCCGCTTTGAGGGGTGGGAAATTGGGTTTCAGCGGGCCTGTCAGGGCTGGGCGGCACACATAGCGGGCTTTCGGTGATTGCGATCCGATAGCATCTCATCGGGCGCAAAGAATGTCAAATAGCCGCCGGAACGGCTGGTTCAACTGCCAAGCAGCATGTGCACCCGGCGGTTTTGCTTGCCCTTGTTTTCGATCTTGCCGATGCGCATCGGGCCTATTTCACTGCTGTTCAGCACATGCGTGCCGCCGCAGGGCTGCAGGTCAATCTGCGTGTCTTTCGTGCCAATCCTGATCAGGCGCACATGCCCGGCGCCAGTTGGTGGTTTGACGGACATGGTTTTGACCATCTCGGGTTTGGCGGCGAGTTCGGCGTCCGTGATCCAACTGTCCGTCACATCCAGATCCCGCGCGATCAGGGCGTTCAACGCACCCTCAATCGCTTGTTTGTCTTGGGGCGGTTCCGGCATCATGAAATCCAACCGGCCTTTTTCAGCCGAGATTTGACCGCCGGTCACCGGCAAAGGGATCACGACCGACAGCAAATGCAACGCCGTATGAACCCGCATGTAGCGATAGCGGCTTTCCCAATCCAGCGTCTGGGTGATTTCCGCCCCGACTGGTGGAAACACAGCATCCGGCTCCCCCAACAAAACAATCTGTTCACCCTCGCCCTTTACGGCCCCGACAACGCTCATGCTGCCGCCGTTCCAATCAAGCCGCCCGATGTCGCCGGGTTGACCACCACCAGTGGGGTAAAACACGGATTGGTCAAGAACCACGCCGCCGCGGTCGGAATGGCCGGTGACGATGCCGCTTGCCTGTTTCAGATAAGCGTCTGCGCGGAACAATGCTTTGGTCATTTCTTGCCTCCGAAGTTTTTGCTCAGCACCTCGCCAATTTCGTCAAGGTTGCGCAAATTGATGTCACGCTGGGCAAACGGAATTTCGATGCTGGCTTCGCGAAAGCGGCGGACAATTTCGTAATTCATGTCGGATTTCACGCTCAAGACATAATTCACGTCCTTGAGAATGGCGCGGATTTCGAAATCCATGCTGTCAGCGCCAAAACCCAGGAAAACCACGCCCGGATTGGTCCGGTGGTCGACCATTTCATGCGCTTCGGCGATTTCAAGCAAGATGGAGCGCACCTGTTCCGGGTCGCTGTCATAGGCCACGCCAACTGGCACTTTGACCCGGCCATTCATGTTGCTGTGGGTCCAGTTGGTCACCGTGCCGGATATGAAATCGGCATTTGGGACAACGACCGTGGCGCGGTCAAAGGTTTCGATTTCGGTTGAGCGGACCGAGATT
>JAJFIC010000109.1 GCA_021775315.1 Paracoccaceae bacterium
ACGCCGGTGCCGAAATTAGCGATGAGGCGCAGATTGGGACCCGCCTGACTCAAGATCCGCGAGGAGATGCGATCGGTGACCGTGGGCACCAGAATATCAGCGGTTCGGACCGCTTCCACCAACTCGGCTTGGCTCAACTCATGGTCATCCAGATTGAGCTGTGTCTCAAAGAGTTCGCACATCCGGGTTTCGATCGGATCGGGCAGTTTTCGCGTAATGATCACCAGTGGTTTTTTACCTGTGGACATACAAAAGGATCTCCTAGAGCATTTTCGAGCGAAGTGGATATCGGTTTGCGGTTCAAGAAAACACGACCAAACAAGACCTTAGAGCGTTTCGCGGGTTCAACTTCAAGCAGAAACGCACTAAGGGACGTCACGGGCACAAGGTTGAACGCCCAAGCCCAAGCGCACCTAAGATGCACACACCCATAGTGTTTAACAAACCTTTGAGCCCTGCGCCACACTCGTGCGCAAGACTAAAAGGGGGATTATAAAGTCTCATAAGAGCTTCCCACGTATTTACCCCTGCCATTCCCCACTATGAGCTTCCATCTGCCTTGACGGCGCGCGCGCCGCCACGCGATAAAAGGCCTTACACAACAAGAGGCGGCCCTCCCCGTGGATATCAGACGTTCACGCTATTTTTCAGTCCGTTTCGAGACCAGACGGTTGATCGCACTCATGCTGCTGGCGCTTGGCGCTGCTGCTCTCTTGATTCAAAGCGAAGCCCGCTCAGCCGAAAGTTTCAGCGGCTATCCTGTGCCGCGCTTTGTCTCCCTTGGCGCTACCAATGTGAATGTGCGCACCGGCCCCAGCAAGCTTCACCCCATCAAATGGCAATATGTCCGCCTTGGCCTGCCGGTGGAAGTGATCGCGGAAACGCAAGAGTGGCGGCATATCCGTGATTCACACGGCAATGAGGGCTGGGTTTTTCACACCCTCCTTGATGGGCGGCGCACCGTGCTGATCACCGGCGATGGCACCAACAGACCTGTTGCCTTGCGCGAACAGCCCGAGGGGAGCGCACTGATTATCGCCGTAGCTGAGCCCGGCGCCCTGATCCGGTTAGAGGAATGCCGAAAAGCCTGGTGCTGGTTAGCCGCACCTGAGGCACAAGGCTGGGTTCACCGCTCTCTGGTCTGGGGAGTCTCGCAGACCGAGGGAAGAGATTAGAGCCGTTTCCGTGTAAACGGAATTTGCTCTAACTGGTAAATTCCTCCGCTGAAAACAAAGGCGTGAGGGTGAGGCCGTGTGAGCTGAGCTCTTCGCTTGCCCCTTCCTGTCGGTCAACCAGCGTGATCACTTTGACGATATCGCCACCCGCCGCGCGCACTTCATGCACGGCGTCCAGCAGAGAACCACCCGACGTGGTGACGTCTTCAACCATGACAATGCGTTTTTGATCAAGCGTTTCACCGGGGGCAAGGCCTTCGATGCGCGCTTTGGTGCCGTGATCTTTCACGTCCTTGCGGATGAAAAACGCCTTTATGGGTGTGCTCGGGGTGCGACGAAAACTAGCCGGGGCAAGAAACGACACGATTGGCACCGCGCCCATGGCCAGCCCGCCGACATAATCGGCATTCAACCCTTCGATCTCATCAACAAGAAGCTCGCCCAGAAGATACGCGCCTTGCGGATCGAGCATGGTTGGCTTCATATTGAAATAGAGCCAGCTTTTCCGGCCTGACGCCAGAGTGATTTCCCGGTCATTGGAAAACGATCGCGCGGCAATAATCGCCCTGAGGCGCGCTCGGTGATTGGCTTGAGATTTAGTTGCTTGCTGGGTCATGTGACCACCGCCCCTGTGCTGTTTTGTCCTCAATAACCGATGAGAGAATCAAATGAAAGAGAGTTGTTTATCTGTATACAGATGGAGGTGATCAGTTTTTAGGAAACGGTGTCTTTTTTCAGCCTGACAATCACATCCACCCGGTCAATCAAGGTGCCTTTCGGGGAGGAGGGCAGGCCCAGAACCTCAATTTCATCTGCCGGAATATCTTCCAACGCGCCGTCATGTTCGAGGTAAAAATGATGGTGTTCGCTTATATTGGTGTCGAAATAGGTTTTGCCGCCATCGACAACCACCTGGCGCAGCAGACCGGCCCCGGTGAATTGATGAAGAGTATTGTAGATCGTGGCCAAAGACACTTTGATACCAGTGCTCACAGCTTCCTGATGGAATGATTCGGCCGTCACATGCCGGTCGCGCTGCTCAAACAGCAGACGGCCCAATGCCAGACGCTGGCGCGTCAGACGCAATCCAGCTTGCTTGAGGCTGCGGTGCACCGGACCCGTCTGGACCGTTACCGTAGGTTCTGTCTTAACCATAGGGTTTCACTCACACTGGCAGCCAAAAACCACTGGTGCATCGAGGCGCCAGCCTTACTTCTATAGAAATCGGCTGATTGGCTCGAAAAGTCAAGAAGTATTTTAGATCTATTCTAATATAGACAAACCGCCCGCGCTCTACTCCACCGCCGGAGCGCGATACACGTCCTCGTCAAGCTGGCCCTCCCATTTGGCCACCGCCACCGCCACCGCAGCATCACCGGTGACATTGACCGTGGTGCGCGCCATATCGAGCAGGCGATCAAAAGGCAAGATAAAGCCCACCACCATAGCGGTTTCTGTCTCGCCCAGATCTATCACCTGCAGCACCGTGGCCAGCAAAAACAAAGAGGCGCTGGGAATACCCGCCGCGCCGACGGAGGTTAGCGTGGCGGTGAGGGCGATCAGAATATAATCGCCCGCGCTCATCTCCACGCCAAACGCCTGTGCGGCGAAAAGCGCCACAATGCCCAGATAAATCGCCGTACCGTCCATATTGATGGTGGCGCCCAGCGGTAAAACGCTGGATGACACCGTGCGCTGGACCCCCAGATTGTCTTCCACGACGGAGATGGTCACCGGCAAAGTGGCCGAGCTCGATGACGTCGAATAGGCGACGGCCTGGGCATCGAGAACCCCGCGGAAAAACCGAACCAGAGGCAGACCCAGCACCAGCCGGATCAGGCCGCCATACGTGATAACCACGTGGACGATGCACGCCAGATAGACCGCCAGCGCCAGCACGAAAATACTGCTGAAGGTCTCAACCCCTTGCGTGCCCGCCACCCAGGCAATCAGCGCAAATACCCCGAACGGCGCCGCCTCCATCACGATATGAGTGATTTTGAGCATCA
Organism: Paracoccaceae bacterium; assembly: GCA_021775315.1. Classification (GTDB taxonomy): domain Bacteria; phylum Pseudomonadota; class Alphaproteobacteria; order Rhodobacterales; family Rhodobacteraceae; genus UBA5972. Next base: position 3,185 of record JAJFIC010000109.1, read on the forward strand.
CCTCCGCCGCCGACTCGATCACGCGCGCCAACGGCTTGCCTTTGTCTCCGGCGAGCAGAATGCCAATCCCCAAAAGCAGTGCGAAAAAGATGATCGAGAGCACATCGCCTTCCGCCAGCGCCGCCACCGGATTGGTGGGCACAATGCCAAGCAAGCGGTCTATCGCGCCCGGGGCTTGCGCCACCGGCTGAGGCGTCACCCCTTCAAAGACCATGCCCGCACCGGGTTTGAACCAGGCGCCGAACATCAACCCGATACTGACCGCCACCGCCGTCGTCGCCATATAAAGCCCGATGGCTTTCACGCCGATGGAACCCAATTTTGAGATGCCGCCC
>JAJFIC010000110.1 GCA_021775315.1 Paracoccaceae bacterium
GGGCGTAATATTGTTGGCGGCGATTTACATCACATGTTTGCCGACCGAGATTGATCCGGTGAAATTCACGTTTCGCACCAAAGGATTGCCAACCAGCCCGTCGCCAAAATCGCGGGCCGAGCCGGTTACAATATTCAACACCCCCGGCGGCAGCATCTCGGCCACGATCTTAAGCGTCAGAGATGGGGCAAGGGCCGAGTTCTGCGCTGGTTTAACCACAACCGTGTTGCCGGTGATCAGGGCCTGCGGCAGCTTTGCGCCCAAAATGGAAAGCGGCCAGTTCCACGGCACGATCAGGGCTGCCACCCCGCGCGGCTGGCGGGTGACCAGCGTGTCAAATGGCGGGCCCTGCAATTCTTCGTCTTTGGCCAGCCGGTCGGCGTAGGACGCACATAACATGAAACGATCCCCCAAACGCGACAGTTCCATCATGGTTTCGCGGGTGATCTTGCCATGTTCGCGGGTAAACAGGCGCGATCTTTTGGCGACATCCGCTTCATTTGCCGTCAACGCCGCTGCGATTGCCCGCAGCAGTATTGCGCGCTCTGCAAAACTTAGCGCGGCCCATTTTGGAAAAGCAGCATGGGCCGAGCGTACTGCAGTATCGACATCCTGTTCTGAGGCAAGGGCTGCATGACCGACAAGCTCTTTCGGGCGGGCTGGATTAAACTGCCCGTATTCCCGCCCTCCGGTCGCATCAACGGCACGGCCATCAATAAAGAGTTTGGTTCGGACTATTTCCAGTGTGTCGGCCATGCTGCTTCCTTCAAATTCAGGGCTGCGCCCTATACGTTGATTTTGCCGCCATCCACATTCAGCGTCTGGCCGGTGACGAAATCGCTGTCTGAACTACAGAGATAGACAAGCGTTCCCAAAAGGTCCTCGGGAACCATTTCGCGCTTGATCGAACGGGTGGCGACAGTCGGGGCACCAAATGGATCAAAAGCCGAATTCGCTTTGACGCCTTCGCTTTCTGTTAATCCCGGTGCGATTGCGTTCACCTGGATGTTCTTGTCACCCAACTCGCGGCCATGACATCTGGTCAATGCGATCACGGCACCTTTTGAAGCAGTGTAGTGCGACAAGCCCGGTGGGCCATAATAAAACGTTCCCGACGAAATGTTCACGACCTTGCCGCCGCCTTGTTCGATCATCGTCGGAACAACCGCTTTGGTCGCCTGATGAACGCTGCGGGCGTTGACGGTGATCACCTGATCAAACTCGCCTTCACTTATCTGCATAAATGGTTTTGGCTGCAACGTGGAAAAGATCGACGCATTGTTGACCAGTATATCAAGGCGGCCGAAATTCGATTTGGCGGCGTCAACCATGGTCGCCAGTTCATCGTTATTTGTCACATCGACCTTCAAACCGATCGCGGCACCACCAGCATTGGTAATGGCAGCAACCGTATTACTGGGGTCCGCAATGTCAGAAACAACAACCTTGGCACCCTGTTCAGCCAGATGTTGCGCCATGACAGCGCCGATGCCTTGGGCAGCTCCGGTGATGGCAACAACTTTGTCCTGTAATCTTTTCATAACCCACATTCCGTTTTTCGTGTTGCAATGGTGCGGGCCATTGCGGCCCGCACTTTGATGGTTTGATCAATCAGCGTTGATAGCGTCATAGATTGCGCGAGCATCACTGATCCCGCGGGCCTCGTAATCGGCAAAGATCACGTCCAGACCCTTGTTAACAGCCGCATCCATTTTGGCGCGTTCTTCAGCCGAAACACTTGTGCGGGTAACTTTGGCCATCTGGTCGGCACCGGCGAGGGCCTTAAATGCGCGTGTTTCGGTCGATTGGAACGCTTCGGCACCTTTTAGGGAAACAGCCTCGCCCGCCAGTTCATCAATGATAGCGCGATGCTCGATCGACAGACCTTCGTAGCGTTCTTTGTTCATGACGACGTAAAACACCGCGAACTGAACCGGTACGTTTTCGACCAGATGTTTGGACACATCCCAGAAATTCCAAGGCGGTGTCATGTTGCTGTAACCAACGGTCGTGCCGTCAATCGTGCCTGTTGACAGACCAGTATACATCTCGGTCACGGGCATCTGCACGGGAACTGCGCCCAAAGCTTCGATAATGGGCGAGGTCATGGCGGCATAAGGCACAAACTTGGCGCCTTTCAGCCCGTCCATCGTCGATATGTCCCGCGACGAGGCCCAGGCCGCACCGGCAACGGTGAAGACGCCCAACATTTTCACGTCATGATATTCAGACGCCAGATGTTCGTCATAAACACTCAGCAACCGTTTGGTGCCTTCCATCGAATCCGTGGCTTTGCCCGGTGGAATGATCAGCATTGATTTCGGGAAAATCGTGGGCGTGTAGGCTTGCAAGCCAAACGTAATGTCGGCCACGCCTTCAACCGCGCGCTTATATTGCTGCACCGGACCCGCGCCCAACTGGCCTGCGGGGTATAGCTTCATGGTCAGGCTACCGTTCGAGCGTTTGGCAAGCTCTTCGCCGAACCATTTGAACAGGATGGTGTTGGTGCTGTGCTTGGGTGGCACGAACGTGGCCACACTCAATTCTTCAGCAATTGCGGGCGCACTTCCAAGCATCAGGCTTGCCAGTGCGGCGTAGATCAGTTTCGTTGGTTTCATGATATCCTCCCTGAAAGACTCTCGACGAACGAGAATTCCAGACAGGGATATACCGGCAATGGACTATAGAGCCATTCATGTGTAATCATTAATATCATGAACAAAATCGATTATCGCAATATCGACTGGCAATTGTTGCGCACCTTCCTGACAATTCTGGAAGAGGAATCCGTGACGCAAGCCGCTGAACGGCTGGAACTGACGCAATCTGCCGTCAGCCACGCGCTGAACAAGCTGCGCAAGATATTTGGCGACCCTCTGTTTGTCCGATCAGGGCAGGGGATCAGCCCGACCGAACATGCGCGTGCTTTGCGCGAACCAGTGCAGGTCATTCTGGATTCAATGAAATCCCTTGCCGATGCACGTGAGTTCGACCCTAGGGCCGAGCCGCTGGATTTCACCATTGCCGCCAATGACTTGACCCGCGATCTGATTTTCCCGCGCATTCGCAACATTGCCCGCGAACAAGGTGTCGAAATTCGCCTGACCTTCATGCCTTCGGGCGTTCCGACTGCCACAATTCTACGTGAAGCCAGATGCAACCTGATCGTGACCCCGTTGCCGCCGGACGGGCCGGATATGATCCAGCTCAAGCTGTTTGAGGGTAAAATGTCATGCTTTTTCGACGCTGAGGTTCGCGGACCACCACGAACCTGGGAGGAATTTCAGCAAGACAATCACATCGAAGTCAGGTTTGGCGACGGGCGAAACTCGTTAACGGTTCTGGAAGGCATTGACCGAAAGGATATCCGCGCGCCGCGTGTTTCCGTTTCAAACTTCGGCGGGTTGGCGTCATTCGTGAAAGGCAGTGATCTGCTTGCGACCGAGGTGGATCTGATGGCGCTTGGACCGCTGAAAGAACTGTCAAACGCACCGCTGCCTTTTGAAAGCCGGCCAATTTCCATCTACATGGTCTGGCATCGGCGCGACAGCGGCGACCCGGCCCATAAATGGCTGCGCGACAGAATCCGGGAAACTTCACGATCGTTAATCTCAGCCGGGTCGGTGCGGGCAAACAACACATCAGAATGACGGCATCAGGGGTGGCCCGCTGACAGCCGTGCCAGCTTAGGCCCAGTGTTTGGATCCACTGACGCCAGTCGAAAGCCATTTCATGCCCGGTGTGTTCCCTAAACATTGTGACAATGGGCGTGTA
>JAJFIC010000012.1 GCA_021775315.1 Paracoccaceae bacterium
GCTTTGTCTGGCTGATGGGGGCGGATAATCTGGCGCAGTTTCATCAATGGGACAACTGGCGCACAATTCTGGATAGCGTGCCCGTTGGCATCCTCGCGCGGCCAGGCGAAGTGGTGCAGGCCGGATTGTCGCCAGCGGCGCAAAGCTATCGCCGGTATCGTCTGCCTTCAGCGCAAGCTGCGGCTTTGGTGCATCACACGCCACCCTGTTGGTCGCTGGTGACCGGCCCGACGGTTGATATTTCGTCAACGGAAATTAGAGGTAATGGTGGTTGGGTACGCTAAAGCGTGCGGCGACGATATTGTGATCCAATAGGAAATCGAAGTACTTTAAGTTGGTTAAAGAATTCTGGGGGCGGCAACGCGGTTTTTAATGTCTGCGAACAATAACAAATTTTGGCTTTCACGTCGTCAGCTTCTGGCGGGCCTGCTTGTGTCGACCGCCAGCGGGGCGTTTGCCGGGGCGCCCTTGCGCTCCATCCGGCCAGAACCACGCACCAGCGCGATCAAACTGACTGCAGCCGGGCCAGCCGATAAAATTATCGAGGCGGCGCAGTTGTCCGGCAAGGTCGGTTTTGTGGTTGCCGATGCTACAACCGGTGAAGTTCTGGAGGGCCACAAGCCGTTATTGACCCTGCCACCTGCCAGTGTCGCCAAATCCGTGACGACTGTGTACGGGCTTGCCGCACTCGGCAGTAAACACCGTTTTAGAACCCGCCTTGTGGCCACAGGGCCGATCGAAAACGGCAAGTTGAGTGGTGATTTGTATTTGGTTGGCGGCGGTGACCCGACCCTTGACACAGACGCGCTGGGCGATCTGGCGCGTCAGTTGAAAGAGGCCGGTCTGCGCGAGATTACCGGTAAAACCTATGTCCATTCGCAGGCGCTGCCATATCAGAATTCGATTGATCCCGGGCAGCCGGAATATCTGGGTTACAATCCGTCCCTGTCGGGCCTGAACCTGAATTATAATCGGGTGTTTTTTGAATGGAAACGGCAGGCCGAAGGCTATGCCATTACCATGGACGCACGAGCGATCAAGTTCCGCCCAAGGGTGGCAATGGCGTCAATGAAGGTGGTTGACCGCAAATCACCAGTTTTCAGCCTGAAAACCACGCGAAACGCCGATCAATGGACCGTCGCCAAACGCGCGCTGGGCAAAAAGGGCGGGCGCTGGTTGCCGGTGCGACGTCCGGAGTTTTACGCAGCCGAAGTTTTCCACACAATTTCAAGGTCGTATGGTATCACGTTGCCGACTTTTGTTGCTGCAAAGGGTGCGGTTGATGGCACCGTGCTGGCCGAATGGAAAAGCGACGAGTTGGCGACCATACTGCGCCATATGATGAAGTTTTCGACCAACCTGACGGCCGAAGCGATCGGTCTGTCCGCCAGCAAGAAACGCGGTGGCAAGCCTTCGACGCTTAAGGCTTCAGGGCGGATGATGTCGGACTGGCTGAAAGCAGAAACCGGGGCCAAACACACAAAATTCGTCGACCATTCAGGGCTCGGCGACGGCAGCCGGGTTTCTGCAAGTGACATGGCCAAAGTGTTAGTCAAACAAGGCTGGAACGGGCCGTTGCGCGCTTTGATGAAAGAGGTACCGCTGAGGGATGCCAAAGGCAAACCGGTCAAGGACCACCCTATTCAGGTGCGCGCCAAAACCGGCACGTTGAATTTTGTCAGCGCGCTGGCGGGCTATGTTCAAGCGCCGGGTGGGCGGCAATTGGTGTTCGCAATTTTTTCCGCTGATCTGGCGCGCCGTGGCAAGATCAAAAAGGCAGACAAGGAACGCCCAAAAGGCGCGCGGTCGTGGAACAAGCGTTCAAAAATCATGCAACAGAAATTGATCGAACGCTGGGCGAGTACCTTTGATCGCTAAGGCTGCGCCCCGCCGGTTCACCAATAAGATTTTGGCACAGTCGCGCGAATTTGCTGTTCGATTTTCCGTGGTGCCCAGCCCGTGATTTTGGCCAATTCTACAGCTTCTTCGCGAAGTCGGCGACGGATGGCTTGCACGTATTGGCGACCCTCCTCGCACTGAATGTTGCCTTTGAACGGGTGGTTCATAATGTAACGCCCCTGAAAATTGCTTTTGTCATTGGTGACACGAAATTTCAGATCCCGTTCGAAATTGTCCTTGCTGTATCTTGCATGCAGACGGGTTACAAAAACCTCTTGCCCGGGGTTTTCATCATTCTTCTTTAACCAGAAAACGCCCAACTCTTGCAGCTCTTTGCGGGTCAAAGGGTCCGCGGCACAAGGATCGCACCACGCCATATCCCATGCATATTCCATGACAATTCCGCCCCATTGGCCAACAGTCCGGTCAAAAACAGCACGGTAAAAGCTTGGGAATTTTTTCTTGACGAAAGTTGGAACATTCAAATCTGTGGGCAGGCTCTGCATGTCATAATTCACAGTCTCGACCCTGCCTCTGCGGGTCAGGGTCATGATCAGCAAATCCTGCGGACCCTTGGCGTTGAGTTTTCCCAGCTGAATCGGCAGCATGAAATTTGTCGACCGGAACGAGATTTGCAAGGGCGGCAAGTCCCGGGTTTTTCCGGCGCTAAACCGTTTGAGGTTCACACGCGCCACAAAGAATTTCATGCGCGCTTTGATATAGCGTTGCAAAACCTCGCTTGCGCCTTCCGGTATGTTGTAGCCCTCTGATTTCAAGAATGTTTCAAGCCCGTCAGATTGCTTTGCGGCAAGAATCAGGATGTCGTAATCGCCCACCGCGTATTGTGCCTTGATTTTGACGCCAAGCGCATCCGCGCGCTGATAGATTGGTTTTTGAGCGGGACAGCCTACAGTGGCGCATGTCACTTCCGGCATCATCATCGGTTGCATCAATGGCTCTGGATTGCAGGGATCCTCGTCGAAATATTCCACCAGACGGGGTGCCGAATAATTGTCGAGATGGGTGATGGTTTCGGGTTTCACTGTGCGAACCTGATCGCGCTTTAGCACTTTTGGTGTCGGCACGATCATGGCAAATTCTTTGGCCGGGCCGGTGTAGTCTGATGACATCGTGATGACAGATTCCTGGCCGTCCCGGACAAAAACAACCTTGGACGCCTCGTTATAAAGGCTGCCATCGGCGCGCGCGACGTAAAAGCCGCAAAACGCCTGTGCGCTGGCGGTATAGGCGAAAAAAATAAGGACTGGCAGGATGTTGCGAAGAAACTTGACCATTCTAAACCCCTGAAAATATCAACTCAGGGCCAGTGTAATTCATTCATGGCAATATAAAAACCGGTCCGATGCCGCAGACCGGTTCTTTTTCTCAATGTTTGGCCAAGTGGCGGTGCCCGATCAGACCGTCAAATGACGCGCGCGCGCGCCGCGTTCAATCGCGGCACCATGCAGGCGGTCAATATTCAGCTCGTACCGGGTTTCTTCCAAAAACCGCAATTCGGTTTCCTGAAGGCGTCCGTCAGCGGCAGCTACGTCACAAGCCAGCGCATAAGCGGTTTCATACAGTCGTTCAGGCAGGGCATCACGAACAAGGCCGAACAGGGCGTCCAGACCGTCCTCTTCCTCCATCAGGTCAAAAACCATTTGCGAGGTGGATTTCAGGCGATCTGAATCATATTCGGCGAAGACAGGCAAATGATTGACGATACGCTCAATTGTCACCAGCTCGCTGGTTTTGATCGACTCATCCGACACAGAAACCGCAACCATGATTGCGATAAGGGCATCCTGTTCAGTCAATGACGGGGGGAGTGTGTCCGGGTTGCTCACCATAAAGTCCTTTGGGTTGGTATTTGGGGGCAGATTATTGACGCGGGCGGGCAGGGGCAATAGGAAGCTCGCGCAATCACCACCATAGTTGGTGTTTACTCCGGTAAGAATGGAAATTCCGATGTCCGATCTGCGCGACGCTGCAATGAATTCAAAAGCTTGGCCCTTTGAAGAGGCGCGAAAGCTGGTGAAACGATATCAAAAGGCGGCACCGGAAAAAGGCTATGTGCTGTTTGAAACCGGCTATGGCCCGTCGGGGTTGCCCCATATCGGGACATTTGGCGAGGTTGCACGCACAACGATGGTGCGGCAGGCGTTTGAGGTTCTGAGCGATATTCCGACAAAATTGATCTGTTTTTCCGACGATATGGATGGCCTGCGCACGGTGCCGGGAAATGTCCCAAATCAGGCACAAATGACCGAAGATCTTAATCTGCCGCTAACCGTGGTACGTGACCCTTTTGGCACCCATGACAGTTTTGGGGCGCATAACAATGCGCGACTAAACGCGTTTTTGGATGATTTCGGCTTTGATTATGAATTTGCCAGCTCGACCGAGTATTACAAATCAGGTCGGTTTGATGAAATGCTGTTGGTGGCGCTTGAACGGTTTGACAAGATTCTGGAAATCATGCTGCCAACCCTTGGGCCTGAACGCCGCGCCACCTATTCGCCGTTTCTGCCGGTCAGCCCCAAAACCGGGCATGTCTTGCAGGTGCCAACGCTTGAACGCAATATCGCGGCAGGCACGATCATCTATGAAGAACCCGATGGTGAACGTGTTAAAGTCCCGGTCACTGGCGGCAATGTGAAAATGCAGTGGAAACCTGATTGGGCAATGCGTTGGGCGGCACTTGGGGTTGATTATGAAATGTCCGGCAAGGATCTGATTGACAGCGTCACACAAGCCACAAAAATCTGTCGCGCTTTGGGCAAGCCACAGCCTGAAACACTGACCTATGAATTGTTCAATGACGAGGACGGCCAGAAGATTTCGAAATCCAAGGGAAATGGGTTGTCGATGGAAGATTGGTTGACCTACGCGGCACCAGAAAGCCTGTCGATGTTCATGTTCCAAAAGCCAAAAACAGCGAAGCGGCTGCATTTTGACGTGATCCCTAAGGCGGTTGACGAGTATCATCAACATTTGCGCGGTTTCGCCGGGCTGGATGAAATGCAAAGGCTGAACAATCCGGTCTGGCATGTTCACGGCGGCACTCCACCTGCGTCAAACATGGTGGTGCCGTTCGCAATGCTGCTTAATCTGGCGTCGGTTTCTGCGGCAACAGACAAGGCGGGATTGTGGGGCTTTATCAAACGCTACGCCCCGGAAGCGTCGCCAGAAACCCATCCTGATCTGGATGCGGCGGCTGGTTTCGCTGTGCGCTATTTCCACGATTTCGTAGCGCCCAAGCGGCAGTTCCGTCTGCCGGATGCGCGCGAGGCGGCAGCCCTTACCGATCTGGCCGAACAACTTCGCCAATGGGATGGCGGGCAGGACGGCGACGCATTGCAATCGCTTGTGTTTGCAGTTGGCAAGGCGCACGGGTTTGATCCGCTGCGCGATTGGTTCAAAGCGCTTTACGAGGTTCTGTTGGGGGCGTCCCAAGGCCCCCGGTTCGGTGGTTTTGTCGCCCTTTACGGGGTTTCGGAAACTGTGGCGTTGATCGAAAAAGGTCTGGCGGGCGGTTTGCTGAAAGCCTGAAATCGGTGTGGCGAAACGCCCGGCGCCCCTTTGACTGACTGATTTGTGATTTGATCGGAGCCGTTTTCCGCTTACCTTTCTTAGAGGAGGGTAAAGCAATGAAAACTGTACTTGCACTTGTGTTGGCGCTCGGATTGGCAGTACCCGCACTGTCCGAAGAGCCACGAAACCCGGCAATAGAAGAGACGATATCGTCCCAAATGCGGGCATTTCAGGCGGATGATCTAACGACTGCGTTTAACTTTGCGGCCCCGGGTTTGAAAAGGATGTTTCAGACGCCAGAACGGTTCGCAACCATGGTGCGCAAAGGCTATCCAATGGTTTGGCGCCCCTCGCGGGTCGAGTTTCTGACACTTGAAAACTTTCAGGGTCAGTTGGTTCAGCGCGTGCTGATCGAGGACGAACAGGGCGGCTATTTCGTGGCGGAGTACGCCATGATTGAAACGCCGGATGGCTGGCAAATCCGCGCTGTCCGTATTCAGCGAGCCGCTGAAATGTCGGTCTGAATCCGGTTCAGGTGAACAGGATCACAGCGGTCGTAATGGCGCATAGCGACATCAATGTGCCGATCAGCCCGGCGTGTTTGGCACTGGCCGCACGTTTGCCAAGCACAAGATTTTCCACACCTATCCCAACGCCTGTGCTCATCGCGAGAAAATGGATGGTTTTTAAAACTTCGCGCAGGATTTCCCGCTTCTCATGCTGCACGCACCCCTGCTGGCGCCGCCCGCAAAGTCATTTCTGTAGCCATCCTTACCCCGGTTCGCCCCAATCCCGGCAAGATTAACCGAAAATTAGGCAAGAAAGCGTAAAAGCCTGCTGATCGGTTTTGGTGGGCCGGTTTTTTCAACGCGAGTATTTTATCAGATGCCCCCATTTTGGGGCGCTTTGGTCCGTTTTCGGGGCCTCTGCCTCTGACTGATTTGACCTGAAAGGATTTATTAATGAATAAGGCAATTACCGAAGGTGCGGACCTTACCCCCCCTCAGTTTAACGAAGGGTTGCAGTTCTGGTCGGATCAGGACGGCACCCCTGGCTCTACAACTTATGCCACAGCCGGAACCGCGGTGATCGTTCCTGCTGACAGCGATTTCGGTGACTGTATCGAAATCCTGAAAACTAATACCGTCCAAAAGCTGCGCTATACCGGGGAAATTCCGGTTCTATCCGGTTGCTATCTGCGGATCACTGCACGCGTAAAAGCGATGTCCGGCAATCTGCCATCGGTTCGCATTGCTGGTTGGGCGGGGGCGCTTGGGGGCGCACATGTCACTGGTATTTCCGAAGCAGGGCCCAGCACGGCACTGACCGCTTACGGTGAGATCGTCGAGATTTCGGCCATCATCGGCGCAGGCAACCGCAGCGGCGTCGACATGGTTTGGGGCACGTCTCCGGTGTATGGCCATTTCGGGTTGGATATGACTGGCTCCAGCGGCGGCGTGGTGCGGGTTGAAAGCATCGTTATCGAGGATGCAACCCACGTCTTTCATCGCAACATGATGGATTGGGTCGATGTGCGGGATTTCGGGGCAATTGGCGACGGTGTGACCGATGACAGTACAGCGTTTGAGGCGGCTGACCTTGCCGCAGGCGGGCGGACGGTTTTGGTGTCTGGCGGCAGTTATTTTCTGGCCAATCACGTGACGTTTGAATCCAAAGTGCGGTTTGAAGGCACCGTTGTGATGCCGGACAATATCCGTCTGGCCCTGATCCAGAACTATGACCTGCCCAGTTACGTCGAGGCGTTTGGCGACGAAGAACTGGCCCTGAAAAAAGCAATGCAGGCCCTGATGAATTTCACGGACCACGAATCTTTGGATATGTGCGGTCGCCGGATCAAGCTGACCGAACCGCTGGACGTTCATGCAGTCGTCGAAAACCAAGACACTTTTGCCAACCGGCGCGTGCTGCGCAATGGCCAGTTGGAAAGCGACGGTAGCCCCAGTTGGGACACCGAGGTTTTTACAGCCCTTGCCACCTATAGCAGCGCTGCCACCACGACGCTGAGCAATGTCGCCGGGATCTCGCAAATTCCGGTTGGCTCGTTGGTTGAAGGCACCGGTGTGGGGCGCGAGGTCTATGTGCGCGCCAAGAATGTGGCCGCTGGCACGATCACCCTCAGCCTGCCACTATACGCGGCACCGGGGCAGCAAACCTATACCTTCAGGCGGTTCAAGTATTTGCTCGACTTCAGTGGCTTCACTTTCCTTCAGCGGTTCAACATCGCGGATGTGGAGTTTCTGTGCCAGGGGAAATGCAGCGCGTTGATGTTGCCCGATGACGGTTTGGCCTTTCAGGTCAGGGATTGTTATATCACTTCGCCGCTTGATCGTGGTGTCACCTCGACCGGGCATGGCTGTTCCGGCCTGCAACTGGATCGTAACCAGTTTTTGTCAAACGAGCAGTCGCAGAACGTTGCCAATCGCCATACAATCGCTTTCAATGTGAATGCCAATGATTGCAAAATACGCGACAATCGCGCTGTGCGGTTCAAGCATTTTGGGGTGATCCACGGCACCGGGCATATGGTTCAGTCGAACCATTTCTTTCAGGGCGACGCGGCCCAGACGGATCAGCGGACTGCCGGCATTGTCCTTAGCGCCAGTCACAGCCTGACGATCGTCAACGGCAATTATATCGACAATTGCTATATCGAATGGACCAACGAACATGATGCCACGCCTGACAACGTCACTGGGTTCTCGTTCAGCGCGCTAACGGTGCAAAGCAACGTTTTCTATGCCAGCCACGCGCCCGCATGGTTTCGGTTTATCTGGCTGAAACCCCATGGAACAGGCCATTATATCAATGGCTTGAACGTGTCGGGCAATACATTCCGACATAGTGGCGGTGGAACAATCACGCGGGTGGAAGAGGTTGATACCTCGATCGCAACCCTCAATCTGAATGCTTTTCGCAACATCACCATCGGGGGCAATTCGTTCAACAATATCGACGACCACATGTTCAACCCGGCGATCGTTGAAATGACGGAAACTGCCGCAACCAATGTCTGGCAGGCCGACATGGCCAAATATCTGGCCTTTGGCGGTAAATCGCGCCGGGTCACCAGCGTTGTCGCGCATTCGCATATTTCAGACAGCTCGGGCAACAAGATTTACACCATGCCCTACGCAGTGCCGAGCCTTGGAGCGGACGGCACCGAGATAAAAGTCTATTGGTCCGAGCCGGTGAAAGGTCGGGTGCACACGACCGTCAGGATTGATAATCCGGTCTAGGCACAGCGGTATTAGAACATGAAAATGGGCGCGGCGGCTTTGGCGGTCGCGCCTTTTTGCGTTTGAGGGGCGCCGCTACTAACGGGCCGATGACAGGGCGAGCGGCGAAAAAGGGATGCATGATGGCTTGATTTGGATCATGGTAGCCTTGGGTCGTTTTACGCAGGCTTGTCTACGAACAACAGATTGGAGGACCGTCATGTACAAGAATATCCTGGTTCCGGTGGCGCTTGACCACGAGCAAAGCACCGGAAGTGCTCTTGAAACCGCGCGAAGGTTGCTGGTCAAAGGCGGCAAGATCACACTGTTGAACGTGATCGAACAAGTCCCGTCCTATATCGCGCAATATTTGCCCCACGGACAGATCGCCAAGAATATCGCCAATGCCGAGGCCAGCCTAGCAGCCGAGGCCGGTGGATTAAGCGATGTTTCGTCGGTTGTCGTGTCGGGCAATGCCGGTATTACGATCACCGAATACGCCGAAGAAAATGGGATGGATCTGATTGTCATCACTTCGCACCGACCGGGCCTGCAGGATTATTTTCTGGGCTCGACCGCGTCACGAGTGGTGCGACACGCGGTTTGCGCCGTGCATGTGCTGCGTTAAAAACGGGGTTAAAACCGTCGTTAACCAAAAATAAACCATTTCACGGCCTGATGGAGGGATGAATAAATTCTTTACCCTTTGGGCTTGTGGCGCAACCGTTGCGCTGTTGACGGCCTGTGCCTCACCGTCGCCCGAATATATGCGTGCCCCACGTCAGGAACTGGTCGTCGGGCCGCACGAAATCACGGTCTTTTACCTGCCCGACAGGGCGCAGGCTGTGCGCACCAGCTTTGCCGGAAAAGCCGAAAAGAAAACCGCCATCGCGGCGATGGTCGTGGCAATCGAACAAGTCAGCCGCTGCAAAGTCAGACGCAATTCCGTCAAGGGCGACGTTTCACTGATCAATGTTCGGTTGAAATGTTAAAGGTGGGCGCGCTGTGTGCCGCCCACCCATACTCATCAGCGGGTGGTCGCGATGGCAGTAATGTCTGTGGTTTGTGGTGGGTTTGCAAATGTCGGACCGACCCGTTCTTTATAGGTGGCAAAGGCGGCTGAGCCCATGAACGCCGCTTTGGCGGTATCATCGGCGAATTCCAACACTCCGACGAATTCGACCGGGTTATCGGTGGCAAAGCAGCTGTAATTAAGCCCCGGAATCGCGGCGGCCTTCAGGTCGGCCACGAACGCCTCCATCGCGCTGATCTGGCCGTCATGGTGTTTGGCGTCGTTGAGGGTGTAGCGGACAAGCAGGCTCATGTTTTTCGTTCCTTTGATTGGGTCCGCCGATTAAGCCCTTGAACCTTGCCCGAAGGCAAGAGGCGGGCTGGCACGAAATTGTGATGAGAGGCTGTCGAATATCTGGAAGCGATATACGCCACCACGAGGGACGCGCCCTGCGGGCGGAGTCCCGGAATGGTCGTGCGCTCAACAAGCGGTGCAAATCTTTCAATTTTTCACTTGTCTTCATTAGCTTTCTTAAAGGGAATTGATCGAAACTCGTGTAACGCCTTTTGATGCAGCACGCGCTGGACGCTGAGTTCCCTTTCAGTTTTGTTTATGATTTTTATCCTTAGAGGTATTGTTGGAGTAATCGCTCCACCCATGGTGCCGATATTGAAACTGGAACAGAACGTTCCATTAGTCATTTTCAAGCTCTTATTATAACCTGTTTTCGCCATCCCGTGGTCGGGCAGTGATACATTCAGTTCCGTTTCTTCAAATGGAGCTAAGATTGCAAAAAGTGCATTAGGTTCCATAAAGTGTGACGCTGAAATTGTAAGCACCTGCTCATTTTCACTAGCGCGTTCCACGCTCCAAGACAAATTCGAGAATCCGATATGTTGTGGTGTGAAACTGCTCATTCCCTCCACGACACCCACTATTTGTGCTATGCTTGCTTCTATACCTATCGAATACATGTCGATATAAAGGTTTTGTAGAAGCACCGGTGGCATTTCCGCACTGTCGACTCTTATTGGGATAATTCTACATTTTCCCTTTGTTGCCTTAAAAAGCGCATTCTGCCACTCTAACTCAACCATTTTGCTTGCAAGACTTGCGTGCGAGACAAAAAAGAAAACAAACTCGGGTGACGTTAGTCCCTCGTTCATTTTCTGCACAATTCCATCACCAAGCTTGATTGACCAAGAATCGTAGAAAACTTCGTTCTCACCAAAGATTTCCCGAAGGCGAAGCGCTACAGGTTCAACAACGGGTTTGTCTTCGTGGTTATGACTAAGGAAAATTTTCAAAACGACCCCTTCCTCTGCGTCTTCCCTCTATAAACCGTCGTCCCGGCCTTGCCCGCCGTGCTCCGCCCTTTGCGGGCCACGGCCCCCTCCACGGCTGCATCTACTGCCGATTGGCGCGCCAGTGGGTCATCCGCCACGGCCAGCTCGACAGCTTCCAGTCGTTTGACCTCGTCCCTGATCCTTGCCGCTTCTTCAAACTCAAGGTTCTCAGCCGCTTTTAGCATTTCGCTGCGCAGGCCTTCCAGATGGGCCGCCAGATTGGCCCCGACAAGTGGTTTGGAAACCTTGGCCGTGATGCGCGATTGATCGGTGTCGCCTTTATAGAGGCCTGACAAAACATCCTCGACATTCTTTTGCACGGTTGCGGGCGTAATCCCATGCAGCACGTTATAGGCCGCCTGTTTTTCACGCCGCCGGTCGGTTTCGCCGATCGCGCGCTCCATGCTGCCGGTGATCCGGTCGGCATACATGATGACCCGGCCATCGACGTTACGCGCTGCGCGTCCGATGGTCTGCACCAACGAGGTTTCGCTGCGCAAGAACCCTTCTTTATCCGCGTCAAGGATCGCCACCAGCCCGCATTCCGGGATATCCAGACCCTCGCGCAACAGGTTGATGCCGATCAGCACGTCAAACGCCCCAAGCCTGAGGTCGCGTAGGATTTCGATGCGTTCCAGCGTGTCGATATCGCTGTGCATATAGCGCACGCGGATGCCCTGTTCGTGCATGTATTCCGTCAGATCCTCGGCCATGCGCTTGGTCAGGGTGGTGACCAGCGTACGCATACCGTTCAGGGCGACCTTGCGCACCTCGTCGAGCAAATCATCGACCTGCATGTCGACAGGGCGGATTTCGATTTGCGGGTCCAACAGGCCGGTGGGGCGAATGATCTGTTCGGCAAATACGCCGCCCGATTGTTCCAGTTCCCATTTTTGCGGTGTTGCCGACACGAACACCGATTGCGGGCGCATGGCATCCCATTCCTCGAATTTCAGCGGGCGATTATCCATGCAAGACGGCAGGCGAAACCCGTGTTCGGCCAGTGTGAATTTCCGGCGGAAGTCACCCTTATACATGCCGCCGATCTGCGGCACGGACACATGGCTTTCATCGGCGAAAACGATGGCGTTATCCGGGATATATTCAAACAATGTCGGCGGTGGCTCGCCCGGTGCGCGGCCCGTCAGATAGCGCGAATAGTTTTCGATGCCGGAACAAAAACCTGACGCCTCTAACATTTCCAGATCGAACCTCGTGCGTTGCTCCAGCCGCTGAGCCTCAAGCAGTTTGCCGTCTGCCTCAAGCTGTTTCAGGCGCAGTTCCAGTTCCTTTTTGATCTCTTTGATGGCTTGGTTGAGGGTTGGCTTTGGCGTCACGTAATGCGAATTTGCATAGACCCGCACCTTTTCAAGCTCACCGGTTTTGGCCCCGGTCAGCGTGTCAAATTCGGTGATCGCCTCAAGCTCATTGCCGAAAAACGACAGCCGCCAACCGCGATCATCAAGGTGCGCGGGCCAGATTTCCAGACTGTCACCCCGCACACGAAAACTGCCGCGCGCAAACGCATTGTCATTGCGTTTATACTGCTGGGCGACCAGATCCTGCATGACGGTGCGTTGGTCATATTCCGTCCCCACGGCCAAATCGACCGTCATCGCGCCGTAGGTTTCAACCGAACCGATGCCGTAAATGCACGAGACCGAGGCGACAATGATCACGTCATCACGTTCCAGCAAGGCACGGGTCGCGGAATGGCGCATCCGGTCGATCTGTTCGTTTATCTGGCTTTCTTTTTCGATATAGGTGTCAGAGCGGGCGACATAAGCCTCGGGTTGGTAGTAATCATAAAAGCTGACGAAATATTCCACGGCGTTTTCCGGGAAAAAGTTTTTGAATTCGCCGTATAGCTGCGCCGCCAGCGTCTTGTTTGGTGCCAGAATGATAGCGGGGCGTTGGGTCGCCTCAATAACTTTGGCCATAGTGAATGTTTTGCCGGTGCCCGTCGCGCCCAGCAAAACCTGATTTTGATCGCCGTCATTGATGCCGCCGACCAGTTCTTTGATCGCAGTTGGCTGATCGCCTGCGGGTTCAAACGGTGTGTGCAGCACCAGACGTTTGCCACCTTCCAGCTTGTCGCGCGGCGGATTGGGTTTGCTGATTTCGGCAAGTTCATTCATCGGTGATTCCTTTGGCGGTCTCCTAAGATTGTATCCTTTTTGTTCTTATGCAAGGGGCAGGCGGGATTGCTTGTTATTTGCGTGCCTTGCGGACATGCTGAGGTGATCAAAGAAAGAGGGCGAAATGACACAAAAAGCAACGATGGAACAGTTTCAGGGCCTGTTGGGTGCGCGCCAGTCCTGCCGGGGTTTTTTGCCTGATCCGGTGGCTGACAGTCTGATCGCAAAGATTGTCAGCACAGCCCAGATGGTGCCGTCTTGGTGCAACGCCCAGCCTTGGCAGATGGTGATCACGCGGGGCGATGAAACCACCCGATTTGTCGAGGCGATGCAGGATGTTGCGATGTCAGCCCCCAGCAATTCCGATCTGCCATTTCCGGCGCGCTATACTGGTATCTATCAGGATCGCCGCAGCACTTGTGGCTGGCAATTATACGATGCTGTTGGTGTCACCAAAGGCGACCGAGTGGCGTCAGCCCGTCAGATGATGCAGAATTACTGCCTGTTTGGCGCGCCGCATCTGGCCGTGGTCACGACAGAGGCTGATTTGGGGGTCTACGGTGCGGTAGATTGCGGGGCCTTTGTGACCGGCTTCATGCTGGCCGCGGAATCTGTTGGTGTGGCCAGCATCGCGCAAGCGGCGATTGCGGCCTATTCAAACGAGGTCAGTGCGCATTTTGACATTCCGCCAAACCGGCAGATCGTGTGCGGCATTTCGTTTGGCTATAAGGACGTTACCCACAAGGCAAACGGGTTTCGAACGGCGCGTGCCAGTTCAGATCAGGTGATAGACTGGCGGTAGGATTTGAGTATTTCAGCAATAAAGAAACTGAGTAATACCTAGCCGTTCTGGGCCAGGAAATAGCCAGCAACACCGGCGATAATCAGGCCAAGCACAACCGCGATGGTGATTTTCATCGCGGAATAGGGCCGTTCGCCCTGCACGGCACCTGTGCGGCCATTGACGACAAAGCGGTAAGTTTTGCCGCGGTATTTATAAGCCGCCAGCCAGACCGGCAGCAGGATATGTTTGAATGTAACGTCCTTGACCGCAGTTTTAACCTGATCGACCTGTTGGCGGTCACCGCCGATGTCAAAGCGCACATCGCGATCAATCATCCGGTCCATATAGGCGCGCGCCTCGGTATATCCGTCCTCAAGTTCAACGGTGTAGCCTTCGGCGCGAAAACCGGCCAGATATTCCGGGCGATAAGGCTCAAGCGCCTCTAGGTCCCAAGGCTCCAGCGCGTCGGTATTTGACTTTGGCAGGCTTTTTGAGCCGAGCACCAGAACATCGTCGAAAAACCGCGCGACCCGGCCAGAGGCCGCAGACCAGCGGATTTTCTGCACTTGTTCCTGTCGGGTTTCCATTTTCCCGTCAACTTCAACCCGGACATTGCGGGTTTCATAATAGATCGTGCCGCGTTTGCCTTTGTACTGGCTTTTGGTGTCAGCGTCATAGGTCCAGAACGGCACATAGATGCCCTGCATCGCGCGTCCTTTGCGGGCGTATTGTTGCAAGCCATTCGGTGCAAACCAAAGCCGGCCCAGCCATTTGGTCATGGCTTGGCGGGCCTGTTTTTCCGACTTGGCAAAGGGCAGCAGGGCGGCGGGTTTTATGCGCCGATGGGTGCCGGTATCGGTGACGATGGGGGTGGCGCAAAACGCACATTCCGTGGCGTGGATTTCCTCGGAAAACTCAATCTGGGCGCCGCAGTTTTCGCATTTGGAAAACCGGGTTTCCTCAATATCACTGTCGGGCAATTCCGATTTCAGCGCCGCTTTGAAATCAAGTTCTTCGATTGCTGTCGCCGGGCGGCGTTTGTTGCCCAACTCTTGGCTTGCCCCGCAATGATCGCAGGTTAATTGATCCGAGCCGGGTTCGAACCGCAAGTCCGAACCACATGTGCCACAGGGGAATTTATGTGGGTTTTCGTCGTTGCCCATCAGTATCTGGTCCGATCAAGTGGAAGGCAGGGGTGGTGGCAGGATGGTGAACAACGTCGCCAGTTCGGCCACGTCACCCGCAGCTATCCAGCCGTCCTGACCAGCGGTCCAGACCAATGTTTTGCGATCAAGGCTGCCCTCGGTCGCCATACGTCCCATGGCCGCACGCGAATACGGCCCTTTGGTCTGGCCGTTATCAGCCACATGCCAGACATGTTCTACAGGCGGCGGAGGCGGAGGTGGGGCCGCAACAGGTGCAGCCGGACTTGCGCCCCAAGGGCCGGGTTGTTGCCCCGCCATCTGTTGCGCCATTGCCAAGCCCATACCGGCACCCATTCCGGCGGCCATACCGCCACCGGCAGGGTTGTTCGCAGCCGCAGTGATCGCTTCAGCGGCTGAAAACTGGGTATATTTGCCCAGATCGCCAGCGATGCCCATTGAGGTGCGTTTGTCCAAAACCTCTTCCACTGCGGGCGGCAGCGAGATGTTTTCGATCATCAGCGCGGGCATCGACAGGCCATATTCCGCCAGATCCGGCGCGATTTTGGCCGCCAGCATTTTGCTGAGATCCAATGTATTGGCCGCCATATCAAGCACCGGAATGCCGGATCCTGCGATGGCCGCGGAAAACTTGGACACGATGATGTTTCGGATCTGATAGCTGATTTCATCCATGGTAAATTCACCATCGGTGCCAACGATTTCGGTCAGGAAACGCGCGGCATCAGACACCCGGATCGAATAGGTGCCGAACGCGCGCAGGCGCACCGGGCCGAATTCAGGATCGCGGCACATGATCGGGTTCTTTGTGCCCCATTTCAGGTCCTGAAAGCGGGTGGTGTTGACGAAATAAATCTCGGATTTGAACGGGCTTTCAAAACCATGATCCCAATGCTGAAGCGTCGTCATGATCGGCATGTTGTTGGTTTCAAGCAAATAAAGGCCGGGCGTGAACACATCCGCCAACTGGCCTTCGTGGATAAAGACGGCCGCTTGTCCTTCGCGCACCGTCAGTTTGGCACCATATTTGATCTCGTGCGCTTCACGTTCAAACCGCCAGACCATGGTGTCGCGTGTGTCATCGGTCCAGTGGATAACGTCGATGAACTCGCCCGTCAGAAAGTCAAAAATTCCCATGATGATGCTCCTACAAGAATAAGTTTTACTGGTCTGCTAACCGCTGCCACTTAACATTTCAGCCGCGATTTTGGGCAGCAAAGGGCGGGCGGTTTTGGCTGTCATGCCGATTTTCAGCCGCTTGTCATACAGCATACGCAAAAGCAATTCGTCATGCCGGGTCAGCAGCGCAAATTCTTCGTCGTCATTGAAAATCGAGGGCCGCACATTCGGGTTGTCATTGGCCAGACCCAGGGCTTGCGCCATTTCTTCGTGAATACAGGACAGGCGCATCAGATCGGCATGTTCGGCTTTGACCAGAATGATGGCCGAATTATAGGCATTCACATTTGTCTGGTCCGAAAAAGCATAAGCCACGCAAAACGTGTTGCGCGGGCTGTTGGCGATTTCGCTGATGACCACCGGGTTAAGGCGCGGAATACGCGCCCTTAGCAGGGGGCCGACGGTTTTCTGCTCGTCGCGATGTAAAAACAGCACGTGGAAATTCGGATTATTATCAGTGACACGAATATCAAGGCCGCTTAGACGCGCCAGCCGGCGGGCATACGCGGTGACATTGGCGCGATCACGGGCGCGGGTTTTTTCCGGCACCAATTCACCAAACACCAGCCCGATGCGCACAGGTTGCTGCCAACGTCTGAGCGCGCTTGGCGTTTGCTGGGCGACGAACTGGCCGCCGCGTATGGTATATTCGTCATAAAGCGCGATACGCTCAAAATCCTCAGCCAGCGTCCGGGCGGAAAACGGCGCGTCTGATCCGCCGCTATCGGTTCGCAACAGGCCTTGGGCCTGCAATCGCGTCTGAACGCCGGTATAATATTGCTGCAACCGCAGGCTTTCTTCCGAACGGATCAATTTCGCGTCAGGGTCCGGAATGCGGCTGACCGCCGGGGTGACATCACAGGCCGACAGGCCAATCAGGCCGCCGATCAGCAGGGAAATCAATCCCGGTCGAAGCAGGTTTTTCACTGAATAGCCCATCAAAATTGCGTTCTTTTTGTCATTTTGCTGCCGGTACGCTGTCGCCGATGGCGTGACCCATCGCGGTGCCGCTTGCCTTTGCCGCACTGAGCGTGTCACGCAAATCGCTTTCCATTTTCTTCAACTCCACTTCCGCCGCTGAGCGACGCGCTTTGCCCTGATCGGCAATGGCCAGCGATTCTTCAATCGTTGCAATCAGATCACGATTGGCGGTCTTTATGGCCTCGATGTCAAACACCCCACGCTCGACCTCTTCTCGGATGGCGCGGTTTGCCACTTTCAGGTTGGCCGCATTGGCCTTAAGCAGCTCATTCGTCAGGTCACTGGCCTCTTTAACCACTTTCGCAGCTTCAGCCGAGCGTTGGATCGTGATCGCCTGCGCCAACTGGCTTTCCCAAAGCGGGATGGTGTTGACCAGCGTTGAGTTGATCTTGGTCACCAGCGATTTGTCATTTTCCTGCACCAGTCGGATCGACGGCATGGATTGCATGGTGACTTGGCGCGTCAGTTTCAAATCATGCACCCGGCGTTCCAGATCGTCGCGGGCTGAGCGTAAATCGCGCAATTCCTGTGCGACTTTCACTTGCTGGTCTTCCGGTGCGGCGGCAAGTGCCGCATCTTTCGCCGGGATATCCGTCGCGTCCAGTTCTTTAACGACCTCTTCACCGGCGGCGATATAAAGCCCCAATTCGTCGTAAAACTCTAGTGTCCGTTCATAAAGATTATCCAGTGATCGGATATCTTTCATCAAAGTATGTTCATGCTCCAGCAACTCGCCGGTGATCTTGTCGATCTGCAATTCCACAGTTTCATAGCGCGCCATGAACTTGACAAAGGGCGCCGCGCGCCCGGTGATCCATTCAAAAAAGCTGCGCTTTTTGCGGGTATCAAGTTCTGAGATTTCAAAGCCACGGATCGAGGTGACCATATTGGCCAGCGCCTCGCCCGCCGGGCCGACATCTTTGTTGCGAACGCCGTCCAGCATGTTCTGGCTGATCTGTTGCAAACCCGCCTGCGCGCGTGATCCGAACGACACGATGGATTGCGTGTTGTCGATTTCGATCTCGCCCATGCGTTGTTTGATTTGCGCCTTCAAATCGCCCTTGGCGTCGCCAAGCGGCACGATGAGCGCGTTGGGTTCAACCAGCACGACGGCATTCACCTTTTCAACCAGCTTGGTTGCTTTGGCGGCACTTGCAGTTCTGTCGTCGACCATAACACTCCCCTTATTTTCAGGCTTCAACGCCTTCGTGGCGCAATCTTTCGCGTAACACTTCAATCTCTACATCAAGATCGCTGCGATCATCCAGCAGCATTTCGGCCCGCTGTGCATCGAAATTCTTTTCCAAATCGGCCAAAAGGGCCTCGTAATCGGCCCGAACGCTGGCGTCTTGTGTCTTTTCATAAAGATCAACAAACTTGACCGTCGCGTCACTGGCGCCCATCAAATAGACGCTCAGATATTTGCGCGCACCGGTCAGATCACGCGGATCTTCTTCGATGGCGCGAAACATGGCGCGCGCTGAGGCGATGAAATTGTCCAGCCGTTTTCTAAGCATCCGATCACGCAGGCGATCCATCGCGCTCGACATTGTCGCGACCTGTTCCTCAGCCGCGTCAATGGCGCGTGCAACCCGTTTGCCGGGAAAAGCATCAAACCCGTCGACGCCTTTGTTTTTCAAAGGATCAATGCCAAAGGCCACCAGATGCAGCAAGGTCGCAAGGATGCCAACAACCACTGGCAGAATAAAACCTGCCCCACCCAAGACGGCCACGGCAACGCCAATGCCGCACAGGCTTGCCGCGATAATTTTGCGCGGCAGGGCAGGTCGGTTGGCGCGGCTGCGGGCGTCAAACGCGGCCTCGGCCTTTTGGCCTTCGCTTAGCATGAAGGCTGCAAATATCAGGATAACAAACGCCCCGAAATTCTGAATGATCCCAGCCGGATTGCCTGCCGTGATTGCGCCAAAGCCGGTGAACACCAAAGGCAGCGGCGCAAAGAACATCAACCGCGCCCGCAAACGCGCTTTGGATTTTGGACTTGCGGTATTTGCTTTTGGAACCGCCGAGGCGTTTTCAGATTTCGGGTTTGGGCTGAACTTGCCACCAAATTCCTGCGCCATTAATTGCCCCCCGGAACAAGGCCGGAACTGACCGCCAGAACCAACGCGAACAGAACCAGATAAGCAATCCACTGAAGCGTCGAATACGACATCAAGACCCTTTGTTTACCACCGAAAATCAAATGTTTGGCCAGATATAACAGCCCCGCCAAACAATTGCCACTCTGCGTCCAGCATCAATGCGATGCGTGTTCACGCTCGACCGCAAGTTTGCGCTGATACCCGGTTTGCACGATCTCAACCAATACCAGAACCACAACGGAAAAATAGAAGGTCGATTTGGACATCGGCAGCAAGGGGTGATCAAACAGCATGATCTGTAACCCATCGTCATGCATCGCATGCGCCGCAGCAGGGCCAGCCTCGCCCAGCAGGACCACACCGACAATCAACAGGATAAACAGGCCAAGCACCTCATACATCCGGTTTCTTTTCAAAAACTCGGTGACAGTATCGGCCAGCGCCAGCATGGCGACCCCGGACGCCAGAATTGCAATCGCTAAGATCACAAACACCTTGGTGATCGCGATGGCTGACAGAATGGAATCAAAGCTGAAGATCAGGTTCATCATCACGATCATCAAAACCACCTGAAACGCTGATTTGCGGCTGGTATTGCCCATGGAATGTTCCAGCATATCAACCGATAACATATGCGAGATTTCGCGCACCGCCGTATACATGATGAACACGCCGCCCAGCAAAAACACCGCAGTCGAAAAATTGACGCCGCCTGTAATTATACCGGGCATATCAAACACATAGAATGGTGTTTTCAGCATATCCAGCAGTTGGACCATCACAAAAAGCAGAACAATCCGCAGCACGACCGCGATGATAATCCCCCAGAATCGCACCGACCGCTGGTTTTCTTTCGGGGCGCGTTGCGATTCAATTGAGATGTATAAAAGGTTGTCAAACCCAAGAACCGCTTGCAGGAATATCAACACCACAAGGTCGCTCAGGTTTGCAAAAGTCAGCAGGTCAGCCATGGTTCGCGCTTTCTGTCAGGTCATAAAATCGCCCGGCCCGTCTGGCCGATTTCGCCAATGTAATGGGTTTTTTGGCTGCGGTGAATTGCATATTCCGAATAACCGCAATTCGTCCAAATCTGAAATATTTGTTTTTTTGTGCAATTGCGTTAAACTGCGCCCACGAAGTTACGACTGCTGACACTAAACCTTGGCTTTGGGCCGTTTTCGTGTAGCGCGCGACGACGTTGAAGGCGAACGCAAAGGCGCGGTCGCTCATCTCGGGGAGAATAAAGAGATGGCCAAAGGTATAGTCAAATGGTTCAATTCCGCTAAAGGCTTCGGCTTTATCCAGCCGGAAGAAGGCGAAGGCGATGTGTTTGTGCATATCACCGCCGTGCAAGAGGCCGGATTGACCGGGCTTGAGGACAATCAGGCAATTGAATACGAATTAGTCGACGGACGCGACGGGCGCAAAAGTGCCGGCAACCTGAAAGTCAGTTAAAACCTGCGGTAATGCGCAGGCTGACCTGAAAACAGGTGTGTTTACCGTTTTGGACGACGCAGGGATTTTGACGGATCACCTGCGCGCGCGCGAGGTGTGTGCCGACTTTTCGGGCCGGAACGCTTGGGTTTTGGTGCGGCGGTGCCGATATCCAGATCGGTACCCAACACATCCTCGCCCAATTGATCCTGCAAGACTTTGGACTTCACAGGTTCGACCTTGCCGGGCACAAGATCACCCAGTTGAAACGGCCCGTAAGACACCCTGATCAACCGGTTGACCTTTAGGTTCACCACGTCCATTGCCCGGCGGATTTCACGGTTCTTGCCTTCGCGCAGGCCAATCGTCAGCCAGGCGTTGGCCCCCTGCTGGCGATCAATAGTGACCGCCATCGGCTGAAATCGTTCGCCTTCAACCACAATGCCTTTGCGCAATGGCTCTAGCTGGGCATCGCCGGGTACACCGTTGACCCGGACGCGGTATTTGCGAACCCAGCCAGTTGAAGGCAATTCCAGACGGCGTTTCAACCCGCCATCATTGGTCAGCAAAAGCAACCCTTCGGAATTGATATCAAGCCGACCAACGCTCATCACCCGCGGCAGATCATCGGGCAGGGTTTCAAAAACCGTGCGGCGGCCTTTTTCATCGCGCTCGCTGGTGACCAGCCCAATCGGTTTATAATACCGCCACAGCCGCGCTGGTTCCGCCGCCGCGATCGGCTTGCCGTCAACCAGCACCCGATCAGATGCGGTGATGTTCAGCGCCGGGCTGTCAATGACTGCGCCATTTACCACGACCCGGCCAGCGGTGATCATGCGTTCAGCCTCGCGGCGCGAAGCAACGCCAGCCCGAGACAGCACTTTGGCGATGCGATCGCCCTTTGGGGGTTCTTGTTCCATGTGGGCCGCTATAGAGTGCGGCGCGCGCCACTCCAAGCGAAAGATTGCTTGTGTAGGGGCAGAACAGCAGGCATTTGAACCGGATGAGCGACTTTACCAGCTATATGGATGCCGCATTGGCCCAAGCCCACGCCGCCGCCGCGCGTGGCGAGGTGCCGGTCGGGGCGGTGATTGTCGGCCCGGACGGCGGTATCGTGGCAAGTTCCGGCAACCGAACCCGCGAATTAAGTGATCCTTCGGCCCATGCTGAAATGCTGGTGATCCGCGAGGCCTGTCGTCTAAAACAAACGGAGCGTCTGACCGGCCACAGCCTGTATGTAACGCTGGAACCTTGCCCAATGTGCGCTGCCGCCATTTCACTGGCGCGAATAGCACGGCTGTACTACGGCGCGGCAGACCCGAAATCCGGCGGCGTGGCGCAAGGCGCGCGGGTGTTTGACCGACCGCAATGCCACCACAAACCCGAGGTCTATTCCGGCATTGCAGAAACAGAATGCAGTCAGGTTTTGACGGATTTTTTCGTTACCCGTCGCTGACCCCGGCTTCGGTGAATGTGGCCATGCCGGAATGACAGGCCAGCGCGCCTTTCAGCACGCCAATCGCCAGCGCCGCACCTGATCCTTCGCCAAGGCGCAGACCCAGCGACAACAACGGCGCTTTGCCAAGCAGTTCCAACATCTTGCCGTGTGCCGCTTCGGCAGAAACATGGCCCGCGACGCAATGATCAAGCGCGCCTTGCTGGCTCCGCTCAAGGGTTGCGGCGGCAGCGGTGCAGATGAACCCATCCAAAATGACCGGAATGCCAAGCACCCGCGCGTGGGTAATCGCCCCGGCCATAGCGGCCAGTTCACGCCCACCAAGGCAGCGCAAGACCGCAATCGGATCGGCCAGCATGTCGGCATGTGTGGCCAAACCCTGCCGCACAACCCGCGCTTTAAGGGCAAGCCCAGCGTCATCAACCCCGGTGCCGCGACCCACCCAATCCTCGGCCGCGCCACCAAAAACGGCGTTGGCGACGGCAGCGGCAGACGTGGTGTTGCCAATGCCCATTTCCCCGGTCACCAGCAAATCAGCCATTGGATCGACCGCATCCCAGCCCGCCGCCAACGCTGCGACAAAGGCGGTCTCATCCATCGCCGGTGCGCGGGTGAAATCAGCCGTCGGTTGGTCAAGCTCAAGCGCCTGAACGGTCATTGTCGCACCAAAACAAGCGGATAATTGGTTGATCGCTGCGCCCCCGGCCTGAAAATTCAAAACCATCTGTTCGGTGACTTCGGCAGGAAAAGCCGAAACGCCTTGGGCGGCAATACCGTGATTTGCGGCAAAAATAACCACCTGAGGTGCGGTGATCATCGGTGCGGCCTGGCCGCGCCAACCGGCATACCAGATCGCAAGATCCTCAAGCCGACCAAGGGCTGCGGGCGGTTTCGTCAATTGACCGTTGCGCGCAATCGCGGCCTCAGTCGCGGCCTGATCTGGTTTGGGCAGATCGGCAAGAATGGATTTAAACTCAGCAGAGGTCGAAAAGGGGGCGGTCATTGGCGGCTCGTGGTTTGGAATTGAATTTGCATCTGTTTAGCGTCATTCATTGCGATGAAAAGGTCAAAACACGCTGGGATAAGCAATATGAACGACCGAGGTGACACTGCGGGCGATAAGGCCGGGTTTCAGGGCCATGACATCGCGGCGGCGTTCAGCCTGCTGACGCGCCTGCCGGTGCCGGTTGACCATGCGCGGGCAGGGTCGCGCGCGGCGGTGGCCAGTTGGGCCTATCCGCTGGTTGGGGCCGCGCTGGGCGCAATGGTGGCGGTTTTGACCAACATCATGCTGGCGATCGGGCTGCCTGCGGGCATTGCTGCGGCAATGGTGCTTGGGCTTTTGGCGCTTGGCACCGGGGCGATGCACGAGGACGGTCTGGCCGATACCGCAGACGGATTGGTCGGTGGGCAGGACATCGCTGGCCGCCTTTTGATCATGAAAGACAGCCGGATCGGCGCGTTCGGGGCGGTCGCGCTTGGCATCTTTTTGCTGGCCCGCTGGTCTGGGGTCGAGGCGTTGATCCTTGGCGGGCAATTGTTTTGGCCAATGGTCGCAATCGGTGCGGTTTCGCGTTTGCCGATGGTGTTGGTGATGTTTTTTGTCGCCCCTGCGCGCAAAGACGGGCTGTCGGCGGGTGTTGGTTTGCCGCCGCCGCCGTCCATCGCGGTTGCGGTGGGCATAACCTTGGTTGTTTGTCTGCTGGCGCTCGGCTGGACGGCGTTTCCGGTGATATTCTGGGCCTTGATTGTGCCCGTGCCTTTGTTGATTTTGGCGCAGAAAAAGATTGGTGGTCAAACCG
The DNA here is from genome assembly GCA_021775315.1 of Paracoccaceae bacterium. Taxonomy (GTDB): domain Bacteria; phylum Pseudomonadota; class Alphaproteobacteria; order Rhodobacterales; family Rhodobacteraceae; genus UBA5972. The sequence goes on from JAJFIC010000012.1 coordinate 24,067, forward strand.
GCGATATTCTGGGTGCGTGCCAGCAAATGGCAGAAGTCGCAGCCCTTGCAGTCTGTGTCGCCAGTCTGGGTTAGGGGGCGCTGCCCCCTCGGTGCAAAGCACCTCACCCCCGGAGTATTTATGGCAATAAAGAAGGCGGGGCAGGGCACGTCAAAGAAAAGCCGCGGCATCGTTGATGCGCGGCTTTTCAAGTGGAAACGGTCAACTTGCAAAAATTAAACCGTTATTTGCGGTCCTGAGGCAAATCTTTCCCGCAAATGGCTGTGATCAGGCGGCCGCCGGGGCACGAGACAACAAGACGTCGCCAACCCGCTGTTGGGCGTTGACATCGCCATCGCCGTCGACGGCGGCGACTTCGCGGGTCAGGCGTTCAAGGGCTGCTTCATAAAGCTGGCGTTCAGAATAGGATTGCTCGCGCTGTTCATCGTTGCGATGCAGATCACGCACGACTTCGGCGATGGAAATCAAATCGCCCGAATTGATCTTTTGCTCGTATTCCTGAGCGCGACGCGACCACATGGCACGTTTCACCCGCGCGCGGCCCTTTAGGGTTTCCATGGCGCGATCAATCACCGCCGGGCTGGACAGGCCGCGCATGCCGACCGAAGTCGCCTTGGCTGTCGGCACCCTGAGGGTCATTTTGTCTTTTTCAAAGGAAATCACGAACAGTTCCATGTGAAAGCCAGCAATTTCCTGTTCTTCAATTGACACGATCTTGCCGACCCCATGCGAAGGATAGACCACGAATTCGTTGGGGTGGAAATCTGCATTCTTTTGCGATTTTGACATGTCTTATGTATCCTTTACTTAACCTTTTCACGGGTCGGTCTGTTCAAGTTTGTCGCGGACAAAACCGCCCCAGGCCCAGAACATGGGTCCAAAGCGGCAGAGACTTTGAAAATTATTCAGTGTTGCGCGAGCTGCGGCACATATTTGGAATTTGGTTTTTCCTATCTTGCTGAAGCCTACCATATCACAAAAATCGCCCCTTTCAAAGTGCTGCGGCGCAGCAACAGAGGTTCACATCTTTATTTCAAAGGCTTAGACGGCGCGTAACTGGCGAAAAATGGCCCAAACCGCCCGATTTCGGCGGTAATAGGCCGAATCAGCAATCAGCCGCCTTCGCCCGGTGCTTCGGAGAAGTATTTCTCAAGCTTGCCGTCTTCGCCTTCGCGTTTGGCGGCATCCGGCAATTCGTCTTTCTTGGTGACGATGACCGGCCACATTTCTGAATATTTGCGATTGAACTCGACCCATTTTTCCATGTCAGGTTCGGTGTCCGGGCGGATCGCATCGGCCGGGCATTCAGGTTCGCAGACGCCGCAGTCGATACATTCATCGGGGTGAATAACCAGCATGTTTTCACCCTCGTAAAAACAGTCCACAGGGCACACTTCGACACAATCGGTGTATTTGCAGGCGATGCAGGCGTCGTTGACGATATAGGTCATGCGGGAACTCTCTAAGCTGACAAATGGGCCGGTCTTTGTTTTGCCACCGCTATCCATTTTTTTAAGCGGCGTCAATCGACCGGGGCGGATACGCGATCAGGTTTTCGCAACACCTTTGCGATCAAGGGTCCAGCGCAGCAACTCGACGCGGTCCTGACCGAAAAACGGCTCGTCCTTAAAAACGAAAGTTGGCACGCCCCAATGGCCGCATGCGTCAAGCGCGCCTTGGTTGGCCTCGATCTCTGCCAGATGGCTGCCGATTTCGGTGGCCGCTTCCATTTCGGCCAGATCAAGGCCGGCGCGGGTCACCGCCTGTTCAAGATGCGTTCCCAGATGCCAGTCGCGTGTGCCGCCAAAGATCAGGCGCGATACCTCAAACGCAAAGGCAGGCCCAGAGCCCTGACGTTGGGCCTGTACCCCCAGTTTGGTCAGGCGATAGATGTAAGGCTGATCCTTGGCGATCACAAATGTGGTCAGGTCCTGAACGATTGGATCGGGGCTTGGCCATTGATGCGGCAAGCCCAGAAAATCAGCGCGGCGTTCCCAATCAAGCTGGATATAGCGCGCCCAGCGGATATTGGCGGGGCGAAAGAAATCAGACGAGCGCACGGCAATCGGCAGGACCGGTCTGAGGTTGACGTTAACGTCGTAATCCCGCCCCAGTGCTACGATGTCGGGGCTGGCCAGATAAGAATAGGGGCTGCGAAACGAATAATAGACGTCGATCTGTTCAGTCATTGGCACTTTCCTTAAGCTGGATGATGCGGCGGCGATCCTGTTTGGTGGGGCGCCCGCTGCGCGGTGCAAGTGGCGCTGGGGTGTCCTGCTTTTCAATCGGGCTAAGATCGTCGTAAAGTTCGCACGCCTCAGGTGCCGGGCCGCGCCGTTTGCCGATGTCTAAAATGCGCACAACCCGGATATGGTTGCCCTGCGCAAAAGTCAGGGTATCGCCGACGCCAACCAGCGCCGCCGCTTTCAGCACTTTTTCGGAATTCACCCGCACATGGCCACCAGTTACAGTCTTGGCGCTGAGCGTGCGGGTTTTAAAGAACCGGGCGAAATAGAGCCATTTATCAAGGCGAATGCTGCTTGATGGCGCACTCACCCCTAGTCTTTCCCTTTCAACGCCATCAGGGCGGCAAATGGGTTGTCCGGGTCGATCGGTTTTTCGACCTTGGGTGGGCGCGCGGTCGTTTTGCGTGCGGCCGCCTGATCCCGTTGCTGTCCTTTGCCTTTGCCCTGCGCATTGGCGCGGCGTGGCTTGCCTTTGGGTTTGTCATTGCGGGTGTGATCCGGGCGTTTTTTGACCGGGGCCCAGGTGAAGGTAAAAAACGATTCAACTTCTGGCTCAGCTTCTGTGACCGGCGCATTTGCGTCATCGGCTTCGGGCACAACTGGTTCTGCGGCGTCGCTGGCTGGCTCGGCGGTAGTTTCAGTCACCGCCTCAGGGGGCGGAGCGGTCTTGGCTTCTTCTGCCGCGTCCTCCGTTGCCACAACGGGTTCAGCCGCAGGTTCAGCCACTGGTTCCACGATTGGTTCAACCACAGCCTTGACCTTGGCGCGCTCACCTTTTTCCGCCTTATAGCCCAGTCCACCCATCAGATCGGCAAATTGATCCAGCGTCATGCCGGTGATTGACAACATATCCGCCGTCGCTTCAAACCCACCGCGGCTGTCTTGGTTTCGGGTCATGTCAGCCAGACGTTCCAGCATGTCGATGCGAATGGCGCGGCTGCCTGCCAGACGATATCCGGCCTTTTCGTAATAACCTTCGGGGGCGCCTGTAATTGCAGGGACAGTAACCAAACCCGGAGGCGGCGCTTCGGGGAATTCATCCAGTTCCTGCATCAGCGACCACAACACCAGCCGCAGACGAGTCGGCGCGGGTTTTAGCATCAATTGCTGGAAAATCGTATACTGACCGAACCGGACGCCTTGTTTGCGCAAAAGACCCCGGGCCTCCTGATCCAGTCCTTTGACGTCATCTGCTACGACGGAACGCGGCAACACGCCCAGTTCTTCGACAATGCGAAACGCAACGCCGCGCGCCATACCGGTGACCGCCTCGTCATTTTTCAGTGCCAAAAGCGGCTCAAACAAAGCAGCGATTTTGCGTTCAACAAAATGGCTTAGCCTGCGGCGGACTTTTTCCGCGACATCGGCCCCGGCTTCTTCATCCACAAACACTTCGATTGCAGGTGTCAAGGCATCCGCGCCTTTGACCAGCTTGCCAACGGCGTGTTCGCCCCACATCAATCCACCCTGTTCGGTGAAATCAATTTCGGTGTCCGGAGCATTATAGAACCGGTCAGAGCGCAGGTTGAATTCCGGCGTCAAAGCCGCAAGTCCGGCTGCGCGCAGGGTCTTGGCCTCGTCCGGCGTCGCGTTGCTGTCTTGCTGAAAACGAAATCCGCTCAACTTGCCAACAAACTGGCCTTCGACCTCGACTTCACCCTTGTCATTCACTTTAGCCACCAGGCTCTCCTTCTGTTTCAACCGCCGCAGCAGAACACTGGTGCGCCGGTCGACAAATCTTTGTGTCAAACGCTCGTGCAGGGCGTCTGACAACCGGTCCTCTACAGCGCGGGTAACGCCGCGCCAATGGGTTTCGTCTTGTACCCATGTTTTGCGCTGCGAAACATAGGTCCACGTGCGGATAAAGGCCAATCTTTTCGACAATGTGTCAATGTCGCCATCCATTCGGTCGATCTGGCGAATCTGTGTGGCCAGCCAATCATCCGGCACATGGCTACCATCCTGAATATAGCCAAACAGCCGCGCCAGCAAATTGGCATGCTCGCCGGATGAAATATTGCGAAAATCCGGCACCTGACAAATGTCCCACAACAGCCGCACTTCGCGCCCTGAAGTGATGCGATCCGCAATGTCAGGCATCGCGGTCAGGGTCTTTAACGCTTTCAGGTCATCGGCTTCACGCGCCCGCATCAACCATTCATTGTCACTGGGTCGTTCAAGCGATGAAACCAGTGCGTCGACCGTGCCAAATTCCAACTGATTGCTGCGCCATTGCAGCTTTTTCATCGGCGTGAAGCGGTGGTTTTCAATCGCATCGATGACTTCTGACGACAAATCCCCGGCCTCGCCAGTGACGCCAAAGCTGCCGGGTTGCAAATACCGCCCGGCACGCCCGGCGATCTGGGCCAGCTCGTTCGGCGCAAGGGCGCGCATCCGGCGGCCATCAAATTTTGACAGCCCGGCAAAGGCCACGTGGTCGATATCAAGGTTCAGACCCATGCCAATGGCATCGGTGGCCACCAGATGATCGACATCGCCGTTTTGATACAATTCGACCTGCGCATTGCGCGTTCGCGGGCTAAGTGCGCCCAACACCACCGCAGCCCCGCCTTTTTGCCGACGCAACAATTCAGCCGTTGCATAAACGTTATCGACCGAGAACCCGACAATGGCCGAGCGCCCCGGTATACGTGAGATTTTTCGCGGCCCGGAATAGCTCAGCACAGAAAACCGTTCCCGGTGCATGAAACTGACCTTGGGAACCAGCGCGTTAATAGCACCGCGCATGGTATCGCTGCCCATAAACAGCGTCTCGTGCGTGCCACGCGCGTTCAGCAGACGATCAGTAAACACATGGCCGCGCTCAGGATCGCCACACAACTGGATTTCATCCACCGCCAGAAAGTCAGGGCCGATCCCGGTTGGCATCGCCTCGACCGTTGCAACCCAATATTGCGTTCTGGGCGGAATGATCCGTTCTTCACCGGTGACCAGCGCGACCACAGACGGCCCGCGTAACTGCACGATCTTGTCGTAAACCTCGCGCGCGAGCAGGCGCAACGGCAGGCCGATCACCCCGGTGCGATAGCCCAACATGCGCTCAATGGCGTAATGTGTTTTGCCGGTATTTGTCGGCCCCAGCACCGCTGTGACCTTTCCCCGTGATTGGCTCATTCGCCGTCTGCCCCGAATTCGATCCTGTATTCAGCCCTGAAATCCACCCGCCTGTGAGCCTATAAAGAGGTGCCTTCGGTCTTTTCTTCCAGTCTTTTGATCGCTTTCTGTAGGTCGGGGCGAAAAGGATGTACAGCCCCCGCCGCGCGAAACGCATCCAGCGCGTATTGCGGCTCGTCCAGTTGCTCCATGATCATGCCCAGCCCGGACATCGCACCAAAATGGCGCGGGTTCAGCGCCAGCGTTGTCTGGATATCAGCAATCGAAAGGCCATACTCTTCCATCAGGAAAAACGCCGTGGCGCGGGCGTTCCAGCCTTCGGCAAAACCTGGCGCGTGATCCGTCAACGCGGTCAGATGCTCGATCGCTTTGGGATAGTCGCCGGCCTCCATCGCCTGCCTGCCACGCTCAAGCAACAGGTCCATCGCGTCTGAGCCGGATGCAGACCACAGTTTCTGAATACGCTTTTCAACATCTTCCCAATTGCCATCAACCGGGGTCAGCAATTGTTCAAATAACGCATCCAATTCCTCGGCTTTGGCCTCCGATTGGGCGCTTGCCACCGCAGGCACGCAAAAAACCGCCATGAAAAGCCAGATTGCCGTAAGGAAAGGGGTGATATTTTGGTTCAGGGGGCGCATATCGGTTTTAATGGTAACCTATTGGGCGTAGAATGCGAGCGAAACTCGCGTCCAAAATCGGAGGATAACGCATGAGTGATATTATCAACGGGGCAGTAGAAGCCTTGCAAGCGAAACTCGGCGACGGTGGATTTGACAGCTCTGTCAAGTTTTCAATCACCGGCGAAGGTTCGGTCATTGTCGATGATGCAGGCGCACGCGCCAGCGAAGACGACGCAGATTGCACCCTGACCGCAGATGCCGACACATTTCAGGCCATGATGGATGGCAGCCTGAACCCAACCGCTGCCTTTATGACCGGTAAACTGTCGGTTGACGGTGACATGGGTGTGGCCATGAAACTGGGCGCATTGCTTGCCTGATAAAGCCTGACGATTATGAATACCGCCCCCCTTTATGATGACATTGCACAGGCAGCACCCGGTGGCGCTGCCTGTTGGGTCGAAACCGCTGACGGCGTGCGCTTGCGCGTAGCGTTTTGGGGTAAGGGCGAAAAAGGCACGGTTCTGATCTTTCCGGGCCGGACGGAATTTATTGAAAAATACGGCCGCACCACACAGGATTTCGCCAACCGCGGCTATGCCACGGCGGTGATCGACTGGCGCGGCCAAGGCCTGTCAGACCGCCTTGCCCCGAACCGCAAACTTGGCCATGTTGAGCATTTCACTGATTTTCAACTGGATGTTGACGCGATGGTGAACCTGCTCAAAACCAAAGGCCTGCCAGAACCTTATTACCTTTGCGCCCACTCGATGGGGGGGACCATCGGTCTTAGGTCGCTGCAAAACGGGCTTGCGGTCAAACGGTCGGTATTTTCCGCGCCAATGTGGGGCCTGACGATTGATCCGGTGTGGCGGCCCTTGGTGCAAGCCATGGCCGCAGGCAGCAAAACCGTCGGTCTGGGGCAAGAATTCGCACCTGGCACCGGCCCGCTTAACTACCTGCAATCCCACGATTTTGAAGATAATTCACTGACCTCAAGTCAGGATAGCTGGGATTATCTGGTCGGTCTGGTCAACGTCCATCCGGGTCTTGAAATCGGCGGGCCAAGCATTCAATGGCTTTACGAGGCGCTGACCGAAACCAAGGAACTCGCGGGCATCGCCGCCCCAGAGCACGAGCTGCTGTGCCTGATTGGCAGCGACGAAAAAGTCGTCGATCGGCGGGATGTTCTGGCCTATATGGAAAAATGGCCAAACGGTCAGGTCGGCATCGTCACCGGAGCGCGGCACGAAATTCTGATGGAAACGCCCGAGATCAGAAAGCGCGCCCATGACATGATGGACGCATTCTTTTCCGGCTGACGCCGCAATCCCCGTCCTTCTTTTTTGCATAAATACTCCCGCCTGAGGCCCCGCTGCGCAGTCATGCGCAGCTTATGGGAATGTCGCGCAGCGACACCATTTAATTCCTCTAAGCGATCTCAGCCATGCACCTGCGCCAAAATAGCCAGCGCGGCCGCGTGTAATTCCACCGTCGCCGCCGCCAAAACCTGCCCACCATCATGCACCGGGTTGCCGCGCCAGTCGGTCACAATACCGCCCGCCGCCTCGATCACTGCAATCGGCCCCTGAACGTCAAAAGCGTTCAACCCGGCCTCAATCACCAGATCAATCTGCCCCGCCGCCAGCAACGCATAAGCATAACAATCCGTGCCGTATCTTGTCAGTTTGACCTTGGCAGAAACAGCGCGAAAAGCCTCGCCCTCGGCTGGCGTGCCGACCTCAGGAAAGGTGGTGAACAAAGTTGCCTCGGCCAACGAACGCCCTTGCCGCACCGACAAATCCTTGCGCCCCAGTGGGCCGTCAACATAAGCCGCGCCAAAACCACCGAAAAACCGTTCGCCAATATAGGGCTGGTCGATCAGGCCGCAAACAGGCCCGGCCCCGGCATTGACCGCAACCAAAACCCCCCAAGTGGGCGTGCCGCTGATATAGCTGCGGGTGCCGTCAATCGGGTCAAGCACCCAGGTGAAACCGCTGCGACTGGCCACCGGTTCAAACTCTTCACCTAAAATACCGTCATCCGGTCGCCGCTCTGCCAGAACAGCGCGCATCGCCGCCTCGGCCCCCCGATCGGCAATCGTTACCGGGTCAAATCCACCAGCGGCCTTGTTGTCCGCCTGCATTGCCGGATCGCGGAAATGGGCCAGCGTCACCGGGCGCGCCGCATCGGCCAATGCATGCGCGGTGGCGATCAGTTCAGCTTGCAGTGTTTCGGTGATGTCTTGCATGTGATGTCTCCGTCGGCGCGGTGAGTGGCCGTTCCAACGGAGAGATTTCACATCATGGTTGACCCGTCAATCGGTCTCGTTGCCGGAAACGATAGGCGCAACAGAAACTTTCCCCGGATAATGGCGGCGGTCATTCGATTTGACGCCATAAAACATTCTTTAGTCGTATCAGGCCGCGTCACTTAGCACGCGGGCCAGATCAAACAATCGTCGGCGCTGGTTTTCAGGGATCGCATAATAGGACCTGACCAGTTCCAGTGCTTCTTTGTCTTCCAGCAGATCGCCTTTGGGGCCGACTTGCGCCGCCGCCTCTGCACTTTCGCCTTCCAGCCCTTCAAAGAAAAAGCTGATTGGCACATCCATTGCGTGGGCAATGTCCCAAAGCCGCGAGGCGCTGACACGATTCATGCCCGTCTCGTATTTTTGGATTTGTTGAAATTTGATGCCAACTGCTTCGCCTAACTGTTGCTGGGTCATGCCCACCATCCAGCGACGATGGCGAACGCGTTTGCCAACATGTACATCTACAGGGTGCTTCATTACTCTACTCCTTAGTTCCCTCAGAGTATACTAAGCAATATTCGTGCCAATTCATGGTTAATTATTGGCCGACCCCAAAAAACTTACCAAAATAGTATGTAAGATGTTGTAATGGTTTTGAATTATTAAATTTCACGGTTTCGTGATGCCACAATACAGAGTTTATTACCCGAGTCTGTATGACAATCTAAGGGTGTATTGCAAAATGCAATGCAAAATGCAATACACCCTGTGGGTTACTCTCCCATTTTGCGAGATTCCCGCTTGCGCTCATGTGTGTCCAAATGACGTTTGCGTAGACGAATGGCGTTTGGCGTGACTTCAACCAATTCATCATTGTCGATATAGGCAATCGCTTCTTCCAGTGAAAACCGGATCGGCGTGGTCAGTCGAACGGCCTCGTCGGTGCCACTGGCCCGCACGTTGGTCAGCTTTTTGCCTTTCAGCGGATTGACCTCAAGATCATTGCCGCGTGAATGTTCGCCAATTATCATGCCCTGGTAAACCTGAACCTGCGCGCCGATGAACATCTTGCCGCGATCTTCAAGGTTAAACAGTGCGAAAGGCACTGATGCCCCGGATTCCATCGAAATCAGCACCCCAGCCCGACGGCCCGGAATGGCGCCTTTGAACGGTGCCCATTCGTGAAACACCCGGTTCAGAACACCGGTGCCGCGTGTATCCGTCAGAAACTCACCATGATAACCGATCAGACCGCGCGACGGCACATGGGCGATAATGCGGGTCTTGCCAACACCTGCAGGCCGCATTCCGGTCATTTCACCTTTGCGCAAGGCCAGTTTTTCGATCACCGCACCGGAATATTCGTCGTCAACGTCAATGGTGACTTCTTCGATGGGTTCCAGGCGGGTGTCACCATCATATTGAAACAACACCTGCGGGCGGGAAATCGACAGCTCAAAGCCCTCGCGGCGCATGTTTTCGATCAGAACGCCCATCTGCAATTCGCCGCGACCGGCAACTTCAAACGCATCACCACCGGCAGCGTCGGTGACTTTAATCGCGACGTTGCTTTCGGCCTCTTTCATCAGACGGGCACGGATCACCCGGCTTTGCACCTTGTCACCATCACGACCGGCAAGCGGGCTGTCGTTGATGCCAAAGGTAACGGTGATGGTTGGCGGGTCGATCGGCTGGGCCGGGATCGCCTCGCTCACAGATTGGGCGCACAATGTGTCAGCAACCGTGGCCTTAGTCATGCCTGCCACCGAAACGATGTCGCCAGCTTCGGCCAGATCAATAGCGGTTTGGGTCAGGCCGCGAAACGCCATGATCTTGGTGACGCGAAAATTCTCGATCAAGGTGCCATCACGCGACATCGATTTGATGGTTTCCCCGGCTTTCAGTGTCCCGGCTTCGACCCGACCTGTCAGGATGCGGCCAAGATAGGCGTCGCCACCCAATGTTGTCGCCAGCATACGAAACGGTTCTTCCCGATGGGCGATTTGCGCCGGGGCATGAACATGTTCAACGATCAGATCAAACAGCGCCGACAAATCCTTGCGCGGCCCGTCAAGTTCCGCATCGGCCCAACCAGCACGACCCGAGGCATATAGATGCGGAAAGTCCAGCTGTTCATCTGTGGCATCAAGATTGCCAAACAAATCAAAACATTCATCCAGCGCGCGATCAGGCTCGCCATCCGGTTTGTCGACTTTGTTCACCACAACAATCGGGCGCAATCCCAGCGCCAGCGCTTTGGAGGTGACGAATTTTGTTTGCGGCATCGGGCCTTCGGCAGCATCGACCAGCAGAACAACGCCGTCGACCATCGACAGGATGCGCTCAACCTCGCCACCGAAATCGGCGTGGCCGGGGGTGTCCACGATATTGATGCGCGTGCCATTCCAAACAACCGAGGTCGCCTTGGCAAGGATGGTGATCCCGCGCTCGCGCTCAAGATCATTACTGTCCATGGCGCGTTCAACCGTGGCCTCGTTGTCGCGGTAGATGCCCGATTGCTTGAGCATCTCGTCAACGAGTGTCGTTTTGCCATGATCCACGTGCGCGATGATCGCGATATTGCGAAGGTCCATCTGTCCGACCCTTTGTCTGTTAAGGAGGTTTCGCGCGGCATTACATCAGGGCGCATCGTTTGGCTAGCGCCAAATGCGCCCGGCGCGCAATCAGGGCGGCTTGCCGCCGGTTCCGTTGCTGGTTCCCAACGGTATCGGCAGGGCCAGAAAATCCGCCGCACCTGCCCGGTTCAGGCGCATCAACCGGCCAGCCCCTCTTGTCTCAGTGCCGCCAACCTGCGAAACCCCTGACGACAGAAATAAAAGGACATCGCCCATGCGCGCCATGCAAGTCACCGAATACGGCCAGCAACTTGAATTGCGGGACATTGAAACCCCCAAACCGGCCAAAGGCGAAGTTTTGCTGCGCATCCACGCGGTCGGTATGAATTTCGGTGACATCCTGCTGATCAAAGGCACCTATCAGGAAAAACCACCGCTGCCGTTTACATTGGGTATGGAAATCTGCGGCACGATTGAAGGTCTGGGCGACGGCGTCAGCCATTTGTCGACAGGCCAGCGGGTCGCGGTTTTTGCAGGCTCCGGCGGATTGGCGGAATATGGCTGTTTTGATGCCCGCACCTGCGTGCCCATTCCAGACGGCATGTCTGACGAACACGCCGCCGCGTTTCTGATCGCTTACGGCACGTCGCATGTGGCGCTGGACTATAAGGCGCATTTGCAACCTGGCGAACGCCTGTTGGTATTGGGTGCCTCTGGCGGTATTGGCCTGACGGCGGTTGAGCTTGGCAAGCTGATGGGGGCCGAGGTGATCGCCTGCGCCCGTGGTGCGGACAAGCTGGCAATCGCCAAACAGGCCGGTGCGGACCATTTGATTGACAGCGACACTGACGACATCCGCGACGTGGTCAAATCCCTTGGTGGTGCTGATGTGGTTTATGATCCTATCGGCGGTGATCAGTTCAAAGCCGCCCTGCGCGCCTGTAACCCTGAGGCGCGTTTGATCCCGCTGGGTTTTGCCAGCGGAGACGTGCCCCAGATCCCGGCCAATATCATTCTGGTCAAAAACCTGACCATCCTCGGGCTTTACTGGGGGGGATATGCACGGCTTAGGCCATCTGTGCTGACCGACAGCTTCACCCAGTTGTTTAACTGGTACGCTGAGGGCAAACTTAAACCGCATGTCAGCCACGCGGTGCCGCTGGAACAAGCCAACGAGGCGATTGAGCTGCTGCGCAGTCGAAAATCCACCGGCAAGGTCGTGGTCACCATCTGAATGCGACACCTGCGCCGAAACCGGGTGCTGCGCCGCCAGCTTTTGCGTTGGCTGCAACCGCGCCCGACGACCCGGCGCATTGTTTTGCATATCGGGCCGCATAAAACCGGCTCGACCTATATTCAGCGCACGATCGAGGCGAACAGGCCAAACCTGCCAGCCAATTTTGAAACTGTGTCGCGCCATGACCGGCGTTTGCAGCGGTTGAAAACCCTGACTTCGGACGCGCGCAATGCGCGTGACGCGGCACGCATCGCGCCGCAATTGACAAAAATCGCCAATGGCTTGGCCCGTCGTTTCGGTCGGGTTGAACACTTGTTGATCTCGCACGAGGATCTGTGCGGCCCGATGCCGGGGCGGGCGGGAATACTTGGTCTCTATCCGCTGGCGCATCTGATGATTCCGGCCATCGTCAAGGGTTTGGCCCAAAGCGGGGCGCAAGTGCAGTTGGTGTTTTACAAGCGCGAATTTTCTGACTGGCGGACCTCGCTTTATCGGTATTTGTTTCGCGACAATCCCGAACGCGGCTATCATCCCCGCCGCTTTGCCGAACGTGTCGGTTTGCCGCCGGGCTGGCCTGAATTCATCAAAGCCCTCAGGCTGGCCTTGCCAGAGGATACCCTGAATGTGGTGTCCTACGAGGAAGACCGCGAGAGTGGGTTACTGGGCCGCGCCCTGTTCGCGCGTTTGGGTCTGACCGACGCGGAAATTGAGGCTTTGCACCGCCTACCGCCGCAAAACGTTTCGCGCCCGGAAACCCTGCACGACCATCAGTTCCGGCAATAAGCCTGACGCACCAGTTCGGCAAGTTCTGCCGCCAGTGGGGTTTTAGCGTGATCGGCCAGATACATATTGATGTGGATTTTCGCCAAATCCGGCAAATGCCCACCATGGTCAATCTCAATCACATGGTTCGGCAAAGACCCGGACACACAGGCATGCACCGCCAGATCAGCCGTGACACTGGCCTCGACCGTGCGGGTGCTGTCGCTTTCAACGGCCATTTCCCAGGCAATACCGGCCTCGTCCAACGCCGCCTGAACACCGGTGCGAAACAGGCAGGCATATTCAAAGGCCAACCTTAGGGGCCGCGATTTCCAGGCGGATCCGTTTTGCGAGCCGACCCAGACCAAAGGCAAAGTCGCCAGGGTTTCCGCACTTTCGCCTGCGCCGGTTTCCGTCGTCAGAATCAGATCACATTCACCACGGGCAAATTGCCGTTTCAGGCGGTTGGTATAAGACGAGATCAACTGGACTTTCACGCGCGGATATTTCGCCGCAAAGCGTTTCAGCACATCTGGGATATGCGGATAAACAATGTCTGATGGCACCCCAAGGGTCAGTTCCCCCTCAAAAGACTGATCGGTCAGGCGGGTATAAACCTCGTCATTCAGCGCCAGAATGCGCCGGCCATAGCCCAGCAATTGTTCGCCCTGCGCCGTCAGACCGATTTGCCGCGCCGACCGGTCAAGCAGGGTCTGGCCCAGACTTTCCTCCAGCCGTTTTAGCTGCATAGATACGGCGGATTGCGTCAGGTTCAGAAAACCAGCGGCACGGGTGACGCCGCCCGCCTCGGCCACCGCCACAAACGAACGCAGGGTGGTCATGTCGAGATTTCGCGGCATATCACAAATCCTTATGGTTCACGCAATAAACATTCATTTTCAATATGGAACACATTCCCCCATATAGATCAAGTAAATTGATGGAACGTTAGAATCACATCAGCAAATCGAAAGGATCGAAAGATGGCAATGATCGCAACTGAAGCACGCTCTCACACAGTATTTGGCGCACCTGCGCTGTTAACCGCAATCGTCTCGGCCTTTGAGGTCCGCAAACAGCGCGCTGCGCTGAAAACGCTGGACGCTGGTCGGTTGGCTGATCTGGGACTGACCCACGACCAAGCCGCAGCCGAAGCGCGCCGCCCATCCTGGGATGCGCCGGCCCATTGGAAGCGCTAAAAGCACAAAAGCCTGTCAAATTCGCCTGATTTTCAAGTCAACAGTCTTGAAAATCGGGCGTTTTTGCCCAATATACCCCCAGAACGCATTGTAAACAGGCAGTGCAGAAGCCGCATAATGCGTGTTTCACAGTTAAGGAGGGTCTAATGGCCGAATTCGAGACGATCCGGCGCACAGGTGCCGGTGTCCAAGACGCCGCGATCGACGTAGGTCTGCGCGCGCATATGAACAAGGTCTATGGCCTGATGTCCGTGGCCATGCTGATCACGGGCGCTGTCGCGTTTCTGGTTGGCACCAATGACGCCCTGCTGGGCATGATCTTTGGCTCGCCCCTTCGCTGGGTCGTGATGTTTGCCCCTCTGGCAGTTGTGTTTGGCATGAGTGCCATGATCAGCCGGATGAGCATGGCAACCGCGCAGTTGGTTTTCTGGGCGTTTTCCGGCCTGATGGGATTGTCGATTTCCTATATTTTCGCAATCTATACCGGCGTTTCGATCGCGCAGACCTTTTTGGTCACCGCAATCGCATTTGCCGGGCTTAGCCTCTATGGCTACACCACGAAAAAGGATCTGTCGGGTTTCGGCACTTTCCTGATTATGGGTGTGATTGGCCTGATCGTCGCCTCGATCGTGAATATCTTTTTGCAATCCGGCGCGGTGGCTTTTGCCATTTCATCGCTGGGTGTGCTGATCTTTGCTGGTCTGACCGCCTATGACACACAAAAGATCAAAACCACCTATCTGGCCCACGCCCATCACGGCGACACGGAATGGTTGGGCAAAGCCGCGATTATGGGTGCGCTTAGCCTTTATCTCGACTTCCTGAACATGTTTATGTTCCTGCTCAGCTTTTTGGGCAACCGGAACTAATCACAGGTAATTCTGGACATTAAGAGGCCGGGCAGGGAAACTTGCCCGGTCTTTTTGTTTTGTCGGGGTGCCTAAATGGATTTCACGCTTTATCTGCCAGCCACAACCTTTGCCGCTGTTTGGTGTGGCGCGCTCTTGTGGTTGATGACCGCCGGGATCGGGGTGATCCGCAACCGGCGTCAGATTTCTTACGGCGACGCCGGGGACGCGCGCTTTGCCAAGCGTCAGCGTGGCCATTCCAATGGGGTTGAGCAAATACCGATCACCCTGATCCTGCTGACACTGGCCGAGGTGCAGGGCGCATCCGGTTGGCTGGTTTGGGGTGCATGTGGCGGGTTGATTCTTGGGCGTAGCAGCCACGCGATCCAGTTCTGGTTTCAAGGTGCGCCGTTTGTCATGCGGCCCTTCGGCGTTGTGGTCACGCTGTTGGCGCAGTTGGGGGTGCTGGTCTGGCTGATTGGTCGTGTGGTGTTTTAGGCAAGTGGTGTTTGGGGGCGCTGCCCCCGGCGCAAGTGCGCCTCCCCCGGAGTATTTAGGGCAATAAAGAAGTCGGTAGGGGAGGTCGTGGTCTCTGGTGTCTGCAACGAAAAAACGGCCCCGAATGGAGCCGTTCATTGTTCGTTAAAGAGGCCGCGATCTTACTTGATCTTGCCTTCTTTGTATTCAACATGCTTGCGCACAACCGGGTCATATTTTTTGACGACCATTTTTTCGGTCATGGTGCGGGCGTTTTTCTTTGCCACGTAGAAGTGGCCGGTATCCGCGGTCGAGTTCAGGCGGATTTTGATCGTGGTTGGCTTAGCCATTTAAAGTCTCCTGTCGCGGGGGCCGCGCGTGTTGGCGACTCAAATGGCCACCTAGAAATCTGAACTTGCCTTTTATACGTGTCTGGGCGGCAGTCAAGGCCAGAAAGATGCGCGGATGGCCTATAAGCCGGATTCTGTCCACAGGGGCACGCCCCCGCTGGATGACCATTCCTCTGGTCCTGCTGTTGCCAACAGGATCAAGCTGCCGACCCGGACCTCCGGGCTGAAGAAACCGTGGCGTTACACCGCGAGGTCCCTATTTGGCATTGCTCCGGGTGGGGCTTGCCATGCGGGGTCTGTTGCCAGCCCCCCGGTGGGCTCTTACCCCACCTTTTCACCGTTACCCCGGATTTGCGCCGGGGCAGTCTGTTCTCTGTGGCGCTTTCCCTCGGGTTGCCCCGGCCGGGCGTTACCCGGCACCCTATCTTCATGGAGTCCGGACTTTCCTCGCGGGCCTTGCGGCCCACGCGATCATCCAGCCATCCGCGCAACTTGCATCTAGGGCCTGCTGGCCGCCCGGTCAACGGGGAAGCGTGTGGCAAGGTCGTGTATCATGGCGCGATCAGTCGCGTCAGTTGGGCCGATTGCGCCGGGGCGAAATCTAAGCCGGAACGCGGCCAATACCTGCGCCTCGCCTTTGGCGCCACTTTCCGGCAGGCAATAGCCAAACCGCTGGGCGTCAGCGGTGAAATCTGAGTCCGGGGCGGATATGGTGTTTGGCCAGACTGATAAGCCGCCAAGCGCCAGCCGCCGCCAATCAAATTTAGCACCGGGATCAAACTTGCGCGTCGGTGCCATGTCGGAATGCGCGATAATATTCTGAGCCGGGATGTTGTGGCGTGTCATTAGTCCCGTCAGCAGATCTTCAAGAGCGGCCATTTGCGGTGCTGGAAAGGGCGGAAATCCGGCAAGGGGGCCGGGATTGGCCAGCTCAATGCCGATGGAATGGGAATTGAGATCCGTGATCGCCCCCCAAGCCCCGGCACCGGCATGCCATGCCCGCATGGCCTCATCAACCAACTGGATGATTTCGCCGTTTTCAGCGATGACATAATGGGCGGAGACTTCAAATTCCGGGGCGCATAAACGCGCCACGGCGGCGGCGCAATCTTGCATGGCTGTGTGATGCAAAATCACCATATCCGGCCCCAACCCATGTCGGCGCGGCCCGAAATTCGGTGAAGGGACTGAGGTGATCTTCACCCCGTTACCCGCTCACTGCAAAAGTTTGCGATAAGTATCGGGTGTCCAGGCGCAGGCAAAACCGTCGCCATCCGGATCAAGGTTTTTGTTGTCGCGCTTGGGGCCACCTGCGCCAAGGAACGCGGCCTGTGCGTCATCCGGCAGGCGGTATTGCTGGCAGTTGCGCTTGGCCAGTGCTTTGCCCAAAGGATTGGATCGGGAATAGATCTTTTCGCCGACTTTGTTGGTGGATTTGAGCGCATATTCTACCACATTGGCCGCATTGCCCTTGCGCGAGGGCAGGGCGGTCGGGGCGATCACTTTGAATTTGTCGCGCTGGGCCTTCAAAAGCGCTTTGTCGTCTTCGATGGTGACCCGTTCGGTCAGCGCACCAAAATCCTGCGTGTCCGAGATTTCCGGATTGTCGTTGCTGATGACGACGATTTTGGCTTCTTCCTGCTCTTCGGTTTTTTCGCCGTCTTCTTCTTCTTCTTCTTCGGTGGTTTTTTCAGCTTCTTCCAGCGGCACGTCGTCATTGACCTGCATGCGTTCAACCACGGCACCATCATCCGGTGTTACATGGTTGCAGGCTGCAAGCGCCAGAAGTGCCAGTAATGTCAGAGCCAGTCGCATATCAGTACCTAACCGAAAGAATTCCTGTTTTCAGTCTCTTACCACCATTTTTCAGGTTTTGAAACAAACCCGGCGGCTTGTTCCAGCGCATAGGCGGAATTCAGCATGTCCGCCTCTTGCCAGGGGCGGCCAATCAGTTGCAGGGCCAACGGCAAACCGTCCTTGTCGATACCGGTTGGCACAGCGACGCCGGGCAGGCCCGCAAGGTTCACAGTGACGGTGAAAACGTCGTTCAGATACATCTCGATCGGGTCGACATCCTGCATCG
This sequence comes from Paracoccaceae bacterium, assembly GCA_021775315.1. Classification (GTDB taxonomy): domain Bacteria; phylum Pseudomonadota; class Alphaproteobacteria; order Rhodobacterales; family Rhodobacteraceae; genus UBA5972. The sequence continues at coordinate 41,857 of JAJFIC010000012.1, forward strand.
CGCCCAGACCAAAAGCAGCCGAAGGTGTGGCCGGGGTCAGGATCATATCAACGCCATCGTTGAACACCGTTTCAAAATCCTGCTTGATCAGCGTGCGCACGCGCTGGGCGCGGCGGTAATAAGCGTCGTAAAATCCGGCAGACAGAACATAAGTGCCGATCATCACGCGGCGCTGCACCTCTGGGCCAAAGCCTTCGGCGCGGGTGCGTTCATACATTTGCGTGATGCCGTCGCCTTTTTGCGGCGTCGCACGATGGCCATAGCGAACGCCATCATAACGCGCCAGATTTGACGACGCTTCGGCAGGCGCGATGACGTAATAGGCAGGCAAGGCGTATTTGGTGTGCGGCAGGGTCACATCCACGATTTCGGCCCCGGCATCGCGCAGCATATCCGCCCCGTTAAGCCATAGTTTTTCAATTTCTTCGGGCATTGCATCCAGACGGTATTCTTTTGGAATACCGATCTTTTTGCCGCGAATATCACCGCTTAGTGCGGCCTCAAAATTCGGCACCACCAGATCAGCCGAGGTGCTGTCTTTGGCGTCATGGCCGCACATCGCTTCCAGCATAATCGCGCCGTCCCGCACGGTTTTGGTCATCGGCCCGGCCTGATCGAGAGACGAGGCAAAAGCAACAATGCCCCAGCGCGAGCAACGACCATAGGTCGGCTTGATCCCGACAATGCCGGTAAAAGCGGCTGGCTGGCGGATGGACCCACCGGTATCGGTGCCGGTCGCGCCCAGACATAAATCGGCAGACACGGCCGCGGCTGAACCGCCGGACGAACCACCGGGCGTCAGGTCCATGTTGGACCCTGACTTGCGCCACGGGCTGACAACCGGCCCATAGGTCGAGGTTTCGTTAGACGAACCCATGGCGAATTCATCCATGTTCAGCTTGCCCAACATCACCGCACCACGGTCCCACAGGCCTTGGGTGATCGTGCTTTCATATTCCGGTTTGAACCCGGTCAGGATTTTTGAACCCGCCTGTGATGCAACGCCTTTGGTGCAGAACAAATCCTTGATGCCAAGGGGGATGCCGCACATATCCGGCGCGCCGCCTGCGGAAATTCGCGTGTCTGCCGCTTTGGCCTGATCGCGCGCGATGTCAAAGCTGTCGGCGCAAAAAGCGTTGAGGGCGTTAGAGCCTTCGATGGCTTTGATGCAATCATCCGTGATCTCGGTTGATCGCAAATCCCCGGCGCGCATTTTATCACGGGCCTCGGCAATGGTCAGTTTGCTAAACTCGCTCATGATCTATTCCACAACTTTCGGCACCGCGAAAAAGCCTTCGCGGGCGTCCGGCGCATTGGCCAGAATTTTGTCCTGATACCCACCGTCGGTGACAATATCCGCGCGGCACTTAAGCGCCATCGGCGTGACCGAGGTCATAGGCTCCACCCCGTCAACATCAACCTCGTTCAATTGTTCCATGAACCCAAGGATATTGCTAAGCTCGCCCGCCAAAGTATCAAGCGCGTCTTCCGCCACTTCGATCCGCGCCAGATGGGCCACCTTGCGGGCTGTTTCCTTGTCAATCGACATGGGGTTTCCTTTTGTTTTGTCAGGCACGGTTTAGCGTCGGTTGCGCCGCTCTGCAAGCAGGGCCAGACCAGAAATCAGGCGCGGCTTTGACGGGCTGAATAGTGAAGATGCCTTCGGCGAGGATATTTTAGAAAAGAAGAAGGCACGTCGTGGCGTTTGGGTTTAAACTGGTGTGAACCCATTGACGGAGAATCACATGAAAATCATCTGGCTTGGCCATTCCGGCTTTCGCATTGAAATTGGCAATCAGGTGTTGCTGGTTGATCCTTGGCTGCAAGGTAACCCGATGTTCCCCGAAGATCGGCAGGCCGAGGCAAAAGCCGGTGCAACCCATGTGCTGGTATCCCACGGGCACGGCGATCATTCATCCGGTGGCATCGAGATCGCGCGGGAATTGGGCATTCCGGCGGTTGGTACCTATGATTTGATGAGCTGGTGGCAAGCCTCTGAAGGCATTGAAACCGTCGGTTTCAACAAAGGGGGCACGGTTGCGCTAGGGGATGTCAATGTAACGCTGGTAAATGCGGTGCATTCCTCGTCCATTGGCGGAGACAATGGCCCGGTCTATGCCGGGGCTGAGGCCGGGTTCATGATCGAACATGCCGGGCGCACCATTTATTTTTCCGGCGACACCGATGTGATGGCCGATATGGCGTGGTTTCAGGAATTGCATAGCCCCGAGATTGGTATTTTATGTGCTGGCGGGCATTTCACCATGGATATGAAGCGCGCCGCGTTTGCCGCGCGCAAGTTCTTTGATTTCAAGACCGTGATCCCGTGCCATTACCGCACCTTCCCGATCCTTGAGCAATCCGCCGCAGCAATGGCCGCCGCCCTGCCAAGTGTTGATGTGATTGAGCCACAAGTGTTAGAGGCGCTAGACCTTTAAGCGCCCAAGTATCACACGGCTGTCGGCATAACTGGCGGATCCAATAACATCACCACGATCGCCAGCCACGCGGGTGGCGACAAAGGCTTGTGCGATCGCGTCAGGCGCATGTTGCAACAGCGTGGCACCCTGCAACAGCACCGCCAGCCTTTCGGTGTACCAACGGGCCTCGGCCTCAGGCGGGATAGACGGCCAGCGGGTTTTGAAATCTTTGAGGGCCAGATCAAATTGCCGGTCAGCGCCGGTTGCCGCGTCGAGTTCGGCAAACAGAACCTCGCCTGCCAATGGTTCGCGCGCCAATGTGCGCAGGATATCAAGGCAGATCACGTTGCCGGACCCTTCCCAGATCGAATTAAGCGGTGCCTCGCGGTACAATAACGGCATCGGGCTTTCTTCGACATAGCCGACGCCACCAAGGCATTCCATCGCCTCGTATATGAAATTCGGGCAGCGTTTGTTTGCGATGAATTTGGCCAAGGCGACGCTGATCCGGGCAAAGGCGCGGTCTGGTTCGCTATCGGCATCATAGGCTTTGGCCACACGCAGCCCCAGCGCGGTTGCGGCCTCAAGCTCGACCACCATATCAGCCAGAACCGATTGCATCAGCGGTTGATCAATCAGGCGACGCTGAAAGGCCGAGCGGCCCTTGACCCACCAATGTGCCTCGGCCAAGGCCGCGCGCATCAGCCCAGCCGGGGCCATTGCGGTGTCGAGCCTTGTGTGATGCACCATTTCAACGATGGTTTTGACGCCCTTGCCTTCATCCCCCAACCGCCATGCAAACGCATCGTGGTATTCGATTTCCGAACTGGCATTGGCGCGGTTGCCGAGCTTGTCTTTCAGCCGCATCACCTGAATGCCATTGCGTTCGCCATCCGGTGTCCAGCGCGGCACAAGAAAACACGTCAGCCCGCCCGCCGCCTGCGCCAACGTCAAAAAACCGTCGCACATCGGGGCGGAGCAGAACCATTTATGGCCACGCAACCGGTATTCGTCGCCACCTGTCGCACCGTCCGGTGTGGCCACGGTCGAGTTGGCACGCACGTCAGAGCCGCCCTGTTTTTCCGTCATTGCCATGCCCAGCGTCGCACCGGATTTTTCCCAGACGGGGCGCGAGGCCGGATCATAACGCCGGGACATCAGGCGCGGGGTCCAGTCCGCAGCAATCGCGGCATTTGCTTTCAGCGACGGAACGGCGGCATAGGTCATGGTCATCGGGCAGGACACGCCGGGTTCGACCCCGGCCATCATGTAAACCATCGCGGCGTGGGTGGTATGGCCGCCGGTTTTGTCCTCCCACGGGCGGGCGGCATATCCGGCCTCTAGCCCCGCCTGCATCAGGTCGTGATAGGCCGGGTGAAATGTCACCTCGTCGATCCGCCTGCCAGCCCGGTCAAACACCTGCAATTCCGGCGTTATCCGGTTTGCAACGCGCCCGGCCTCGCGCAAGTCCTCATGGCCCATAAGCCGACCGAAGCTCGCAAGATCACCCTGATCTGCCCCCATCCGGCTGGCGTAGTGGCGCAGTATCACATCGTCCTGCCACAGATCGCCGCCTTCGCGCGCACTTGGCTGGTTCTGCACTTCGTGGGTTTCAAGGTCTGTTCTGGGTCGAATAGGGGGCATGGCGCGCACCTTTGTTGCTTTCTCGACCCGAAGATAGCACAGATATTGGCCCGGAATGCTGCGGCATCGGAAATTGACGTAACGTCCCTATTCCTGCGACTGGTCCTCATTCTTGCCGTTCTTCAGACTGCGTTGGCTGAACGAGATGACAAGTTGGCTGTTCAATTCACGCGCACGGGCAATGAACGCTTTATTCTTAGCAATCGGCACATCGGGATCCCATAGATTGGCCATTTCTTTCAGCAGATCCCGATCAAGATCATAGAAATCCGAGGCTGATTGTTCCACCTCGAACGCCGGAATACCGCAGTTTTTCAAAACATATTTCCCGGCCCGGATCGAGCTGTCAAAAGTTTCCCGCACGATTTGATCGGCCCCGGCCTGATAAAGCCGATACACCCCCTCGCGGTCATGGGCGCGGGCGATGATATGCAGATCGGGCCGCTCGCGCCGGGCATGTTCCGTCAGCTTGATCGCGGCTGCTGGGTCATTGATCGCCACCACCAGCACGCTGGCTTGCATCAGCCCCGCCGCATGCATCAGTTCCGGGCGCGTCGGGTCGCCGTAAAAGCCTTTGACGCCAAAGGCGCGCTGCTGTTCGATGGTTTGGATATTGTGATCCAGAACTGTGGTTTTCAACCCGTTCATCACCAGCAAGCGGTTCACCACCTGCCCGAAACGGCCCACACCGGCGATGATGATCGGCGATTGCTGGTCAATGGCGTCAGCCTCACGCGTTGGGTCCTTGTCCTGATGCCATTTCGACAGCAAGTCATAAAGGATGAACAACGCCGGGGTCAGCAGCATCGACAAGGCAATAACCAGCAACAGGATGCTGGACAATTCCAGTGGCAAAACATTGGTCTGCACGGTGAAACCAAGCAACACAAAGCCAAACTCGCCCGCTTGGGCAAGGCTGAGCGTGAACAGCCATTGATCGCGGCCCCGGATTTTGAACAGGCGCGCCAGTGCCAGCAACACCACCACCTTGATCGCCATCACCCCCAGCGTGACGCCAATCACCGTCGACAGGTTTTCCAGTAGCATGTCAAAATCAATACCCGCCCCCACGGTGATGAAAAACAGCCCCAGCAGCAGGCCTTTGAACGGCTCAATATCGCTTTGCAGTTCGTGGCGGAATTCCGAATTGGCCAGAACCACACCGGCCAGAAACGTCCCAAGGGCCGGGGACAGCCCGACCAAAGACATCAACAACGCGATGCCGATTACCAAAAGCAGGGTGGCTGCGGTGAACATTTCGCGCAGATGGGCGCCAGCGATGAACCGAAACAGCGGGCGCGTCAGAAAATGCCCGCCAAGGATCACCGCCGCAACCGCGCTTAACGTGACAAGGGCCACGCCCCAGCCCGGCAGCCCCTCGATCAGTGACATGGCCGCATGGGCCTCGCCGTGACTGACGGCCTCGTTGTGATAGCCTTGCACAGCCAAAAGCGGGATCAGGGCCAGCATCGGGATGACGGCAATGTCCTGTGTCAGCAAAACCGAAAAACTGCTGCGCCCGCCTGAGGTATGCATCAGGCCCTTTTCGGTCAGGGTCTGCAACACGATCGCTGTGGAAGACAGCGCAAAGACCAACCCGATTGTGATGCTAACGCTTGCGGGTAAACCCAACAGGATTGCACAACCCGCGATCACCGCAGTCGTCAACGAAATCTGCAACCCGCCCAGCCCAATCAACCGATGGCGCATGGCCCACAGGGCGCGTGGCTCCATTTCTAGTCCAATGACGAACAACATCATCACCACGCCAAATTCGGCAAAATTTTGCAGGTTTTGGGTTTCTGAACCGGCTTGCTCGATCACCGGGCCAACCAACACCCCGGCGATCAGATAGCCCAGAACAGACCCAAGGCCCAACCGTTTTGCGATCGGCACCGCCAGCACGGCGGCCCCCAGATAGATCGTGGCCTGAAACAGAAAAGTGTCCATAAATTCCTCAGATCGGTAACGCCGCATCGGGCTTGGTCTGGTCCATTACAATTTGGCTTTGCACCCGCGCCACCGCCGAATGCGGCAGGAAAACTTCGTGCACCAGATGGTTCAATTCCCCCAGATCAGCGCAATAAACCCGCAGCAAATAATCAGCCTCCCCGGTCAATGTCCATGCTGACACCACTTCGGGGCGGGTGCGGATCAGGGTCTGAAACGACTGCGCCGCCTGCGGTGAGTGCGTCACCATCGACACCTGAATAAACGCCTGCACATTCAGCCCCAGCCGCACCGCATCAAGACGTGCATGAAACCCGGTGATATATCCCTCTTGCTCCAACCGTTGCCGCCGCCGCCCGGCCTGCGAGGGCGACAGGTTCAGGATATCACCCAGTTCATTGGCGGTCAGATGGGCGTTTTGTTGCAACGCCTTCAAAAGCTGAGAATCAGTAGAGTCAAGCATGTTCACGCTCAATTTTTGCATGGATACCCGTGATTACATCAAAACACCGCGAAAATAAAGCCATCTATGCACAAGTTTGCGCAAACACCGCATCTGATAGCGATCATATTGCGCGGACAGTTTCAAAAAGAGGGAAGAACATGGGACCGTTTCCACATAATGCCGATGCATCAGTGATCAGCGAAGAGAACCCCACCGGCACCGATGGGATGGAATTCGTCGAATTCGCCCACGAAAACCCGGACGCTTTGCGCGACCTGTTCGCCAGCATGGGATTTGAAAAGACCGCCAACCACAAAACCAAAGCGATCGAACTGTGGCAGCAGGGCGACATCACCTATGTGCTGAATGCCCATGCAGGCTCAATGGGTATGCGGTTCGTTGCCGATCACGGCCCCTGCGCACCGTCCATGGCTTGGCGGGTTGTGGACGCCGATCACGCCTATGCCCGCGCGCTTGAAAAAGGCGCGCAAGCTTATGACGCTGACGACAAGGTTCTGGACGTGCCCGCGATTTACGGCATTGGCGGCTCGTTGATCTATTTCGTTGACACATATGGTGCCAAAGGTGCGGCCTATGACGCGGAATATGACTGGATCAACCCCGGTGCTGCCAAACCTCAGGGTGTTGGTTTTTATTACCTCGATCACCTGACGAATAACGTCAAGCGCGGCAATATGGAAAAGTGGTTCAACTTTTACGCCGACATTTTCAATTTCAAACAAATCCGGTTCTTTGACATCAAAGGCAAGTCCACGGGCCTGTTTTCACGCGCGCTGACCTCGCCTTGCGGCCGTATCCGCATTCCGATCAACGAAAGTGCCGATGCAAACAGCCAGATCGAAGAATACCTGCGCGACTATAACGGCGAAGGCATCCAGCATGTCGCCGTTGGATGTGACGACATCTATGGCTGCACCGATGCGATTTCGGACCGGGGAATGGCCTTCATGCCAGCCCCGCCGGACATGTATTATAAGATGAGCACAAAGCGCGTTGTTGGACATGAAGAACCACTTGATGCACTGATGAAAAACGGCATCCTGATTGACGGCGAAGGTGTTGTAGATGGCGGCGAGACCCGTATTCTGCTGCAAATCTTTTCCAAAACCGTGATCGGGCCGATCTTTTTTGAGTTCATCCAACGCAAGGGTGACGACGGCTTTGGCGAGGGCAATTTCAAAGCTCTGTTTGAAAGCATCGAACGCGATCAGATCGAGCGCGGCGTTATCGTCGCCGAATAAGGCAGCAGATTAATGCATCTCGATTGGACCGACTTTCCGGACGCGCCCGAACGGGGCGCGTTCCTGTGTGATTTGGCAGACATCCCTGACAATGGTGTGCTGTCAAAGGATCTGGGCGGCTATCCGATTTTGGTTTTACTGGTCGACGGCGCGCCGCGCGCCTATGTCAACGCTTGCCCGCACCAATTCCTGCCGCTTGATCAACGCAGCAATAAGCTGCGCAGCGCTGATGGTCTGCATCTGTTATGTTCCAACCACACCGCAATTTTTCGCGCCGATGATGGCATGGGTACAGCGGGCGAGGGCGAAGGTTGTCAGCTAAGCCTGATCCCGACCACCGTGATCGACGGGGCGGTGCATATCTCTACTTAAGACGGCGTTCTTTGGGCTTGGCGCGGGATGTTTTCCACGCCATTGTCAGCCAAAAGAAAGGCCCGTTCTATGACCCTGTTGATTGACATCCGCGCACCTCAATGGATGGCCGACCAAGATCTGCACGATCTGCTGGCGCCGCATTTACCCGGCGTCGAAATCCTGTGTGGTCCACCGACGCAAACCTTACCAACGGTGCTGGTCCTTGCCACCAACCAATTGCAGCCCGACATGGCGGGGTTTTTACCAAACCTTAAGCTGGTGCAAAAGCTGGGCGCCGGGGTCGAAACCATGCTGACCGATCCCAACCTGCCGCAAAACGTGCGCATCGCCCGGCTGGAACCCAGCGTTCAGGCCGACGAGATCGCTGAATACTGTCTGGCGGAACTGCTGGCCGAATTGCGCAACATCCGGGGCTATCTGCACGACCAAAAGGCCCGCCTGTGGAACGGTGTGGCCCCGCGCCGCGCCGCTGAAACCTCGGTTTTGGTGTTAGGCCTTGGCCATATTGGTGCCCGCGTGGCCGCGCGGCTGGCCGAGAATGGATTTCAAACCTCAGGGTGGAGCCGCACGCAAAAATCCTTGCCCGCAATCACTTGTTACAGTGGCGAGGCTGATCTGAAACAAGCATTGGGCCAGTCAGATTTTGTGATTTCGGTGCTGCCATCAACCGCCAAAACCCGTGGCTTTGCCAATGCCGATCTGTTTGGCGCGATGAAACAGGGGGCGGTTTTTCTGAACGTTGGTCGTGGTGATCTGGTGGTTGATGGCGATCTGATCAAGTCCCTGAATTCGGGCCATCTTGGCGGCGCAGCCCTTGATGTGTTTCACACCGAACCCTTGGAACAGGACCACCCGTTCTGGGATCACGCCAAAATCGCCATCACCCCGCATGTGTCCGGCTGGAGCCTGGGCGAAGGCTTGCTTGACGTTGCTGAAAACTACAAACGCCTGATCGCGGGGCAGCCTTTGCTGCGGGAAATCGACCGGAAAACCGGATATTAAAACTTCGCGATTTCAGTCTGACTTACCAGCGCCATCCGCAATCGCCGTCAGGTTCAACCGATGCGCCAGCCCGGCAATCGCGCCCTCCAGATGGCCCGCAAAGGCTTGCGCCACGGGCGACAAGGATTGGCCTTTGCGCATGATCAACCCGACCACCCGTTCAGAGCCGCGAAAATCAATGTCGCGCGCCGTGATCCCTGCTGGCAGGTTGGTCGTGGCAAGGGCGGGCAGCAACGTCACCCCCATGCCCGTCTGCACCAGCGCCAACAGCGACGTGACATTGCGCACGATCAGGTTGGCGGCGAAATATTGTTCGCGCAGTTCCGGCAGCTCAATCGCGTCTGACGCCTCGTTGCGGATGAAAACCTGATCCGCCAGATCGTGCCAGACCAGCGGTCGGCGCAAGGATGACAGGCTTGTGCCGGGGCCAAAAACCACCCGAAACCGATCGCTGAACAGCGGCGTAAACGACAGGCGCGCCGCCTCGGTCGGGCGACCGGCAATGCCAAGCTCGGTAATACCAGTATCAACCATTCGCGCCACGCTGCGGCTGTCGGCATCCAGTATTTCAACCTCAACACCGGGTCTGCTGGCCAGAAAATCCGGCAACACCGCCGGTATCAGATTGCTGGCCACGGACGGCACCGAGGTGATGGACAAGCGCCCGATATTGTTGGCCGCAAAAGCCCGAATAGCCTTAACCGCCGCATCATAGCCCTGGATCTGCACTTGCGCTGTCTCCAGCGTAAATCGGCCAAGCGCGGTCAGGGCGTTCTTGCGGTCGCTTTCAAACAACGCGCCACCGATCGCCAGTTCGACCTGTTTCAGGCTCATCGAAACCGCCGACGGTGTGCGGTTCAAAATCGCCGCCGCGTCGGCAATGTTGCCGGCATTGGCCACGGTCACGAAACTGCGCAGGTTTTCCAATTTCAACATGCATTCCTTATTTCAGAAAAATTGAAATACACAACAAAAATATCCGTTTGATTTAAGTCGCTGAAACGGGCCATCTTGCCAAAAGTGTGTGGAGGACAAAATGAACGCTGAATTCAAAAACTATCTTGCGGGCGAATGGGTCGATGGACCCAGCACCGTCGAAAACATCAACCCATCAGACCTAAGCGACGTGATCGGTACATTCGCGCAGGCCGATGCGGCCCAGTTGGATGATGCAGTCGCAGCGGCGCGCGCAGCACAGGTTATCTGGCGCAACACCGGGCTAGAGGCGCGCCAAACAGCGCTTGATTTCATTGGCCGCGAGCTGATGGCGCGGGCTGATGAACTTGGCACATTGCTCAGCCGGGAAGAGGGTAAACCGCAGGCCGAAGGCAAAGGCGAGGTGTATCGCGCCGGTCAGTTTTTCACCTATTACGCCGCTGAAACCCTGCGTCAGCTTGGCGAAAACGCCGATTCCACCCGTCCGGGCATTGAAATTGACGTGCGCCGCGAACCGATGGGCGTGATCGCGGTGATCTCGCCGTGGAATTTCCCGACGGCCACCGCCAGCTGGAAAATCGCCCCGGCGCTGGCTTACGGCAATGCCGTGATCTGGAAACCCGCGAACCAGACCCCGGCCTCTGCCGTGGCGCTGGCTGAGATTATTTCGCGTGCCGGACTGCCCGAAGGCACGTTTCAGTTGCTGATGGGGGCCGGTGGCAAGATCGGCAATGCGCTGTCTGGCCACCCGCATGTCAACGGCGTGACCTTCACTGGCTCTTACGGTGTTGGCAAGCAGGTTGCGGCATCGGCGGCCCAGAATCTAACCAAATATCAGTTGGAACTGGGCTCAAAGAACGCCCTGCTGGTGATGGATGACGCGGATCTTGACCTTGCTGTCGCGGCGTCCGTTGCTGGCGGATATTCCGGCACCGGGCAGAAATGCACCGCCTCATCGCGTTTGCTGGTGCATGCATCAGTACATGACACTTTCGTCGCCAAATTGATGACCGCACTTGAGGCGATCAAGGTTGGTCATGCGCTGGCCGAGGGCACCCAGATGGGCCCGGTGGTCAGCGAAGGGCAGTTGAACGAAAACCTTGCTTGGATGGATAATGCCCGCGAGGTTGGGGCCGAAGTGGCCACAGGCGGCGTGCGTCTGACAATGGAAACCGACGGCCATTACATGTCGCCGGGTCTGCTGGTCGGCACCACAAACGACATGGCGCTTAACCGTCTCGAAATGTTCGCCCCGATTGCCGCTGTGCAGAAAATCGACAGCTACGAACAGGGTCTGACGATTGCCAATGACACCGAATTTGGCCTTGTTGGCGGCATCTTTACCAACTCGCTGGCCCGCGCCACCCATTTCAGGCGCAACATCGAAACCGGCTGCGTAACTGTCAACCTGCCCACCGCAGGCACGGATTATCACGTGCCGTTTGGCGGGCGCAAAAACTCAAGCTCTGGTCCGCGCGAACAGGGCCGAGGTGCTGCTGAGTTTTATACGCAGGTCAAAACCGCCTATATTCGTTCTGGCGAGCCGGAGTAGAGGCCATGAAAACCCCCAGAATTGACAACCTGCAATACGCCAACTGGTCGGAAAAGGTGTTTCGCCAAATGCGCGAGGGCGGCGTTGATGCCGTCCACGTCACCATCGCCTATCACGAAAACTTTCGCGAAACCGTGCTGAATGTCGAGGCCTTCAACCGCTGGTTTGAACAATACCCCGACCTGATTTTTCAGGGCAAATATGCAAGCGATGTGAAACTGGCGCAGGAAACCGGCCGCACCGCGATCTTCTTTGGCTTTCAGAACCCGTCCCCGATTGAAGATGACATCGGGCTGGTGGAAATCTGGCACACGCTGGGCGCACGGTTCATGCAACTGACCTATAACAACCAATCCCTGCTGGCGACCGGCTGTTATGAAGCGACCGATAGTGGCATCACCCGAATGGGCCGCGAAGTCGTGTCCGAAATGAACCGCGTCGGCATGGTCATCGACATGAGCCATTCCGGCGAACGCTCAACCATGGACGCCATTGAAATATCCCGCCGACCCATCGCCATCACCCACGCCAACCCATCGTTCTGGCATCCTGCTTTGCGCAATAAATCCGATACGGTTCTGAAAGCGCTTGGCGAAACCGGCGGCATGCTGGGCTTTTCGATGTATCCGCATCACCTAAAGGATGGCTCGGATTGCACGGTTGAAAGCTTCGCCCAGGCAATTGCGAAAACCGCCGATTTGATGGGGGCTGAAAACCTTGGTATCGGCAGCGATCTTTGTCAGGATCAGCCCGACAGTGTGGTCACATGGATGCGCAACGGGCGCTGGACCAAGACCATAGATTACGGCGAAGGTTCAGCCAGTGCTGCGGGTTTCCCGGATCAGCCCAGTTGGTTCCATGACAGCCGTGATTTTGGCAATATCGAAGCAGCGCTTCACAAAGTCGGGTTTTCCGACAGCGAAGTTGGCGGCATCATGGGCGGCAATTGGCTGCGTTTTTATGACAGAAGTTTTAAACCGGAGGGGTGATTATGACGACAATCGCGATCAACAAAGGCGGTTTTGCAGAGGCCACGCGCCGCGCGCCCGAACACGTGATGCGGCTTGAACGCATGGGCGCGGCCTATCCCAATCGCCTTAGCTTTATGCGCAGCCTTATTCGCAGATTGTCAGCAGAAAACGCCGTCGTCACCCGCCCGGTGTGGGAAATTAACGATCAGGGCTATGGCCGCGCGGTCTATTCCGTGCCTTTGGGTGGCGACATCTACAGCCTTGTGGCCTTTGCCCAACCGCTTGCGCCTGAAAACCGCTCCGACCGGGTGATTGCCGAAGCTTGGGACGCAACTTATGCGCTGTTTGACGGCGTGCCGACGACCCAAGACCTTGACCGGCTGGAAGCAAACGCACCCAAACAAGAGGCCGGGCGCTACGAGGCGACGGAACTATCGCTGTCACGCTCAAACAAATCCGTGCGGTTTTTTCAGCATGTGGTGGATCGCCTGTCACAAGGCCAGCAGCCAGACCCGGAACTGGTCAACTCGGTTGGTTATCTGATGCGCACAACGGCGGTTTACGGCAATGGCAAGCTTGGCTTTGGCGACCGCGCCATCATTGAAAAACGCCCGGCGATGCGTGGCTCATTTCAGGTTGAAATGCTGAATGTCTGGCTGATACGGGGCTTTACCCTTGATCTGGTCGAACATGTAGCGCGGGCAAAGAATCCCGAAAAATTCACCCCGATGAACGCCCAAACCCGGCGCAGCCTTGGCATTGGCAACTCGACCGGGCTGGGGCTTGCGCCTTTTTTGGTCAACCATTGTGTGTTGTTAAACAATTGGATGGAGGTGCGCGAGGTCGCCTTGGCCCGCGTCCGCGCCGTTGAAACCGCCGATGCGTCTGCCATTGCGCAAATTCAAACGCTGATGACGCGCGCCGCCCGGCATCTGGACCAGTGGAACGTTGCCGATGAACGCCAGATGGCGCGGATCATTGAATTGCGGCGCGAATGGCCCGAGATTATCAGCCTCGCCAGCGCTGATTGGCTGGCGCAGGTCCATCCCTGGGATCGGCTGATGCAGGCCGGTGCCGGATATTCCGTGGAATGTCAGGAATTGATCGCGGCCTTAGTATTGGAACCCTACGGCGATTTGGTGGATGATCTGTGTGACGAACTGGCCGCAGATGTGAAGCCAACGCTTGAACCGATGATGCGGGTTGGCCAACTGGCGGATCTGTTGGACGGCAATTACAAATTTGCGCTTGATGTGGATTTTAGCGCGGCTGAGGCACAACATTTCTTTTGGTATGTGTCTGAGGCCAAGTTGGAACCGCGCCTTGGCAAGCGGTTTGAAGAAGACGGCGCCGAAAAGGAATCCCCGCTGGATATCGCGCGTCGCGCACAGGCCCTGGCCCATGATCTTGATGGTGTGGACGAGGCGCAGACCGTTGCGGAATTTCTGATGGCGCATCCCGAACATCGCTATGTGGCGCGGCGGGTTCAGACCTCGCAACACCACCCTTATTGCGAGATACATGACAACCTGCTGGCCGCCGATTGTCTGCCGATTGATATGCTGCGCTATAAACTGGCCTTGTTCGGGGCCTCAAAATTTGACCCGAAATCCGACCTGTGGACCCGGATTAACATGTTTCAGGGCGCGCCTTTGTTTGAGGATATCGCCGCCAAGGACGCTGACGACTGGTGGTTGCCGGTTTTAGGAGAGAACGCATGAGACATTCCCTGAACGAGATTGAAGTGACCCTGCGCAAAGCCACAATCGGCGCGGGCATCCCGGTTGGACTGGCGCAGGATATTGGTCAGGCGGCGGCATGGCTGGCGGCGTGTGGCATGGACGGGGCCGGGGCCGGATTGGCGGCGATAACGGGTAAATCTGCCGCAGCAATCGGGCAGGTCGCGGACGGTGGGGCAATGACGTTCACCGATGCCAGCGTCGCTTATGCCGGACCGTCGGCCATGGATTTTCTGGCCGCAGGTCATGCGGTTCAACTGACCGGCATGGATGCACCTTTATTGCTGGTCGGGCTGGCCGGGGTCGCGGCAACGACTTACGATCTTGATATTGCATGTGATTTTGGCGCAGCGGGCGTTGTTTCTGTCACGCCGGATGGCCTGTCAGGTGATTTGCCTGCCGCGCTTGGCCGCGATGTAAACCTTACGGCAAGCCCTGCAACATCAGTCGCCAATGACACAAAAGCCAGCGCTGCGGGGATTGAAGTCGCTGATGCTGTGTGGAACAACATCGTGGAACTGGCCGGTAAAACCTATGTGCCGGAAAGCGAAGCATCCCGCCTGTTAGGGGCCGGGGCCGGATTGACCGATAACGATTAAAAGGACGCACAACATGACCGAGACACTCGATTTGATTGGTGTGCAAAGACTTGCGCAGGCGGCCCTTGAAGGGGCCGGGGCCGATCCGGCTGTGGCGGCATCTGTTGCCCGCTCGACCGTCAGGGCTGAACGCGATGGCATCCGCAGCCACGGGCTGATGTATGTGCCGATCTACGCCGAACATGTTCAGTGCGGCAAGGTTGATGGCCACGCGGTTCCGGTTGTCGAAACGGTGCGGGCGGGTTCTGTCCGGGTCGATGCAAAAACCGGTTTTGCCCACCCGGCGATTGATGCTGGTTGGGCGGCGTTTACGGCAGCGGCACGCAAAAACGGTGTGGCGGTGATGACGCTGCACAATTCCTATAATTGCGGCGTTCTTGGCCACCACGCCGAACATCTGGCCGAAGAGGGTCTGCTGGGCTTGTGTTTCACCCATGCCCCGGCCTCGATCGCGCCGACGGGCGGCAACACCCCCGTGGTTGGCACCAACCCGTTTTCACTGGCGGTGCCGGATGGAAATGGTGGGGCGTTGCTGGTGATTGATCAATCCGCCAGTGCAATCGCCAAGTCTGAGATTATGTTGCGCGCCCGGCAGGGCGAAGCCATCGAAGAAGGCTGGGCGTTTGATGAAAATGGTGCGCCAACGACGGATGCCGCCGCTGCTCTGAAAGGCTCTATGGCGCCTTCGGGTGGGCAAAAAGGCTTTGGTATCGGGCTGACGGTCGAGGTTCTGGCCTCGTGCCTTGCAGGTGCGGTGCTGAGCCGAGATGCAAGCCCGTTTTCCGGTGATAAAGGCGGGCCACCTATGACCGGCCAGTGTTTTATCGCCTTTGATCCGGCGGCTTTTTCCGGCGAGGCTTTTTTGCACCAAACCCGCGCCCTGGCCGAGGCCATCACATCGCAAGAAGGCGCGCGTCTGCCGGGTGCGCGCAGGCAAGGCAATCGCGACCGCATCGCCGCTGATGGTATATCGGTTGACGAGGCATTGCTGGGCCGTATTCGGGCGTTTGTCGCTTAGGCGTCTGGGTTTTAGGCGCTGGAATAGGGACAAAGGGGGGGCTCCCGCCCAAAATGCGATCTTTGAACGATTTTGCTTGGGCCGGGCACGCGCCATGCGCGTGCGGCCTCCGGCGGGGATATTTGTAAAAAGAAGAAGATACAGGCTGGGTGATCTGGTCTGCGCGGTTTGTTTGATGCAGATCATGGCCCTGCCTTGGCATCTGCCGGAAGTTTGGCCAAACTGGCGAAGATGCCCAGTGATCTTTCCAAGGCCTGCAAATGACTGATAATTCAAAGCAACCAGAACTACGCCGTGTGATCGGCCTGCCATTGTTAGTGCTCTATGGTCTTGGCATCACCATCGGCGCGGGCATTTATGTGCTGATCGGCGCGGCGGCGGAAACCGCCGGGATTTATGCACCGACTGCGTTTTTGTTTGCGGCCCTTGTGATGGGCTTCAGCGCGCTGTCATTCGCGGAATTTTCCGGACGGATTCCCCAAAGTGCCGGCGAGGCTGTGTATGTCGATGCCGGGTTTGGCTGGAACTGGCTGACGCTGGTGACCGGTTTGCTGATCGTGTTTTCCGCAACCATAGCCGGGGCGGCGATCTCGTTGGGTTGTGCGGGTTATGTCGAGCAATTGTTGGATCTGCCGCGCCCGGTGATCGTGGCCATTATCGTTTTGCTGATGGGCGCACTTGCCGCCCAAGGCGTGCAGGAAAGCGTGATGTTTGCCGGGATTTTGACGGTGATCGAGATTTTGGGCCTGCTGGTCATCATCGGTGCGGGGTTTCTGGCAGAGCCGGATATGATGCGGGATTTACCAGCGTCAGTACCTGCGCTGTCAGACACCACGGCCCTGACGGGAGTGTTTGCCGCTGCCCTGATCGCGTTTTTTGCCTTTATCGGGTTTGATGATGTGGTCAATCTGGTTGAAGAAACGAAAAACCCAAGCCGAACCATGCCATGGGCAATCATGATATCGCTGGTGGCCGTCACGGTTATCTATTTCTTAGTGGTATATGTGGCAGTACGGGCGGTGCCGATTGATGATCTGGCGGGCTCTGACGCGCCGGTGGGTCTATTGTTTGAGCGGCTGACCGGGTTATCACCGCTGTCCATCACGCTGGTGGCGATTGTGGCGACGCTAAACGGGGTGGTGATCGAAATCATTATGGCCAGCCGGGTTGTTTATGGGCTGGGCCGCAAGGGTCGTGTGCCGAGCTGGTTTTCAGCGGTGAACGCGCGCACACGCACGCCGCTTAATGCCACCATCATCATCACCGGCGTTATGCTGGCGGCGGCGTTGTTTGTGCCACTGGATGCGCTGGTCGAGCTGACCTCGCAAATCATTCTGTTCGTTTTTGCGCTGGTTAATCTGTCGCTGGTGGTGGTCAAATTGCGCGGCGATGTGCCGCCTGAAGGTGTGTTCACCATTCCGATTGTGGTGCCGATGATCGGGGTTGTGACCTGCCTGTTCCTGCTGATCGGGCCGTTGTTCATTGGATAACTTGATCGGTCCTCTGTCACTCAGCACCAATCTGGCGCTGTTTGCGTTGGCCACCGGGCTGATCTGGTGGGCGGGCAGCCGTCTGGTGGTGTTGGGCGACGCTCTTGCCACGCGGTTTGGCATGACGCGCGAGGTTCTGGGGCTGGTGTTTCTGGCCACCGTGACCTCGCTGCCGGAAATTGTGACCTCGCTGACAGCGGCGTCCGTGGGCAACGCGCCATTGGTTTTGGGCAATCTTTTCGGCGGCATCACCATGCAGACGGCAATTCTGGCGGTTGTTGATATTTTCTTTGTCCGCCAAGCCCTGACGTCTTGGCCACGAAAACCCACCCACGCGCTTGAGGCGGCGTTGATTGTGGTACTGCTAAACGCCCTGCTCGCGATCAGCTTTCTGGGTGAGGTTGAGCTGTTTTTGGGCATCGGTATCGGGGCGTTGTTCCTGACGCTGGTGTATCCAGCGGCAATTCTGGTGCTGCGCGCCTATGACGAGCGCAGTCCGTGGTTGCCGGTCGACCTGCCGGAAGCCGAAAAAACCGACGAGGTCATCCTGAAGCCGAAATCGGCCCAGACGGCCACGGATAAGAACCTGATGGCAATGACCCTTTTGGCCGTGCTGGTGGTGCTGGTGGCCGGATATGTCACCGCTGACCGCGCGGGCGAAATCGCGCGCCAGACCGGCTTGCAATCCTCATTCGTTGGCATCGCGCTTTTG
The DNA here is from genome assembly GCA_021775315.1 of Paracoccaceae bacterium. Taxonomy (GTDB): domain Bacteria; phylum Pseudomonadota; class Alphaproteobacteria; order Rhodobacterales; family Rhodobacteraceae; genus UBA5972. The sequence goes on from JAJFIC010000012.1 coordinate 59,972, forward strand.
GCGGCCTCGACCTCGATGCCGGAAGTTTCGACAACGATCGCGGCGGCCCGGATGGGGGCCTACACCATGGCGATTGCCAACATTTTTGGCAGCAACCTGATCATGATTGCGCTGGTTCTGCCGTCTGACATTTTTTACCGCGAAGGGCCGATATTGGCCGAGCTTGACCGCGTCGTGCAGTTCAGCATCGTCTGCGGCATGTTGGTGACGTCGATTTATGTGGTCGGCCTGTTGATCCGCCGCACCCCGCGCTGGTTCGGGGCCGGGGTGGATTCCTGGCTGGTGCTGGCACTTTATGGCGCAACGCTAATCGGCTCTTACGTGCTGGCGCTTGGCTGATAGTCCGGCAGCGGCGTCGGCTCTGGGTAAAGATCACATAACGGCACCGAAAGCGCGCCTTGTTGGACGATCCTGCAATGGGTGCGGTTCAACGCACGTGGATGGGCCGCGCCGCAGGAATGGGAAATCAGGTTGGTGCCATAGCGGATTTTGCCGACAAAGTTTTTCACCCGCACCGATTTGACCTCGGGCACCAGCCCGTGTTGCAGATGTTCGTCATGGGTGGTGATCCCGGTCGGGCAGATGTTGCGATTGCATTTGAGCGCCTGAATACAGCCAAGCGCGAACATAAATCCGCGCGCCGAGGTGACAAAATCAGCCCCCATCGAATAGGCCCAGGCGACCTCGGCCGGGGTGACCAGTTTGCCCGAGGCGATCACCCGCACCCGGTCGCGCAGGCCATAACGTGTCAGCGTGTCGACCACCATGGCCAGGGCTTCGCGCAGGGGCAGGCCGACATTGTCCATCAACGGCATGGGGGCCGCACCGGTGCCACCATCACCGCCATCTACGGTGATGAAATCAGGTGCATGATCAAGGCCACGGGCATGGATTTCCCGGCACAACACCTCCAGCCAATTGGCGTTGCTGACCACGGTCTTAAAACCAACCGGCAGGCCGGAAACGTCCCGTAGGTGGCTGATGAAATCAAGCAGTTCAGCCTCGTTCGCGGCTTCCGGATGGCGGTTGGGGGAAATCGAATCCTGCCCCGCCGGGATGCCACGGATTGCAGCGATTTCCGGTGTGACCTTGGCCCCTGGCAAAATCCCACCCTTACCGGGTTTGGCGCCCTGCGACAGTTTCAGTTCGATCATTTTGACCTGATCATGGGCCGCAACCGCGCGCAGTTTGTCGTCGTTCAGGCTGCCATCATCATTGCGAACGCCGTATTTCGCGGTGCCGATCTGAAACACGATGTCGGCCCCACCTTCAAGGTGGTAGGGCGACAGGCCGCCTTCGCCGGTATTCATCCAGCACCCGGCCATTTTCGCCCCTGATGACAGGGCCAGAACGGCAGGTTTGGAAATCGCACCAAAGCTCATCGCGGAAATATTGAAGATTGAGCTGGTCACATAAGGCGTTCTGGCCGTCGGGCCGATCAGCAGTTCCGGCGGCTCTGTGACATGTTCATCCAGCGTTGGAAACGGGTGGTTTGTGAAAATCACCGAACCGGGGGCGGTCAGCGATTTGCTGGAGCCAAAAGCAACCGTATTGTCCCGCCCTTCGCTTGATAGCGTTATCCAATGCCTTTCGGCGCGGTTGAACGGCATTTCCTCGCGATCCATAGCGAAAAAATAGTGGCGGAAAAACTCGCCCAGCATTTTGAAAAGACTGCGAAACCGCCCAAGAACCGGGTAATTGCGGCGCACTGCATCGCGGCTTTGGCGCGCATCGATGATGTAAAACACGATCAGCGTCAAGATGACGATGCCAATGATAAAGACGAAAATGACCGACAAAAGGTCAGCCAGCGAATAGAGGGTGCTGTCGATGAATTCCATGCCGGCAGTTTTTCAGACGCAGGGATAATAGCAAGGGCGCAATGGCCGCATACGGCGCTAATCTATGTCAAACTCAGTGACAATCCTGTGACAGCCAAGGCGGCAGGCCAGGAGGCGTACACAAAAGACCCGGCGCGCTGGCCGGGTCACTGTTTTCAAGGGTTTCAGAAGGCTAGATTTGCCTATTTCAGTCGGGTGACCTTGGTCAGTCCCATGATCATCTTTTCAAAATACGGCTCGGACTGGCCTTTGCGGACCTTGCGCATAAAGTATTTCTCGAACCCGATCTTGGCCCAATGCACCCATTTCCCCTCTGACGCCCAGTTAAGGTTGCGTGGCGGGTTTTGCGGCTGCGCCAGAAACGCAACGCCTTTGTCGCCAAAATCAGCCAGACAGAACGCGTTCCATGTGCCTTCATGGCTGGGTTCCTTGCCGTTCAGCAATTCACCGATATTTGCCGCCGCTGCTGCAACCATGCTTTCGATCATATACCCGGTTTTGGGCACGCCAACAGCCACCGGTGTCGCCTCAAGTGGGGCAATGGCGATGCACACGCCGACCGAGAAAATGTTCTGATACTTTGGATTGCGCTGGTGCTTGTCGACCACGATAAAGCCACGCGGATTGACCAGACCTTCGATGTCACGCACCGCCGGGATGCCGCGAAACGCGGGCAACATCATGGAATATTTGAAATCAAGGCTGTGCTCCTGCACCACCGCACCGCCAGCCGCAATTTCGCTGACCGCCATTTTGCCGTCTTCGACCTTGTCAACGCGGGCATTGGTGATCCAGTTGATGTGACGATTACGCATTTCGCTTTCCAGCAGGCCCTTGGTGTCACCGACACCGCCAAGCCCCAGATGGCCGATATAGGGTTCTGCGGTTACGAATGTCATCGGCACCTTGTCGCGGATTTTGCGCTTTTTCAGCTCGGTATCCATGATCATCGCGTATTCATAGGCCGGGCCGTAACACGACGCGCCCTGTACCGCGCCAACCACAATCGGCCCCGGATCTTTGCAGAATTCCTCCCACGCCGAATAGGCATCAACCGCATGGTCGATTGAACAAACCGACTGCGTAAAGCCTTCAGGCCCCAGCCCTTCGATTTCGTCAAAGGCCAGTTCGGGTCCGGTGGCAATGACCAGATAGTCGTATGATACCTCGCGCCCGCTGGCCAAAATGACCTTGTTTTCCTCTGGCACCAGTTTGGCCGCACCATCTGCGATAAATTCGATACCCTGCTTTTTCAACACCGGTTCCAGATCAATCGTGACGTCTTTTTTGGTGCGCCATCCGACACCGGCCCAGGGGTTTGACGGCGTGAACTGAAAATACGGGTTGTTTGAGATGACAGTTATGCTGTCCTCGCGACGCATTTCCTTCTTCATGTCATAGGCCATCGGCAAGCCACCGATGCCTGCGCCCAAAATAACGATTTCAGCCATAATACCCTCCATAAATATAGCGGTCTCAAAGAGACAAAAACTCTCCGCGGCTAGTATGCAGGGTTTTGAATATTAAGATAGTGCAAGGCTGTCGCAGGGTCAAAGCAGCCTCAAAGACGACGCACGGGCAGGGTAGTGCACTGAAAACACGGGGTTTTACAGGGTCGGCTGCGGCGCGAGTGCGACATTCTCGTTTCAACCAACCACTTTGTCTGTCGCCACATCAAGTCCTATATGCGGTTCGCCCCAAGCGGCAGTTGTAAAATATCACGGGCCTGTTGCCACGTTGCGACTGGACGCCCGTAAGTGGCGCAAAGCTCAGCGGCCCGCACCACCAAAGCCGCGTTTGATGGCGCAAGACGGGATTTATCCAGCCGCACGTTATCCTCTAGCCCGGTGCGGGTATGCCCCCCGGCGGCGATCGACCATTCGTTCAGCAATATTTGCCCCGCACCAATGCCCGCGCCACACCAAGTGGCATCCGGCGCCAACCGCTTGACCGTTTCGACATAAAAGTCAAAAACCGCCTTGTCGACCGGCATGGCGTTTTTCACGCCCATGACAAACTGAATATGTAACGGGCCTTTCAGGCGGCCATCGTTTTGCATTTTAACAGCTTGAAATATATGCGCCAAATCAAAGGCTTCTATCTCAGGCTTAATGTTATACTTCAACATCTCCTCTGCCAGCCAATCGACCAGATCAGGTGGGTTTTCATATACCCGCGACGGGAAATTGTTTGACCCGACAGTCAACGACGCCATGTCAGGACATAGCGGCAACATACCGCCGCGCGCTGCCCCGGCACCAGAGCGCCCGCCTGTCGACATCTGCACGATCATGCCCGGACAGTGTTCTTCAAGCCCGGCTTGCAGGGCCGCAAACTTGTCCGGGTCCGAGCTTGGCGTCTGATCGGCATTGCGCACATGCACATGGGCGATGCTGGCCCCGGCCTCGAATGCGGCATGGGTGCTTTCGATCTGCTCAGCGATGCTGATCGGCACGGCGGGGTTGTCGCGCTGGGTTGGCACCGATCCGGTGATAGCAACACAGATGATGCAAGGGTTATCGGTCATTTCAATAAATCCATTCCTGCCGTGACAAGGCGGCGATAGCGTTCACAATCCGATCAAAACTAAGCCGCGCCCGTGTCACTGTCGAGCGGCCCCGCAAATAGCCATGCACCAACCCGGCCTCGTTAAACCAGACCGCTTTGTTGCCCGTCGCCACCAGCTTGTCACAATAGGCTTTGCTGTCATCGGCAATCGGGTCGCATTCAGCCGCAATCACAACCGAAGGCGGCAGGTTTGTAAAATCCGGATCAAACAAAGGCGCGTATGTCGGATCATCCATTGGCTCGTCCCCGACGCAGCGAATGCCCCGGTAAAAAAGGATGTCGTCGCGCGTCAGCATCGGCGCGTTGGCGTGGTAATGGGCCGATGCGCTTTCGCTGCCCAGACCAAAGCCGCCATAGACCAGAACCTGCCCGATGATACGATCCGTCTTGCCGCGCGCCGCATGCGAAACGGTTGCCGCAAGATTGCCGCCCGCAGAATCGCCCGCCAGAACCACCGCGCCGTCGTACCGATCAAGCACCCATTCCAAAGCTGCAAAGCTGTCAAGGAACTGCGCCGGATGTTTAAATTCGGGACATAAACGGTAGTCCACCGAAATCACCCTGAGGCCGGTGCGCGCGCAAATCTCGGCGCAGACATCATCGTGGCTTTCCAATCCGCCGACCACAAAACCGCCGCCGTGGTAATAGATCACGTTGCCATCCGGCGTGCCGACTTCATAGACCCGCACCCTGAACGCATCAATCGCATGATCGCTGGTTGTCACACCTTCAGGATAACCTGTGAAAAACTCGCGGCACATCGTGTCATAGATGTCGCGCTGCTGCTCAATCGTGTAATTGATCGTGTCGGGCGGATAAAAATCCCCGGTGCGTTCGATGAACGCCCAAGTTTCCTGATCAATCAGTTTCTATAATCCGGCTTGTCCATTAAACGCCTCCCCTTGTCGGCAAGGTTGCCCCGCGCCTATCGGGAGGTCAATTCCGAAATCAGTCCTCGTGATCAATCAGGTCTAAAACAACCGGGCCGAGCGATTGGACGATCAGGTTGACGCCAGCGGCGTTTGGGTGGATGGCGTCGGCCTGCATTAGGGTTTGCAACACCTCTGTCTGGCTGCGGCCATCGTTGAGCGTCGACAGGAAATCGGGATAGAGCAAAGCGGAATATTGCACCGCCAGCTCCGGATAAAGCGCGTCAAAGGCGGTTTTGTAATCGGCCCCGAAATTGCCCGGCGCCGCATGACCGATCAGCAAAACCGGCAGGCCCTTATTGGCCGCAGCGATCAGAATACCGTCAAGATTACGGCGCGCGACCGCCGGGGCAATGCCGCGCAGCAAATCATTGCCACCAAGGGCGACGATCAGCGCGTCAACATCGGGCGTCAGGGTCCAGTCGACCCGCGCCAACCCGCCCGCCGTTGTGTCCCCCGATACCCCGGCGTTCAGCACGGTAACCTTGACCCCGTTGGCGTGCAGCCAGCGTTCAAGCTGCGGTACCAGACCATCCTCAACCGGCAAGCCATAGCCTTGGGTCAGGCTGTCACCTAGTACTGCGATCGTTATTTGTTCGGCTCTGGCCAATGGGGCCAACAACAGCGCACAAAACAGCCCGACAAAAGTTGCGGCCAACAGCTTGCCAATCCGGCTGTGACCCCCATATTGATGCGAATGCTGCCGGAGTAAAAATATCATGGCCAAGCCGATCCTGTCCCTCAAGAATGTGCGCCTGACGCTGAATGGCAATGCCGGGCCCGTCGACATCCTGAAGGGAATTGACCTTGATGTCGAGCGCGGTGAAACGCTGGGTCTGATCGGGCCATCAGGGTCTGGAAAATCATCTCTGCTGATGCTGCTGGGCGGTCTTGAACGCGCCACGTCAGGCAGCGTGAACGTTCTGGGGCAGGATTTCACCACGATGAACGAGGATGCGCTGGCGCGGTTTCGCCGCGATCACATGGGCGTGGTGTTTCAGTCGTTTCACCTGATCCCAACCATGACCGCGCTTGAAAATGTCGCAACCCCGCTGGAACTGGCTGGCGTTGCTGACGCGTTCGAGCGCGCGGCGCAGGAATTGGAAAATGTCGGGCTTGGGGCGCGGCTGGATCATTATCCGGCGCAATTGTCCGGCGGCGAACAACAGCGCGTCGCCCTTGCCCGCGCCGCCGCCCCGCGCCCTGATATTCTGCTGGCGGATGAACCGACCGGCAATCTGGACGGCACCACTGGTGACGCGATTGTCGAAATGCTGTTTGATTTATCTTCGCGGTTCGGCGCGACCCTGATCCTAGTGACCCACGCGCCCGATCTGGCGGCGCGGTGTGACCGGGTGATCGGGCTTGATGATGGGCGCATTGCCGCCACAGGTCGGCAGGCCGCGGAATGACCATGCCGGTTGCCATGCGTATTGCGCGGCGTGAATTGCGCGGCGGTTTGCGAAACTTCCGGATTTTTCTGGCCTGCCTGACGCTTGGTATCGCGGCGATTGCCGCAGTTGGGTCCGTGCGCAGTTCGATCGAACAGGGCCTTACCCGCGAAGGCGCGGTCATCCTTGGCGGTGATGCCGAGATGGAGTTCACCTATCGATTTGCCTCGGACGCGGAAAAGGCGTGGATGGCGGCGAAATCACGCCGCGCCTCAGAAATCGTCGATTTCCGCTCCATGGCGGTGGTGGAACGCGGCGGCAAGACCGAGCGAGGGTTGACCCAGATCAAAGCGGTTGACGGTATTTATCCGATTTACGGCGCGGTTGAACTGGAACCGGCGCAGCCTTTGGCCACGGCTTTTGCCCGCGTCGATGGTGTGCCCGGCGCAATTATGCATCCGTTGCTGATTGACCGTCTGGGGCTTGCGATTGGCGATGTGTTTCGCCTTGGCACGCAGGATTTCCGGCTGGCGGCGGCTTTGCTGCGCGAACCGGATTCCGCCTCGATGGGGTTTGGGCTTGGGCCGCGCACGATTGTTCTGACCGCAGATCTGGCCCAATCAGGGCTGATCGGACCGGGCAGTTTGTTTGAAACGCAATACCGTTTGGCGTTGGACAAAAACGCCGATCTGGCAGCGCTTGAGGTCGAGGCCAACAGCATGTTCCGCGACACTGGTCTGCATTGGCGCGACAGCCGTAATGGCGCGCCGGGGGTGGAGCGGTTTGTGGAACGCATCGCCTCGTTCTTGGTGCTGGTCGGGCTTGCCGGGCTGGCGGTCGGCGGCATTGGTGTGTCGTCAGCGGTTCGGACTTATCTTGAGACCAAAACCGCAACCATTGCGACGCTGAAAACGCTGGGCGCTGAAACCCGGGTGATTTTTTGGGTCTATTTCCTGCAAATCGGCGCGCTTGCGATTGTGGGGATCACGCTTGGACTGGTTCTTGGCGCGATACTGCCGTTTCTGTTTGCGCCGATCATCGCGGCACAATTACCGCTGCCTGCCGAGATTACGGTGCATTGGGCGCCACTGGCCGAGGCTGGGCTTTATGGCGTGCTGACAGCCTTGATATTCACGCTGTGGCCGATTGCCCGCACCGGTGAAATTCGCCCGGCGGCCCTGTTTCGCGATGCGATTTCGCGCCGTCGGTTCTGGCCCAGTTGGCCTTATATTCTGGTGACATTGGTGCTGCTTGGCCTGCTGGCGGCGGTGGCACTGTGGTATGCTGCTGTGCCGTGGCTGGCGATGTGGACGTTTGGCGGTATCCTTGCGGCACTGGTGGTTCTGGTCATCGCGGCCAGCCTGATCCGCAGGGTGGCGGGGCGTTTGGCGCGGGCCAAGATGATGCGCGGGCGCACGGCCTTGCGTCTGGCACTGGGCGCTGTTGGTGGTCCCGCAAGCGAGGCGACGCCGGTGATCCTGTCGCTGGGTCTGGGCCTGTCGGTACTGGCCGCCATCGGGCAGATCGACGCCAATTTGCGCGGGGCGATATCGGATGAATTGCCCGACGTGGCACCCTCATTTTTCTTTGTCGATATCCAGAACGACCAGATCGAAGGTTTTCTTGACCGCACCCGCAATGACAGCGCGGTCAGTCGGGTCGATACCGCGCCGATGTTGCGCGGCGTTATCACCGAAATCAACGGCCAACCGGCGCGTGAAGTGGCTGGGGATCACTGGGTGATTTCCGGTGATCGCGGCATCACATATGCCGCCGCTTTGCCGGACAAAACCATCATAACCAAGGGCGAATGGTGGCCTGAGGATTATGCCGGACCGCCGCTTGTCAGCTTTGCCGAGGAAGAGGCGACCGAGCTTGGTTTGCATGTCGGTGACAGGATCACGGTTAACATTCTGGGTCGCGATATTGATGCTACGATTGCCAGCTTTCGGGTGGTGGATTTTTCCAATGCCGGGATCGGTTTTGTGCTGACGATGAACCCAAGCGCTGTAGCAGGCGCGCCTCATACCCACATCGCCACGGTTTACGCGGACGAGGTGGCGGAGGCAGCGATTTTGCGCGACGTTGGTGATGCCTATCCAAACGTCACCGCGATCCGGGTGCGTGACGCCATCGAACAAGTCGCGGGCGCTTTGCGCGGCTTGGCCGCGGCCACATCTTATGGTGCGCTGGCGACGTTGATCACCGGATTTGTGGTGCTGATCGGTGCTGCTGCTGCGGGCGAACGGGCGCGGGAATATGAGGCGGCTTTGCTGAAAACGCTGGGCGCGGCGCGGGCGAAAATCCTGCTCAGCTTTGCGTTGCGAGCCGGAATGATGGGGGCTGCGGCTGGACTGGTGGCGATTTTTGCCGGCGGCGTTGCTGGTTGGGCGGTGATGCGGTTCGTGATGGAAACCAGTTTTCATTTTGAGCCGGTATCGGCCATCGTCATCGTGGTTGGCGGCGCATTGGTGACGTTGATGGCCGGGCTTGGCTTTGCCTTGCGGCCTTTGGCAGCGGCCCCGGCGTCGATTTTGCGCGCCCGCGAATAGGCGGGGCTGTTAAGCATTGGCGCGGCGTGACGTTTGTTGAGCGAGTCGAACATCAAGGGCTTAGCGGAAATTTGTTTCGCGTGCGAAACATTTGAAGCGTGGAAATGGGCGAAAATCGCTGCTTGTTAACAAAAGCTTACCGCCGCACTAACCTTTGGGCCTTGCTGGTCGGGGGCTGACATTTTTTCAAAATGCCCAAGGTATTTTAAATCAGAGCTTCCTCAGCTCGCCAAAGCCACCCCAATTGCGGTTTTCAATTTGGCCACGACCTCGTCTATTTCGGTTTCTGAAATGATGAACGGCGGGGCCAGCAGGATGTGGTCGCCGGATTTACCGTCAATCGTGCCGCCCATCGGATAACAGATCAGCCCGGCCTCGAACGCTGCTTTTTTCACTTTCGCCGCTGTGCCACGGCTGGGGTCAAGGGCGGCTTTGCTGTCGCGGTCTGCCACCAACTCAACAGCGCGAAACAGGCCACGGCCGCGAATGTCGCCGACATTCTCGTGCTGGCCAAAGGCGGCGTGCAGGGCCGTTTGCAGGTATTCACCGCGTGCGTTGACCTGCGCCAGTAAACCCCGGTCTTCAATGGCGTTCAGAACGGCCTCAGCCGCCGCACAGGCGGTGGCATGGCCGAGATAGGTGTGGCCGTGCTGAAAAAATCCGCTGCCCGCCGCGATGGTATCAATGATGCTTTGCGAGGCCAGCATTGCGCCAATCGGCTGATAGCCTGCGCCCAGACCCTTAGCGATGCACAAGATATCGGGCGCGACGTCGTCTTCTTGGCAGGCAAAAAGATGCCCGGTGCGCCCCATGCCGCACATCACCTCGTCCAAAATCAGCAAAACGCCGTAGCGGTCGCAGATCTGGCGGATGCGTTGGAAATATCCCGGCGGTGGGGCCAGAACGCCCGCCGTTGCGCCGCCGACGGTTTCCGCGATGAAGGCCATGACGTTTTCCGGACCGAGGCGCAGGATTTCGGTCTCAAGCGCGTCGGCGGATCGGATGGCGTAATCAGCGTCAGTTTCGCCCTGATGCTGTAAACGATAGGGATAGCACGGGTCGATATGGCTGACATCGGCCAGCAGCGGTTCAAACATGGCGCGCCGCCATTGGTTGCCGCCTGCTGCCAGCGCGCCAAGGGTGTTGCCGTGATAGCTTTGCCGCCGGGCAATCAGTCGCGTGCGCTGGGGCTGACCGCGTTCAACATGGTATTGGCGGGCGAGTTTTAGGGCAGCCTCGACTGCTTCGGAACCGCCGGAAACGAAATAGACCTGCGCGAGGCCCTTGGGCGCGCGTGCGATCAGGTGCGTGGCCAGTGCTTCGGCAGGTTTTGAGGTAAAAAACCCGGTATGGGCATAGGCGATCTGGTCAAGCTGGGCTTTGATCGCGGCAATTACATCCTTATCGCCATGGCCAAGGCAGGACACAGCCGCCCCGCCAGAGGCATCAAGATAGCGTTTGCCGCTGGCATCAATCAGATAACAGCCCTGCCCGCCAACGACCGTCGGAGGGGAGGCACCGCCGTGGCGGTGAAAAACTGATGAGGTTGGCATGACGGTCACCCTGACTGGAAATGCAGGCAGATTGGGCGCGGCTGTGCCGGGTGTCAAGAAACCGTTGCGACCGGTTTGCGGTCGGGCTTAAAGCCGCATCCACTCAACCTGAAACAGCAGAGCGGCTTTTGCCAATTGTTCTGACGCGCAATTCATCCGAAAACCGGTTCCCACTTTTCGGATTGCGAGACATTTGACTGCGCGCAATTCACCCGAAAACCGGTTCCCACTTTTCGGATTGCGAGACATTTGACTGCACGCAATTCATCCGAAAACCGGTTCCCACTTTTCGGATTGCGCTTTAAAGCGGCGATACCGCCTTTTCGTCCACCAGATGGCAGGCGACTTTGTGGCCCGGTGCGACCTCGGTCAATGGCGGTTGGCTGTCTTCGCATTGGGGCTGGGCCGCCGGGCAGCGATTGGCAAAACGGCAGCCTTTGGGCAGGGCCAACGGATCAGGTGGATCGCCCGGGATCAGAATTCGCTTCGTTGCCTCGCGGCGCTTTTTGTCAACGGACGGAACGGCTGACAGCAGGGCCGAGGTGTAAGGATGCAGCGGGTTGTTAAACAGGCTGAGCCGGTCGGCATGTTCCACGATCTTGCCCATATACATCACAGCGATGCTGTCACACATATGCTGGACCACGCCCAGATCATGCGAAATGAACAGATAGGTCAGGCCAAATTCGGTTTGCAGTTTGCGCAGCAGGTTCAGGATTTGCGCCTGTACCGCCACATCAAGGGCCGAGACAGGCTCGTCACAGATAATCAGTTCCGGTTGCGTTGCAAGGGCGCGGGCGATGCCGATCCGCTGGCGCTGGCCGCCGGAAAACTGGTGCGGGAACAGGCGTTGCTGCTCGGGGTGCAGACCTACGGCGGTGAACAATTTATCTACGATGGCCTGACGTTCTGGCGCGGGCACGGTTTGCAGACTTTCAAGCGGTTCACGCACGATCTTTTCGGCCCGCACACGGGGGTTCAGGCTGGAATAGGGATCCTGAAAGATGAACTGGACCTTGGCGCGGGCCTTGCGCAGATCAGCATCCTCTAGTTGCAGAAAATCCTCGCCGTCCAGATTGACCTTACCCTGATAGGCCTCGACCAGACGGGCCACCGCAAGGGCGGCGGTGGTCTTGCCCGACCCGCTTTCCCCGACAATGGCCAGCGTTTCGCCGCGCTTGATGGCAAACGAGATGTCGTCGACCGCATAAAGATAAGATTTATGCCCGAAAGTGCTGCCGCGTTTCACGGCAAAGCGCACGGTCAGGTTTTCGACATCCAAAAGCACATCATCATTGCGTGGTTCAGTCATCACACGTCCTTTGCATGCCAACAGGCCGAACGTTGGCCGTGTTCAAATTCCATTTCCGGCGGGCGCGCATCAAGGCATTGTTGCGTGGCATCGGTGCAGCGCGAGGCAAACAGGCACTGGTTTTTGCCAAATTCGCGCAAGGACGGCACGATGCCCGCCACCTCGGTCAACTCGTGGCGTTCGGGGGTGAGTTCGGCCATGATATGTGGCACGCAGGAAATCAGGCCACGGGTGTAGGGATGGCGTGGGTGGTCGATGATCTGTTCCACCGGGCCCTGTTCGGCGTTGCGCCCGGCATACATCACGATCATCCGCTCGGCCATTTCAGCGACCGCGCCCATGTCATGTGTGATCAGGATAATCGCTGCACTGGTCTGGCTGCGCAGATCGCGCAGCAGATCGAAAATCTGTGCCTGCACCGTGACGTCAAGCGCCGTTGTCGGCTCATCCGCGATCAGGATTTTCGGCTCGCATGCCAGCGCCATTGCGATCATCACACGCTGACGCTGGCCGCCTGACATCTGAAAAGGATAATCCGAAACCCGACGCTGGGCGTTCGGAATGCGCACGGCATCCAACAGTTCAATCGCGCTGTTCCAGGCGGCTTTGCGGCCCAGACCCTGATGCGCGCGCAGAACCTCGGCGATTTGTTCGCCAATGGTGTAGACCGGGTTAAGCGAGGTCATCGGCTCCTGAAAAATCATCGAGATTTCATTGCCGCGAATTTCACGCATTCGCTTTTCGCTGGCCGTGGTCAGGTCTTCGCCGTTGAAAATGATTTTACCGCTGGCGATCCGGCCGACCTTTTCGGGCAGAAGCCCCATCAGGCCAAGCGCGGTCATAGACTTGCCGCAGCCGCTTTCACCGACAAAACTGATGCTTTCACCCTGGCCAAGCGAAAAGGTCAGATCGTCAATCACAGGGGCGATGCCGTCACGTGTGGCCAGTTCGATGCGCAGGTTTTCGACTTTTAACAGGGGCTCCATCAACGCTGCCTCAACTTAGGGTTCAGCGCGTCGTTTAGACCGTCGCCAACCAGGGAAATTGCCAGAACCGTGATGAAAATCGCCATGCCGGGGATCGTCACCGTGTAGCTCGCGTCAAGAATATACTGTCGGTTTGACCCGATCACCTGACCCCAACTGACCACGTTGGGATCGGTCAGGCCAAGAAAGCTGAGGCCAGCCTCAAACAAAATTGCCGAGCCGACCATCAATGCCGATTGCACGATAATCGGCGGCAAGGCGTTGGGCAGGATGATGCGAAACATCAGTTTGCCGTTGCTGGCACCCGAGGCGCGGCTGGCGGTGACGTATTCCAGTTCGCGGATGCGTAAGAATTCAGACCGGGTGATCCTTGCCACGGCGGTCCAGCTGACGATGCCGATGGCAAAGGTAATCATTGGCAATGAGGCCCCGAACAGGGCGACGATCACCATGGAAAACAGCAAGGTTGGCAACACCTGAAAGAATTCGGTGATGCGCATCAGGATTTCTTCGACATAGCCGCGATAAAACCCGGCCAATGCGCCGACGGTGACGCCGATGAACACCGACATGAACGCCGCCGCCAGACCGATCACGATCGACACCCGTGCGCCGTGGATCAGGGCCGCTAGCAAATCGCGGCCAAGGTAATCGGTGCCCAGCAGAAAGCCAGCTTCGCCGGGCGGGGAAAACGGTGCCCAGACCATGTCAAACGGGTCGGTGGGGTAGATGTAGGGGCCAAAAATCGCCGCCAGTACGATCAGCATCAACACAACAGCCGCCGCAACGGCCGCGTGGTTCTTCATGAACATCTCAGTGGCTTCGGCCATTGGATGGCGGGCCTTTTGGATCTCTTCTTTTGGCAGGATCGGTGTATCGGTCATCCTTTGCTCCCTACGCGCGGATCAATCAGTCTTAGCGCCAGATCGGTCAGCAGGTTGCCAACGATCACGACAAGGGCCGAGAAGAACAAAATGCCCAGAATGGTTGGTGTGTCCCGCGCGATGATCGACTGAAATGCCAGCGTTCCCAGCCCCGGCCAGCCAAACACGGTTTCCACCAGCACCGCACCGGAAATCACTGCTGAGAATTGGAGACCGGCCAAAGTCACAACCGGGGATAACGAGTTTTTCAGGGCGTGTTTATAGACGATTTCACGGGTGGTCAGGCCCTTGGCCTTGGCGGTGCGGACGTAATCTGAGCCCAGAACCTCCATCATCGTGGCGCGGCACAGGCGTGAATAGAGGGCGAGGAAGATTGACGAGAGGGTGATGACCGGCAGCACAAGATGGCGCACGACGTCAATGAAATGCACCCAAAAGCCGCCTTCGATGGTGACGTCGCGCATCCCGGCAACCGGGAACCACTGGATATGCAGCGAAAATCCGATCAGCAGCAGAATGCCGGTCCAGAACACCGGTGCGGAATAGCCGAACAGGGCCAGGAAGGTGACGAAATGACTGGAAATACCGTTGGGATGGCGGGCCGAATAGACGCCGAGAATAACACCGACAACCAAGGCCAGCACCTGTGCTGTGATAACCAGCAGCAAGGTCGCGGGCAGCTTTTGCATAATCAGCCCGGTGACAGAGGTGTTGTAAAAGAACGAATGGCCCAGATCAAACTGCGCCACTTTTCCGATATAGGTGGCAAGTTGCACCAGAAAAGGCTTGTCCAGACCGTAATCGGCACGGATGTCGGCCAGCACTTCGGCGTCGGCACCGCCCATTGATTGCGAGATCGTGTCGGCAACGTCGCCGGGTGCCAGATGCATCAGCGAGAAATTCAAAACCAAAACCGCGATCAGCAGGAGCACGGCATAGAGAATTCGGGTGAGGACGGTTTGCAGAAGGTTCACGGCGCAGACTTCCGAAAAAAAGGAGACCCGCGGCGGGGATGGTCCGCCGCAGGTTTTTGCTTAATCAGACGATCAGACGATCAGTCTTTCAGGTACATCAGATCAATCGGTGAACTGGTGGCCCAGATGCCAAGCGGTGGATTGCCGACCTTGTCAGAATAGACCGTGTGGTACGGCAATGTGTTGGCAAAGTAGATTGGCACTTCGGCGGCCACGATTTTCTGGAATTCAGAATAAAGGGCTTTGCGCTTTTCCGGATCGTTTTCCTTGCCAGCCATTTCCAGCAGCTCGTCTACACGGGCGTTGGAATAGCCTTGGGTGTTTGACCAAACACCTTTGCCGATATTGCTGGAAACATATGTCCGGTGAACACCGATCACAGGGTCGCCCCAGTTGAACACAGCATCCCAGCTGAGGTCAAAGTCCATCGTGCCCATGCGCTTGGCCCAAGTCGGGAAGTCAGCCGAAGCCCGTACAGTCACGTTGATACCGACCTTTTTAAGCGCCGCTTTGACATATTCGACATGTGGTTTAGCCGAAGGCCAGCCAAAGTCGATGGTCAGACCAAAGCGCATGCCGTCATCGCCTTTGGCAAAACCGGCCTCGTCCAGCAGAGCGTTGGCTTTGTCGAGGTCCAGTTCATAAGCCTCAACATCCGGTTCATAGAACGGGCTGTCAGGGTGGATGCCGGTTTTGGCGTCGGTCACGGTGCCTTGCATGATCGCGTTGTGGATGAAGTTTTTGTCAACCGCATAGGCGATTGCCTGACGCACTTTGACATTGCCGGTCGGGCCATCGCTGCCAGCGTTCATCGCCAACCAGTCAAGCGGGCCAATTGCGCCGTAACCTTCGGAGGTCACGGTCAGGCTGTCGACTTTTTTCAAGCGGTTGATGATTTGAGGCTGCGATTCAAAGGCAGAAATATGAACTTCGCCATTTTCCAGCGCAATCGCCCGTGCGGATGGATCAACGATGATCCGCATCACGATTTTGTCGAGGTAAGGGCGGCCTTCCATGAAAAAACCGTCATAGCGTTCAAGAATGACATGCTCGCCGTTTTTGAACTCGACCAGTTTGAACGGGCCGGAACCAACAACGTCAACGTTGTTGCGCGGGTGGCTTTTTGGGTTTTGACCGTCGCCATAGATATGTTCAGGGATGATCGACATCAGCTGACCGGACATCGCCAGCATCAGGGCCGGGTGTGGTTGGCTGAGGTTCAGAACGGCTGTGTGCTCGTCCGGGGTGTCTACGGATTCGACCGGTGCGAACATCGCTTTGAACGGGTGATTTTCCTGAATGACCTTGACCGAGAATTTCACGTCGCTTGATGTGATCGGGTGGCCATCGTGGAAAGTCGCGCCTTCAACAAGGTTGAGGGTAACTTTCAGACCGTCCTCGGACACGCTCCAGCTTTTGGCAAGGTAGGGCTGTGGGGTCCAGTCTTCGTCATAGCGTAGGGGTGACGCGAAAAGCTGCGCGCCGGGAAAGCCTGTGACGATGCCGGATTGCACGGCAGAGTTCAGGTTTCGCACGTTCGAGCCGAGCACTGTAATCAGCGTGCCGCCTCGTTTCGGTTCGTCGGCGGCAAAACCGCTGGTGGCCAATACCGACGCCATGGCAGTGGCAGCGACTAGGCCTTTCAGTACATGTTTCATGTACGTATTCCTCCTGGTTGGGAAAGTGTTTTCTTGTTATTGCCGGGAAAGCCTAGCGCAGCGACCTTCCATCACAAAACTGATTTAATACGACACATTCCCACATTTATTGGGGGATAGCGGAAACACGCGCGGATTTTACTGGATGGTCATTGGCTCAAACGCGCCCTCAACGCGCAGTTCTTTGCAATGCTCAACAAAGGCGTTGATGATGCGGGGTTGGCGCGCTGCTGATTGGGTTGCGATGCCGAAATAGGGGATCGGCAGATCGTCGGAAATCGGGATGGCGACGTATTGGCTTTTGCCGGGTTCGTAGTCCGGCGGGCGGATGTTCAGGATGCAATAGCCGTAATTCCCCGCCACCAAAGCGCGGGCAATTTCAGACGAGCGTGTGGAATGCACAATGTCCGGTTGCAGGCCCAACAGGTTGAACAAATTGACAAAATATTCCCGCGTCATCGGCAGATCAAGCATCACCATCGGGCGTGTGGCAAGGTCTCTGAGGCTGACTTGCTTGCGGTACGACAGCGGGTCATTTACCGAAATCAACGCATAGGGTGGTGCGCCGAATAACGGGTCAAACGATGACTTTTCAGTGACGGAACGATCATACGTAAAGGCCAGATCGGCCCTGCCGACATTCAGGAACTCGATGATCGTCTGCATGTTGCCTTCCAGCAATGTGATCGCAATGCCGGGATATTTTTTGGTGAAACTGTTCAGGATCACAGGCAGGAATGAAGGGGCCGCGGTGGCGTAACATGCGATCCTGATTGACCCCGTTGCGTCGCCCCCGACCGATCTTAATTCGCTGTCGAAGTGATTTGCCTGATCAATAAAACTGCGGATCAGTTGCATTGATTCTTTGCCGGACGGTGTTTGTTCAATGCCTTTGGCCGGGGTGCGGACGAACAGGCTGTAGCCGAGTTCGGACTCGATTGAATCAATCGCTGTGGTGATGGAGGACTGGGAAATGTTCAGTTCTTCCGAGGCTTTTGAGATCGAGCCAAGCCTGCCGGCCGTCTCGACATATATCAGTTGCTTGAGGGTAAATTTCAGCATTATACTTCCACCAATGAATGGGGTTTATTAGCTGAATATAACTATTTTTGCAAAAAACTAAAACCTTTTAGCATCCGGCCAGTCAGGGCAAAACCGATTGCCCTGGGCGGGTTGATGGACACTTCACCAGCATTGAGCCTGCAAAGACACAACAGCGAGGACGCAGCGTGACCACCATTTACAAAGCTAAAAAGATTATCACGATGAACCCGAACCGCCCGGACGCGACCCATGTGGCGGTGCGCGACGGACGCATTTTGGGGGTTGGCGCGCTGAGCGATCTTGAGCCTTGGGGCGACTATACGCTGGATGAACAATTTGCCGACAAAATCCTGATGCCCGGGCTGATCGAAGGCCATGCCCACACCATGGAAGGCACGCTTTGGCGCAATGTGTATTGCGGGTTCTTTGATCGGATGGATCCTGATGGCAAGATTTGGGACGGGCTGAAATCCGTAGATGCGGTCATCGCCCGACTGAAAGACGCAGAATCAGCACTAACCGACCCGGATGCGCCGCTGCCGGGCTGGTCGCTTGACCCGATTTACATGAACAACGAGCGGGTTTCGCGTGATCATCTGGATCAGGTGTCCACAACACGACCGATCGGTGTGCTGCATGCATCGGGTCACATCCTGAACGTGAACAGTAAAGCACTAGAGCTGGCGGGCCTGCTGAAACCCGGCGTGAACCATCCGGGTATTCCACTTGGCAAAGACGGCCTGCCAACCGGCGAACTTTTTGGCCCCGACGCAATGACACCAGTCGGCCAACATGTTGGATTTGATCGCGCGCTGACGGATTGCGACGAACAAGGTCTGCGTGATTATGCCAAGCTGTGTGTTCGGGCTGGCGTCACCACGTCAACTGACCTTGCGGCGCGCCTGTCTGACGACAGTGTTGAGATGATGTTAAGGGTCACGGGCGAGGCTAAATTCCCCACGCGGATCGTGCCCTTAAAAGTCATGTTTGGGGTCACTCCGAAAGAGGTCGTTGACTATTCGGTTGCGCTGAAAGAACGCTCAACCGACAGATTGCGGATGGGGCGGATCAAGGCCGTGGCCGACGGATCTATTCAGGGATTTTCCGCCCGGATGCGCTGGCCCGGATATCACAACGGCGCGCCGAACGGTCTTTGGTACACGGCCCCAGAACAGATGTCAGAGCTTTACAATCGCGCCCTTGAGGCCGGGGTTCAGGTGCACACCCACACCAATGGCGATCAGGCAACGCAAATGGCGCTGGATGTGCTGGAACCCGCCCTCAAAGCGCATCCCAGCCCGGACCATCGGTTCACGCTACAGCATTGCCAACTGGCGGATGCCGCACAGTTTCGCAAAATGAAAAATCTGGACATGTGCGTGAATTTATTTGCGAACCATCATTTCTATTGGGGCGACGAACATTACCGCTTGACGGTCGGGCCTGAGCGCGCCGAACGCATGAACGCTTGCCGCACAGCGATTGATACTGGCGTGCCGATGACCATCCACTCGGACGCACCGGTGACCCCACTTGGCCCGTTGTTCACAGCGTGGTGTGCGGTAAACCGCATTACCGCATCTGGTCGTGTTCAGGGCGAAGGCGAAAAAATCGCCGTGAACGAGGCGCTTAGGGCCGTTACCATTGGGGCCGCGTATACTTTGCACCTTGATGGCGAAGTCGGGTCAATCGAGGTCGGAAAGAAAGCGGATTTCGCGGTTCTTGAAGGTGATCCAACTGCCTGCAATCCCTTGGAGTTGAAGGATATTTCAGTTTGGGGCACGGTTCAGGGTGGGCGCATTTTCCCGGCGGCTGATCTGTGACATCAGCCAATGCACCCCTGCCAGTCACCGTCATTGGTGGCTATCTGGGGTCGGGAAAAACCACGCTGGTGAACCATCTTCTGCGCCATGCCGACGGCGTTCGGCTGGCGATTTTGGTCAATGAATTCGGTGAGTTGGCAATTGACGAGGATTTGATTGAGGCCGAAGGCGACGATATCATCTCGATCGCCGGCGGCTGTGTGTGCTGTTCGTTTGGCAGCGATTTGACCGCGGCTTTGATGGACATGGCCAAGCTTGTGCCGCGCCCGGATCATATCCTGATCGAATCCTCGGGCGTTGCCATTCCCGGCGCAATCGTTGCCTCGCTTGGCTTAATGTCAGGCTTTTCGGCGGACGGCATCGTGGTGTTGGCGGATTGCGAAACCGTTCAGGCCCATGCGCGCGATGAATATATGGGCGACACGATTACCCGCCAGTTGGCTGATGCGGACATTATTGTTTTGAACAAGGCTGACCTTGTGGATGGCGCGGATTTTGCGCGCACCAGGGAATGGCTGGCGGCGGATTATGGACAGGCACGGGTTGTGCGCGCCAGCCACGGGATTGTGCCGCCGGAAACCGTGCTGGAAAGTTTTCTCGGGCGCAGTCACAGCGCCGGGCCACATCACGAAGCGGCCAATCTGGATATGCATACCCTAAGGCCCAAGGGGCCTGTTGATGTCGGGGCATTGGCGAAGGCGCTGGCCGAGGATCAGGCCGGTATCATCCGCGCCAAGGGTTTCGCGCGCTCCTTAAGCGGGGAAAAGACCCTGATACAAGTGGTCGGGCGGCGTTGGACTATTTCGGCCACGTCGGAAGATCATGCTGACGGTATTGTTTGTTTAGGCTTTAAGGGGGCGCTGCATCATCATCAATTGCAGGATCTGCTGGCGGGTTTAACGGGCGCGAACTAGCGCGGGCTTGGCTGCGTCATATCGGCAGTTGAAAAACCCAAAGGGTGTGATTAGTTATAGGCTTATAACTAATCGACGGGCAGCACAATGCCGCCCGCAAACCCAGAGGTCCGCTTATGAGTGCTGCAACACCGCAATCGCCCGAATTGAAGCTCAATCCACCCATCTGGCAAAAAGCCGCCGCAATCGTGGCACTGGTCTTTGGCGCCATGACGATATTTTCCGCAGGCAGCATCCTTGGGAACTTCGGAAATGCCGAACAGGCCGCAGGGGCTTATATCCCGTTCGTGCTGTGGTTCAATTTTCTGGCCGGGTTTGCCTATGTCGCGGCGGCGGTTGGTATCTGGCGTGCACGTAACTGGGGCTGTGGCCTGTCGGTTTTGATCGCGGCTGCTACTGGTCTGATCGCCCTGATTTTCGCCTTCGTTATCTGGCAAGGGGCGGCGTTTGAAATGCGCACGGTCGGCGCGCTGGTGCTGCGGTTCGGCATTTGGGCGGTGATCGCAACCGCGCTTTATCGCGCTGGGGCGCGCCAGTAAGTGGCGCAGGTGCCAGCCGTGCAGACGAGGCCGCGAAAATCCGCCGCCACGCGCAAGGGCGAAATTGTCTTGGCGGCACTGGCGCTGGCGCGGGAATTTGGCCCTGACCGGGTGACGACGGGCATGATCGCGGAACAATTGGGGCTGACCCAACCGGCGATTTACAAACATTTCCCCCGCAAAGAAGATATCTGGCAGGCCGTGGCAGATGCGCTTTGCGCTGAGATTGCGCTGAATGTAGCGACGGCTGAGGGTTCCTTGGGGGAGGCTGGAAATGACCCGCTGGCGCGGTTACGCTTGCTGGTCGACAGTCATTTGAGGCTTGTCGCGCGCACGCCCGCTTTGCCCGAAATTATGGTGATGCGTGATCCCAAGGGGGCCTATATTGCCCTTCGCCAGCAATTGCAGGCCAGCATGGCAGGCTTTCGCCATGCGCTGACCGCCAATGTGCGTTCGGCCATAAAGTCCGGTGCAATTGCGCAAGGTATTGACGCGGAAGACGCGGCGACGCTGATATTCGGGATCATTCAAAGTCTCGTCTTAAGGCTGTTGATTTCCAAAGACGCCGAGGCGATGCTGCGGGACGGCAAAAGATTAATGGATTTACAATTGTCAGTTTTTGCGCGAACCGGAGAGAGATTTTGAAACGACTACGAACCGGAGTGAGCCTGTGAAAATCGGTCTGAAACTGGCATATATCACGCTGCCTTTGATTGCGATTGGGGTTGGTGTTCTGGCCTATGTTGTCGCCACGAGCGAGCCACCGGCGCGAACGGCTTTGGCGGAACGCACAACCGCGGTTCGGATTATTATCGCGAAAAAACAATCTGTTGTACCGCAGATTTCCGGTTTTGGTCTGGTCAGCCCAGCGCGGATTTACGAGGCGATTGCCCAGGTCGGTGGTACGGCGGAATTTGTTAATGGGGCGCTGCAAGGCGGCTCGATCCTGCCGGCGGGTACGGTTCTGGCGCGCTTGTCGCCGACCGATTTCAATCTTGCCATCGCGCAAGCCCGCGCCAATATCCGCGCCGCCGAAGCGCGTTTGGCAGAGCTGGAGGTTTCAGCCCAGAATCAGGCGGCTGCCTTAGCGATTGAAAAACAGGCACTGGCCCTGAAAGCTAAGGAATTAGAGCGCGCCGAGGTTCTATTTTCCGGTGGCACGCTGTCGCAAAGCAGCCGGGACAATGCGCGCACGGCCCATCTGGCGCAGCGCCAGAAAGTTCTGGCGGTCGAAAGCTCGTTGGCGTTGGTGCCGACCCAAAAAGCGGTGCAAACCGAACAGATCGCGGTCTATCAGGCCAATCTGAAAACGGCGACGCTGAACTTGGAGCGCACCGAACTGAAACTGCCCTTTGCGGCCAGAGTTGCGTCAATCGCGGTTGAGGTCGGGCAGTTTGTGCGGGCGGGCCAGACGATTGCGGTGCTCGACGGCATAAACGCCGCCGAAATTGAGGCGCAGGTTTCCATCGCTGATCTGCGGGGGCTGTTGCAGTCATCACGACCGGATGCGGCGTCGCTGGGGGCTGATCCGACGCAGATGGCCGAGGTTTTGCACTCGCTCGGGTTGCGGGCCGATGTCCAATTGCGGCTGGGTGACGAGGTTTTGACATGGGTGGCCGAGGTGGATCGGATAAGCGATACGATTGATCCCAAAACCGGCACGCTTGGTGTCATCGTGCGGGTCGATACCGCCTATGCCGCCGCTGATCCGGGCGGGCGACCGCCGCTGACCAAAGGCATGTTTGTCAAGGTCAGCCTTTACGCACCTGCGGCCAGCGGTGTGGTCATTCCGCGTAGTGCATTAAGGGCCGGTAAGGTGTTGATCGCGCAGGATGATAACCGCTTGGCAGAAAAGCCTGTTTCGCCCTTTCTGGTGCAGGGCGACATCGCGCTGATCACCGAAGGGCTGGAACCCGGCACGCGGATTGTGGCCACCATACCGAACCCCGTTGTGCCCGGCACGTTGCTGGAGGTGACCGAGGATACCGCCCTGATGGCGCGAATGGCGGCAGAGAGTAGCGGTGAAGAATCGGGTGAAAAATCGGGCGAGGGATCGGGCGAATGATCCGGTATTTCGCAGGCCACCCAACGATTGCCAATCTGCTGATGATCCTGTTTCTGGCGGCGGGTCTGTTCGTCGGGCCGACATTGCTGCGCGAAACATTTCCGCGTGCCGCCCCCAATCAGGTTGAAATCACCGTGCCTTATCCCGGTGCGCGGCCCGAAGATGTGGAAACCGCGATTTGCGAGCGGGTGGAAAACGCGCTGGATGCGGTGACGGGGATTGACCGGCAATCCTGTGAAGCCCGTGAAGGTTTGGCGCGTTCCGTTGTCAGAATGCGCGAGGGTGATGATTTCCAGACCTTCGTGGCTGACATCAAGTCCGAAATTGATGCCATCACTGATTTCCCGGATCGGGCTGAACTGCCGCGGATCAAAGCGCTGGGACAGATTGACTTTGTCGCCTCTGTGGCCATTACCGGCCCGCAATCGCGGCCTGATCTGAAAGATTACGCCGAAGAAATCCGCACCCGGATGCTGCGCTGGGGCGGGATCCCCAAGGTTGACATCAGGGGGTTTTCGACCCGCGAATTCCAGATCGGCCTGAAACCGGATGCCTTGCAGCAATTTGGCATCTCGGTTTCCGATGTGGCCCGCGTGGTTGCGTCTGGCAGTCTGGATATGCCGACCGGCAGTATTGAGACCACCAGTGAAACCCTGTTGATACGGGTGGATGAGGAACGCCGTGATGTGCCCGATCTGGCGGCTTTGGTGGTGCGATCCTCGGCCAATGGCGGTCAGGTTCGGCTGGGGGATATCGCCGATATTACCGAACGTTTCGTTGATGAAACCAACGTCGTGCAGTTTGACGGTCGCCCCGCGGCGGTGCTGGATGTCAACAAAACACGGGCCGAAGATGCGCTGACCATTGTGGACGCGCTAAAGGCATTTCTTGAGGCTGAACGAGAGCAGGCGCCGCCGGGTGTCATTATGGAAATCACGGCTGACGCGGCCTCGGTCGTGCGGGATCGTCTGACTTTGGTGGTGGTGAACGGCCTGCAAGGTCTGGGTCTGGTGTTTCTGGTCCTGTGGCTGTTCTTTGGTTTTAGGTTTTCGTTTTGGGTCGCGATGGGGCTGCCTGTGTCGTTCATGGGTGGCGTGGCGCTGATGGGGTTTGTTGGTTATTCGCTGAACCTGATGACGACGCTTGGCCTGTTGATCGTGATTGGCCTGCTGATGGATGATGCGATTGTGATTGCGGAAAACATCGCGAGGCTGCGCGAAAAAGGCCGCAGCGCGCTTGATGCCGCTGTTGAAGGGGCGGCGCAGGTTTTCCCCAATGTGTTGGCCTCGTTCGGGACGACGGCGATGATTTTCGGCTCGCTTGCATTTCTATCGGGCGATCTGGGCGCGGTGTTGCGCGTGGTGCCAGTGGTCATGCTGTTTGTGCTGTCAGTATCGCTGATCGAGGCGTTCCTGATCCTGCCGCATCACCTTATGCACGCGCTGGAAGCCCCGATAAAAAAAGACGGCGTGCGGGCACGGGTTGAGGCCGCTGTCAGTTGGAGCCGCGAACGGTTGGTCGGCCCACTGGTCGATCTGGCCATTCGCTGGCGCTATGCCACAACGGGGATAAGTTTCGCGGTGCTGCTGATATCCGTCAGCATGATCGCCGGGGGGTATTTGAAATTCACCGCCTTTCCCGAACTTGACGGTGATACGATTGTGGCGCGGGTTTTGCTGCCCCAAGGCACGCCCTTGGCGCGCACGGAACAGATTGTCGCCCGGCTTGAAAATGGCCTGACCGAGGTCAACGCCGATCTGTCACCGAAACAACCGGGTGGCGCGCGTCTGATCCGGCATGTGTCGGTGTTTTATGGCCTGAACCGGGATTCGTTTGAAAGCGGGGCGCATGTGGCGACGGTCAGCGTGGATTTGCTGCCATCGGCCGAACGCAACGTCCGGCCTGACGCCATCATGGAACACTGGCGCAACGCGGTGGGTTTGGTGCCTGACGTTCTGAGCCTGAAATACGCGGAATCGACCATTGGCCCGGCTGGGATCGCGATTGATCTGCGGCTGAAAGGCGATGATCTGGTGGCGTTAAAAAGCGCCTCGGTCGAATTGCAGGACTGGATCTGGCAATATGCGGGTGTTACGTCAGTTCTGGACGATCTGCGCCCCGGCAAGCGGGAAATGCGCATTAAGCTGACCGAGGCCGCAGGGCCGATGGGCATCACCGCCGCGATGGTAGCAGATCAGTTGCGCGCCGCCTATTTTGGCACCACGATCAGCGAAATGCAGGTTAATGGTCGCCTGTTGGAAGTCACCGCGCAGATCAGCGATCTTGAACAGGCCAGCCACCGGGTATTTGACGAATTTATCATCACCCGGCCTGATGGGTCTTTTGTGCCGCTTAGCGTTGTGGCGAAGGTCAATATCGGTCAGGGATACAGCCGGATCAACCGGGAAAACGGGGTGCGGACGGTGACGGTTCAGGGTTCGATTGACACCAGAACCGCCAACGCCAATGCCATTGTCAGCGACATCAAGGCCCGGTTTGTGCCCGACCTGCTGGCGCGGTATCCGGGGGTTGATCTGGATGTCGAGGGGCAGAATGCCGAGGCTGGAAAGACCCAGAAATCCATGTTGAAAGGCTTTCTTATTGGGTTGATCGGGGTGTTTTTGCTGCTGAGTTTTCTGTTTCGGTCCTATATCGAACCGATCATCGTTATGCTGGTTATTCCGCTGTCATTGGCGGGCTCGATCTTTGGTCACATGGCGATGGGGTTGAATTTTTCGATGCCAAGTATGCTTGGTTTTGTGGCGCTGGCCGGGGTCGTGGTCAATAATTCGATCCTGTTGGTGGATTTTGTCAAACACGAACATCAGAACGCGAGTTCTATGGAGCAGGCGGCCTCGCAAGCGGCGCGGGCGCGGTTTCGTGCGATTTTCCTGACCTCGGTCACCACCACGGCGGGCTTGTTGCCGATCCTGACGGAAACCAGTCTGCAAGCACAGATTTTGATCCCGCTGGTTGCCTCGCTGGTGTTCGGTCTGATTACCGCCAGTTTGATTGTGCTGTTTGTATTGCCGGCAATTTACGTGATCCTGTCGGATCTTGGGTTAAGCACGTTGAACCGGGATGAAGCGCCGAAAGAAGTTAAACCTGAGCCTGCGTAAATGGGGGCTTAGGCATCGCGCCAAATGACAAATAGCAACCAGCCGAGCAGAACAAGGCACACGCCGCCGCCAAGACCAAGGGCCAGACCGAACCCGATCTGATCGGCCAGACTGCCCAAAACAACGGCCCCCGCTGCCGAAGCCCCGATGCCAAGCATGACCCAGATGCTCATCACCCGGCCACGGAAATCATCGTCGAGACCAAGCTGGATCGCGGTTTGCATCGAAATGGCGGTCAGCGACGTGGTGAACCCGAGGATGGCAATCAGCACCAGCGTTAATTCCCATGACGTCGACTGCCCGACCACAGGCACCAATGCGACGCCGATGACCGCGCTGATCAAAGCCGGAAGCGGTAAGCGCCCGACGATCTGACTGGGCAGGAAAGCTTTGCCAACACCGGCAAGCAATGCGCCAAACCCCGCGGCCGAGGTCAACAGGCCAAGCCCGGAAGCACCCTTGTCAAACACGCCATCTGCCAGCACCGGCAGAATTTCAAGCACACCCCGGATGACGAAAGCAAAGGCTGCGGTGATTAAAATGGCGCGCCGGGTCAGATCATGGTGCCGCACATATCGAATGCCAGCGGCCATGGCTTGCATGAACGGCTCAACCGGTCCGGGGCGATGGCTGCGTGGCCGTGGTTTGAGAAAGGAAATGGCAAAAATGAACGGCAGATACAAAAAACTTTGCACCAGCAGCGATGGCCCAACCCCCCAAACAGCGATCATCCAACCGCCGATGGCGGGGCCGGTTAGCCGTGCCAGATTGAAATTGATCGCCCCCAAGGTAATGACTGATGCCACCGCTTTTTGATCGACCAGACGCGGTGCCAGCGACATTCGGATCGGGTTGTAAGCGGATGATACGATGCCGGAAAGCCCGGAAAACACCGCCAGCAGGGCAGGTGTCAGCAGGTTTTGCGCATAGGTGGCGAACAGCACGAAGGCCAGCAACAGCAACACGACCTGCGTCGCCATAGCCGCCCGTTTGACCCTGATGCGATCGACCAGCACGCCAAAAAACGGGCCGGTAACGATCGAGGGCGCGTAGCTGACAAAAGCGATTAGCCCGACAAAACTGGCCGAGGCGGTCATATCCCAGGCGATCCAGCCGATGGTGACGCGCTGCATCCACAATCCGTTCAAAGCGAAAAGATTGCCTGCAACATAGCGGCGGTATTGGCGAAACCTGAAGGCGTCAAAATTCATATGCCGAAGCTACATTTTATAAGCGGCGATGGAACCCCTGAACGACATTGGACCTGCCACGTTTCGCCGCTTTGCAAATCTGGTGCCGGTTGGCTAAGATTTAGAGGACAGGACGTAGGATGGAACGAGTGACGTAGTTGAAAGGAAAAGCGATGCGCTTTTTTATTGGAATGGTTCTGGCGTTGGGGTTTATCGGCGCAGGCGTTTTCCCGGTTGTCGGTGGGTTTTCCATGATCGAACGCGGTGTGACCGGTGATGATATTTACGCCGCGTTCATCATTGGCGGTGTTTTGATCTTTGTGGGCCTTCTGATCATGTGGATGGTCATCAAATCGCGCAAGAAACGCAGCGCTATTGATCCTGCGGAACTGACGGCCACCCTGACGGGGATCGCTGTTGGGTCTGGTTATGGCGAAGATTTCAGCGACGATTTCGACTAACAGGCAGGCATTTGAACCCGCTGTCAGGCGGGATCAGTGGCGGTGATGGGCGGGCCTGCGGCCTCGATCACCTCACCTGCCGCCAGCAGAATGTCTTCGCGGTAGCGTCCGGCGATAAGCTGCACGCCAAGCGGGGTTTTGCCGCTGTATCCCGTGGCAACGCTTAGGCCCGGCAGCCCCAGCGCTGGCAGGGCCAACTGGGTTAGCTGGGCTTGCATGATCGCCTCAAATCCGGCCTCTGATTGCACGTCTTGTTGCTGGGCAAAGGGCAGAGTGCCTGAAACCGGGCAGATCACCACTGGGTATTTCTGGGTGAATTCCTGCCATTGGCGCACCAATGTGGCGCGGTTTTGCAAGGCATCAAGCAGACCGTTTATATCAACCGAGGCTGATCGCTTTGCCATTTGTTGAAACACAAACCGCGCGTCTGCCTCGTTTTCGCGGTCAATCAGTTCTGCCGCGCCATAGCGCATTTCGGCCATCCACAATTGCGCGTTTATGTCTGCCGCCGGGCGCATGGGCGGGGCGTCAATTTCATCAACCTGCCAACCCGCCGCTTGCAACCGCGCCGCCGCGTCGCGCAGGGTGGCCTTTATTTCAGGCACCACATCCATGCCATCGGGTGTCAGGCACAGGGCCGCGCGTTTGGGATATGCACCGCCTTCCAGCGGGGCAGGCACCCACCACGGATCGCGTGCGTCTTCGGCTGCCAGTGCCGCCAATGATATCCGAATATCTGAAATGCTGCGGGCAATCGGGCCTGAAACAGCCATGATCTGTCCGCCGATATGCCGTTCAGCGCCCGAGGCGTTATAGGCGGGGATGCGGCCAAGCGTCGGGCGCAGGCCGTGCAGCCCGCAGGCATAGGCCGGGTAGCGGATTGAGCCGCCGATATCCGTGCCGTGGCCGATGGCGCAGATGCCGCTGGCCACGGCAGACGCTGCCCCACCGGATGAGCCGCCGGGCGTCAGGGTTTTGTCGCGCGGGTTCAGGGTCTGGCCATGCAGATCGTTCTTGGTGAACCAGCGCAGCGAAAAGGCCGGCGTGTTCGTGCGCCCGACAATGACGGCGCCCGCTTTGACTATGTTGGACACAACCGGGCTGTCGGTTTCGGCAATCAGGTCTTTTTGCAGCTTTAAACCGTTCGTCGTGGCGTGGCCGACCTGATCGACATTCACCTTGATCGTTACGGGCACACCGCATAACGGCCCCGGATCCTGACCCTCAGCGATTTGGGCGTCAACCTTTTGTGCCGCTGTAAGGGCTGCATCGGGAAATTCCTGCACCACAGCGTTCAGCGCCGGGTTGACCTGTTCAAGCCGGGCAAGATGCGCCTTAGTCACCTCAACGGCAGAAAGCTTGCCTGAGCGGACGGATGCGGCGATTTCGGTGGCTGAAAGTTGCCAGATTTGACCCATGGAAGGCTCCTTTTGCTGAAAGACTTCGGCTTGCGCGCGGCCTTGGGTGATTGAACACTAATTCGGCGTAATTTCACAACCTAAATTGCCAGACTGTGTGAAACCCAGCGCATTTTCGTCAGGATGCTTTTTGCCGACGCCCGACGACAAACACGTTGCCGACAAGGATCACGACGACGCCCAGAACTTTTACTGGCGTCCAGACAAAGCCTTCAAACATCCAGGAAATCATCAAGGCCCAGATCGGGAAAACGATCATCGCATAGGCGGCCTTGTCGGCTCCGACGCGGCCTAAAAGGGTCAGATAGCTCCAGAACGCGATGATCGAGCCGAAGACCACAAGAAAGAACAGGCTGGACAGGAACGGCAGCGTCAAAGGCAGGCGCATCGGGTCGTCAAACAGCAGCACGACCACAAACAAGGTCAGCGCGCCATAGGTCATGCCCCAACCGTTCGAGCCGGTGACCGAAACCCCCTGTCGTTGCAGGATTTTCGACATCATATTGCCAAGCGAGGCAAGGTAAGTGGCAAGGACGCAAATCCCGATTGCGGTCAGTTGGCCTTGGCCCTTAAGGGCGTTGATATCCTCGGCGAAAACGAAAGCGATGCCAAGCAGGCCGACGGTCGCGCCAATCACGGTGCTGCGTTCCGGACGTTCGCCGAATAACAGCGCGTTATTTGCGATGTTCATGGTGATAATCAGCGAGAATATTACCGCGATCAACCCGGTCGTCAGACCCATCCCAGTGGCAGTATAAAACAGCACATAATTCCAGCAAAACAGGAAGGACCCGAGCAGGAAAAACAGCCCATGCGTGCGCAGGGAATGGCGGTTGCGGCTGCGCATGGCGCTGATGATGCCTTGCAATAACAACCCGGCAATCGCGTAGCGAAAAAACACCGATTGCAGCGCGCTGACCTCGTCGACCTGATATTTCGCCAATATCCAAGTGGAGCCCCAAATGGTGATGGTCAGCAGATAAAGTCCAAGGTTGTACATAGGCGGCCTTTCACGCCGACGGGGCGTATGCGCCCGGTATTGCAGCGCGTTAAGGCCACAGGCCAATCACCATTGCCGGGAAATGACAAGCGTGAAACGGCTTGGTGCCGCTTAATCGGATAAAAATGCTGTTAGGGCAGACAGGGTTTCGGCGGGGGCCTCTTCCGGCAAGTAGTGGCCGCCGGGGACGGCATGGCCGCTTACATGTTTTGCCACGCGCCGCCAAGTTTCCAGCACGTCATAGGTCTGCCCGACAAAACCGTCCTGCCCCCACAGCGCCAAAAGCGGCATCTCTAACAACTGGCCGTCGTCAGCCGCATCATGTTCAAGGTCGATGCTGGCTGCGGCGCGGTAATCTTCGCAACTGGCGTGGATGGTTTCGGGGTTGGAAAAACACCGCTGATATTCAGCGAAAGCTTCTGGCGTGATTGCCCCGTCGGTTTTGCCCCAAGCCTTGATTTTCGTCTCAAGATAATAACGCGGGTCGGCACCGATAAGGCGTTCTGGCAAATCAAACGGTTGAATCAGGAAGAACCAGTGGTAATAGGCGGTGGCAAATTCCATGTCGGATGCAGCGTACATCGCGGCGGTGGGTGCAATGTCGAGCACCGCCAGCTTTTGCACACGCTCGGGATGGTCGCGCGCCAGTCGATGCGCGACGCGGCCACCGCGATCATGGCCGACAAGGTTGAAGCGATCAAAACCAAGGGTTGCCATCACCTCGACCTGATCCGCGGACATGCGGCGTTTGGAATAGGGCGCGTGGTTTTCGTCTGACGGTGGTTTGGAGCTGTCGCCATAGCCGCGCAAATCTGGCGCGATCACGGTGAAATGCTGCGCCAGCGCAGGTGCGATTTTGTGCCAGATGACGTGGGTTTGCGGGTACCCGTGCAGCAATAATAGCGGAGGGCCGCTGCCCGCCATTTTAAGGTTGATTGTGACCTCGCTGGTGGTGATTTGCTGGCTTTTGAACCCTTCAAACATTTTGATCCTCGCTGTTTTTGGCGTATTTCAGGTGCCTTTGCCGCGAAATTCAAGCTGCAAGCCGGTTGGCGGGCTGGCGTCAAAACCGGGAAAATCGAACGCGGCGGTTGGCACTCCGGCCTGATCCAGCCCTAGGAAAGGCCGCATATCTGTGTCGGATTTCAAATGCAGGCCGAAAAAGGCGGTGATGAAATGCTGGGCGATATTGTTCATGCGCACGCTGTCCCAAACCGCATCGGCGTAATGGTCAAACGGAATGAAATCGAGCGCGCTGGATTTTGCCCAGCTTTCAAGCGGGGCCGGAATCGGCGCGGCGGCGTTGTGACCGGCAAGCTCGAAAGTTAACAGGTGGCGGTCAGCGTTGTTGGCGCGCGAAAATATCTGGCGCATCCCGTTTTCATAACCTGACGTGTCGTCCGCACTGCCCGCGATAATAAGGGTCGGTTTTTCAAGTCCGCACAGGCCCGCATCGTCCCAAAACCCACGCTGCATGCCCCATGGCCCGATCGGCACGATGGCCTTGACGCGCGGGTCAATCAGGGCGCGATGGCTGTCTGATCCGGGGCGGTGGCAGTCAAGCAGGCCGAAAGGCGCGCCATCAGCGAAGTCCACGCCTGCCTGTGAAACCCCGGCACCGCCGAAAACCAGCGCGCCGTAGCCGCCCATCGAATAGCCGATAACGCCGACATTTTCCGCGTCAATAATCCCGGCAAGCGGGTGGGCAGGATCGCCCAGAACGTCAATAACATGGCGCTGGTCGAGCGGCCGGTTAACCAGTGTCGAGCCAAAGGAGGCAAGGCCGCTACGCGCGGTTTCCGCATACCCGCTGTCGGTGTGGTCAATTGCTGCGACCACGTAGCCTTTGGAAGCAAGGTTTTCGCCGAGATGGCCAAGCAGGAACCGGTTGCCGGGGTAGCCATGGGATAGGATGACAAGCGGAAAGGCCGCTCCGCTCGCGGGGTCCGCGTCACGACTGGCGCGACCTGACAGTTTGGCTGTGGTGGCCCCGTCGCGGATCAGGGTGTCGTATATTGTGCCGCTGCTTTTGCCTTGGGCGGCTGGATACCACAGCTCGAAGTTAAGCGGGCGGGCGTAGCGTGGTGTTGCGGTTTCAAGGGCGTGCAACAGGTCAAGCTGATCGGGGTTTACCGTCTGCTCGTGGCGCACACCCACCGGATAGGGGCCGAAATCGGCCAGAACAGGCGCGTCAGGCCGGATCGTGTCAATCGGGTTAAGCGGTTGGTTTGGTGGGTTTTTAACGGGGTTCATGGCGTCTATAAGACCTCGACATTGCCGCAAACGCTGATCGGCTGACCGGATATATTGGCCCCCATGGGTGAGCACAAAAACAGGGCCTGATTGGCGATGTCCTGTGCGGTGACCATACGGCGTAGCGATATTTTGTTGATGTAATCCTGCTCCATTTCACCATATGGCACGCCGACCTCATCCGCCCTTGCGGCGATGACCCGCTCGATCCTTGGGCCTTCGACAATGCCGGGCAGGATGGCGTTGACCCGAATACCGGCAGGGCCAAGTTCGATCGCCAGACTTTTCACAAGGCCTATAATTGCCCATTTGGTCGCTGCGTAAGGCGTACGATACGCATAGCCAAGCCGCCCGGCCACGGATGACATCGCTATGATTGAGGCGTTTTCCGATTGCTTGAGCAGGGGCACCGCAAGCCGGGCGCAATAGAACTGGCCCATCAGATTGACATCGACCGTTTGACGCCACTCAGCAGGCGACATGGTGTCAATGCCCCCGGTCGGCCCGGCGACGCCCGCGTTGTTAATAAGCACATCAAGCCCGCCAAGCTGCGCTTTGAGCGCGTCAAACAGCGCGGTCACCTGATCCTCGTTTGAGACATCACAGCGCGTGATACCCCAGTCGGGATGGGCGGTTCTGCAATCCTCAAGCGCCTGATCGGAGATGTCGCAGATCTGTATGCGTGCGCCAACAGCGGCGAATGTTTCGGCGATTGTGCGGCCAATGCCGCTGGCCCCGGCGGTGACCAGCACGCGCAATCCCGGTTTTAGACCCATTGTCTGAGGCATTTCGCCCTCCTGTCCGGCCCGCGTCAAAACGCGACCTGATCGCCGCCTTTAAGGTCAAGCATGGCACGCGCCTCGGTCGGGGTGGCCACATCCAGTGACAGGCCTTCAAGCACCTGACGGATTTTCACCACCTGTTCGGCATTGGATTGCGCCAGTTTGCCGGGGGCGATCCACAGCGAATCTTCAAGCCCGACGCGCACATTGGCCCCTTGCGCGGCCCCCATGCTGGCCAGCGGTATCTGGTTGCGACCGGCACCCAGGATGGACCA
>JAJFIC010000111.1 GCA_021775315.1 Paracoccaceae bacterium
CCCGGCACCAATATCCGCGCGCCTTTAGGCCAATCCACTGCGACGGCCTCCTGACCTGTATTGTACTTGCTCAACCCCTCTTTTATCAGTCGCGCCCGCAGCCGCGCAGCCCGCCCCAGATCAGCCGCCGACAAATCGCCCGAGGCGTTCAACAACCGTTCCAACCGGCTTTCGCGACCGGGATCGTAATAAATCCCAAGGTCATCAACCACCAGTGACAGCGGCGGCACCAGATCGGCCCCCAAACCGTTTGAGCGTAAAAAACCATCCTCCAGCCGCAGCAACGGGTTCTTCGCCTTTGCGAAAACCTTGCGCACCTCGTCAGTCTCTAGCCCGGCCCAGATCAACCCGCGCCGCGCCAGACGCATCGCCTGATGCACCTCTTTTTCAAACGACAACAGCGATCCGGCACCCTTAAAAAACTGCCGCAAATGCCGACGTTTCCACAGGCGCATGCCAAGGGTCGCATAGCCGTGGCAATCCTCGCGCCACGCCCGCGCCTGTGCCGCAAGGTTATCCACCGCCGTTTCAAAGTCGCACAAGGCGTCCCGATATGGGTCGTAATACGTCGGATAAAGCAGCATCGCCGCGGCAAAAATCTGATCGCGCGACAGGCTGCGCCTGCGCCGCTCAAAACTCTGCTCGTCATCACTCAACCCCCAGCCGCCATAAAATGGCCGCCCGAAAACGCGGGGGCGATGGCCTGCCAAAATGGCCTCGAACCCCATCAGGGATGACACGCAATATACTTTGGTGGCATTTTCCAACAGGCGATGCGGCGATATCGGTTCGCGCACCAGCCGCATGTCAGCGTCCATATCTGACTGCGAAAAATGACCACGCCGATAGCGCGAGACAACCTCGGGATGGGATTTCACCAAAATCCGCGCCTTGGGATTTTCGCGACGCGCCGTTGCCAACATCTGCGCAAAACTAGCCGCATTCGCCGCACCATATTTGATCGACGCATCCCCGCGTGTCTGGTCAATCACCAGCACATAACCCTTTTCACCGACCTCAATATCCGGGTCATAGCCATTATATTTCGACAGATCAGCGCGCTTGAGGCGGGCAATCCCTGCCTTGGCACGCGCAGCCAAATCACCCCCATCAAGGTCGCCAAAATTCAGCAAATCCTCAAGATCACTGGCGGTGTTGCAGTCAAAATAAACGCCCTTGCGGTCGATCACCAGACTTTGCGGCGGCGCACCCGCGCGCCCGGTCTGGACTGAGCGGAAAAATCCATCCTCGACATAAAGCAAACCAGCCTTGCGCCAGCGGGCCACAAACTGCCCTCGTGCCGCGCGCCGCTTTCGACCCCAGACCGCGACCAGATCGTCGCCCACGTTCGCGGGCAAACCTGCCGAAATCCGATAACCTGCCAAAGATAAAATGCGCCGCACCTGACGACTGCCAGCTCGATTGCCCAGAAAACCACCGGTAAATGCATACGCCTTGCGCAGGCGCATGGCTTAGCCCCCCGAAAGGGTCGACAGGCTGGAGCTGGTCGCCAGACCGCTGTTCAACGCGCCCAGCGTTTTGTTCCACTGCACAAACGGCGCTTCGGTCACGTAAACCGTATCACCGTCGCGGATGATGAAATCACGCCCGACGAACATGCCGCTCGGTTCCGTCAGGTCCAGCACATAGGCAAACCGCTGCGGGCCAACCAGATCGCTGCGGCCTAACAAAGCGTTGGCGATTTCCTGTGGTTCCTCGCGGAAAATGAAAATACCGGTCGGGTCAGCAAGCGAACTGCTTAACCCGCCCACTTGGGCAATCGCCTCGATCGCGTTCAGTTTCTGACTGGCAAACGGCACCCGCGTCTGGGTTCCGGTTGCACCAAGGGCTGTGAATGATCGCCGGTCCTGTTGGACAAAAATCCGATCCCCCGGACGCAAAGCAATATCGGCCTTCGGGTTGGAATAGAGATCAGCCAGCCAAACCACCCCGGTGCGCGACCCGCGCGTCACTTTGATCTGCGCCACCTCGGGTTCGATCACAATGCCACCGGCCTTGGCCAACATCGCCGTCAGGGTGCGCGTGGCGCGTTCAATCGGATAGACCCCTTGCGAACCAACCCCGCCCATCACGGAAACCGAGCTGCCGTCGCCCGCCAAACGCCGTACCAAAACCTGTGGATCAGGGGTTTGGGCGTCAAGTTTACGGGTGATAATCTCGCGCAACTGTTCCGGCGTGTTGCCAGCGGCTTTGATCCGCCCGGCGTAAGGCACAAAAATACTGCCAGTCGCATCGACCTGAATTTCGGTCAACGAGGTCGAGTTGGTCGCAACCCCGCCCAGCAACGTATCATTGGTGTTTTCCCAAATCGTCAGCCCCAGAACATCGCCGGGCCGGATCACGTCCGAACCGATCTTACCGGCCCCTTTGAATTTGCTGTCAAAATCAATCACTGGTTCGACACTGGTATATTGAATAACCCGGTCGTTCACCGTGATGATAAAGGCGTCGCCTTTACGCTGTACGGAACTTGCAAAAATCTCGCGCTTATTTGGACCCGAACGCGGCAAGCCGCACGAGCCGACTGCGATAAGCAGCAGGAAAAGGGCCGCAAGGCGGACCCCATTTGAAATCTTAAATGACACGGGATTTGCCCCTTGTTGCCAACTCTGCCTCTAGCTTTTTGTTAACCGTATACAAGAAAAGGGTAAATTGCCAAGAAAAAGCTGCTTTGTTTCCTATTTCACAACGCGCAACTGTTGCTTGGGGGCCGCGTTTTCCTTTTGCAGCGAATCGTAAGGGTCTTGTGCGGCCAAAACCTGATCGACCACACCCCGGATCAAACGCCGCCGTGACTTGGCAGAATAGAACCCGCCCATCACTTGCGAGGTTTCCAGCAAATAATGCCGATAATCACGATAAGCCCGCGCATCCGGCTTCCACGGGTCGGCGAAAAATTCTTCCAATGTTTGCTCTGACACAAATTCCGGCTTGCGATAAACCGAATTGCCCAAGGCCTTCAGCGGCAACCCCCGCCAAAGCGCCTGTTGCGCGGCTGTTGAATTAACAGTCACCACGCTGCGGGCGAAATTCATCAACCCCGCCAGCTTGCCACCGCGCACAAAATGCACCCGGTCAGACACGCCAAATTCCAGCGCCGTGTCCATCGTCACCCGCCGCAGCGGCAGACGCCCGTCTTCCAGCGGATGGGCCTTGATGACCAAATGATGATGCATCGGCGCACCAGCGGCAAAACCCTCGATCGTCAGGCGGATGAATTCCGGCATAGAACGCAGCGGGCTGTGGGTCTGGATCGAACTGTCATGACTAAGTTGCAACAGCGCCAGATGATAGACATAGCCATCACGCCGAATACGCAAAGAGGCCGCCCGACGCTGCGCCGCATGCAGCGGAATCGCCATTAACCGCCTGAAATGCAGTCGAAATTCTTCGCGCACCGAAATATCGCGGTGGGTTCTGTAATTCTTGTAACGCCGATTTCGAAACAGGATAAACCCGTGATAAAGCGCGCCGTAAAACGCATGATGCCGCATGTCGCCCCACCGGGCTGGCGCGTCCGGCAATTCAAGATCACGATCCCGGATTTCCGCCTGCATATCAGCCACTGACATATCGACCAGCCGCGAATACCCGTTCACGCCGCCGCGCTCATACGTCACCCAATAGGGGCGCAAATAGCCTTCTTCAAAGCAATGAACCGTAATTCCCAAATCACGCGCCGCCTTGATCGCCTCGGCGTGGACATGGCGGGTGTCACCGTAAAGCACAATGTCAGTGACGCCCATATCGTCCAGAACTTCGCGCACCTCGGTGGCCCAGTTTTCCGGTTTACCGGTGAACGGCAGATAGGTATCATCCTCGCGCCAGAAAGCCCGATCACCCTGATTAAACCCGAATTTGAAAACCTCAGCCCCCGCGGCCACCAGGACCCGGGACAACTGATAAAAGAAGGGGCCATGTGGACCTTGCAGGAACACAATAACCTTACCTTCGCCTGACGCTTTACCCATTGACTGCTCGCCTTTGGCCACGCACCCACACACAAGCGCAGGATACAAATCGCTGCTTGCTTGTCACTTTAAATCCCTGCCCGATCATTTTTCGCAATTGGTTGTGACCAGATAGACTCCATTCACT
This sequence comes from Paracoccaceae bacterium, assembly GCA_021775315.1. Taxonomy (GTDB): domain Bacteria; phylum Pseudomonadota; class Alphaproteobacteria; order Rhodobacterales; family Rhodobacteraceae; genus UBA5972. Next base: position 4,120 of record JAJFIC010000111.1, read on the forward strand.
TAAGAATGCCCTAAAATCCTACCGCGTCATAGGGGTTTGCAGCCTGTAACACCGCGTCAATTTGAACAAACCGCTCTTGCCCTGATGGCCCCGGCGGTCTAGGACTCTGGACGGTTGCGAAATAGGGCGAGAACCATGTTTACAGGGATCATTACAGATATCGGCGACGTGATAAGCGTTGAACAACAGGGCGATCTTCTTGCGCGGATCGGCACGTCTTTTGACGTCAACAGGATCGACATCGGGGCATCAATTGCCTGCGACGGCGTTTGTCTGACGGTTGTGGCGTTAGGTTCTGCGCCGAAAAACTGGTTCGATGTGCAAATTTCCGCAGAAAGCGTGTCGAAAACCAACCTCAGCGGTTGGAATGCAGGCAAACGTGTCAATCTTGAACGCGCGCTTAAGGTCGGTGACGAGCTTGGCGGCCATATCGTGTCGGGCCATGTGGACGGCGTCGCGGAAATCATCGACATGCAGACCGAAGGCGACAGCACCCGCGTTACCCTGCGCGCACCGGAGCATCTGGCGAAATTCATCGCCCCCAAAGGCTCGGTCGCACTGAACGGCACCTCATTGACCGTCAACGACGTCAACGGCGTTGATTTTGGCATCAATTTCATCCCCCACACCAAGGCCGTGACCACATGGGGCGACGCAAAAACCGGCGATCCGGTCAATCTGGAAATAGACACATTGGCGCGCTATGTCGCCCGATTGCACGATTGGGCCCCGACATGAGCCGGATCGGCCATAACCAAGGCTCGACGATTGAGCCTGGCCACACATGGCGCAAAACCTGCTGGTCAAAATCCCGCCGCGCCCTGCTGCCAAAAATGCCGCTGGAAATCATCCGCACACGCCTCAAACGGGCGCGCGAAATCGGGTTGGATTACAAAACCTACGCCAATGTCCGCGCCGCCACCGGGCGTGACATCTATGCGTTCTTATTTTCCTCAAACGCCTTGCGCCTGCATCTCGCTGCCGCCGACCTGCCCGCCGATCGCGCTGACGTCTTGCGCAAAGTCACAGCCTGCGCCAACCTGATTGCCGCGCACCGACCCCTGACGCCCCGCACTCTGCCGCGCGATTTCGCTGAACAACACGCCATTGCCATCCGCAGCGCCCATGCCGCCCCTCTGTTCACCGAAAGCTGGAGCGACATTCGCACCCGTATGACCCACCTGATCCAAAGCGAAAAGATCCCCGCCGACGCCATCGTCCTGATCGGCGACACCGCCTTTGAACGCGAATGGCTGGCGGCTGGCAAATTCGCCGCCTACCTTCCCGCCGATACCTTCTTTCCAGAGCAAAGCAGCGCCCAATGACCAGCAAAACCGAAAACGCTTATCGCGACGTGATTTCCCCGGTTGAGGACATCATCGAAGACGCCCGCAACGGGCGCATGTTCATCCTTGTCGATCACGAGGACCGCGAAAACGAAGGCGATCTGGTGATCCCCGCGCAAATGGCCACGCCGGATGCGGTCAATTTCATGGCGACGCATGGCCGTGGGCTGATTTGCCTGACACTGACCTCCGAACGGATTGACGCGCTGGGCCTGCCCCTGATGGCATCTTACAATTCTTCGCGCCACGAAACCGCGTTCACCATCTCGATCGAAGCCCGCGAAGGCGTCACCACCGGCATCTCCGCCCATGACCGCGCCCACACGGTTGCGACGGCCATCGCATCGGATGCCACAGCCGCCGACATTGCCACACCGGGGCATGTGTTCCCGCTGCGCGCCCGCGACGGCGGCGTGTTGATCCGCGCGGGTCATACCGAAGCCGCGGTTGATATTTCGCGGCTTGCCGGGCTGAACCCATCGGGCGTGATCTGCGAGATTATGAACGATGACGGCACTATGGCGCGCCTGCCTGACCTGATTGGCTTTGCCCAGAAACACGGCCTTAAAATCGGCACGATCTCGGATCTGATCGCTTATCGCCACCGCCACGACAATCTGGTACGCGAAACCGCCAAACAGCGCGTCACTTCGGCCCATGGCGGCGACTGGACCATGCGGGTGTTCACCGATCAGACCGACGGCACCGAACATATAACCCTGTCCAAGGGCGACATCACAACTGATGCGCCGGTTCTGGTACGCACCCACGCGCTCAACCCGCTCGAAGACCTGTTGGGCCTTGGCCCGTCAGCGGTGGACGAGTTGCCCCGCGCCATGCAGATCATCGCAGACGAAGGCCGCGGCGTTGTAATCCTGTTTCGCGAACCGGGCCGGAAACTGGCCCTGTCAGGCGAGGTTTCACCGCAAACCCTGCGCCATACCGGGCTTGGCGCCCAAATCCTGTCAGCCCTTAACATCCACCAACTGATCCTGCTGACCGATAGCCCCATGCCCAAGGTCATCGGGCTGCAAGCCTATGATCTGACAATCACCGGCACCCGCCGCATCACGGACGCATAAAATGGCCGCCAACGAACCGCATTACACGCTGCCCGCCCCCCGCTTTGACGAACCGACAAAATTGCTGATCGTGATCGCGCCTTATTACAAGGACATCGCCGATCAACTGGTCAAAGGCGCGCAAAACGCCGCCACCGCCGCAGGGGCGACCTTTGAAACGGTCGAAGTTCCCGGCGCGCTAGAGGTACCAACGGCCATCCGGCTGGCCACCAATAACGGCGATTTTGACGGCTTCGTCGCCCTTGGCTGCGTCATCCGGGGCGAAACCACGCATTACGACACGGTCTGCAACGACAGCTCGCGCGCCCTGCAATTGATGGGCCTCAGCGGCATTTGCATCGGCAACGGCATCCTGACGGTGGAAAACCACCAACAAGCCGCCGTTCGAGCCGAGGCAGCAGGCCAGAACAAAGGCGGCGGCGCGGCAGATGCAGCCATGCACCTGATTGCCCTGTCGCGTAAATTCAACAGCAAAACCAAGGGGATCGGGTTCAAACCGGCCTCAGAACATATCCTGATGGCGGGAAACGACTGAAATGACCAAACCAACCCGCGACCAAAAGCGCCAGATGAAATCAGCGGCGCGGCTATTCGCCGTGCAAGCCCTGTTTCAGATGGAGGCCACCGACAGCGATCTGGCCGAGATCCGCGAAGAATTTGAAACCCACCGTTTTGGCGCCACCATCGAAGGCGATGAATTTGCCGAAGGCAATGTCGATCTGTTTCGCGGCCTGTTAAACGGCGCGATTGAAAACCAGCGCCCGATTGACCAAATGACCGACCGCGCCTTGGTGGCCAAATGGCCCATCGACCGGATCGACCCCACCCTGCGCGCCCTGTTTCGCGCCGCAGGGGCCGAAATGCTGGCCGGTGGCACGCCGCCCAAAGTCGTGATTAACGAATTCGTCGATGTGGCCAAAGCCTTCTTTCCCGACGGCAAAGAGGCCAGTTTCGTCAATGCCGTACTGGATCACATGGCACGCGAGGCAGTGCCGGACGCGTTTGGCTGACAGGCATAACAGGCGGCGTGGCGCTTAAATCAAAAGCCCCGCCGCGCCTTCCAGCCGCAACAAAAACACCTTGCTTTCCACGCCACCATTGCCGGAAAAACCACCCAGCGTGGTCGCGCCCAAAACCCGGTGGCAGGGGATCAATATCGGCAGCGGATTGGCCCCACAGGCCCGACCAACCGCTTGGGCTGAGCCTTGCACGTAATTCGCGATTTCGCCATATGTCTTTGTTTTTCCGTAAGGAATCGACATCATAGATTCCAGAACGCCATGCAGAAACGGCGTTGACGGGCAAGACATCGGCAGATCAAACATCTGCAACCGCCCGTCAAAATACGCCGCCAATTGCACGCCAGCATCCGCAAGCAGCGCACTCGGCTCATCCAAAACACGCGCCTCGCCCCAACTTAACGAGGTGATCAGATCCCCCTCTTCGGTCAGGGTCACCCAGCCAAGCGGCGAGGTAAAAGAGGCGCGTTTCATTTTGTCACCTATCCAAGGGCCGCATCACACCGGCCACAAACACCGGCATGCGCATGGCGACCGACATCCGGCAGAATTTTCCAACAGCGACCGCATTTTTCGCCCATCGCACGCTCAAACACAACGCCGATGCCCTCAGTTTCCGGCAGACGAAACGCCTCTGCCGGAATAGGATCGCCCGTCAGAACCACAGAAGAGGTAATGCACATATCGGCAAATGGCACGGATTTCACCGCCGCCAAAACCTCAGCATCGCGCACATGCACAACCGGTGCCGCCTCAAGCGAAGCACCGATAACCTTGTCCTGCCGCTGAATTTCCAGCGCCGCTGTTACCACACGACGAACACGGCGAATGGATTCCCACTTGGCCGCCAACGCCTCATCACGCCAACTGGTCGGCGTGTCCGGGAAATCCACCAAATGGACCGAGCTGTCATCGCCCGGGAACCGTTCCAGCCAGACATCTTCCATGGTGAACACCAGAATTGGCGCAAGCCAAGTGGTCAGGCGGTGAAACAACAGATCGAGCACGGTCTGCGCCGCACGGCGCGTCTGGCTGTCATCGCCATCACAATACAAAACGTCCTTGCGGATATCAAAAAACACAGACGATAAATCAACCGTGCAGAACTGAAACAACGCCTGAAACACGCCCTGAAAATCATAAGAGCCATAGCCGTCACGCACCACCTGATCCAACTCAGACATGCGGTGCAGCACCCAGCGTTCCAGCTCCGGCATGTCCGCCGCCGCAACCGCATTTGCGGCGTCATACCCATTCAGATTGCCCAACATAAACCGCAGCGTATTGCGCAGACGACGGTATGAATCCGCCACCCCTTTCAGGATTTCCGGCCCGATCCGCTGGTCATTGGTGAAATCCACCTGCGCCACCCAAAGCCGCAGAATATCCGCGCCATATTGCTTGGTCACAGCCGCCGGCACGATAGTATTGCCCAGGGATTTGGACATTTTCATGCCCTTTTCATCCAGCGTAAACCCGTGTGTCAGAACACCTTTGTAAGGCGCGCGGCCCTTGGTGCCACAGGCCTGCAACATCGACGAATGGAACCAACCGCGATGCTGATCGGTGCCTTCCAGATAAAGGTCAGCAATCCCATCCGGCGTGCCATCGGCGCGGTCGCGCAAAACGAACGCATGGGTGGAACCACTGTCAAACCAAACATCCAGAATGTCATCGACTTTTTCCCAATCGGCAGGATCATGCAGCCCGTCAAGGAAACGCGCCTTGGCGCCATCCTCATACCACGCATCTGCACCGCTTTCGCGAAACGCCGCCGAAATCCGGTCATTCACCACAGTATCGCGCAGGATATCCACCTGCCCGTTGCCGGCGTCCCTGATAAAACAGGTCAGCGGCACGCCCCAGGCGCGCTGGCGGGACATCACCCAATCAGGCCGCGCCTCGATCATTGAAAACAGCCGGTTGCGCCCGGTCTGCGGCGTCCATGTCACCAGATTGTCGATGCTGGCCAACGCCCGTTCCCGGATCGTCTTGCCGTTCTCATCCATCCCGTCATTCAGCGGCTTATCAATAGCGGTAAACCATTGCGGCGTATTGCGGAAAATCACCGGCGCTTTGGACCGCCACGAATGCGGATAGCTGTGCTTAACCCGCCCCCGTGCAATCAACGCCCCGCTTTCCACCAGCTTGGCAATCACCGCGGTGTTGGCCTTGCCTTCTTTACCCTTGCGATCAAACACCTCAAGACCCGCAAAAAACGGCACGAAATCCTCAAACGCGCTGCTTTCGTTGACATTATGCGTCATCCGGTCGGTCCAGCCGCGCTTCACAAAGCATTCATAATCGTCAGCACCGTGGCTCGGTGCGGTGTGCACAAACCCCGTCCCGGCCTCATCCGTCACATGATCGCCGTCGATCATCGGAACGCTTTCGGCGTAATCCCAGAACGGATCAAGATCGGCAAACGGGTGCTTCATCACCAACCCGTCCAGATCATCCGCCGTCACATCCTTGACCCGCGTAAATTCTGTAACCCGCGATTTCTCCAAAACATCCGCCGCAAGCGCATCGGCCAGCAGGAACAAATCACCTAGCGCGGTCCAGCTTTCTTCTTGCGTTTCCTCAACCCGGTAAAGCCCATAGGCAATCTTTGGATTATAGGCCACGGCCTTGTTTGACGGGATCGTCCAGGGCGTTGTCGTCCAGATCACAACCGACACATCGGCTTCTTTATTGCCAAAAATACTCAAATCCGACGCCGGAACTAACTCGCCATCTACAGACTTGCCAACCACCGGAAACTTCACCCAGATCGTATGGCTCTGATGATCGTGATACTCGATCTCAGCCTCAGCCAGCGCGGTCTTTTCAACCGGGCTCCACATCACCGGCTTTGACCCACGATAAAGCGCGCCGTTCATTACGAACTTCATGAACTCCTCAGCAATCACCGCCTCAGAACTAAAATCCATCGTCTTATAGGGATCAGCCCAGTTGCCGGTGATCCCCAGCCGCTTGAACTCGTCGCGCTGGATATCGACCCAACCCTCGGCAAACTTGCGGCACTCGCCGCGCAGCTCGTTGATCGGCACGTCGTCCTTGTTCTTGCCCTTAGCGCGGTACTGCTCTTCGATTTTCCACTCAATCGGCAGGCCGTGGCAATCCCAGCCCGGCACATACCGGCTGTCTTTGCCCATCATCTGCTGGCTGCGCACAACCATATCTTTCAGCGTCTTGTTCAGCGCGTGCCCGATATGCAGATGCCCGTTGGCATAGGGCGGGCCGTCATGCAGCACAAAACTTTCGCGCCCGGTCTTTTCGCGCAGCCGGTCATAAATGCCGATCTGCTCCCACCGCGCCAGCCATTCAGGTTCACGTTTCGGCAATCCCGCCCGCATCGGAAAATCGGTGACAGGCAGGTTCAGAGTATCTTTGTAGTCAGGGGTATCGGCGCACATGATGTGTCGGCTCCGCTTTTAATGTCAAATCTGGATGAGGTGCGGCGCGAGATTTCATACGCCAAGCTCCCGGCTACTCAGGCTCTGAGCGCCGGGTCTGTAATTCGCAGGATAATGCCGAATATACGTCCCATGCGGGCGTTATAGACCGATGATCCGGCCCCGTCCAGACGGTCAATCGCTGACGGTTACCTCTGCGGAACGCACATCAGCGCCGCTCAGCACAACAATCACCGTCTGGTCGGAAACGAATGCCCGAACACGGGCCTTAATCCATTTAGCGGGATCGTCTTTATGCCAGATTATCACATCAATCGGATTGCGGCCTTGCCGAATCTGAAGCACCGCAGGGGCCTCGATCGCCTCGGTCATTGGCGGTAAGGTCACGTAATGGGCCTGCGCCAGATAACCGCTTTGCGCGTCGCCATTTGAGTTTATCACTGATACACTGATTTTTCGGCAACCAAGCTTGGTATCCTCAGGATCAAAGCCGCGATGGCTTGGGGTTTCCTCATCAACGTTTCCGATTTCTTCAGCAGAAGGGGCTGAGATGCAGGCATCTTCCGGGTGATACCCTTTTATGGCCGGACAACTCGCCATTTCATAGTTTAAGCAAAGATCCTCCAACAGATAGGGCGCGACATAGTGCGAGAAATTCACAATTCTGTGGGCAGATTGTACAATTGGCCCAAGCAAGCTGACTTTGACGACTCGCCGCATCTTTTCCATCTGGACCGGCCATGGTGAACCATCTTCCGGGACGGCGAATTCATGCAAAAGTATCGCTCGCTCTCCGGCGGCTGGCCATAGGTGAATCATACACGTGAATCCCTTGAGTCCGCAGTTTTGGTGATCCTTCAAACTAACGGTGAAAGTAACTTTATCCATAAACTTGCTCCCTGACTATTTGTATCAAATATTCTCCAAGACTATCACAATTTCCGATCACCCGGCAATATCTCACGCGGATGGAGGTTTATCACCTGCCTCAGTGTCTTTGCCGCTCACGCGCGTCCCAAACCACCGATCCAGCCACGCCAAACCGGCCAGCGCCAGTCCCAGCACCAGAAACGAGAAGACCCGCGTCAACCCGGTCAGCCCGGAAACGTCAATCAGGAATACTTTGGCCACCGTCAGGCCGATGCCCGCCAATGCCAGTTTGCGCAACAAATCGGAATGGCGGTAAAACGCGAAGAACAGCAATCCGGTTGCCGCCAGCAGCATCGCAACCGTGTAGGTGTAAAGCTCGGGGTCCGTGGTCCCGGCAACCGACAAGTCATCACCACGCCAAAACCGCCGGATTTCCAGCGCCACATAAAGCCCACTGTAAAACACCCCAAGCCCCCCGATGATGTAACGCAGCCAGTTCGGCAAATGGCTGAACCAAGCCGCGACCAGCAGGAACAGCAACGCTGGCAAAGCGTAGGCCACAAACAGCGAATCCAGCACATAAGGCCCGTATACCGGCTCCCAGGCATTAAACAGCGGATTAACGTCAGTCGTCGCCACCGCCAGCGCACCAAGCCCAACAAGGGCATAAAAGCCCGCCAGCCCAATCCTGATCCAACGCCGCAGTTCATCATACTGCAACCGCCACAACTGATTTGCGGCCGACACCAACCAGACAATCCCCATCATCGAAACCACCGCATGGCTCAGGCCCTTCATTGGCCAGTATAGATCGGCAACCCGCAAGATCAGGATCGAGCCAAACACCGCTGCAAGGCTCCAGAACGCGCCATCGGCAACCGCAAAACTGATCCGTCGCCCGCTTTGCGCCAGCAACAAACGCGACGCCCACAGCAACAACAGCACCGCCACAAAGATCGCCACAAACTCCCAAAGCGGCGCATCCCATGCCCAAAATACCCCCGGATCAAGCACCAGCCGCCACATCATCACCCCTACGCCGACATTGATGAAAACCGGCACCGCAGGCAGCGCGTACCGCCGATCCAGAACCGTGGCCACCAAGACCATCACCGCCAGCGCCAGCGTTAGCGCCGCGGCTGACAGCATCAAAATCAACGCCAGCGAAATCATCGTCAGCGCCGCCAGCGTGAAATAGGCCGCGGCGGTGTGATCGGCACCATCCTTGCGGCCAAACCGTTCGGCCAGCAGCACCATCAGGGCCGCCACGACCATCACATGCAAGGCCCAGACATCCGCGCCGATAACCCGCGATGGCTGCCAAAACAGTTCCAGAACGATCGCCACCAACGGCGCCAGAACCGCCGCTGCCAAAGCCCAGATCGCGCGATAAGGCGCGCCTGTATAGCTGCGCCAAGCGGCCACCAGCGACATCACCAGACCCGCACCCAGCAGGATCATCACGCTCCAAGGTGCCGCTTCTTCGTCCAGCGGAACCGCCGCGATGTCCCAGGCCTTGATCACCGGACCCCAAATGGCCACCTCCAGCCAGATCAGACCGGGCAAGGCCAGCATCGGCAGCACCACCAGATCGCCAAGGGCGCGGGCCGAACGCATCCAGATTGCCGACAGGCCAAACAGGATCATCAGCACGCTCAGCACCAGCCAGAAACTGCCCCCCTCAGTGCTGGCAACCCAAAACCCGGCACCTGTTGTTGCGGCAAAGACCCCCGCCACCAGACGCGTCGGAAACCCGGTTTCACCCTCAAATTGAAACTTGCTGCTAAGCAGCGAAACAAGCTGTTCCAGAACCATCGTGCCGGATTGCTGCGGCGTCAAACGCCGCTCTGGAATGACCGCAGCGGCCAGCGTGACTACCAAACCAAAGGCCAGAAAATGCAGCCCGCCACCAGCGACGGCAAAGATATTTGCGGCCCCGGCAAAGGCCAGCAAAACCGCATAACCCGACAACCAGGCCCAGCGTTTGAACGTATCCACCGCCATTGCCGTCAAGGTAATGACTGCGAAATAGTAATAAAGCAGGTTCGCAGAGCCCGGATCGCCACCAACCAGAAACGGCGCCAGCACAGCACCCAGAATGCCGATCCCGGCCAACAATGCCCCATAAAACCAGCCGATCAGAACGGCCAAAACACCGATCAATGCCAAGCCAAACAAGGCCGCCTCAGGCCCGATCAGATCATATAAAACCCGCGCCGACAGCACGGCGGCAAACAACGACAGCAAACCACCTGCGGCAAAGGTCGACGGCAAATAGGCAAATAAATCATCCGCTCGATCACCACCTTTACGGCGCAAATATTCGCCAAACGCGATCAGAACCGCGCCCAGCACCAAGGCCGATGCCACACGCATGGCCGGTGACAGGACGCCAGTTTCGACGCCATATTGCACCAAAAACACCCCCGCCAACCCAAGCGAGGCCGCCGCAACCAGATAGAACCAATTAAGCCGCGCCCAGTTCAGTGCAGCCCCAATCACATCCGCGTCAAACAAGTAACGCTTTGACGGCACAGCCCGCTTGGGTGCCTTTTCGACCCCGGACCGGGCCAAAAGTGCGGCGTTTTCCTGCGCGGAATTTTGCGCCGCAACCTTCCACGGCTCAGTTGGTGTGCTAACGCCTTCGGTAATGGATTGGGGTTTGGTGGCCTCTGCGGCGGCTGGATTCGGTTTGGGTTCAACCGGTGCTGCTGTGACCGGGGGCTTGTAGGTCTGGTACGCCGCGGCCTCTGATGTTCGTTGCGCCTGACGCAGTTGATCCAGGTTTTTTTCCAGCTTGTCTTCTAACGCCGAAACCCGCTTTTGCAGCCGGATAAACACCACCAGCAAAAACCCGATCGCTGCCACCAGCAAAATGGTAAAATCAATCAAATCACCGCTCCGAATACCTCTGGTCAAATTTGGCAGAACCGTAACCGACAGTGTTTAATCTGTCCACTTTGCATAGCGATCAGCAGGCCCAAAAGGCCGCACCGCCCTGTACAGAGCTTTGGCAAAACGCTAGGCAACATCATGCAGACCAAGCTTAACATCGCCATCGCCGGTTGCGGCATCGCCGGGTTGGCCGCCGCCGCTTTGCTGGCGCAGCAGGGCCATAACATCCACCTTTATGATCAGTTCGACCAGCCGGAGCCGGTCGGCTCGGGTCTGGTGATCCAACCCGTCGGACAAGTCGTCATGCAGGTCGCAGGCGCGCTGCCCGAAGCACTTGCCCACGGCAACAAAATCAAACACCTGACCGGCCATACCAGCCCGGCCAATAAACTGGTGCTGAAGGCAGGCTATGGCGATGGCTTTGGGCTGGCCATTCATCGCGCCAGTCTGTTTGCGGCCCTGTTTCGCGCCGCCGAACAGGCAGGTGTGACCGTGATCCCGAACGCGCGCATTCGCGCCACCAGACTGGCAGGCAATGGCCGCCACCTGCACACCCAATCCGGCGAAAACGAAGATCCGTTTGACCTGATTATTGACGCGACCGGGGCGCATTCCCCCCTGTCACCGATTGTGAACCAGCCGCTGCCGTTCGGCGCACTTTGGGCCACCGTGGACTGGCCGCAAGACAGCCCGTTGCCCATGAATGCCCTTAGCCAGAAATACCGGGGCTCGGCGATCATGGCCGGGGTTTTGCCGATTGGGCGACTGCTGGATGGGCCGGGTTCTAAGGCGGCGATCTTTTGGTCGCTTAGGCATAGCGACCTGCCGAACTGGCAACAAACCCCGCTTGATCACTGGCGCGATAGTGTTCACAGGCTTTGGCCGGAATTTGCGCCTTTCATCAATCAGGTAGGCCAACATTCCGATTTCACCATGGCTCGCTACAGCCACGGCACCCTAACAAACCCGGTCAGTTCGCGGCTGGTGCATATCGGCGACGCCGCCCACACGGCCAGCCCGCAACTGGGTCAGGGCGCGAACATGGCCCTGCTGGATGCCTTTGCCCTTGCCAGCGCCATTGCCGCGCGCGCAGATCTGGTGAACGCGCTTGAAACCTACCGGATGGCGCGGCGCAATCACATCCGGACCTATCAGGCGATCAGCCGCCTATTTACACCGCTATACCAGTCAGACAGCCGGGTTCTGCCGATCTTGCGCGATCACGTGCTGGCCCCAATCAGCGGTCTTGGACCAATGCAAAAACTGCTGTCGCGACTGGTCAGCGGCGATCTTGTGCCCCCGGTTCAGGCTGGATTGCGCTGGCCCGGATCAGGGGGTTCAGGGGTTTGATAATGCGGCCTGATGCTTTGCATTCAGGCGATGGCCGGAGGGGGCTGTCTGCCCCCTCCGGACCTCCCCCGAGGATATTTTGAAAAAGAAGAAGGGTGGGCAGGTTAGCTGCGGGTAAACAAACCCGTCAGGGCGTTTTTGACCAACAACGTCACACGCGGTCGCGGCAAGGCGCGAAACGGCATCGGGCGACAGACCTCCATTGCGGCAACACCAACCCGTGCGGTCAGCGCACCATTGACCACGCCTTCGCCAAAACGGCGCGACAGTTTTGACACCAGACCACCGCCAAGCACCGAGCCGATCAGATCATCGCCCACGGCCACAGCACCCGTGGCCGCCAGATGCACCAAAACGGTTTTCAGCAAACGCCACGAGCCGAACGAGCCCGCCCTGCCGCCATAAATCTCAGCAATCCGGCGCACCATGCGCAGGTTCGCCGTCAACGCGACAACCACATCGGCAAGCGCCAGCGGCACGATCGCGGTGATGCTGGCCACCTGACGCGCGGCGGCCTCGACCTCGCGCTTAGCGGCAGCGTCAAGCGGGGTCATCAGGTCGCGCTCGGTCACGGCCAGCAACGCGTCGCCATCCAGCACTTCGTCGCGGCGTGTGGTCAGGTTTTCGCGCGCCCAGCGCATATCTTCGCGGCCTCGGTAAAAGGCGGCCAACTGGTCTGACATCGCCCTGGCCTGCGCAAGTTCGCCCAGCACCAATGCCTCGTCCACCGCGCTGCGCAACCGATCAACCCGGCGCAATCTGGCCAGCGACAGATATTCGCGCAGCGAAAGGCCAAGGCCCGCGAACAGAAACAGCCCAACCCCTGCCAGCACCGCCCGCCCAAGCCAGATATTGCGCCCCAGCATATCGGCGGCGAAATCCCAGGCGGCGATGGAAATCACGGTGGTCAACAGCGCCAGCAAAGTACCAACAAATAACCGCCACAGGAACGAGGGCTTACGCGCCGCCAGCAGGGCAAGTGTCTGAACCGCCTGACCTTTTGGCAGATCGTCATGCAGGTCAGGCACCAAAGGCGCCGTCGCCGGGGTGATTTCGTCTAGCCCATCCATTTCGATCACAACCGGGCCGTTTTTCATACTCATCGCAACCGATCCCCAAATAAAAACTCTGCCGCCTTGTCCAGACGGATATGCGGTGGCCCCTCGCCCGGCTTAAGGTTCAGCCGCGCCGGTTGAAACCGCATCACTTTATAATCGGCCTCAAGCCATACCGCCGCCCCCTGCCGTGCGGGTGTTAACAATTGCGCCGGGTCCGTTGGCAAAGCGCCGGGATACAACGCCGTCATCTTGCCGGTATCGGCCAAGACACCGCGCACACAATCAAGCTTGCGTTCCTCATGGTCCAACACCTCTTCCACCGTGGCGCGCAAACTGGCGATCGACATGGCCGCCGTCCCGGCCCCGGCGTAATCCGCCCGGTCTTTGGCCTCGCGCAGCAATGCCTGCATGATCGCGGTCAGTTGTGGGTGCTGGCTGTGATGCAAATGATCGGCCTTGGTGGCGGCAAACAAGATACGCTCGATCTTTTTGCCCATCAGAAAGGACAGCCAGGAATTGCGGCCCGGGCGGAAAGCGCGCAAAACATCACTCATCGCGCCCCGCAAATCCTCGACCGCCTGCGGCCCATTGCTGATCGCCCCGAGTGCGTCAACCAGCACGATCTGACGGTCGATCTTTGCGAAATGATCGCGGAAGAACGGTTTAACGACGCGGGATTTATAGGCCTCAAACCGCCGCTCCATTTCGCGCCAAAGCGTGCCGCGTGGTGGACGATCCGGCTTTGGAAGGGGCGCAAATGTCAATGCGGGCGAGCCTTCCATTTCACCGGGCATCAAAAATCGCCCCGGTGCGCAGGCGGAAAATCCAGCCTCGCGCGCCTCTGACAGATAGGCGGTGAACGTCTCGGCCAGCGTCTGCGCCTCCGCTTCGTCAAAGGCTGCTGTGCCATCCGCCCCTGCCGCCAGCAGGTTCCAGTCGCGCGCAATATCCGCCCGCGCCGTGCCTTGCGCCAATTCCAGCGCGCTGGCCGACCATTCGGCATAGCTCTGATCCATCAAAGGCAGATCAAGCAACCATTCGCCGGGGTAATCCACAATATCCAGATGCACCAGACGCGCGCCGGTTAATCCCGCCAGCAATCCGGCGGGCTGCACCTTCAGCGACAAACGCAACTGGCTGACCGCGCGGGTGGATTGCGGCCAGAAAGGCTTGGGGCCGGTCAAAGCCGCAAGGTGGTTTTCAAACTCAAAACGCGGCACCGTATCATCCGGCTGCGGCTGCAAATAGGCCGCAACAATCGCCCCGCCCGAAGCAGCCAATAATTGCGGCATCCGCCCGCGATCCAGCAGATTGGCCACAAGCGACGTGATAAACACCGTCTTGCCTGCCCGCGACAGGCCGGTCACGCCCAACCGTATCACAGGCTCAAACAAGGCCCCACTGGCGCGCGCCGCTGCATCCTCGATGCTGCGCGCCAAACCGTCTGCAATATCACTCAACCCCAAAATCTTTCACCTTTCGCTGGTGTTGACCCAGAAATAGGGATTTTTGCGCGGAATGATAACCCCAAGATCACTTTCCGCTCCCTGCATCATTGTTCCTCAAACACTCCGGGGGTGAGGCGCCATGTGCCGAGGGGGCCGCGCCCCCTCCCTGCCAACAAGCGTTCAGCGATGTTGGCCCGGTCCGCGGCACATTTCTTTTTGGCACACAATACCCACCGGAAAACCCACCACGAAAACCAATCGCAGGGATTGGCAAAATGCACCACAACCTATATCGCATCCCCATGCCCAGATTTGCCCTGAAAATAGAATATGACGGCGCACCGTTTTGCGGCTGGCAACGCCAGAAATCGCAACCGAGCGTGCAGCAAACCGTGGAACAGGCCCTGCGCAAGCTTGAACCCGACATGCCCGGCATTTTTGCCGCCGGGCGCACGGACACAGGCGTTCACGCAACAGGTCAGGTGGCGCATTGCGAAATGGCGCGCGACTGGTCACCGTTTCGCCTGTCCGAGGCGCTGAACCATCACCTAAAACCCGCACCCGTGGCGATCCTGCAAGTCGCCGCTGCACCGCCGGATTTTCATGCGAGGTTTTCCGCCCTCGGGCGACGCTATCTGTTTCGCCTGCAAGCGCGACGTGCCCCCCTGACCCATGACAAAGGATATGTCTGGCGGGTCGGCCGTCCTTTGGACCTTAACGCCATGCAACAGGCCGCCAGCCATTTGATCGGCAAGCATGATTTCACCACCTTCCGCTCAACGCATTGTCAGGCAACCTCGCCGCTAAAAACCCTCGATCAGATCACGATCACCGCCCATGTCATCCCGCATGGCACCGAATATCGGTTTGACATCCGGGCGCGTTCGTTTTTGCATAATCAAGTGCGCAGCATTGTTGGTTCGTTAGAGCATGTCGGCGCTGGTTCTTGGCAGCCTGACGATATGAAAACCGCGCTTGAGGCCCGCAATCGCGCCGCTTGCGGCACGGTCTGCCCGCCCTACGGCCTTTATCTGGCGGGGGTGGACTATGCCGTTGATCCCTTTGCGAACGCGGCGGCCTAAAGTGTTAATGCCGCGTTAGGAGTTTGTTAATAAACGATTTTAATGGGGTAACAGGATACCGAAAATGTTTCGCGCGCGAAACAAATTCCGGCTAAGTCCTTGATCTTTGTCCTACGCCTCAAAACCGCCACACACCTGCGGTCCCGCTTAGGTTAACAGCCCACGTTCTAACGCAGCCCGTCCTGCCCAATCACATCTTCAACCCCAAGTCCACCCATCCGGGCGTGGATACGGCCGCCCTTGCTCATGGCCAGCGCGAACAACAACTCGCCCGCCTTTGGCCCATCCGGCACACCCACTTCCATCGCATCAAAATGGCTGCGGACGTAGGCGGCATTAATATGGCCCAGCGGAATGTCGATGCGCGTACCGACCCCGCCGATTTTCATCGCACTTGGCACAATCGCCCGCGCCTCGCCCAGACGGGCGCGCATGGCATAGCCCCCCGGCACGTGCCACAGCGCGGTATGTTCCAGCTCGCCACCTTCACCGACCAGCCCGGCTTTGCCGTAACCGTCAATGCCATCCACCCCGCCCAAGGCTTCAATCAGATGATCCGTCATCATCAGGCCCAGCGGTTTCAGATCGTCCATCGCCGATTGCAAATCCTCGACATAGCCGCCCGCCATCGGGTTGCTGACCAACGCCACCATCGCCGCGCGTTGCCGCACATTTTTACCAACAGGGCCGCCATCATGGTGAATATCTTCGATAAACAGCATGGTTTTACGCAATTTGAAGTCTGGCATCTTTCTCGTTCCTTATTAGTTCGCCCGGGAAGTCCCCGACGGTCATGTTCTGCTCCCCCAAAAACAAAGCCGCCGCCGAAATCCGCCCGGCGGCCCGCATCCGTAGGGCCACATCGTGACCCGCAGACAACGCCTTGGCAATCTCGCCATCCGTCAGCGCGCCAACAGCCACCGTCACCAACCGCCCGCCCAGATCACTGTCTGGCAACAAATCAACCGCCGCCCGGCGCGAAATCACGCCATGTCCCGGCAGATCAACCGCATTGGCAATCAGCGTCGCCGCCACATCCGCCGCCGCCGCGTCGCGCGCCACCACGCTGACGGCATCGGCAATACCGAACGAGTGTGACCGCCCCCGCCAGCCCGAGGTTGCAAGCCCGCGCCCGTTTTGTGCCGCGTTCAATGTCACCGCGCCAAACCCCGGCACGGCGGCGCGCAATTGCTGACCCGACGCAAGATAACAGGCAATATCACCGCCGTTATTGACATAAGCCCGGCGCAAATCATGCCCGGCCACCAGTGCCGCCAAAACCTCGTCCGCCACCGCGCCGGCAACCGCTGCCATGGGCGTGACAAACACCTCAAACGGCGCCACCGCGCGCGCCATGCGCCCCGCAATGACACCCTGTGGCCACTGTGGCCCCAAAGGCGCGCGCAGCAGATCAAGCTCGTCCACCAACTCAACCAGCACCGTCTGAAACCGCACCTCAGCGGCAGCCAAAGCCGCCTGCCAATCTCGGCCCCAGACCCGGATAATCAGATCAATCGGGCCGTGACGCAGATGCAGCCGCCGCCCGTCCAACATATGCGCTTGTGGTTGCTCCACTTAACGCCGCCGCCAAGGCAGATCGCCCTGTTCCGGCGCAATGCCGCGCGTATCGCCGCCATATTCCCCACCGTGAAGCAACACATCCTTAACCGAGCGTATCGACCCCATATGTCCGCCCAGCCGTGCATATTCCACTTGCGGCATGGTAAACTCCAAGGGCGCGACAATCGCAGGCGTCGGCACATAGCCAAAAGCGTTTTCCGGCATGGCCAGCACGTCCACCATCACCGTAATCCCGCCACCGGGCCAGACATAAACCGGCGCACCGCCACAGGTCACCGACGTGTCACGCGCCCTGACCGAACGTGTCAGTTGCACCGGGTTTTCCGTAACCCCTGAGCGCAATGAGCCACCAGCGCCCCCCATAAACAACACCGAACACAATGCCGGTTCGCAGTTTTCATCGATCAACTGGACCGAGCGCATCAGGTTTTGCGGCAAATCCATCTTTACCGGTTCCAAAACCGCATCAAGTTCATAATAGGCAAACTGTTCGCCCGTGGTGGACACCATCATCACCCGCAGCCCCGGTCGCGCGCCCTTTTTGGCGTTCCACGGGCCAAGGATCGACAACGGATCACTGATATCGGTGCCGCCCCAGCCAAGGCCGGGTTCAGCCACTTGAAAATACCGCCCCGGCGTTGAGCGCCGCCCAAGGATCTTGATGCCGGTGCCTTCCCAGCCCAGAACCTTGCCCGCCTGATGCTCGGAAACCACGCCAGTGATATGGTCATCAACCACCACCACCTCGTCCACCAGCCCGTGCCATTGCGACGCGAACATCCCGATCGTGGCCGAGCCGCAACCGACCCGCATCCGCTGTTCCTTATGCCCATCGACCTCGGGCGGCTGTCCTGCCTCAACGATGACGGTCGCGCCGTCATCCACCGACATTTCAACCGCTTGCCGATTGCACAATTGCATCAGCGCGTCACACGTCACCCGCCCTTCGGACTTGGTGCCACCCGTCAGGTGATCGACCCCGCCAAGCGACAACATCTGGCTGCCATATTCGCTGGTCATCACATGGCCCACGGCCTCGTCCCTGACCCGCACAACCGCGCCTTCATGGCCCAGATGCCGGTCGGTGTCGATTTTGACTTTAGCGCCGCAATAGGAAAAAATCGCCTCGGTCACGACCGTGATCATGTCAACGCCGTCGATCTGCTGGCTGACGATGAAAGGCGCGGGTTTGTAATCGGGATAGGTGGTGCCGGAACCAATAGCGGTGACAAATGTCTGGCCATCGTCCACCAGACCACCATCCCAATCCCCCGCCAAAAATGGTTTCACCTGATCGCCTGCGGCAATTCTTGCATTGAGCAAAGTCAGCGGATCAACCCGGATGATCGCGCCGTTTTCGTTGGCGTAACGGTCGCAAGCCCCGGCCCGCCCTTCGGCCACGTAACACATCACCGGGCAGGCATCGCAGCGGATTTTTTCACCGGGTTTCGCAGTATCTGATTCAGCCATTTGCAGCCTCTTTTATTGCGTTCAGAACCCGGTAAGGCAGTGCTGGAACCTGCGTCAACCGTGCGCCGGTTGCGTGTCGGATCGCGTTCAGGATTGCAGGGGCGGTCGGGATCAGAACATGTTCGCCCAGACCGCGCGCCCCAAACGGGCCTTCGGGGTCGGGCTTTTCTATGAAGATCGAGCGGATCTGCGGCATGTCGCCAATCGTAGGTATCAGGTAATCATGCAAGTTTTCGGTGCGGCCGGGAATATATTCCTCCATCAGGGCCATGCCTAATCCTTGGGCGACGCCGCCTTCGACCTGCCCTTCCGCCAGCATCGGGTTGATCGTCCGGCCCAGATCATGTGCTGCAACCAGTTGGCGGACTTTGACAATGCCAAGGCCAAGGTCAACCGACACCTCGGCCAGATGTGCGCCGAATCCATAGACCGCATAGGGCGAGCCCTGCCCGTTTTCATCGAGCGGCGAGGTCGGCGGATCATACGTCTCCTCAACCGAAATCGCATAGCCAAGCGGGTCTAATGGCATGTCTGCCACCCGGGTTTTCCAAGCCTCACCAACGCCGGAATTTGACAGCTTCGCCCGCAACGCCAGCCCGGCCTTTTGCGCCGCGCGACCGGTAACAAACGTCTGGCGCGAGGCTGAGGTTTTGCCGCAATCGGGCGTTAGTGCGGTATCAGGGCCGATCAGGGTGATCTCATCCAGCCGGATCCCCGCCGCGTCGGCGAAAATCTGGGCAATCACGGTGTTGGCGCCCTGCCCGATATCAGTTGCGCCCTGATGCAGCACCACTTGGCCTGATTGTGTCACCCCGGCGCGAATGGTCGACGGGTTCGGCAGGCCGGTATTGCCGCAGCCATACCAGCAGGACGCAACACCAAGGCCGCGTTTCACATTTTTATGCGCCGCGTTCCAGTCTGCCACATCACGCAACCCCTGCGCCCATGCCGGGCGCAGGGCCGCAAGACATTCGGCAATACCGGTCGAGGCGATCACCTGCCCAAAGGTGGCTTTGTCGCCATCCCTTAGCGCGTTTTTGAAACGAAATTCCAAAGGGTCAATGCCGGTGGCGAGCGCCAGATCCTCGTATAACACTTCCTGCGCGATGGCCGCTTGCGGCACACCAAAGCCGCGAAATGCGCCCGAGATGGGACCGTTTGTATGCACCGCGCGGGCCTCAGCATCATAATTTGGCGTACGATACGGCCCAGAGGCATGCACCGGCACCCGCCCGGCCACGGTCGGGCCCCAACTGGCATAGGCCCCGGTGTTGAAATCGCCGCGATACCAAAGGGCGGTCACATTACCATCGGCGTCGCAACCGGCGCGGGCCAGCGCGGTTGACGGGTGCCGTTTGGTCGTGGACATCATGCTTTCAGCGCGTGAATACACCATCCGGCAGGGTCGCCCGGTGACCATCGCCGCCAGCCCGATCAAAGGTTGCAGCGATACATCAAGTTTGGAGCCGAATCCGCCGCCCGTGGCTGACGGAATGATCCGCATTTTATCGCGTGGCAGGCCCAGAACTTTGGCAGTTTCTTCAAGATCCATCACCGGGGCCTGTGTGCAGGCCTGCACTACAAGCGTGTCGCCCTCCATCCATGCGATCCCGGCCTCGGGTTCGATATAGGCGTGTTCGACATAAGCGCTTTGCACCGAAACCTCAGCAGTGAATTCAGCGGCTTTCAGGGCTTTTTCAGCATTGCCACAGCGGACGCGGCCAGTGGTCAACACATTGCCGGGGCGGTGGTCATGCAGTTGCGGGGCATTTGGTTTGAGGGCCGCAGCGGTTTCAAGGCTATGGGGAAGTTCCTGCCATGTGACCGGGAAATCCTGCGGTATCATTGCATGCACGGCGTCAGGTTCGCCGACCACCAGCGCCACTGCCTCGCCCCGGAACCGGGTGTGGTTTTCTGCCAGCGCCGGTTGATCGACGAAGGGCGGAATGGTGCCAAAACAATTGATGCCCGGAATGTCAGCGGCGGTTAGTACGGCCACAATACCGGGATGGGCGGCCTGCCACCCTGCCAGATCACCAAGGGTGAACAAGGCGTGAAAATAGGGCGACCGGATGGCGCGCACCAGCAAAGTCCCGGCGCGATTGATGTCTGCGCCAAACGCTTCGGTCCCGGCGACTTTGGTGACACCATCCAAACGCTCAACCGCCGCGCCGACCGCTTGGCCGATGGGTGCCTGCACCTGATCAGGCAGCGGATCATTGGCGTGCATCACCGCCGCGATGATCTTGGTGTACCCGGTGCAACGGCAAAGGACGCCGCCAAGAGCGTCTTTAACCTGCCGCTCGGTCGGATGCGGCGCGTGCGCCAGCAAGGCGGTCGCGACCATCAGCATGCCGGGGGTGCAGATACCGCATTGCGCCGCGCCGTATCGCAGAAAGTGGCGTTTTAAGGTGGTGTGATTGTCCTCAACCAACCCCTCAACCGTGGTCACCTCTGCTGTACTGGCCTGCGCCAGACTGGTCAAACAGGCACAGACCGGCGCGCCATCCAGCAGCACGGTGCAGGCGCCACAATCCCCGGCGTCACAACCGACTTTGGTACCCGTAAGGCCAATGTCATCGCGCAGTACGTCGCTTAGCCGTCGGCCCATGGGGGCTGTGACTTGGTGGGTTTTGCCGTTAACAGTCAGGTTGGTCATGCCACACCCGCCTGTGCAATCGCTTGATTGAGCAGTCGCGCAACGGCGTGACGGCGGTAGGCCGCGTCGGCCCTGATGTCATCTATCGGCGAAAGACGCTGCGAGATGTCGGCCTGCATTGCGTCCTGCCAAGTATCCGGTGCGTTGACGGATTGGCCGGTCAACGCGGCTTCCAAACCGGGCAAGCGTTGCGCCACAGGGCTGCAGGCCCCGACGGCGATTGCGGCTTTTGTGATTTTGTCACCTGACAGTTCCAACCGGACCGCCACCATGGCGATGGAAATCACGAGGTATTCCCGCGCCCCAAGTTTGACAAAGGCGGACTGGCCGCGACAAGCAGTATCCGGGATATGTATTGCCGAGACGATTTCGCCTTGGCCAAGGGCCGTCTGGCGCACGCCTGTCAGAAATGATGTCAGCGGCAGGCGGCGGGTGCCGGTTTGCGCGGCAAGTTCAACCTCGGCCTCCAGCACCAGCAGAGGCGGCACACCGTCCGCGGCGGGTGAGGCGTTGCACAGGTTGCCAGCCACCGTGCCGGCGTTTTGGATTTGGAGCGAGCCTACCTCGCGTGCGGCTTGTTTCAGCGCGTCAAAACCGGGCGGAAGGTCGGCTTGCGCCACCTCGGACCAGCGGGTCGTTGCGCCAATACGCCAGCCCTGATCGGTTTTTGTGATGCCGGACAGCGCGTCTATTGCAGTCAGGTCCAGCGTTTCGGCGGGCAGATCGCGGCCTTGCTGGGCGGGATACACATCGGTGCCCCCGGCCAGCACATGAACATCCGGGCGAGCGGATATCTGCAAAGCCTGATCCAGCGTATCGGGGCGATGATAGGTCATGGGCATGGTCCGCTCGTGGTAAAATTCATTCGTATACAAACGGATTTTGCGGGGAAGGTTCTTTACTGTCAATTCATTTTCCGTCACCTTTGTTGGTGATGACAAATTCAAGCCCCGATAAGGATCAGGATCTGAAACCTTACCATCTGGACAGCCAGGTCGGGTTCATTCTGCGCCGGGCCAGCCAGCGGCATCTGTCGATCTTTTCTGAGGCGGTCACTGAATTGACGGCGACGCAATTTGCGGTGCTGGCCAAGCTTTGCGAACGCGGCACACTTTCCCAGAACGCATTGGGGCGGGAAACCGCCATGGATGCGGCCACAATCAAGGGTGTGGTGGATCGTTTGGTGATACGCAACCTGCTGACAACAAAGCGGGATCAGTTCGACAAGCGGCGCACCAATGTTGATCTTAGCCCGATGGGGCGCGCGTTGTTTGCGCGCTTGGAAAGTCAGGCGAAAGCGATCACCGAACAGACGCTGGCGCCTTTGTCGACAGCGGAACAGGCGGTGTTTCTGGAATTGCTGGGTAAGCTGGTTTGATTTAGGGCGGCGGAGGCCCTGCGGGCCATTTCTTTTAGCCCCTTCGGGGCGTGCGTGCGCTGCGCGGCGAGTATTTTTGGAACGCTGATAGGCAAGTGCAGGTGTTTCAGGATTTCAGCAGGCTGAGCACGTCAAGCAGGGTGTCGCTGGCTATTTCGGCATGTCGGCGCATGGCTTGTCTGGCATCATCAGCGCGGCCTTCGGTGATGGCGTTCAGGATTTCTGCGTGTTCTGAACTGGCAGCCGGTTGTCCGGTGGGTCTGAGGCCTTCCTGGGTTCGAAAATACGACACCAGACGCACCCCGGTCAGGTCCAGTTCCCGTTGCAACACGCTGTTATTGCAGCATTCAAATACTGCGAGGTGGAAGGCGAGGTTCAGGTCGTAGGCGTTTGACGTGCCGTTTTGAGGTGCTGTGAAACTTGCGTCATAGGCTATTGCGGCGTCTTTCAATGCCGCCAATTGCGGCCCGGTTGCCCGGCGGGCTGCGTGATAGGCGGCGGCGCCTTCCAGTTCTGAATGAAGCTCGATCAATTCGATCAGTTCCGCCAGTTCCAGTCGCGCCACCCGCGCCCCGGCGCGCGCGCGTTTTTCCACCACTCCGTTGGCTTCGAGTTGCAGGATCGCCTCGCGGATCGGGGTTTTTGAGACGTCGAAATCGCGCCCAAGGGCGGCCTCGTCGATGACATCGCCCGGGCGCAAATGGCCCTGCACGATTTGGCGCATGATAAAGGCGTGGATGTCGGATTTATGGGCAGGCATGGCGTCCATATATTTTAAGTTCGCGCAAATATACGAACAGCACGCCAAAGGTGCAACCGATGCCTTTCAGTCAAGCGCAATTGGGTCAGGGCAGCACTTTGCCGGGGTTCATGATATTGTCAGGATCGAGCGCCGCTTTGATCGCGCGCATGACCATCAGCGCGCCTGTGTCTTTGCGCCGCTGCATCGAGCCGAGTTTTGAGATGCCGATGCCGTGTTCGGCGGAAAAAGAACCGTTGAGTTCGTCAACCACGTCCTCGACCATTGTGTATATCTCGGTCTGCAAGGCCTTGTCGGCGGGGGCCGGGTTTTCGGGATCGACCCACAGGCTGTAATGCAGGTTGCCATCCCCCAGATGGGCGATTTCAATCAGTTCAGCCTTTGGTGCGATCTTGGCCAGGCGGCCGTTGGCCATTTCAAGGAATTCAGCCACGCGATCAAGCGGCACGGCCACATCGGTGGTGATCGGCACGCCAAGATGGTTGGCCACCTCAAAGGCCATTTCGCGCTGGCGCCACATTTCGCTGCGCTGTGCGGCATTCTGGGCGATGGTGGCATCCAGCACGGCGCCGTCTTCCATCAGTTCGCCCAGCGTTTCTGTCAGCACCTCTTGCACCGGGATTGTGCCGTCGTCATTGGGCCGCGCGTCGCGTTCAGCGGTGGCTGCAACCTCGATCAGAATACCGACTTTGGCCGGTTCGGCAAAAGGCATGGGCGCGTTGGGATCGATCTGTTTGAGATGACGAAAATAGCCTTCTGGCATGTATTCAAAGGCTTCGACACCGCCTCCGCTGGCGGACTGAAGCTTGTGCAACAAGGTCAGCGCGCCTGAGATA
Organism: Paracoccaceae bacterium; assembly: GCA_021775315.1. Classification (GTDB taxonomy): domain Bacteria; phylum Pseudomonadota; class Alphaproteobacteria; order Rhodobacterales; family Rhodobacteraceae; genus UBA5972. The sequence goes on from JAJFIC010000111.1 coordinate 28,373, forward strand.
TCCGGCACAGATACCATGGCGGTTGCATAGGCTTTGGGTTTTGGGAACAGTTTCACCACCGCCGCTGTGATGACGCCAAGCGTGCCTTCGGCCCCGATGAACAAATCCTTAAGATCGTAACCGGTGTTGTCTTTGTGCAATTCCGACATCAGGTTGACGATTGTACCGTCTGCCGTGACCACCTCAAGCCCCAGACAAAGGGCGCGGGTGTTGCCGTAGCGCACGACGTTTGAGCCACCTGCGTTGGTCGAAAGATTGCCGCCGACCATGCAGGACCCTCGCGCGCCAAACAGCAACGGGTATACCAGATCATGGGCTTCAACCGCTTCGTGCAGATTGGCAAGGATCACCCCCGCCTCGACCTTGGCGACGCGGCTTTTGACGTTGATTTCGCGGATGGCGTTCATGCGGTCGGTTGACAGGATGATCTTGTCGCCGGCATCACCGACAAAGCCGCCACCGGCCAGACCGGTATTGCCTGACAAGGGCACGACCGGGGTTTTGGTTTCGCTGGCAAGCGCCAGAATTTGCGATACTTCTGCGGTAGATGCGGGGCGGACCACGGCCAGCGACCGGCCTGCATATTCGCCGGTGACGTCATGGTCGTATTTTTGCCGTTCGTCCTGTTCTGAAAGGCAATACTGATCGCCGACGATGGATTTCAATTTGTCGACGATCTGGGACATGGGGGGGCCTCTTGTTGGTTGATGCACGATCAGGCTAGCCAAGGGTTGCGGGTTTGGCCAGCGGCATTTTTCGCCGTCATCGGCTGAGTTTTACCAGTAGGGCCTGAAGCATTTTCAGGCATTCTGCCATTTGCGGCAGCGACACGAACTCGTCTGGTTTGTGGGCCTGTGCGATGTGGCCGGGGCCGCAGACCACGGTGGAAATGCCAAGTTGCTGGAACAGGCCTGCCTCGGTGCCGAAGGGGACGAGGCCGACGGAATTACCGCCGGTCAGTTCCTGCGCCAAGGCCACGGCTTGGCTGTTTTCCATCGGCATCAGGCCGTCGACATCGCCGACGATTTCGGTTTCAAGCGTTGCTTGGGGCCACACCGATTGCATTTCCGGCAGCAAAGTTTCGGCGGCGAAGGTGTCAATGCGCTGGCGCACGAAACTTTTGTCGGCTGCGTTGATCGGGCGGAATTCCCAGTCGACTTCGCAGGTATTTGGGATGACGTTATGGGCCACGCCACCGCGGATTGCGCCGACGTTTATGGTGGTCCATGGCGGGTCAAACCGGCTGGAGGCCGGGGCGCGGGGTTTCAGGTCTTGGCCGATGCGCAAAAGTTCCGTGATGTAGCGCGCGGCGTATTCGACCGCGTTGACGCCTGCGGAGGGCATGGAGCCGTGGCCTTCTAACCCGCCAAAGTGCGTGGTATTTTCACAGCAACCTTTGTGGCCTTCGATCACGCGCATGCCGGTGGGTTCGCCGATGATGCAGGTCGCCGGTTTGCGGCCCGATGCTTTGAGTGCCTCCAGCAGCACCCGCGCGCCAAGGCAGCCGGTTTCCTCGTCATAGGTAAAGGCGAAATGCAGCGGTTTTTTCAGGTTTGCCTGCGCGAATTGTGGCGCAAATGCCAGCGTGCAGGCGATAAAGCCTTTCATGTCGCAGGTGCCGCGCCCGAACAGTTTTTCGTCTTCTTGGCGCAGAATAAACGGATCACTGGTCCAGTCCTGCCCTTCGACCGGGACCACGTCTGTGTGGCCCGACAAAACCACGCCGCCATCAACATCCGGGCCGATGGTAGCGAACAGATTGGCCTTGGTTCCGGTTTCGTCATGGCTGAGTTCTGTGGTCGCGCCCAAGCCCTGCAAATAGGTTTGAAGGAATTTTATCAGCGTCAGATTGCTGTCGGAAGATATGGTCGGCATTTCGACCAGTTTTCGGGTCAGGTCGATGGCGGTTTGCAGCATTGTGTGTCTTTCGCAGTTGATCGCCCGAGGCTAGTCGCGCGGTTTGCTGCGCGCAAGGTCGGTGCTGTTGGTGCTTGCCAAAAACCTGCTTGGCGGGCACATCTGTCGGCATGGATGATGTTTCGCTGAAATCAGATTGCGCTGCGTGTTCAGCGCTGTGTTGTGTGGCGCTGGCTTTTGATAAATCCAAACTGTTTGCCATTGATAAGGCGGCTGGGGTGGCTTGCGCCCACCTTGGGTCCGGGCATGGCTGTACTATCCACGCACGGTTGCAATCTGCGGGCTTTCAGGGATGTATCAATTATGATTGCAATGGCGCGGGTCAGCGGGTGACGCAGGTTTTGTTTCAGGGGCAATCATGGCAGCAAAATCCGGCCCTGTTGGCCCCGATGCTGGCGGCATTCGCGGGCATGCGACAGGTGCATGAGCGTCTGCTGCTGCTGGCCACGGCGCAAAACCTGCCGCTGTCAGAGGCGCAAAAACGCCGGGTTTATGACCTGCAGGCGGCGATGGCAGCGCCTGAGGATTGGTCGGCCAAGGATTTGGCGGGCTTTGGCCAAAGCGAAACCGCGCGTGCGGTTCAGGCGTTTTTGAAATCCCTTGCGCCTTTGCTGAACCGATCCTGATCCTAGGCTTTGACGCGCCCCAGACGGATATCTTCGGCCAGCAGTTTCGGGTCGCGTTTGGCGGGGTCGCCATAGCCACCACCACCGGGGGTTTTGACGCGCACCCTATCGCCGGGGGCCAGATCAATGTCTTGTTCCTTGGACAGATGTTCCGGCACGTGGCGATGGCCTGATTGCCAGACTTCGACCTCGTTCACCGCGCCGTCTTGTCCGCCCAGCGCGCCTTGCGGGCCGAACCGCCCGTGATCCATCACAAAGCTGGCTTTGGCGTTGCCGCGCAGCAATTCCAGTTCGTAATCCAGACCAAAACCGCCGCGATGTTCGCCTGCCCCGCCGGAATTTTCGCGCAGGGCGTAGCGGTGGTAAAGCACGGGAAATGCCTGTTCCATAATCTCAACCGGCGGTGCTTTGGAAATGCCGATGGTGGAGCAGCCATTGGTCAGGCCGTCATGCTGCGCGTTGCCGCCATAGCCGCCGCCGGACAGTTGGTACATCACGAAATTCCGGTCCTTTTCAGGATCATACCCGCCAAGCGCGAAATTGCCGCTGGTGCCTGCGGGGGCGGCGGTGACGCGCTCTGGCAGGGCGTGCACGAGGGCGGCAAAAACCGCCTCGGCGATGCGCTGGCTGACTTCGGCGGCGCAACCTGACACGGGGCGCGGGTAATGCGCGTCAAGGAAGGTGTCGGTCGGGCGAATGACATTGAGCGGCTCAAACGCCCCGGCGGAAATCGGCACTTCGGGGAAAATGTGGCGCATGGCGAGGTAGACCGAGCTGAGCGTGGTGGCCAGCACCGAATTCATCGGCCCCAGACAGGGCGGGCTGGAGCCAGCGAAATCAAAGGTCAGTGTGGTGTCGGCCTTGGTGATCGTCAGATTGATCACCAGCGGTTCATTCACCACGCCGTCGCTGTCGACATAGGCCACACCGTGATAGGTGCCGTCGTCAATTTCCGAAATCCGGGCGCGCATCTGATCGGCGGCGCGGCTGCGCAAATCCGCAATGGCGGCACTGACTGTGTCATCGCCATAGCGATCCAGCAATTGGTTCAGCCGATCCTCGCCCACTTTAAGGGCGGCGGCCTGCGCTTTGACATCGCCGATGCGTTGGTCAGCGACGCGGATGTTGGAACAGATGATGGCATAAATCTCGGTATCCAGAACGCCTTGTTTGAACAAGCGCACGGGCGGCAGGCGCAGCCCTTCTTGCTCAACAGCGGTGGCTGAGGCGGAAAAGCCGCCGGGGACTGACCCGCCTGTGTCGGGCCAATGGCCGGTATTGGACAGCCAGCAGTAAATCTGCCCATTGCGATAAAATGGCCGGGCAAAACGCACATCCATCAGGTGGGTGCCGCCAAGGTAAGGGTCGTTGACGATATAGATGTCATCAGGCTGCGGGGCCGCGACCGTGCCTTCGGCGATCATTTCGATCAGGGTGCGGGTGGAATATTGCATCGTGCCGACAAAAACCGGCAAACCGCCCGCGCCTTGGGCAATCAATGCGCCATCTTCGGCGGAATATATCCCGTCGGAGCGATCATTGGCTTCGGCGATCACGGGCGAAAATGCGGCGCGTGAAAAGGTCAGGTCCATTTCATCGCAGACCTGTTGCAGCCCGGCCTGAATGACGGCCAAAGTGATCGGGTCAATCATTGGATGGCCCCCAGACTTATCAGAATATTGCCCTCACCGTCCCCATGGGCGGTGTCACCCGGTTCGATCAGCGTGGTGGTGTCCATCTGTTCGATATTCGCGGGGCCCTGGATTTCAGCGTCAAGCGGCAGGTGATCGCGCCAGTAGATCGGCGTGTCATGCCATTGGCCGTCAAACAGCACGCGGCGGGTGTCGGTTTGGGCATCGGTGACGGTGTTTTTGCGGCCCGTCGGGTCGATCAGCTTTGACAGGTCAAGCGGCGGTCGCGCGCCGATGACCGAGGTGTTGACGTTGACCAGATTGACCCGGATGTCATCCAGCTCGACCTGAAAACGGTCAAAATAAGCAGCCTCGAACAACCGTTGCAGCGTGGCGCGGTCCGGGGTCGGGCTGTCGAGCGCGACCCTAAGCAGATGGGTCTGGCCGATGAATTGCATATCAACGGAAAAAAGGTGGCGAATACCGGTTAGGGTGATCGGTTCCTTGTCAATCAAGGCGCTGCCGGTGGCGATTTGTTCGGCGAAAGCGGCGTGAATTTCGCCCTCAATCAGGGTATCAAGCGGGCGGTTGACGGTGCGCACGAAATCATGGCGCAGGTCGGCCACGACACAGCCAAGCGCGTTGGTGATACCGGGGCGACAGGGCACCAGCACCTTCGGCACGCCAAGTTCACGCGCCAATGCGCTGGCATGCAGCGGCCCCGCACCGCCAAAAGCGAACAGGGCAAAATCACGCGGATCGGCCCCAAGCGAGATCGAAACCATACGGATCGCGCCGGCCATTTTGGCGTTGGCGATACGCAAAACCGCCTCGGCGGCGGCGGTGGCATCTAGGCCGAGGGGCTGGCCGAGCTTTTCGGTGAAAATCGCGCTGACGCGGGCCTTCATCTGGTCCGGGCTTTCGCCGCCGGATTTAACCGGAGGGTTCAGGCGACCCAGCAACAGATTGGCGTCTGAAATTGTCGGCGTGGTGCCGCCTTTGCCGTAACAGATCGGGCCGGGATCGGCACCCGCACTTTGAGGCCCGACCTCAAGCAGCCCCGCCGCGTTGACATGTGCGATTGAGCCGCCACCAGCACCAACGGTGCGCACATCGACCATCGGCACATGGATCGGCATGGCGTATTCCAGCTCGATCTCGTGGCTGACAGCGGGCTGTGCGTCACGGATCAGCGCCACATCGGTTGAGGTGCCGCCCATATCATAGGTCAAAAGGTTGGGATATCCGGCGCGTTGGCCGGTATAGGCTGCGGCCATCACGCCAGAGGCCGGGCCGGACATCACGGTTTTCGCCGCTTCGCGCGCCACGCTCTGGGCTGAGACCATGCCGCCATTGCCGTTCATCACCAAGACGTCGTGTTTATAACCTTTGGCGGCCAGTTCGACCGCCAGTTTATCAACGTAACGCTGCAACAAAGGCTGGACCGAGGCGTTGACGGCGGCTGTGACGCCGCGTTCAAACTCGCGACTTTCAGACAGCAGCGCGTGGCCCATGGTGATGTACTCGTTCGGCCAATTTTCAGCGATAATCTCTGCGGCGCGGATTTCATGGTCGGGATTGGCGTAAGCGTGCAGAAAATGGATGACGACGCTTTCACAACCCATGTCGCGCAAGGTCCGGGCGGCATCACGCACCGCCTGTTCGTCAAGCTTGGAGTGGACAGTGCCATTGGCCAACATACGCTCGCCGACCTCAAGACGCAGATCGCGCGGGATGATCGGCTGGAATTCCCCAAACATGCCGTAGGCCTGCGGCCTTGTACGGCGACCGAGCTCCAACACATCGCGGAACCCCTGCGTGGTGATCAGCCCGGTTTTACAAAGCTTGCGTTCCAGCACGGCGTTGGTGGTTGTGGTGGTGCCATGCACGATCAGGGACACATTCGGCAGATCGGCCTTGGCATCCGCCAGCGCGTTCAGCACACCGAAAGCCTGATTATCCAGCGTCGAGGGGGTTTTGGCCAAGCGGACCTGCCCGTCAGGCGACAGCAAAACCAGATCGGTGAACGTACCGCCGACATCAACGCCGATAATTGATCCTGTGTCTGTTGCGGTCATAGAATGTACATCCCCCGGGCTGAAACATTGCCGAATTATCATTTGTATACAAACTAATTTATGCGGGTCCAGTGATTCTGATTATGCGGGTGCGGATTGGGTGTTTTGAAGCCAATAGCTGTGGAATACATGAAGGGCCGATATTTTGGCACCCGCGCCAGCCGTCGCTTGCCATGAACAATAAACTGGTGCAGCCGCCAAACTTGTTTCAAGATCGACCCAACTGTGGGTTTTTGGCTAGAGGTTTTGCGAATGATCAACCTTAGTTGGGAAAAGTGCCATGAGGCGTTCTATATCGACGGCAGCCTTAGAGACATCTATGTTACCGGCACAACATTTGCTGATTGGGATGAGATGTTAAACTTCGCGTCCACGCAATCTGCGCGCCTAATTATTGGCGGTGATCAGGTTAACCTTCCCGTTCAGGCACAAGGTTTGTTGGAGGATGAGCATGTGAGCCTACTCGAGATCAAATTGGGGAGTGTGATCGCAAACTGCCATTTCTTTTGCGAAGAGGAAATTGAATTTGACATCGATCCAAGAAAAGTAAAATCACAGACCGATCTCAACTGTCTCGTCAACTTCATATGCGGCTTGGGCGAAGCTTTGGGGAAAGACGTAGTATTAACTAGTGAAAACGCAAAGGACTCTGTTTGGTACCGATATGTAGCGCAAAGCGGAGAGTTATTGCATTTGAACCCACAATCTTAGTTTGCCTATAACGGGCTTATCTCGGAGTTTCGGGCTCGAACCGGTTCATCAATTTTTAGACCCACATTTGTTTTGGGGGCTCGTTTCGCGTGTTGGAATGATCCTTTCATCCCTCAAAAGGGAAGCACTGGATGCCCGGAGGGGCAATTGAACGGGGTTCATGGCGACTTTCCTAGGCTGATGTAGCTATGGATCAGGTCCGTGGCAGGTCGATGAAGTTCCGCATCCACTGGCCGAATAAGGCCCCTTGCGCTGGCGTCTTGATCGACTGTCGGGCTTGGGCAGCGGTTTCCGGGCCAAGATATTCGGCGTATTCATCCAACAGGGCGGCGATGAAATCGTCATTCATTTCCGGATGGAATTGGGTAGTGAAAATGTGCTGATCCAGTGCAGTTATCGCGATTGGGCAGTTTGGCGTGCTGCCAAGCCGTTCAAACCCTTGTGGCAATTGGCTGACCTGCGCCTTGTTTGCCGCGTAAAGTTTGATGTTTTGTGCCTGTGGCTGCATCCAGTCGCGGTGGTGACTTACCGTGGTTTCAGCACCACCAAAAATCCAGAAATCCTTGCGGCTGACCGTTCCGCCCAAAGCGGCCATGATCGCCTGATGGCCAAAGCACAGGCCAATCATTGGGGTTTTGGCAGCGGCCAGCTTGCGGATATCGGTTTGCAGATGGGCAATCCAGTCGTCGCCGTCATCCAGATAGGCCGGACTGCCGGTTATGATCACCGCGTCATAGAGCGTCGGATCGGGCGGAAACACGCCTTCGGTCACGTCAAAGATGGTGAAATCGTAATCGGACCCGACCTCTTCTAGGCGTTCCATGACCTTCACAGCGTCGCTTGAATGACGCGCCGCGAATGCGCTGCGGTCGGTGTTGGTCAGGTATATGGCTATCTTTTTCATGGCACCATATGTAGCTGGTTAAAATATATTTACAATAGCCTTGTAAATATTTTGCGCCACGCTATTCTAACCGCCAGGGAGAACGAAAATGACAGTCTGGACACCAAACGACGACGGCTATGCCGACCTCAGCGATCATGATTCCTTTGTGAACGGCGCGCCGCACAACACCTTTGCCCGGATGCGCCGGGATGATCCGATGGCGTGGTGTGACTATGAACAGGGACAAGGGTTCTGGTCGGTCACAAGGTTTGACGACATTCTTGCGCTGAACAAACAGTTCAAACTGCTGTCATCGGCACATGGCATTCGCATGGAAGACCAGAAAGCCGACGAAGTCATCGCGCGGCGCACCTTTCAGGAAACCGACCCGCCTGAACATTCCCGGTCCCGCGCGCTGATGGCCAAAGCGTTTTCCAAGAAAACCGTGGCCCAGTTCGAGGATCAGATTCGCCAGCTAAGTGCGATGATCATTGACCGCGCGCTGGAAGAAGGCGAATTCAACGGCACCCAAAAGATCGCGCGGGAACTGCCGATGCGCATCCTCGGCCAGATCATCGGCGTGCCTGAAGAAGACATGTCGTGGCTGGTCGACAAAGGCGACG
>JAJFIC010000013.1 GCA_021775315.1 Paracoccaceae bacterium
AATTACAACACCATGCTGTCTCAACGCGGCTGTCTGATGCTGGGCCATTCTGATGGCCAGATGGACGCCCATGCCCGCCGTGGCAACATGATGCACATGCAAGGCGATGACGCTGTTCTGATGGATCGGAATGCTGTGAAAAAGCTGGTGCCCTATCTGAATTTCGACAATCCGCGGTTTCCGATTTATGGCGGGCTGATGCATTGGCGCGGTGGCACGGCGCGCCACGACGCGGTGGCATGGGGCTATGCGCGGGGCGCTGATATGCGCGGTGTGGATCTGATCCAAAACTGCGAAGTCACCGGATTTCGCATTGAAAACGGCAAGGTATTGGGGGTCGAAACCTCTCGCGGGTTCATAGGCGCGGGTAAGGTCGGCATGACGGTTGCCGGGCGCTCGTCGCAGGTTGGCCAGATGGCTGGATTGCGGTTGCCGATCGAAAGCCATGTGTTGCAGGCCTTTGTGACTGAGGGCATCAAACCGGTCATCGACAACGTGATCTCGTTCGGGATGGGGCATTTTTATATCAGCCAATCCGACAAGGGCGGGCTGGTGTTTGGCGGTGATCTGGACATGTATAATTCTTACGCCCAGCGGGGGAACCTGCCGATGGTTGAACATGTGGCCGAGGCGGGCATGGCCCTTATGCCAATGATCGGCAAAGCCAAAATGCTGCGCAGTTGGGGTGGCATCATGGACATGTCCATGGATGGAACCCCGATCATCGACAAAACTGACATTGAAGGTTTCTTTATAAATTGCGGTTGGTGTTACGGTGGCTTTAAGGCCGTGCCGGGATCGGGCGACGTGTTTGCCCATCTGATGGCCACGGGCAATTACCACCCGGCGGCAGATAAATTCCTGCTCAAACGCTTTGAAACCGGCCACGTGATTGACGAGACCGGCAACGGCGCCAATCCGAACCTGCATTAGAAAAAGGGAGAGTATTCATGCGTATCAACTGTCCCGTTTGTGGCGAAAGAGACAGCCGCGAGTTTCATTATCGCGGTGCCGCCAAATTGCTGGATCGCCCCGACGGCGATGCCGGTGCCGAGGCGTTTCATGATTACGTTTATGTGCGCGAAAACCCCGCAGGCATAAACCGGGAATTGTGGTTCCACGAAAATGGCTGCCGCAGTTGGTTGGTGGCTGAACGGAATGTTTCAACCCATGAATTCCTGTCGGTAAAACTGGCGGCAGACATAAAAAGAGGCATGAAATGAGCCGGTTACCCACAGGCGGCCTGCTGGACCGCAGTCAGCAGATCCCGTTCTCGTTCGACGGTGAGACCTATCTGGGCTTTAAGGGCGACACACTTGCCTCGGCCCTGTTGGCCAATGACGTGCGGCTTGTGGCGCGCTCGTTCAAATATCACCGGCCACGCGGTATTCTTACCGCAGGCTCAGAAGAACCGAACGCCTTGACGCAAATCGGCACAGGCGATCAGATCACCCCCAATGTGCGTGCCACCACGCAGGAGATATTTCGCGGACTTTGCGCAAAATCGCAAAACCGGTTCCCGTCCCTTGGTTTTGACGCGCTGGCGGTCAATGATTTGCTGTCGCCGTTTTTCAGTGCAGGCTTTTATTACAAAACATTCATGTGGCCCAAAGCGTTCTGGGAAAAACTGTACGAGCCGATCATCCGCCGCGCTGCCGGTCTGGGTGCGTTAAGCGGTGCGCCCGATCTGGCGCATTACGACAAAGCCTTTGCCCATTGTGACCTGTTGGTCATCGGGTCAGGCCCTGCCGGTCTGATGGCAGCACTGACGGCAGCCAAGGGTGGGTTGGACGTGATCCTTGCGGATGAGGATAGCCGCCTTGGGGGCCGTCTGAACAGCGAAACGTCGGGAATTGACGGCAAGGCCGGTCATGTCTGGGCGGCTGAAACCGTGGCGGTACTGGCCGACATGCCAAATGTCCGGCTGATGTCACGCACCACGGTGACCGGGGCCTATGACGGTGGCACGTATGGCGCGCTGGAACGAGTGTCGCACCATGTGGCGGATGCGCGCGCGGCAGCCCCGCTTGAAACCTTTTGGCGTATCGTGGCCAAGCGGACCATCCTTGCTGGTGGCGCGATCGAGCGACCAATTGCCTTTCCTAATAACGACCGGCCGGGAATCATGATGGCGTCGGCCGTTCGGACATATGTCAACCGGTTCGCGGCTTTGCCGGGGCAGGATGTGAGTATTTTTACGAACAATGATGATGGCCATCGCACGGCAGCCGATCTTGCAGCCCTTGGGGTTCGGATCGCCGGTGTGATCGACACCCGCGCCGATGTTGCCGTTAGCGGTGACTACCCGGTACTAAGCGGGGCCGAGGTGGTTGATACAGCCGGGCGCAAAGGGTTGCGCGAAATTACGGTGCGTACCGCATCGGGCCTGCGCAAGATCAAAACCGATTGTCTGGCGGTTTCCGGTGGTTGGAACCCCAGCGTTCATCTGACCTGTCATTTGAATAGCCGACCGGTCTGGCGCGAGGATATCGCCGCCTTTGTTCCGGCCGAAAATGCAATTCCCGGCATGCTCGTGGCCGGGGCAGCAAATGGTGATTTTTCCACACACGCCGCCCTTAAAGCCGGCGTCGATGCTGCCAAAGCGACGCTGAAAGATATGGGCCGCAAGACTGTGCGTACCACTTTGCCAAAGGCCGAAGACACGCCTGTGTCGATCACGCCGTTCTGGCATGTGGATGGCGGCAAAGGTCGCGCGTGGCTTGATATGCAAAATGATGTGACGACAAAGGACGTGAAGCTCGCGCATCAGGAGAATTTCCGCTCGGTTGAGCATATGAAGCGTTATACCACGCTTGGCATGGCCACGGATCAGGGCAAAACCAGCAATATCGGCGCGCTGGCGATCATGGCCGATCTGACCGGACGGTCGATCCCTGAAACCGGCACAACGACGTTTCGCCCCCCCTATTCCCCGGTCGCTATGGGCGCACTGGGTGCGCATGGCGCGGACAAAGGGTTCGCGCCGGAACGGTTCATCCCCTCGGATCTGTTGGCGCGTGAAATGGATGGTGTAATGGTCGAGGCTGGCCTGTGGTATCGCCCAAGCTGGTTCCAGAAACCCGGTGAAACCCATTGGCGGCAATCTTGCGACCGCGAGGTTCAAATGGTGCGCGACACGGTCGGCATTTGCGACGTGACCACGCTTGGCAAAATCGACGTGCAGGGCAAGGACGCTGCGGAATTTCTGGATCGTGTGTATTCCAACATGTTTTCGACCCTCAAAATCGGGCGGGTCCGGTATGGTCTGATGCTGCGCGAGGACGGCATGGTGATGGATGACGGCACCGCCGCGCGATTGGGTGAGCGGCATTTTGTGATGACCACAACAACCGCCGCTGCGGGTCAGGTAATGACGCATCTGGATTTCTGCGCGCAGGTTCTGTGGCCCGAACTGGATGTTCAGTTTATCTCGGTCACGGAACAATGGGCGCAGTTTGCAATCGCGGGGCCAAAGTCACGTGAATTGCTGGATGCGTTGTGTGATGAGCCGATCACGAACGAAGCGTTTCCCTATATGTCCTGTGGCGACATCACGCTTGGCAAAATCAAAGCACGGCTTTTCCGCATCTCGTTTTCCGGTGAACATGCGTATGAAATCGCGGTTCCCGCGCGCTATGGTGATGCGTTGTCGCGCGAATTGAAAATCCGGGCCGAGTCGTTTGGCGGCGGCTATTACGGCATGGAGGCGCTGAATGTTCTGCGGCTTGAAAAGGGTTTTGTCACGCATGCCGAAATTCACGGTCGTATAACTGCGGATGATATTGGCATGGGCAGGATGGTGTCTGACAAGAAAGACAGCGTTGGCAAAGTATCCAGCCAGCGGCCCGGTATGTCCGGCCCGGAACGCGAACAACTGGTTGGTCTGAAACCCGTGGGTGCGGTCAAACAATTGCTGGGCGGCGCGCATCTGTTCAATCCGGGGGATGAGGCGATCCGCACCAACGATCAGGGCTATATCACCAGCCATTGCTTTTCACCGCATCTAGGCCATCCGATAGCGCAGGCATTTGTGAAAAATGGCCGGGCCAGAATTGGCGAGAAAATCCGTATGGTGGACCACTTGCGCGAGGTCGAAACCCTGTGCGAGATTTGTTCGCCCGTGTTTCTTGATCCAGAAGGGGAGAAGCTCCGTGGTTGATCTGATCGCTAAAACCCCGCTTGCAGGTATTTTGCCCATTAACGCCGGTGAGACTGTGTTGACCGAGGCAAGCCCGGCCAGCATCACGTCTGTAATGCCGCATCAGGGCCGTGAAAAGGCGCTGGGTGAGGCTTTGAAAAAAGCACACGATATCGGCCTGCCTGCTGTCGGTCGCTCCAGCGGCACAGCGGCGCTGCGTATGATTTGGACCGGGCGTGGGCAATATATGCTGGTTGGCAATAAGCCAGCCGCCCGCGCATTGGCGCGTTCATCAACTTTGACCGACCAATCTGACGGCTGGGCGGTCATGCAGTTGACGGGCGATAATGCCGCTCAGGTCATGGCGCGCCTGTGTCCGCTTGATCTGCGGGCCGCAAGCTTTAAGAACGGCCATACGGCACGGACCGAGCTTGCCCATATAATGGCCGTGGTCAGCCGTATTCCGAAAGGGTTTGAGATTATGGTCATGCGCAGTTTTGCCCAAACCGCCGTCACCAGCCTGCAACAGGCAATGGACAGCGTAGCGGCACAATGGACGCGCACATGAAACTTCTTTCCATTATTTTAGTTGTCGCCGGATTTCACACAATACCTGCAATTGCCGATGAACCAGCAGATTTGACCCGGTTCCTTCAGGATGGTGCAAACGCTGGCTTTATTGCCGCCGCGATTACCACGCTGGATGATTGCGACGTCCCTCTCAGCTTTACGCAATCCCGCGACGTTGAAAGTAAAGGTCGCATCGTACTTTCCATAGGGTGCGCTGAGCCGAGCAACGAACACGCAATGCTGTTATTTTTTAATGAGTATGAAGATGGAACAAAGCTTTGGTTCGAAGAGATCATGCTGATCCCATGATCAGCTGGGTTCATTAGGGCGCACGCACGCCACGGCAAGCATGGGCGACGAGGACGGGCTGCAAACGCCCTTTCTGAAGGTTGCCGTTTTGCTGCCAATCTTGGCTATTGCGTTGATCTTTCAGAGATAGATTGTCGAAATAACCACAAGCGACAAGCGATTCTAGGCCTTGTCGTAGCGCTAAAAAGCCTTGCAAGGTTGTGGCTTTTGAACCAGAAACACACGCAATGACGGAACTTTGCTAATGTCCTTTCGAGCACTCTCTTTGGGTGTCAAAATTTGGGTTGTTTTATGAGAAAAAATATATCGATGAACCTGGCTGTGCCGGTTCGCAAAATGGAACGTGCTATTGCCGCAGACAATTTGGATGGGCAATTCGCGGCACTAAAAGACACACCACAACTTTCCGGTCGCGAGGAAATTTGGGGCCAAGCGGCAGAGCGTATGGGGGCTGACGAACCCGTTCTGGTGTTGGAGTTCGGCGTATACAAGGGCAAGTCAATGCGCTTTTGGGCGGATAAATTCACCAACCCTGCCAGCAGCCTGCACGGCTTTGATAGTTTCCGTGGCTTACCCGAGGACTGGTTGACGAAGTTCCCCCAGGGCGCGTTTGACGTTCAAGGCCAGACGCCTAACATAGATGACGACCGTGTTGCGTTTCATGTTGGTTGGATCCAGAACACGTTGCCCGTCTTTCTTGATGAAAACGCAGAGCTGATCAAAAATGCCAAAAATGTTCTCGTTCATATCGACGTGGACATCTATTCGGCTTCGCTATTTGTTTTGGCGACGCTCTGGCATAAATTGGACAAATTCTCGCTAATGTTTGATGAGTTCAGCGTGGACGAGAACCAATCTTTTGCCGATTTTACGTCGGCCTTTCCGGTAAAATACGAATTCCATTCGCACGTCCTGAACCGAGGCGGCATTCCGGCACAAGTATCCTGTTTTGTCGAGCGCGTTCCCTTAGACCTAGACACCTAATATCCGTGCGAAGGCAGGTTTTTCAGGCCTAAAGAATCTACTGCGATAATGTCAAAGTGAAGTCCGCGTCACACGTGGGCTGATCCCGCCAGTGTATGTTTGCCGGTTTTTTTGAAGCAAGGCGGAGGTGGTCAATCCGTTTCACCAGATGCACCATTGATGACGATTGGGGAACTAACCCTTCGCATCGGGATCAGTTCTTTGGTTGATAGAAATCCGAGGTTGCCAGACGTCCGGCCAACCACCAACCGTATTGATCGGGCCAGGTTTTGAACGTGGTGTCATAGCCCAGCGTATCTGCCGCATGCAGGGGCCATGCGGGGTCAACCAAGGCTTCGCGCGCGATTGCAACCAGATCGGCATGGCCTTCGGCTAGGATCGCCTCGGCCTGTTCTGCGTGGGTAATCAGACCGACGGCCATGGTTGTCATGCCTGTGTCTTTGCCCACCCGCGCCGCATATGGCACCTGAAATCCGGGTTGCCGCCTGCCACCGCCGGTCGCCGGGCCGGAAATGCCGCCGGATGAACAATCAACAACATCAACGCCGCGCGCCTTCAATTCCCGTGCAAGCACAACCGTATCATCAAGCTGCCAGCCTGCGGCATCACCATCCACCGCGGATGTTCTGAAAAACAGCGGCAACTCGTCAGGCCACACGGCGCGGACGGTTTCAACGACTTCTAAGGCCAAGCGCATACGCCCAGCCAGATCACCGCCATAAATATCACTGCGCTGGTTGGACAGCGGCGACAGGAAGCTGTGGATCAGATAGCCATGCGCACCATGAATTTCGGCAATTTTGTACCCAGCCGCCAAGGCCCGTTGCGCGGCGGCCGCGTAATCGGCCTTTAATTCCGCGATATCATCAAGTGTCAGCGCATGGGGTTCCGGCCATCCATCGGCAACCGGAATGGCGGACGGGCCGACCGGGCTCCACGGCATGTCGCCACGGGCAAAGTCCGCCTCGTTCAGCGGACCATTGCCGAACCAAGGGCGTTGCATCCCGGATTTCCGACCCGCATGGCCCAGCTGAATCGCGGGAATAGCACCGTTTCTAAGCGCAAACTGTGTCACCCGAGCATGCCCCGCGATCTGGCTGTCAGTCCACAAACCGGGGCAGCCATGGGTGATCCTGCCTGATTTCTGCACCGCAGTTGCCTCGGTAAACACGATGCCCGCGCCGCCGGTGGCGAAACGACCCAGATGAACCAGATGCCAATCTTCAAGATGGCCATCATGCGCCGTGTACTGACACATCGGTGAAATCACGATGCGGTTGCGGGTGGTAACACCCCTGAGCGTGAGGGGCTGAAAAAGCTTAGGCAGATCGGTCATCGGGGTTCCTTTGATGGGATTGGCAAACAACTATCGTTGTGTGTATCCGGTGGCAATCCTGCGATCGGTCCTGTAATTGTTGCTTGGGTAATTTGAGGGATCAAAATGGCGGTAAAAACGGCGATCATCGGCTTGGGCATCATGGGGCGGCGAATGCTGGAACATATGTGCCTGCATGACGGATACGTGCCTGATTATCTGTGGGACCCTGATGCGGCCTCTTGCGATCTGGCGTTGGAAATCGCGCCCGGTGCCAAGATCATGCCATCCGCCGAGGCTGCCATCGCCAGCGCTGATTTGGTCTATCTTGCCTGCCCGCCCGGCCCTCGCAAAGCTTATGCGCTGGCCGCCGCTACTGCCGGCAAGGGGATTTTTCTGGAAAAACCGCTTGGCGTTGATATCGCGGAAAGCATTGATTTGGTTGACCGGTTGACTGCGGCGGATATTCCGGTGGCGGTGAATTTCACCCAAGCCGCTGGTGCCGCGCTGACAGATGTTTCAGCGGCGGCGAGGGCTGGTGAACTGGGCGATCTTTTAGGCGTCGATATCATCGTGACATATGCAAATTGGCCGCGGGTATGGCAAAAAGCGGCGGATTGGCTGCGGTTTCGCGACGAAGGTGGCATGACGCGCGAAGTCATCTCGCATTTTCTGTTCTTCTCCGAACGCATGCTTGGCCCGCTGACCCTGATCTGGGCACGCCCAAATTTCCCAGCCGACCCGTCGCTTTGCGAAACGCAAGTTCTGGCAAGGCTGGAAGATGCGCAAGGCCACGCTGTCAGCGTCATGGCCAGCGTCGGCGGGGCGCAGCCTGACCGGCAGGAATTAACTGTCAAAGGATCAAAGACCAGTCGCCGGATTTCGGATTTCTACCGCGATGCTGCGTCAACCGGCGGGGATTTCATCGCTGTAGGGGTTGAGCCAGCCGATCCTCGGGCAGCAAGTCTGAAGGGCCAGTTGGATGATCTGCTGAAGCTGTTGAAAAAGCAGCCCAACCGTCTGGCGACCCCGGCCGAGGCCCTGCGGGTGCAGATTTTGGTTGAGGGAATTCTGGGCGGCAAAGACGGCTGATCTGGTCAATAGTCAAGGATTGAAACGTGAAAAAACACCAACTTGTCATGCGCTATGGGATGTTCGCAGTCGCGGCAACTGTTGCAAATCTGGCGGTGCAAAGGGTTGTTTTGGGTGTTGATTCAAGCGAGTTCGGCTTTGCGCTGGCGGTGTTTTCCGGCACCTTGGCAGGGCTGGTTCTGAAGTATATTCTGGACAAGCGCTGGATATTTTTTGACACCGCGCAGGGTGTGGCAACGCATACCAAAAAATTCACGCTCTACACCCTGATGGGCGTCGTCACGACGTTGATCTTCTGGGGCAGCGAAACCGCTTTTTGGCTGATCTGGCAAACTGATGCGATGCGTGAACTGGGCGCAGTTCTGGGCCTGATGGTGGGATATGTCATCAAATACAACCTCGACCGCAAGTTTGTTTTTCAAACAGAGCCGCGCTGAAGGGACGACTTTGATGGTTGCCAAAAACGTGAATGGCAAAAGGCCAAAAACCAAATGGATATTGATTCAGGTCATGTTTTGACGTTGCTGGCTGTCCTATTTCGACAAAGCGCAAAGCGCGTGGGTCTTTGGCGAACGTGCCGGGTGATCCGCGACGACAACCAATCAATCGGGGCAACAAAGGCATGAAATATCTGGTCACAGGCGGCGCTGGTTTTATGGGTATCAACCTTGTGCGCTATTTGCTTGGTCGCGGGCATCAGGTGCGCACATACGATATTGCGCGGTTCGACTATCCAGAAGTCGACCAGATATCGGAACTTCACGGTGACATTCGCGACCGCGACCGCCATGACGAGGCGTTTGACGGCGTCGACGTCGTTGTCCACTGTGCTGCCGCCCTGCCATTGTGCAGCCGACAGGAAATCATGTCGACCGATGTGGACGGCACGCGGTATTTGCTGGAAAGCGCCAGTGCGAAGAATATTCAACGGTTTATTCACATATCATCGACTGCCGTTTACGGCATCCCGGATCACCATCCTTTGACTGAAACTGATCAGATGGTCGGGGTTGGTCCCTACGGCGAAGCCAAGATTCTGGCCGAAGGTCTGTGCGTTGATTTTCGCAATCGCGGGCTTTGTGTCTCGGTCCTGCGACCAAAATCCTTTATCGGTCCTGAACGGTTGGGGGCGTTCGAACTGCTTTATGATTTTGCGTTCGATCAGCATAATTTTCCGGTTCTTGGGTCTGGTAACAACCGGTATCAATTGCTGGACGTCGATGATTTATGCGACGCGGTCTATTTGTGTGCCAATGGTGATCCGGCGCTGGTCAACGATGTCTATAACGTCGGCGCGGGTCAGTATGGCTCGCTCAGGCAAAGTTTTCAGGCGGTTCTGGATCGGGCGGGACATGGAAAGCGCATCGTTGGCCTGCCAGCAGCCCCTGCCGTCTGGACCCTGCGCGCGCTTGAGGCGATGCATCTTTCGCCGCTTTATAAGTGGATTTATGAAACCGCCGGCAAGGAAAGCTTTGTCAGTATCGACAAGATTTCTGACCGGCTTGGCTATGCCCCGAAATATTCAAATGAACAGGCCCTGATCCGCAACTATGACTGGTACGTCGCCAACCGCGACCGGATCATTCAGGGCGAGGGCGTCACCCATCGCGAGCCGTGGAAGCGCGGCGCGTTAAAGCTTGCCCGATACGTTCTATAGGCGATAAATTGGCCATCAGGCTAGGCAGTTCACGTGTTGTAGCGCGACAACAGGCCGCAATGTAAGGTTAAACATCAGATGAATATCTTGAAACGAACGGCACATGGTGAAACCATTCGTGTTGCTGCATTATGAGTGAAACCCAAAGTCTTGCTGCCGGGCTAGCACTACAGTTTGGAGGTGGAATGGATATTTTTCCTTATTGTTCGGGAAAATCCTTTTCAAGGTTGAGTAACGATTTGAGCAAAGTTAAGCCGCTAAAGCGAATTTGCATGGCATTCTTGTCGGCTGCATTTCTTGCGTCCGGTGCTGCGGCCTTTGAGGAAACCGAAGCAGAAGCCAAGATAAGGCTGGAAACGCAACGCGCAGAATATGACGCGATTGCCAGTAAAACCGTCAAAGAACTTCAACAGTTCCGGCGGGCCGATAAGGCCGTTCTAAAGACCGGTGAAACCGTTACACTGACATTCCTCAATCCGAACGTGAATGCGTGGTTGTTGCTGGAAATCGAAAGCAAGAACAAAAAGAAAAAGAAAACGTTCCACATCGAAAATGCCGACCCGGTGGGTCAGAAGATCACTCTGGATTTGGAACCAAAGCCGCATTTGGCCATCACAAGTGAGATCGGCACCTATCGCTGTGTCCCTTGGTCGGGCCGACCTTCGCGTCTGCAAAAAGCCAGTGACGGGCAATTGCCGTTTTCACCGATCTGTGGCGCACGAATTTATTTGCGCAACAAGGTCAAAGGCTCGCGAACCAATCTGGAAGCCACAAGCGAGTTCATGCGCGACAATGTCTGGATGGGCGAAAGTCTGGTAGGGTTTGTCAAAGATGCGTTTTTCAAAGACGCCCATCTTGAGACCGCAGAAGAAATAGAGGCCGAGATTGGTGGACTGAAACCCGTAGGGCTGGAGCGTGCAGACCTCGAAAAAACGCCCGTGGTTGCGACGCGGATCGGTCTGAACCTGACGGGTGTCAAACGTGGGCAAATGACGATGGGATCATGGTATCCTGTCGCGGATTTGCCCGGTGTGTTTTCAACAACGATTCAGCCAAGGGTCATCAGCCAGGAACTTTTGAGAGACAAAGGAAGCGCCAACCGCCTGGACAGCAAGGAATCTCGTGCGCAGGTTTATCTGGTGGCGTTTGATATGACCCAGTTCGAGCTGGGTTATGAATTAGGCACCCAACATCCGCGGCTGAACTGGTCACCTCGGCCACACGGGGCAGGTCGAAACTGGAATATTCCGGGGCCTGACGGGATCAACTCGCCTGCGCCCTTGGTCAATTTAGGTATGGTTAATCCCTCGGTCGCCAAGCGGATTGTCGCAACGTTTACCGGCGGATACAAACGCCAACATGCAGCTTTTCGATATGGCGACTACGCCACCGTTAACCACGGCACCCATTACGGTTTCATTGTGCATGGCGTGGTTGAAAGCAAGCTACAGCCAAACCTTTCGACGCTTTTTGTTTTGGATGATGGCACGATCCAGATGAAAACCTGGACGCTTGAAGACAACAAATTGCTGCCTCGTATCCGTTTTGCCCGCCAAAACGGCGTGCCATTGGTCGAACGGGACAGCGAAAGCGGCAAAAGCATGCCGGGCCCGCGTGTGCCGCAGTGGGGGCCGGGCAACTGGTCAGGATCGGCCGAGGCTGAACTACGGACCTTGCGCGCTGGTGCCTGTATGCGGCGCGCTGAGGGCAAGCAATTCCTGATCTACGGCTATTTTTCGACTGCCACCCCATCGGCCATGGCCCGTACCTTTCAGTCGCTGTCGTGTGACTATGCGATGCTGTTGGACATGAACGCGCTTGAGCACACCTATCTGGCGGTTTACGTCCGCAAACAGGGCGCTTTGCAGGCCCAGCATCTTGTTAGAGGCATGGCTGCAATCGACAAAAAACAGCGCGACGGTAAGGTGATACCGCGCTTTGTCGGCTTTTCAGACAACAGAGATTTCTTTTATCTGAGCCGCAAGAAAGAGCAACGGTGAGGCGGATATATCTAGCTGCCGTAACGGCGCTGTTCGGCCTTGTCGCCGGGGCCGCTGCGTCGCAAAGCCTGCCGGAACTTAACAAGGTATTGCTGCGCGAATTGCAGCAAGCCCACAACCTCAGCGGCATGCAAATAAGCAAGATAAAGGCAATCCTTGCACGCTCAGGCGTTGCCGGGCAGGGAAACCCTGCGATCACCAAACGACCGCTTAGCACCGCACAATGTTTGCAGCGATTGCCCGGCGGCACTCGTGCGGGAATTCGCAACCCACGGTTTGAAAAAATCTGCGGGGCGCGCTATATGGCGCCGCTTTATGACCCTGCAACACAGCGGCCCGAAGATGCCAAGGCCTGCATCGACCAGTTTGAATTTCCCAACATCCCCTGCGCCTATCCCGTGGTTTGGGTGAAAGCCTCGGAAGCGGCCGAGATATGTTCAGCGGCAGGCAAACGCCTGTGTGACGCCCATGAATGGGAAGGTGCCTGTCAGGGCGCGCTCGAGCCTCCGGATTACAGGTTTGATTTGGCCAAGGGCAGGGACCTGTCCGGCGCGGTCAATGCGATGCGGGGCTGGCACAACAAAAAATACGCGGCGTCGCAAAAATGGAGTTATGGCAACAGCTATAAAGTGGGCGTGTGCGCTGCGTCGAGTTTCAAAAGTCCGGGCTGTTCAGGCGGGGGTTTTCGCAATTGTGGGTCAAACACCTATCCCACCGGTTCGTTCAGCGCCTGTGTCAGCAGGTTGGGCGTGTATGATTTGAACGGCAATGCCGCTGAGCATATGAACCTGCCATTGGCGCCGGATCAAATGTCGAGCAAAGGCAGCAAGAAACTTGGTGTGACCGAGATGAAGGGATCGTGGTTCATCTTTGACAAATACCGCGCGCATCCCGATTGGTGTCGTTGGCGCGCACCGTTCTGGCACGGCACCAAAGTGAAAAGCTCAGGTTCGCATGCCAATTATCATCTTGGATTTCGGTGCTGTAAATCACGGAATTAGAGGATGATCCGGGATTGTGACACCGGACACTCAACTCAAAAAATGTACCATGTGGTTGGGTAGACCAACGACACGCAAAGTTTCACCGCCCACGATGCGTGGGAGGTCGAGCTTTGCGGTATGGTCTGTACCCGTTTGAAAAGATTACCTTGTGGACAATGAAGCCATCAAGCTAAGGGGCTTGGAAATTGGCCCTTCTTTGCTGATGATCCGGGCCATCTGCGGGTTTTCCAACAAATCCGCCAATGCTTTCGGTTTGCCGTTCACGTAGGCCGTTGTGCTGACCAACCGGATACCGTGGCTGTAATCCGCATAGTTCTTGCCGTGAACCGTGCTGAGCGGCTGAATTGGTTTGCCGTTCATGCGGTGCCAGCCATAAATGGCCACGCGTCCAGGGGTTTTGCGCAGCACGTTGGATAGAACCAGATCTTTTTTCTGGCCAGCAACCAAAGTGTCGCTTTTATTTCTGGAGGCATGCCGTTGGCCTGTCACCGTTGCATTATGCTGCTTCAGATATGCGGTTGAGCTCATCTGTGAACCAGGTTGCATTGGGTTCGGGCTCAGCTGCAGACCAGCTTGAGCGTAAATTGCGTCTACCATCTTGGTCGTGGGCAATACAAATCCGAATTTATTCGCGACTTTGGCCGCTGCGGGCAGTCCCATTGGCACGCGGACATAATCCCTGTCATTGCCAACGGCCAGATAATCCGGGGTAACGCAAATCGTAATCTGAACATCCTTACCGTTCGCCGCGCGACCGGTAAAATTGACCGGGGTCAGATTGCGGATGAACGATGGAACATTGCCGTCAAGCAACTGGGTGACCACAAAACTGTCGCGTTCAGTGCCGCCAAGCTTCATGGCTTTGTTGACGACCGAACTGCCGGACGATGCACTTGCCGACCGCGAAGGAATACCCCGTGTCAGTTTTCTGCCGCACAGGCCAGCCGTAGTTCTCCAGATTGTAGTGTTGCGGGTCGTCGTTTTTCGGGCTGTCGTTTTGGGTGCCGTGGTCTTGACGGTCGCGACTTTGGCGACCTTGGTGTCGGCGATAGTGGTTTTGGCGGCTGCGGCTCTGGCGGCCAAGGTGTCCCGTACGATCGTTTTCCTGAAATTCGCTTTGCGTTTTTTTGGTTTCAGGGCTGCGAGGTTAATCGTTGGTTTCGCGTCGGTCTTGGCCCGCACGGTGTTAGGCTTGGGCCGCACATTATTGGTTTTCGGTCTGGCTTTCGGCCTGACCATCGTCAAAGGCGCGCTGGCCACCACAACTTCGGTGGTTTCCTGCACAGGCTTAGCCACAAGCGCTGGATCTGTGATTGCAGCAACTTCAGGTACTGGCGCAACTTCAAGCGTTGGAGCAATTTCAGGCACTGAAGTAATCACGGGTGTGCGAGAGACCGCCGGTGCCCGCACAATTTCTACAGTTGCCTTTGGTTCTGCTTTTACAACTGGTTCCGGGTCTGCCACCACGACGGGTCGTGCGATTTGCACAGGTTTTTCCAGGATTGTGGCTGGCGGTGTGGACACATTCACAACATGTTGCGGTTCAACAGCCGTTGGCCTTTGGGCCAATCGGACATTGCTGTTCACGTATGAAACAAGGATCGTTATTCCGACCAATGTAACGATTATCTTCAAGGTTTTCATCAACCGCTCCACCAGGCTTTAGCCAGTAGTACCAGAAATTGGCGAGATTTCATCGCCAAAAGTTGTCGCTGTGGAACATTCCGTTAGCAACTTGTCAACGATGTCGTGTCTACGTCTATCCCTATAAGCGAACTCTGGCCGAAAAATGGCGCTTGCATCAAGTTTACCGCCCCAATTGTTTACAAATGATAAACAGTACCGCTTTGACCGTCGAAATGGTTCTAATATGGAACCTAATGTCAAAGAATATGTCGGAACAGGGTTTTTGCGTGGGCGAATTGCGGGGCTTCAGAATCCAGTGAAATGAATCACCGACGCCCCTTTTTGCTGGCAGTCTAGCGGCACAGCGAACACAATGGATATAAGTCATCCACTGCAAGCTGGCGATGGCATTCTTCGGAGGTGGGCTGATTCCCTCAACCGCCTCACGGAAACGCGCCTTGGGCAGATCGCTGGTCGATATGCCGTCGGGTGGCGTTGACCTTATTCGGCATCGGAGCTTGCGGAATGGTGGTAAAGTCCTCTGGTATCAGCCCAACCGCGATTCCTGTGATGATGTCAGTGCGCAGAAGAGCTTTCAATGCAGCAATAAAACGGCCAAAAAATGGCGATCCCAATGGCTGCATCTTAATCGTTTCACGGTTTTGCCTTAAAGGCTGAAAACCAGCGAAAGTCGTTGCACAATAGGCCCGTATTACGAAATGTGATCACTTGAAGTTGCAAAATCATTAGCGTTTGCGCGCGCAATCAAGTAGCGTTTGAGCAATAAGAAAATACAAGAGGCAGTCAGCTTCAGGCTGGCGTCGCAGTGTTCAGGCCGCCTAATTTGGAACTCTCCCGAAATGCCATTCATGTGGCATGGGTGATGTTCATTTCTGAAACTTCGCGCCCACCTTAAGCTGAATTAAAGGCTAAGGAGACTTCAATGGACGGTGCGCAAGACCCGCGTGAAGAATTGCTTGCAAGTCAAAGTCTTGAGCAAAGCTTTCAAATGAGCGCGTTTGATCAGCACGCCATTGTCAGCGTGACCGATCTGGAAGGCGTGATTTCCTACGCCAACGCGAACTTTCTTGAGATTACCGGATATCGCGGTGACGAAGTTGTCGGCGCGCGCCACAGCATTCTGAATTCAGGCACCCACTCAACCGAATTTTACCGCGGCATGTGGGATGCAATTCATGCCGGTAAAAGCTGGACCGGAGAGATCAGAAACAAAAAGAAGAACGGCGACCACTATTGGATCAAGTCGACGATTGTGCCGTTCGTGAACGAAGTCGGCGAGGTGGTTAAATTCACCGCAATCAGCACGGACATCACGCAAGTCAAAAACGCCGAGGTTAATCGACAGTTAAAGGCGTCTTTTGATTTCATCCGTGACGAAGTTTACGTGTTTTGGCCGGATAATTTTAATCTTATCTATCTGAACAAGCAGGCCTTAAGCCAAACGAGTTGGACAGCCTCTGAGGTCGTTCAGTACAAGGTTTCAGACCTGAATCAGGTGTTTTCGGTTTACAATGAAGTCTTTGAACCCGAAAAACTGAAAGAGCTTTTGGTCAATTTGGTTGCCGGTGATAAAGACATCGTGTGTTGCGAATTCTCGGGCAAGGAAGGCAAGGATTTCGAGGCCAGCATCCAGATTGTGCGACCTGAGCATCAAAAAGAACGGGTTGTCGTCATCTTTCGTGACATTACCGACCGCAAACTTGCTGAAAAAAAGGTGTCGCAGCTTAGCAAAACGCTCGATTTCATTCAGAATCAGGTCTATGTTTTCAACCCAGATACTTTGGTGTTTGAGTATGTAAACAGAGCGGCCATAGACCAGATCGGATATTCCCGCGAAGAACTTATGCAGATGTCCCTGGTCGATATCAAACCTGACTTTGATTTCGCAAACTTTCGCGAGGAGGTAAAATTCCTGATCTCTGGCGAAAAACATGTGCTCGAGATTGAATCCATCCACCGCCGAAAAAATGGCGAGTTTTTTCCGGTGGAAATAGATCTGCAATACCTTGCGCCGGTTGGCGAACTTCCCCGGTTCGTCGCAGTCGTCAAGGACATTTCAGAACGCAAAGCGCAGGAAGAAGAAATTGGTCATTTAAAGACCAGTCTCGATCTCGGTGAAAACGAGGTCTACATGTTCTGGGTGGATACGCTTGAGTACATTTACCTCAACCGCGCAGCGATGCAGCGTTCCGGGCTGACAAATGAAACCTTTCGGGGAAAACGGCCATCTGACCATCTGTCTGGGAATGAGGTCGAACGTTTCTTAAAACGCGCCAAGCCTTTGCTTGACGGAACGAAATCAACTTTGGTTTTTGAAGTTTATGATAAAATTCGCTGTCGCCCGATGGAGGTGACATTGCAGCTTATTCAACCAAAGAACGAGCGCCCCAGATTTTTCGCGATCTATCAGGACATCACTGCGCGAAAAGCGGCAGACTCCAAAATTAACGTGTTGAAAACCTCGCTCGATTTCATGCGCGCAGAAATCTACATGTATCACCCGGAAACATTGCAGTACATTTATATGAACAATGCTGCACAAAGGCGGTTGGGTTGGACGGAAGAAGAGTACCGCACGAAAACACCGGCTGACGTGACCGAATTTTTTGATGAAGAGCGTTTCCGCAAGCGCATTTCGGTTTTGCTGAGCGGCAAGGCCAAATCGTTATCGTTTGAATCGACCGGCACCAAAGGCGAGCCGATCGAGATCACCGAACAGCTTTTGGATCGCGAGGGCGAAATTCCCCGCATCGTAACGGTCATTCGCGATATCAGTGATCGCAAAGCGGCAGAAAAGGAAGTCGAAAGCTTCAAAACAACGCTCGATTTCACAAACGATCCTGTTTTTGTTTTCCGGCCCAGCACGTTGCATTTCTCGTATATGAACAACGCGGCCAAAGCGCATTTTGGCTGGAGCGAGGAAGAGTACCAAACAAAAACCATCGCGGACGTCACCGAAGGCTTTGAAATAGAGGCCTTCAGGATAAAGACCAAACCGTTGGTTTTCGGCACGGTTTCATCGCAGTTGTATGAAACCCGCGATATCAACGGAATCCCTTTTGAAACAAACCTTCAGTTGATCGATTTTGACGGCGCTGAACCGCGATTTGTCGCGGTTTCACGCAACATTTCGGAACGCAAAGAAATCGAAAAGCGCAAAACTGAATTTGTCGCGACTGTCAGCCATGAATTGCGCACGCCGCTGACCTCAATCAAAGGCGCATTGGGATTGCTGGCGGCCGGTGTCGGAGGCGATGTTTCCAGTAAACACAAGGCCATGATCGAAATCGCCAACAAGAACAGCGATCGGTTGATGATGCTTATCAACGACATCCTTGACCTTGAAAAAATTGAATCCGGCATGATGGAGTTTGACTTTGGCCCCATCAGCGTGGCCGAATTGATGACCGAGGCCGTTGAGGCGAACAAAGCTTACGGCGACAAATATGATGTGAAATTTGAAATCGCCGGGGGCGAGCAGGATTTGTTCGTCCGGGCCGACGGCAACAGGATCATGCAGGTCATGTCTAACCTTTTGTCAAATGCCGCGAAGTTTTCCAACCCGGGAGGGCGGATCAAAATCTGTTTTGGCAGTCAGGATGACAGGGTTCTGGTCAGTGTGCGTGATTATGGGCAGGGCATACCTGAACATGCGCAGGCCACGATTTTCCATAAGTTCACCCAGGTTGACACGTCCGATACCCGACAAAAAGGTGGTACTGGCCTCGGGCTGAACATCGCCAAGAAAATTATAGATCGCCATGGCGGGAAACTGGCGTTTGATACCGCCGAGAATCAGGGGACGATGTTCTTTTTTGACTTGGAAAAGAATGTAGTTTAAATTGAGGTTGCTAGACTGTTCCTAAGGGCAGCCACCAAATTGTTGAGGCCCATGTCTGTATTAAAACGTATTCTTCATGTTGAAGATGACTTTGACATCCAAGAAATAACCAAGCTCGCCTTGGAAACCTTCGGCAATTTTGAATTGTGCCAGTGTTCAAACGGTCAGGACGCGCTGGATCAAGTGCATGGCTTTGATCCTGATCTATTCCTGCTTGACGAAATGATGCCCGGAATGAGCGGTAGTGAGGTTCTGATAAAATTGCGATTAATACCGCAGTTTTCCAGTACTCCGGCTGTTTTTATGACCGCAAAACCGATCTCTGACAGCCAGCCACTTGGCCTGAACCCATCAGGGCACGGCTTTATCGCAAAGCCTTTCAACCCGATTTCATTGGCCGATCAGATAACCGAGATTTGGCAAGCCATCGTGCGCTAACGGAGGCGCTGACAGACGACAGGTTTTGCTGTGATCAAAGCCATGTTGAAGCAATGGTGGATTTAGGGTTGCTGGGCTGTCGCCTTTAGCTCGTTCAGCAAAACATCAAGCGATTTCAAAAACTTCGCAGCTGCCGTTTGCGGGTCGTCCCCCGCCAACATTGAATTTATATCCTGCTCAGTTTCGGTCGCAAGCTCGCCCAGTTTTGGAAGCCCCAATGTCGGTGCCACGCCGCGAATTTTGTGTACCCCGATGCGCAATTCTTCAAGCGCTTGGGCGGCATCCTCGTTGCGAACAATTCTGGAAAGAAGGCCTTCAAATTCCCGCGCGCGCGTGTCCAAAGCGGAAATAAACCGCTTTTTGATACCGCCAATGCGATCTTTGAATTTGTCTTCTGCCTGCATAGTGCCTTTCCTCTTTTCGCCTGTTTGCTATCTAAATCAGGTATTTCTTTTTTTGCAACTTAAGGTTGCTGAAATCGTATCCACTTGTGGGTTTTTTAGAATGAATCGCGTCCGGTGGCTGCATTTCGGCCACTTCGCGAATGGCGCTTTCAAGCAGGCCAAGGCTGCCCGGCCGCGAGAATATGCCGGCGTTCTTGGTCGTGCTTTGGCTGATTTCGACTTCCAGTGGGCTGAGATCGGGATAGACCAGCCCCATTTGCAGGATCGTGTTCTGGATCATAAATTGCAGGTCTTCATGAATCAGCTCTTTCAGGCGGCTGTAGACAATCACAAAAACACCACTGCCAGCATAGGAAAACAAGCAACTTTCGCCGCGGGTGTTATCCGATATGGCGTCTGCGATGTCGGACAGCACATTGACAAAACTAACCGCGTCGCATCTGTCGAAAATTTCTTCGATGTTGGAAATTTTAAGCGCAATAGCACTTGAAGAGAAATAGCTGCCGCGTTTGAGCTGCTGGATATAGTTCTCGAACGCCCGATACCCCAGAAAACCATCGACATCCTGAATGTCCACAGGGGCCGCGATATCAAGCGACGGCTGCCCCGCCAATTGTTCCGTCAACTCGTCCAGTGTGCGTGCGCTGGCCTGTGCCTGTGCAACCTCGGCATTTAGTTTTTCGGCCATGCTGACCCGCGTGCCCAGTTCCAGAACGTCAAAAGGCTTGGTGATGTAATCTGTGGCACCGGCCAGAAAGGCCCGGTCGACATAGTCGCGTTCGGACATTGCCGTCAGCATTAAGATCGGTGTTTTTCTGTGACCTTCAGATTTGCGGATGCGACCGCATAGTTCGATTCCATCCATACCGGGCATCTGGATATCCAGCAAAAAACAGTCAAAAGGCTGTGCGGTCTGCGCGATAAGATCAAGCGCTTGGCTGCCGCCGTTTGCCACGGTTACATCGCCATGGCCGGTTGCGCCCAGGGCCTCTATCAGTAGCTCCAAAATAAACTCGTCGTCGTCGACTGCAAGAATTTTCAAAACAAGTCTCCTTAGGCACTGTCACGCGAAAAATACTCGCGCTTAGACAATGCGGTTAAGAGCAGAAGCGAACTGGATATATAGTACAGGCTGACCAAGCCACTACTCCAAGCGATATCTGTGGCACCCAATTGTGGCGACATTATGACTTTCCCGCAAGGGTTGTTCACGATTATTTTAACTTTCTCGCAGTTGATTTTACAAACTGACGCGTCAGCTTGAGACCAGTGTCTCTTTGAAACCGCCTTGTCTGTGTCGCCAGATTTCAGCTGATGTCGCCCCAGTGTTTCAACGCAGCAGTTGCGACCTCGTCGCCCCATTCCTGCAAGAAATGTCCGCCTTGTTCTATCTGCATCGGCGCGGCACAATCTTTAATCAGCGATTGAAGCGCGGCCATGATCGGCGGACCAAGAACCGGGTCCTGCATGCCAATTGCCATGAAACAATCACCTTGCCAGTCGCGGCTTAAAAAACCAGCGGCGCGTTTGGATAAATCCACACCTTCCATGCCCGGTTCCGTCATCACCATTTCGGGAAACCGCCGCACACCTGCCTTGTAAGTGACATCCGGAAAAGGCGCGCCATAAGCCGCGGCCTCAGCCTCGGACAGGACTGAACACGACCTTGCCATCAAGGCCGCGATGTTCAGATCGGGGTTTGCCTTACAATAGGCGCGCCAGTCGTCAAAACCTTTGCCCGCTGAAATCCCCGTGGCAATTGCGGTGTTCATCACCAACAGGCGTTTGATCCGGTCTGGCATGTCCATCGGCAGCGTCAGGCCAAGCACCCCGCCCCAATCCTGCACCACCAGTGTGATGTTTTGCAGATCTAACCGTTCGATCAGCGCGATCATCATGTCGCGATGAAAATTATAACCATAAGTTTGGTCCGCAACCGGTTTGTCAGACCGCCCAAAGCCCAGCCAATCCGGTGCAATAACCCGCGCGCCACTTGCTGTGAAGACCGGTATCATCTTGCGATAAAGAAAAGACCAGGTTGGCTGCCCATGCAGGCACAGAAAAACACGTTCCGCCTGTTTTGGGCCTTCGTCGACATAATGCACCCGCAGCCCCTCGTATCCCGGCAGGTCATCGACATAATTGGGCTTAAACGCCCAGCCAGGCAGATCGGCAAAGGCGTCATCCGGGGTGCGCAAAACTGTCTTGGTCAAGAAACTCTCCAATTCGGGGTCATTGACTTTCCGCAAGCCAAGTGAAAACGCTAACGTGAGACAATGATACCTGTCAATCAAGCGGCCGCATCTATAGGCGGCGAGTTGGCAAAACAAAGGCCATGATCGTGACCCAGGAATACCACCAACACGTTTTCACCCTACCCCCCGGCGCAGTTGATTTGCTGTTGATCCGACATGGCCAGTCTCAACCTGCGCGTGCTGGCGTATCCTTTCCGATGGTTGACGGGCATGGCGACCCGCCGTTGCACGAAAACGGTCACATGCAGGCCCGGGCTGTGGGCGAGCGACTGAAATCCGAACCTATATCAGCCCTATATGTCACCACCTTGCAGCGAACCCACCAGACAGCCGCGCCGTTGGCCGCCCATCTGGATATGGCGCCAAAGGTCGAGGCGGATTTGCGGGAGGTTTGTCTGGGCGACTGGGATGGAGGCCTATATCGCATTAAAGCAGCCGAGGGGCATCCAGCGTTCCAGCGGGCCTTGGCCGGACAGGAATGGGGCGAAATTCCGGGGGCTGAAACCACGGCACAACTACATGCGCGGGTTGCGGCAGGTTTGGCGCGCATTGCTGCCCGGCACGCGGATCAAAGGGTTGCCGCCGTGGTGCATGGCGGCGTCATTGGTGCGGCCATGTCGATCGCATCAGGCGCGCAACCGTTTTCCTTTAACGGGGCTGCGAACGGTTCAATCAGCCGGATTGTCATCTTAGGCGAGCGGATGATCGTTCGCGGGTTCAACGATTGTGCGCATTTGAACTAACGCAAGTCACACCATCGTCAGAACAACCTTGCCCAATACCTTTCGGTCCTGAATGTATTCCAGCGCGTCGGCTGCCTGTTCAAGCCCGAACGTTGCGTTGATTTGTGGCTTGATCTGGCCTTTTGCATAAAGCTGAAACAACTCTGCCAGATTTGCCTGATGCCGGGCGGGATCACGCTGCGTAAAAGCACCCCAGAAAACGCCGACGATCTGGCAGCTTTTCAAAAGCGGCAGGTTTAGTGGTACTTTCGGGATGCCAGCAGGAAAACCGATGACCAGATAGCGGCCCTCCCATGCAATTGCCCGCAGCGCAGGTTCAACATAGCCACCACCAACCGCGTCATAGACAACATCAACGCCATTTGGCCCTGCAATAGATTTGATTTCGTTTGAAAATGCCTTTTGCGCGTCTTTGCCCATTTCGCGCGGATAAATGATCGTGTCATCCGCCCCGATGCCCTTGCAAAACACAGCCTTCTCCGCCGTAGAAACCGCCGCAATCACCCGCGCGCCCATGGCTTTGCCCAATTCAACCGCAGCCGCACCAACACCCCCAGCGGCCCCCATCACAAGCAGGGTTTCGCCGGGTTGCATGGCGGCCCGATCCTTTAGGGCGTGATGCGAGGTTCCGTAAGTGACCAGAAAACAAGCGGCCTCGGGAAAAGGCATGTTATCAGGAATTTTCAGAACCCGATCATAAGGCGCAAGCACATGCGTGGCATAACCACCGATCGAGGTTATTGCTATCACCCGATCACCGACCTGAAAGCCTGAAACACCGTCACCAATCGCCTCGACCTCGCCTGCCGCTTCGCTGCCCGGTGCAAAGGGGCGTGGCGGTTTCAGTTGGTAAAGGTCCTGAATGATCAGCGTATCGGGAAAGTTGACGCCAGCCGCGTGGATACGGATGCGCAATTCGCCGGGGCCGGGTTCTGGCGTTGGTGTTTCCAGCAGTTCAAGCGTCTGTGGCCCGCCGGGGATATTGCTAACCATTGCCTTCATTCCGTACCCACTTTCATTCTGTTTCTGGCCCGCGTCACAGCCATCGAAAACCGTTTTACGTTGCGGCACCAGTTAAGAACCCAGAGCGAACATTCTTGTCAATCGAATTGTGAAATGCAATTCTGCATAGCGGAACGCACACAACCGGGGCACAATTTCAGATGCAGACAGACACGCACCAACCCGAACAGTTTCGCACGGAATTGCACGATTGGCTTTCTGACAATTGCCCACAGGAAATGCGCGACGGTGGCAGCGGTGAAAGCGCGATTTGCTGGGGCGGCAAACGCTGGGAATTCACGTCGCAAGCGCAAAAGACATGGCTTTCGCGGATGGCCGCAAAGGGGCTGACAACGCCGACCTGGCCCAAAGCCTATGGCGGTGCTGGCCTCAGCCGCGCGCAGGAAAAGGTTTTTACGGTGGAAATGGCGGCTATCAACGCCCGCTCACCTTTGCAAAGTTTTGGTATCTGGATGCTTGGCCCGGCTTTGTTGAAATTCGGAACCGAAGAACAAAAACAAACCTATCTGCCACCGATCACACGTGGCGAGGTGCGCTGGTGCCAAGGGTATTCTGAACCCGGCGCAGGGTCCGATTTGGCGTCTGTGCAAACGCGGGCCGAGGATATGGGCGACCATTATCTGATCAACGGTCAGAAAATCTGGACCTCTTACGCCGATCAGGCCGATTGGATTTTCGCGCTGGTGCGGACGGACCGAGAGGCGTCAAAACACACGGGCATTTCGTTTATCCTGATTGATATGGCAAGTGCTGGCGTCACGACCCGGCCAATCCGGCTAATCTCAGGTGCATCTGTGTTCTGCGAAACCTTTTTTGACAACGTCAAAGTGCCCAAGGAAAACGTCGTGGGTGAGGTCAACAAAGGCTGGGATATCGCCAAATATTTACTGACCCACGAACGTGAAATGATCAGCGGTGGCGCTCAGGGTCTGACGGGTGGGCGCGCATTAGGTGCGGTCCTTGCTGAAAGTGCGGGCGAGGGGGGCCTGACGGATGCAACCCTCCGGGCCGAAGCGATGGCTTGCGAGGTCGATGCGCTGGCGGTGGACCTGACATTGGAGCGCTACAAAGATCAGGCCGAGGCCGGGCGCGGTGTTGGCGATGCTTCGGCCATGTTGAAATATATGGGGACCGAATTGAACAAACGACGGCACGAATTGCTGATGTCCGTGGGTGGCAGTGATGCGCTGGAATGGGACGGGGACCATGGCAATTTGCCCGCCGATTGGCTGCGTACTAAAGCCAACTCGATCGAAGGCGGCACATCTGAGGTGATGCTCAGCATCCTGTCGCGACGTGTTCTTGGATTGCCGGGGTAGAATGATGCAAAACCTGTTGCGAACCGAAGAAGAAACAATGCTGGCAGACGCCGCGCGCGGCTTTTTAGATAAGGCCGCCCCGGTTTCTGCCTTGCGTGAACTGCGCGATACGAACCAGTCCTATGATCGTGGCCTGTGGAAACAAATGGCCGAAATGGGCTGGACGGGCGTTCTGGTGCCCGAGGCCCAGGGCGGTGCCGACATGGGGCATGCCGCGGCTTGTGTGTTGGCCGGTGAACTGGGCAAAACCCTTGTGGCCAGCCCGTTTTTGTCAAGCGCTGTGATCGCGGCGACCGCCCTTAGGCAGGTGTCAGACGACAGAGCGTTGCGCGCTTTGGCAGCTATTGCAGATGGCACGGCGACCTATGCGCTGGCCATTGATGAAAGCGCTAAATTCAACCCGGCAAGCACAGCGATGACTGCGACCAAGGTTGGCAATGGCTTCCGGCTTGACGGTAAAAAGACCTTTGTCGTGGATGGCGGATTGGCCGACCGATTGCTGGTTCTGGCGCGCACAGGCGACGATGATGCGCTGACATTGTTTGACATACCGTCGGACCGCGCCGGGATAAGCCGGACCCGGCAATCCATGATCGACAGCCGTGACGCCGCGAATGTGGATTTTGATGCCGTCAAAGCAACCGGCGACGATATTCTGGGTGAACTTGACGACGCAATGTCGGTTTTACGTCCGGCAATCGAGGCCGGGCAGGCGGCACTGGCGGCGGAAATGTCTGGTCTGGCCACAGGTGCCTTCGGCATGACCGTCGGCTATTTGAAAGAGCGCCAGCAATTCGGCGTGCCTATCGGCAGCTTTCAAGCACTTCAACACCGGGCCGCACATCTGTGGTGCGAGATCGAGGTCACAGCCTCGGCCATTGCCAATGCCGGTCGCATGTTGGATCAGGACCCGGATAACGCCACTTTGGCAGTCTCGCTCGCCAAAGCGCGGGCGACTAGTACGGCCAAACTGGCGGTAAGTGAAGGCGTGCAAATGCATGGCGGTATCGGCATGACAGACGCGTTTGATATCGGGTTTTATATGAAACGCGCACGGGTTGCTGCGGAATGGTTAGGGGATTACAGCTATCACGCAGAACAAGTTGCCCGACTTCGGGGCTTTTAGGGCTGTTTCACAGGACATTTAGGGGAACGAAATGAGCATAAGATTTGACGACCGTGTGGCGATTGTGACCGGTGCCGGAACGGGCCTTGGCCGCGCCCACGCCATGGGCCTTGCCGCGCGTGGCGCTAAGGTCGTGGTGAATGATCTGGGGGCAACCACCGACGGCAAGGGCCGCAATTCCGATGCCGCCAACGCTGTGGTCGCAGAAATTCTGGCCGCAGGCGGGCAGGCCATCGCCCACGGGGCTGATGTATCTGACGAGGTTGAAGTGGCCGATATGGTCGCCAGAACCATGGAACGTTGGGGCCGCATTGATATTCTGGTCAACAACGCGGGCATTCTGCGCGACAAATCTTTCGCCAAGATGACGATGGATGATTTTCGTAAGGTTTTGGATGTGCATCTGATGGGCTCGGTTGCCTGCACACATGCCTGCTGGCCGATTTTTCGCGAGCAGAAATACGGGCGGGTTGTGCTGACATCGTCAAGCTCGGGCCTTTACGGCAATTTCGGGCAGGCAAATTATGGGGCCGCTAAGGCTGCGATGATGGGTCTGATGAATGTGCTGCATCAGGAAGGCGCGCGCGACGACATTCGGGTTAACACCCTGTCGCCTACGGCGGCCACCCGCATGACCGAGGATTTGTTGCCCCCTGAAAGCCATGCATTGCTGGCGCCGGAAACGATCACGCCGGGACTGTTGTATCTGGTGTCTGAAGACGCGCCATCGCGGCGTATTCTTGCCGCCGGGGCCGGATGTTTTGCCATGACGCGGGTGTATGAAACCGACGGCATCACTTTGCTGGACGACGAAAATACGCCCGAGGCCGTGGCGGCTGCCTTTGATCAGGTTGCCAATAATGAAGGTCAGAAAGAACTGACCTCTGCCTTTTCACAAACTCAGAAATTTGCCCAGAAAGCAGCCGAGGCACGTGGCCTCAAGCTTAACTGGGGCTCTTAAACCAAAGGATCAGAACCATGCGTGACGCAGTCATCGTTTCCACCGCCCGTACACCGATCGGCAAGGCCTATCGTGGGGCGTTCAATGCCACAACTGCCCAGACATTGGCCGGGCACGCCATTTCCAACGCGGTCGCACGCGCTGGTGTCGACCCCGCCGAAATCGAGGACGTGGTATTTGGCGCGGCTTTGCAACAAGGCTCGACCGCTGGCAATATCGCGCGGCAGGCGGCGGTACGCGCGGGCCTTCCCGTGACCGTTGCGGGTATGTCTTTGGATCGGCAATGCGCCAGTGGCATGATGGCGATTGCCACAGCGGCCAAGCAGGTCGTGCAGGACGGTATGCAAGTCGCCATCGGCGGCGGTGTTGAATCCGTCAGCCTTGTGCAGACCCCGGAAATGCGCGTGATGGCGGACCCGTGGCTAAAAGAGCATAAGCCCGCAATCTACATGTCGATGCTGGAAACCGCTGAAACTGTCGCTGATCGGTATGGCATCAGCCGCGAGGTTCAGGACGATTATGCGCTGCGCTCGCAGCAACGCACTGCCGCCGCGCAGGATGCCGGGAAATTTGACGACGAAATCTCGCCGATCACCACGATCATGAAGGTCCAGAACCGCGAAACCGGTGAGATTTCGGATCGCGAAATCACAATCGGCAAGGATGAAGGCAACCGCCCAAGCACCACACTTGAAGGTCTGAACGGCCTTGCCCCGGTCTTTAAAAACGGCCTGACGATCAAGGAAGGTGGCTATATCACCGCAGGCAATGCCAGCCAGCTATCCGACGGGGCCTCGGCCGCTGTCGTGATGGAAGCCAAAGAGGCTGAAAAGCGTGGGATTGAACCGCTTGGTCGCTATGTCGGCGTGATGGCCGCTGGGTGCGAGCCGGATGAAATGGGTATTGGTCCGGTTTTTGCTGTGCCAAAACTCTTGGCCGCACACGGGTTGAAAATGGACGATATCGGCCTTTGGGAATTGAACGAGGCTTTCGCCGTTCAGGTGCTTTATTGCCGTGACAAGCTGGGCATTCCGGACGAGTTGCTGAATGTGAACGGCGGTGCGATTTCCATCGGCCATCCATACGGCATGTCAGGTGCGCGCATGGTCGGTCACGCGCTGATCGAAGGCAAGCGCCGGGGTGCCAAATACATTGTCAGCACAATGTGTGTTGGCGGTGGCATGGGCGCTGCGGGCCTGTTTGAGGTTTTGTAAATAATGCGTGACGACAGTCACCTGCCAGCGGTGCTCAGGGGGTTAAGATTGCCCGCTGTGGCGTCGCCATTGTTTATCATTTCGGTCCCGGAACTGGTCATCGCGCAATGCAAGGCGGGGCTCATCGGCTCGTTCCCCGCCCTTAACGCGCGCGAAGCTGTGGGCGAGCCGCCGTTGCTTGACGCGTGGCTGCGCCAGATCACCGAAGAACTGGATCGCCATAATCAGGCCAATCCCGATCGACCGGCGGCACCGTTTGCGGTTAACCAGATTGTGCACCGCTCGAACGCTCGGCTGGATCGCGATCTGGAAATCTGCGCCCGTTGGAACGTGCCGATCTGGATCACCTCACTTGGTGCAAGGGTTGAGGTAAACGAGGCCGCGCATTCCTGTGGCGGGATTGTCTTGCACGACGTCATCAACAACACGTTTGCGCGCAAAGCCATCGACAAGGGCGCCGACGGTTTGATCGCCGTCGCTGCCGGTGCCGGAGGGCATGCCGGACAGCAATCACCATTTGCCCTGATCCGCGAAATTCGCGACTGGTTTGATGGCCCGTTGCTGCTGTCCGGCGCAATCGCCACCGGGCAAGCCTTACTTGCCGCGCGCGCCCTTGGTGCTGATCTTGGCTATATCGGGTCGCCCTTCATTGCGACGCATGAAGCAAATGCAGCCACGGCCTACAAAGACATGATCGTCACAAGCGGGGCCGAGGATATCGTGACCTCTTCGTTGTTCACCGGGGTTTCCGGCAACTACCTGAAGCCTTCGATTGTCGCGGCGGGTCTGGACGCCGAAAACCTGCCCTCAGCCTCGGCTGAAACGATGAATTTCAGTGAAGGATCATCAAAACCGAAAGCCTGGAAAGAAATCTGGGGCGCTGGGCAAGGGATCGGCGCGGTAAATGCGGTCACGGATGTGGCCCACCTGATTGACAGGATTGAACGCGAATACAAAACTGCCGGGTTGGCCTTGGCCGCAGAATTTTGCGCCTGATTTGGTGGATTTAAGCGCATGGCGCCGGAATGACAGATAGGTGACCAATGAATGACGAGGATTACATCGCTGACACCGATCCCGACAAGGACCGGAATTTTATCACCGCCCTTGCGCGTGGTCTGGACGTGCTGCGTTGTTTTCGCCCCAATGAAACTGCGCTGAGCAATCAGGATATCGCGGCGCGTACTGGCTTGCCCAAGCCCACTATCTCGCGATTGACCCACACGTTGTGCAAGCTTGACTATCTTGCACTGGATCCACAGACCGGGGCCTATCGATTGGGTGCTGGGGTTTTAAGCCTTGGCTTTGGCGTGTTGTCCGGCATGGAAATCGGTGAGCGGGCGGCGGGTGAAATGCGTGCCCTTCGCAATGGCCCTAATTCCTATATCACCTGCGCGCTGGGCGAGCGTCACAGAACCGAGGTGGTCTATGTCGCCGTCCATCGTTCGCTTGAAGATGTGTCGCTGACAATGCATGTCGGATCGCGCCTGCCGTTGTTCTTTTCAGCTGTTGGGCGGGCAATTCTGGTCGGCATGGACTGCGATGCCCGCGACGAGGTTTTTGACTTTGCCCGTGTGTCAGACTCGGATCATGAAACCGCGCGTCGCAAAAGCTATGACATGGCGCGGCGGGAATATGACGCTGCCGGATATTGTACCGGTTACGGTGACTGGCGCCCGGATGTGAACGGCATTGCAGCACCTGTGTTTTCGTTGAACGGATCGCGCGTATACGGCTTGAATGTCGGTGGACCATCCTTTCATGTGAAAAAGAAACAACTAGAAGATTTCTATGCCAAGCCTCTGGTGGAAGCTGCGAAAATCCTGAGCATGCGACCAGAACAGAAAGCATAACATGGCGACCTATCCCGAGATTATTGAAACGCCCTATCCGTTCCAGCACTTGCTGGGCTTTCAGATCGTTGAATGGACCCCTGAACTGGTGGAAATCCATCTGCCCCTGCACGAGGCCCTTGGCAACCGATACGGCATTCCCCACGGCGGAGTTCACGCCACTTTGCTGGATACGGCGATGGGGTTTGCAGGTTGTTTCACCGGCAGTCAGGAAAACACCCGGCAGGCGATGACCTTGTCACTGAATGTGAACTACTTGTCGCGCCCCAAAGGCGAAACCCTGATCGCAACCGGGCGCAAGATCGGTGGCGGTAACCGCACCTTTTTTGCCGAGGCTGAGATCAGGGATGAAACCGGCGAGTTGATCGCGACCAGCAGCGGAACGTTCCGTTATCGAAGCGCCTAAGAATAGTGCTTAGTTTGTGTTTTCCGGTTCAGCGTCTCGTGTCGCAATCAAATCGGCGAAATGCGGTATCAGCTTGTGCTTCAGTATTTTGCCGGTTGCGGCAGCGGGGTAAGCCTCCACAATGAAAATGTGCTGCGGCACTTTGTAGGCCACCAATTTGTCATGCAGCCACGACTTTAGCGCGGCCTCAGACACCTGCCCGTTGGTTATCAGAAACGCCAGAATCTCTTCGTTTCCGGGCACTTGCCGACCGACAACCGCTGCCTGATAAACGTCGGGGTGGCGCGTCAGCATTGCCTCGACCTCGGGCGGGTGAATGTTGAAGCCGGACCGGATAATCAGCTCTTTCAAACGCCCGACGATATGAATGGCGCCGTCCGGGTCGATCCGGCCAAGGTCACCTGTGCGGAAATAACCAGTGCTTGTAATGACCTCGGTGGTTTTTTCAGGATCGCGGTAATAGCCTTTCATGATGTTGGGGCCGCGCACCAAAACCTCGCCAATGCTATCCTTGTTCGGGGCGTCGATTTTGACTTCGACATTTGGTAGTGCAGCACCAACCGAACAATCCGTGCGCGGGGCCTTGTTGTGGGTGGTGGACACTGTCGGCGAGGTCTCGGTCAGCCCGTAGCCGTTGTTCAGCGGCAGGCCAAACACCTCTTGCACCCGTTTTTTCAGGTCCGGATCAAGCGGTGCACCACCGGTCGCCAGATTGCGCAGCCGGGGGGCATTTAGGGCTTGGCCGGTTTGGTCCAGCAGCGCCAGAATGGCCGCATACATCTGCGGCACCGCTGGCATCCGGGTGATCCCGCGGCGCAGAAATTCAACGGTTTCGCCGGGATCAAACCGCGCCACAAACCGCATTGAACCGCCTGCTGCGATCACCGGCAGAAATGCTGATGCCAGACAGTAAATATGTGTGCCCGGCAGCACACCAAGCACTTGATCATCCGCAGCCAGCCCATTGAAAGCCGCCGAATTGGTGGCATTAAACAACAGGTTTTTGTGGGTCAGCATCACGCCTTTGGGCGCGCTTGTTGTGCCGGTTGTGTAAAGCAGCGCTGCAACTTGCCTGTCGCCCTGCTCGACCGGCTCGGGGATGCTGTCGATTGGGCGCGTTACAAGGATCGGCCCGCAGGCCAGCCCACCGATTTCTGTTGCCCCCAGCAGCGTCGCGTGGGTGCGGGCATTGACCGATGCGTTTGCGGTAAACAGAACCATGCGCGCGCCGGAATGATCCTGAATGGCTTGAATTTCCGCTTCGGACTGGCGGGCGTTGACAAGGATCACCCAGGCACCCAGACGACTGGCGGCGAAAACGGCGGCGGCATAATAGACCGAATTTTCGGCGATCAGGATGACCCGGTCGCCACCGCGCAGACCGTGGCCCGCCAAAACACCGGCCAGATGTGCCGACATTTCCCGCAATTGTCCGTAAGTGTATTCGGTGCCATCAAAATCAATCACCGCCAGCGCGCCGTCGGGCTTACCGTCAAGAAGCTGGTGAATCCTGTCCATTGCAACCCTCTGAAATCTGCATCACGTGACGCTGTCCTGACCTGTGAGTGTCTGCGAAATTTCCCAAAGGCGAAAGCAAATTTACCCTCTAAAGGCAAAAAATCGCGTCAGCAGAATTGCAGGCCAACGCGAAGTTGCCGTTTGCTTGCAAAACTGCTGGAAGATTGCAGCGCACAATGCCAATCTAGATGAAAATAAACGCCAGAATGGCAACAAAAACGGGGAAGAACATGCAAGGATTGATGATGAACCGTCCGATGCGAATTTCGGACATCCTGACCTTTGCCGAGGATGCACATCCCGGCGCAGAGATCGTTTCAGCCACGGTCGAAGGTGGCCTCCATCGTACGACATATGGCGACATTGGTCCACGCATCCGGCAACTGGCAAACGCTTTGACCGGGATCGGTGTCAAACTTGGCGACCGGGTCGCGACGCTGGCTTGGAACGGTTACCGGCATTTTGAACTTTACTACGCGATTTCAGGGATCGGGGCTGTGTGCCACACAATCAACCCGCGCCTATCCGCTGAACAAATGACCTATATTGTCAACCATTCGGGCGACACGGTTTTGTTCATCGACCTGACCTTTGTGCCGATTGTCGAAGCCCTAGCCGATCAGTTTCCGGAAAACCTGCGCTATGTCATCATGACAGATCGGGCCCATATGCCCGAAACCTCGTTGAAAAACGTGTTGTGTTATGAGGAACTACTGGCCACGGGATCGCCGGATATTGAATGGCCTGAATTCCCGGAAGATACAGCCTCGGGTCTCTGTTACACGTCAGGAACGACTGGCAATCCCAAGGGCGTTTTGTTTTCCCACCGCTCGACCGTGCTGCATGCGCTGATGTGTGGTGTGTCATTTCAAAAAGGCATTTGCCCGGGGCGTCGTTTGATGCCTGTGGTGCCACTGTTCCACGCCAATGCCTGGGGCATGCCCTATGTTTCGCCGCTTGTCGGGGCCTCGTTGATTTTTCCGGGACCGCATCTGGATGGCAAAAGCGTGTTCGATCTGATGGATGGCGAAGGTGTCAATTCTGGTTGGGGCGTGCCAACTGTTTGGTTGGGACTACTTGAAGAGGTTGAGGCCCGTGGCCGCATGCCGAAAGGGTTTGACGAGGTGATCGTAGGCGGGTCCGCTGCCCCACGATCCATGATTGAAACCTTTGAAAATCAGGGTGTTACGGTTTGCCATGCCTGGGGCATGACCGAGATGAGCCCAATAGGCACCCAAGGCATTCTGACGCCACCTTTTACAGAGCTGCCCAAGGAACAGCAGATCGACCTTAAAGCCAAACAGGGCCGCCGGACCTTTGGCGTTGATCTGAAGATCGTCGATGAGGAAGGCAATGTTTTGCCCAAAGACGGCAAAGCCACGGGCGAGTTGTTCGTGCGCGGCAACGCCATCATCAAAGGCTATTATGAAAACCCCGAAGCCACAGCCGAGGCCATGGATGCTGACGGTTGGTTCGGAACCGGCGACGTCGCCTCAATCAACCCGGATGGGTTTTTGACCCTCACCGACCGGGCCAAAGATCTGATCAAATCGGGGGGCGAATGGATCAGCTCCATCGACGTGGAAAACATGGCGATGGCGCATCCCGATGTTGCCAATTGTGCGGTAATCGCGGTGCCGCATCCAAAATGGGCCGAACGCCCGCTTTTGGTGGTGGTGCCGGTGGCTGGTGTCACACCGGACACGGCGTCAATTTTGGCGCATCTGGCAACCCATCTGGCCAAATGGCAGGTTCCGGACGACGTGGTTTACGTCGCCGATCTGCCGCTGACTGCAACAGGAAAGGTTTCCAAAATGACGCTGCGCCAGAAACGCGCCGCGCAGGAGCTGTAACATGACGCCGGAAAATTGGCTGCAGCGTGAAGATCTGGACGGTGGGATCACACGCGTGACCCTAAGCCGTGCGCCAGTCAACGCGCTTACGCCTGAATTCCTGATGCAGTTCGCAGGTTTGTTAGAGGGTCTTGCAGAAGATAGGGCGGTTAAGGCGTTGGTCTTGGCCAGCCCGTTCAAAGTGTTCTCGGCAGGGCTGGATTTGAAAGAGGCGCAAGGGTTTGATCTGGCCGATCAACATGCCATCGTCGCCGGGTTGAACGTCGCCTTTACGCGGCTTTTTGCTTTTCCTAAGCCGGTCATTGTCGTCACAGAAGGTGCCGCCATTGCCGGTGGGTTGTTCTTCGTCCTTGGCGCCGACTGGCGGGTGGCCAGCCCAAAGGCGAGCTTTGGTTTGGCCGAAGTGCGGGTCGGTGCGGATTTTCCGGTTGGGCCGATGGAAATCGCCCGCGCCACCCTGAACCCCAACGATTTACGTCGTCTGATGCTGGGGGGCCGTGCGATTGACGCAAACACGGCGCTGAAGGCCGGGATCGTCGATGTGATTGCGGATAATGCGATGGAACACGCCCTGACAGAGGCCCGTCATTTCGCGTCAATCCCGCCAAAGACATTTGCCGCCGTGAAGCAGCAAATTCGCGGTGATGTGATTGGCTTGATTGAACAGGCCATGGCCGATGGTGCGAACGCGCCAGCGCAAGGCTGGTTTAACGAGGAAACCAAAAACGCGATGGCGGCCATGATCGGGTCGGCTTCTTAGGGTCCTGAGCCTAACTACCAAGCATCAATAAAGGGCCGCTTTTTGCCAGCGCGGACCTCTGGCGGCGGTGCCGCTTCAAGCGTCGAGGCGATCCATTTACGGGTATCAGCCGGGTCAATGACCGCGTCGATTTCCAGTACCGAGGCAGCGCTTAACGCTTTGCCCCGCGCATAGCTTTCCGCCACCATCTTATCAAACAACGCCTGACGCGCGGTCGGATCGGTAATCGCCTCCAGTTCCTTGCGATAGCCAAGCCTGACGGCGCCCTCCAGCCCCATGCCGCCGAATTCTCCGCTTGGCCAGGACACCGTGAACAGCGGCGTGCGGAAACATCCCGCCGCCATCACCATAGCGCCCAACCCATAACCTTTGCGCAGCACCACGGACATCATCGGCACGCTGGCATTGCCCGCCGCCAGAAACAGCCGCGAACAATGGCGCACCAGTGCTGTCTTTTCGACCTCAGGGCCGACCATCATACCCGGGGTGTCGATCAGGCTGACGATCGGAATATCAAACGCGTCGCAAAGCTGAACGAACCGGGTGGCTTTGTCAGCGCAACCTGAATCAATCGCCCCGGCCAGATGCAGTGAATTGTTGGCGATAATACCGATGGGCCGTCCTTCGATCCGGGCAAGGGCCGTCACCATGCCGGGCGCAAACCCGGCCCTGAGTTCCAGCACAGAATCCAAATCGGCAAGCCCGTTAATGGCTTGGTGAACATCATAAACTTCTAGCCGGTTTTCTGGCACAACATGGCGCAATGTGCGACTGTCAGGTGCGGTCCAGTCGCTGGTGCGACCCTGAAAGAAACCGACGTATTTGCGGGCGCATGTTACGGCTTCGGCCTCATCCTCGACCAAAATATCGATCACGCCATTTGCGGTTTGAACATCGCTTGGTCCGACGTCTTCGGGTTTGAAAACTCCCAGACCGCCACCTTCGATCATGGCCGGGCCGCCCATGCCGATATTGGCGTCACGTGTGGCGATCACCACGTCACAACAGCCGAGCAAAGCCGCGTTCCCGGCAAAAACACGCCCCGAACCGATGCCGACGACCGGAACCAACCCGGACAGCTGCGCATGGTGCCAAAAGGTCGTCAGATGCAATCCAGCGATCGTTGTGTCCATTGCATCGACATCACCGGGGCGTCCACCGCCACCTTCGCAAAAGAAAATCAGCGGTGTCTTCTGCCGCCGGATCACATCAAGCATGCGATCCTTTTTCTCGTGATTCATGACGCCTTGGGTGCCGGCCAGAACGGTATAGTCATAGGCCATGATGCCACAGCGCGTGCTTTCGGTAGGGAACTTGTCGGAATTGACCGACCCAAACCCGGTGACCAGACCATCAGCCGGGGTGTTTTGCATCAGATCATCGACCGAGCGTCGCGATCTTTGGGCCGCAAAAACCAAATCGCCATATTCAACAAAGCTGTCCAAATCGCACAGATCGGCGATATTTTCCCGCGCCATACGCTTGCCCTGCTTGTGGCGCTTGGCAACAGCATGCGGGCGCGCCTGATCTGCCGTTAAAGCCTGCCGGGTTTTGAGTTCTGCCAGATCAGGGCGAATGGTTTCGGGGTCGATTTCTTCCTGCGCTGCGGTTTCAACGCGACTGGCCGAGATCGGCTCCAGAACCGCCAACAGATCGCCTTGCATGATGGTATCGGACGCTGACACCGCAATTCTGGTGATCTTAGCGGCGAAAGGTGCCTTTATCGCGTGCTGCATTTTCATGGCCTCAAGCGTCATCAGCCGCGTGCCCTTGGCGACCGTATCACCAGGGGCCCAATCAACCGACAAAACCGTGCCGGGCATAGGGGCCAGCATCGCGCCATCGATT
Source organism: Paracoccaceae bacterium (assembly GCA_021775315.1). Classification (GTDB taxonomy): domain Bacteria; phylum Pseudomonadota; class Alphaproteobacteria; order Rhodobacterales; family Rhodobacteraceae; genus UBA5972. Next base: position 36,279 of record JAJFIC010000013.1, read on the forward strand.
TGTGGTGGGCTCTGATGGGCTGGTTCTTGGGGTGCCGCCGTGGGTGTCGCCGCGTCTGCCACGTCTTGTGCGGCGACAAGGCAGCCCAGATTGTCAGCAATCGAATGCGTATTGGCCAACCCATCCGCAAGCCCCGGCAATTCCAGCAGTGCTGCAAGGACCGGCATGTTGGTATCAATGCCGCCAAGGGTGAAATCCCGCAGGGCGCGCTTGGCCTTCTTAATAGCCGCCACATGCCCGGCAGGGGCGTGTACGATCAGTTTCGCCAGCAAGCTGTCAAAGGCAGGATTTGGTGTCAGCCCGGCAAAACCCGCGCTGTCGAGCCGAACCCCCGGCCCCCCCGGTGGGGAATAGGTGGTCAAAGTGCCGCCCGTTGGCAGAACGACACCATCAGCCGCCATGCGTTCACAATTGATGCGCAGCTGTACGGCGGCACCAATTGGGGGCGCGATCTTGTCTTGGGTCAGACCCAAATCGGGCAGGGTTGCGCCTTGCGCCAGCATTATCTGGGTCTGGACCAGATCGACGCCTGAAATCGCCTCGGTAATTGTGTGTTCAACCTGTAGGCGGGGATTGGCCTCGATAAACGCGACATTGCCGTCCGTGCTGAGCAGAAATTCAAATGTTGCGAGGCCCCGCAAGCCGACGCTTTTCGCCATTTTACACGCAGCATCCAAAAGCTGGTCCCGCAGGGTTTTATCCAGCGCCGGGGCAGGGGCAATTTCGATGATTTTCTGGTGACGACGCTGAAGCGAACAATCGCGATCCCACAGATGCGCGACAGAGGTGCCGTCGCCGATTACCTGCACCTCGATATGACGGGCGTCTGGAATATATTGCTCAACATAAATCCGCGCGTCACCAAAAGCGGCTTTAGCCTCAGCCTGCACGGTGGCCAATGTTTCCGTCAGCAGTTGAGGATCGGTGACGATCCGCATGCCGCGCCCGCCACCACCGCCAACGGCCTTAAGGATTGCGCCCGTGGGACAGTCGCGCAAAACGGCCCGGATATCCGCCTCGATCGCTCCGGCAGGCAGGCCAGCAATTACGGGAATATCAAGGGATGTCGCCAATGCGAGGGCGCGGGTTTTATGGCCGAGCGTATTCAATATTTCCGGGCTGGCCCCGATGAATGTCAGGTCCGCAGCGTTGGTTGCCGCAGAAAATTCAGCACTTTCGCTTAGAAAACCGTAACCCGGATGGATCGCATCACAGCCAGATTTTTTCGCGGCCGAGACAAGGCCAGCAATATCAAGATAGGCCGCCGCGCCACGCCCGGTCAGTGCCACGCTTTGATCCGCCATGCGTGGATGCAATTGATCGGCGTCATCTTGGGAAAACACCGCCACCGATTGCAGGTCAAGTTCACTGATGGCCTGCGCAATTCTAACCGCGATTTCACCTCGATTTGCGATCAGAATTTTCTGCACGATATTTTCCTTTTCAGGCGGAAGGCGCCCCAAGGATGGATGATACAAAGCCCAGCCAGAAAAGGAACCGATTTAGGGGGTCCGACTGAATAATCGCAGGGTTTTCCAACTGATCGCACCGCATTACCTTGACGTTGAATTGCGACACTGGCCAATATCGGGCCAAGTACCGCCACGGAAATCACACCGACTGGGCAAGTGGGCTTTCTGGTTGAGAAAAGACGCCAGCGGCAAAGGGTCAAGGGAATAACATGCAAACAGCAAAACCTGAAACGCTTGGCTTTGACCCTGACAGACTGGATCGCATCGCCGATTGGATGGATCGATATGTGGCTGAGCGGAAATTCCCCGGCAGTTCGGTATTGATCGCGCGGGCCGGTCAGGTAGTTTATCACAATGCGTCCGGCCTTAGGGATGTGGACTTAGGGCTGCCGTTTACGCGCGATACACTGACGCGAATTTATTCGATGACTAAGCCGATAACATCAACTGCGATCATGATGCTGGCTGAGCGTGGCTTGTTTCATCTGGATGCGCCGGTTTCGGACTTCATACCAGCCTTTAAAGACGCGCGCGCGCTGATAGAGGGGGCAAAAAACCCCGATCAGACCGAACCCTGCGCAGTGCCGACGCTGCATCAACTGCTGACCCATACCGCAGGCATGTCCTATGCCTTCAACCCCGGACTTTTGCCAAAGATAATGGAAGATGAGGGAATCATGTTCTCGCCGGATCAGGGTCCTCTTGAACATCTGGTGAACCGGGCGGCGGCGTTGCCACTGGCCTTTGTGCCGGGTACGAGATGGGAATATTCGGTCGCGCTTGATGTGCTGGGCCGCGTGGTCGAGATCGTATCCGGCAAAACGCTGGCGCAATTTCTGCATGACGAGGTTTTTGAACCTCTTGGCATGGGTGAAACCGGGTTTTCGGTGCCATCGGGCGCGCTGGATCGTTTTGCGTCGCTTTACACGCCGCTTGAGGGTGACGCGATGGCGCTGAATGCTTCTCGCACCAGTGGTGAAACGCTGCGATTGGTGGATCAGGCAATGGATTCGCCTTTACGCCACACCACCACGTTTTCGGGCGGTGGCGGGCTGGTCGGCACGCTTGATGATTATATGCGATTTGCCGAAATGCTGCGCTGCGGTGGTGCGTTGAACGATGCGCGCCTGCTTTCACCCAAGACAGTTGATTTTATGATGTGCAACCACCTGCCCGGCGACATTGCGTCGATGGGTCCGCAAAGCTTTGCCGAACAGCCGATGGAAGGCATGGGTTTCGGGCTTGGCGGCGCTGTTGTTCTGGACCCGGCCCGCGCCCGCACACCCGGCAGCGTTGGTGATTTCAGTTGGGGCGGCATGGCGTCGACCTTTTTCTGGACTGACCGCGTCCTTGATCTGTCGGTCGTGTTTTTCACCCAATTGTCGCCGTCCAGTTCGTATCCGGCGCGCCCCCAACTCAAAGCCTTAGTCCACGGAGCCATCATCAAATGACTGATCCCCGCCCGATCCTTTGGCGCCCTTCAACCGGGCGGTCAGAAGCCTCGACTCTGGCGCAGTTCATGCGCTGGCTGGAGCAAGACCGATCTCTGACTTTTGCCAGCTACGCCGATCTTTGGGAATGGAGCGTGACCGACCTTGAAGGTTTCTGGTCCGCGATCTGGGCGTTTTTTGATATCCGGGCCAGCGTGCCCTACCGCCAAATGCTGTCGGACCGCTCGATGCCCGGTGCGCATTGGGGCGAAGGTGCTGCACTTAACTTTGCCGATCAGATCGTCCGCCATGCGCAAGAGCGGCCCAATGACATTGCGTTGGTGGTCCAGTCCGAAACTTTTGGCCGATCTGAACTTAGCTGGGCAGAATTGGTCGCGCAAATCGCCAGTGTTGCGGCAAAGCTGCGCACAATGGGTGTGGGCAAGTGTGATCGCGTCGTGGCCATCCTGCCAAATACCGAAACGGCGATGATTGCCTGTCTGGCCACGGCCAGTCTGGGCGCGATTTGGTCGCTATGCGCGCCTGACATGGGGCATGTCGCCATTCTGGATCGGTTCCGGCAGATCGAACCCAAAGTGATTGTGACCCAAGACGGCTATGTCCACGCTGGAAAAATGATAGATCGGCGGGATGTGGTGACGACTATCGTCGACGGCCTGCCGACATTGGAACACCACATTTCGGTATCGGTTTTTGATGGAACACCCGCTGGAGCCATTGCTTGGGGCGATCTGACGGGTGACGATGTCGCGTACCGCTCAACCCAAGTGCCGTTCGAGCATCCGCTTTGGGTGGTGTATTCATCGGGAACAACGGGCAATCCAAAACCGATTGTTCATGGCCACGGCGGCGTTTTGCTGGAAGGTGCCAAGCAGTCGTTGCATCAGGATCTGTCGACCAAGGATCGTTTCAGCTGGATGACCTCATCTGGCTGGATCATGTGGAACGCGCAATTTGTGGCGCTGGGGCAGGGCGCGACCCTCGCTTTGTTCGATGGCGCGCCAAACCACCCGGATATGGCCGAGGTTTGGCGGTTTATTGAACGCGAACGGCTGACCTATTTCGGTGCGGGGGCTGCCTTTTTCACAACCTGCATCAAGGCCGGGATACGACCTGCCCATATTGTGGATCTGTCTGCATTGCGGTCACTTGGGGCGACGGGATCGCCTTTAACGGCTGACGCTTATGAATGGATATATAGCGAGGTTAAGGCTGATATCTGGCTGGCACCAATTTCTGGCGGCACCGATTTGTGCGGCGCGTTTGTCTGCGGCAACCCGATGGATGTGGTGCGCGCCGGGGAAATGCAATGTCGCGCCTTGGGCAACGCTGTGCGGGCGTTTGACGAGGGCGGGGCTGAGCTGATTGGTGAGGTCGGCGAGCTGGTTTGCACCGAACCATTGCCTTCTATGCCGTTGTATTTTTGGAATGATGAGGGAAATAAGCGACTTATATCAAGCTATTATGACACCTATCCGGGTGTTTGGCGGCATGGTGACTGGATTGAGATCACGCCTGAGGGTGGCTCGGTCATTTATGGACGCTCAGACGCCACGATCAATCGCAAGGGGCTGCGCATGGGCTCGTCTGAGATTTATCAGGCGGTTGAGGGGCTGGATGAAATTCAGGATTCACTGGTCGTCGATCTGGAGTTTTTGGGTCGCGAAAGTTTCATGCCGCTGTTTGTTGTGCTGTCCGAAGGTGTAGCGCTTGATGACGATCTAAAAGACAAAATCAACGCCGCCATTCGCACGGGTGTTTCTGCGCGTTTTGTCCCGAACGAGATTGTCGCGATTGCCGAAGTGCCGCGCACCCTGTCTGGCAAAAAGCTGGAGGTTCCGGTTAAAAAATTGTTGCTTGGCGGCGATCCAGCCAAGATCGTCAATCGCGATTCAATGGTAAACCCCGATAGCTTTGATGCCTTCGTCGCCTATGCCGCACAACGAAATGCCAAAACCGATGGCTGAGGTTGATCGCGAATTGCTGACCAGTACCCATTGGGGCGCCTACGAGGTCGAACTAACAGACGGCAAGGTCACCGACCTGCGCCCGTTTTCCGACGACGCAGACCCCTCGCCGATCGGGCGGGGTATTGTCGATGTTCTGGACGGGTCAACGCGGATCAAGGCGCCGATGATCCGCAAAAGCTGGCTGGAGGGCGGGCCGGGAACCGCCACAGACCAACGCGGTGCCGACAGTTTTGTCGAGGTGACATGGCAAGAGGCTGAAAAACTGGTTGCGGCGGAACTGAACCGGGTGCGGCAGGATTTCGGCAATCAAGCTATCTTTGGCGGCTCGTACGGTTGGGCCAGCGCCGGGCGGTTCCACCATGCGCAAAGCCAGCTAAAGCGGTTTTTGAACACCATCGGCGGGTTCACGAAATCCTATAATTCCTACAGCCTTGCCGCTGGCGAAGTGATCGTAAACCACGTCATCGGTGATTTTCGCCAGCACATTTACAATCAGACCAGTTGGCAATCCATCATCGAAAACACTGACTTGTTTGTGGCTTTTGGCGGTGTGCCGCTTAAAAACGGTCAGATCGGGCAGGGTGGCCTAGGGCGGCATGGTCAGGCCGAGGCCATGCGGGCAGCCGGGCAAGCAGGCGTTGAATTTGTCAATATTTCCCCCTTGCGGTCGGATGTGGCGGCCTTGGCGAACACAACATGGCTGGCACCACGACCCTCAACCGACACGGCGCTGATGATCGCGCTCGCCCATACATTGTTGGTTGAAAACCTACATGATCCGGCGTTTCTGGCGCGTTACACCACCGGCTTTGAACGGTTTGCGGACTATTTAACCGGCCAAGCCGACGGCATTGAAAAGTCTGCTGAATGGGCGGCTGGCATTTGTGACCTGCCAGCGGCTGAGATACGCCACCTTGCGCGGCGCATGGCCGCCGGGCGCACCATGATATCCGCCAGTTGGTCGATGACCCGGCAGGATCACGGCGAACAACCGTTCTGGCTGGCGATAACGCTGGCCGCGATGCTGGATCAGATCGGGTTGCCGGGTGGTGGGTTCGGCATGGGATATTCTGCCGTCAACACTGTTGGCTTTGAAATGACCGCGCTAAGTTATCAGGCATTTCCGCAAGGTGAAAACCCGGTGGCTGCTTTCATTCCGGTTGCCCGGATCGCTGATATGCTGCTGCAACCCGGTGGGGCGTTTGACTATAACGGTCAAAGCCAAACTTACCCTGACATCCGGCTGGTGTACTGGGCTGGTGGCAATCCGTTTCACCACCATCAGGACCTCAACCGGCTGCGCAAAGCTTGGGCAAAACCTGACACCATTATTGTTAATGAATGGTGCTGGAACGCGCTGGCCAAACATGCCGACATCGTGCTGCCCTGCACCACGCATCTTGAGCGTCAGGATATCGCCCTGACCAACAGCGACCCTTATATCGTTTCGATGGATCAGGCGACTGCACCAACCGGACAGGCCCGCGACGACTATGCCATCTTCAGCGGTATCGCGGCGCAAATGGGCGTGGCGGAGGCCTTTACCGAAGGGTGCAGCGCCGGCGAATGGCAGCAATGGATTTACGATCAAAGCCAGTTGTCTGCTAAAACGGCAGGCGTCGATTTGCCTGATCTGGCGCAACTGCGCGCCGTTGGCTGGCATAAGATCGACCTGCCTGAAACCCCCCATGTCATGCTACAGGATTTCCGTGACGATCCGGTTGCACATCCGCTGAACACTCCCAGTGGTCTGATCGAGATATTCTCTGCAACAATTGCAGGATTCGGCTATGACGACTGCCCGGGACACCCCGCTTGGATGGAACCTCGTGAATGGCTCGGGGCAAATGATGACCACCCACCGCTGCACCTGATTTCCAACCAACCGGCTCAAAAACTGCACTCGCAACTGGATCATGGCGCGGTCAGCCGGGCCGCAAAAATCAAGGGTTTGGAGGTTGTTTTGGTGCATCCCGACGACGCTGCCGCGCGGGGTATTTCCGACGGCGATGTGATCGAATTGTTCAATGCCCGTGGTCGCTGTTTTGGCATCGCTGCGCTTTCGCACGATATTCGCCCGCATGTGGTCCGTCTTAGTACCGGCGCCTGGTTTGATCCGGCACCGGACCCAGATCGCCCCGGCCTGTGCAAGCACAGCAACCCCAATGTCCTGACGGACGATCATGGGACGTCGCGATTGGCACAAGGTCCGACCGCACATTCGTGTCTTGTCGATATTGCCCGCTTTACCGGCACTTTGCCGAAAATCACGGCCTTCGATCCGCCGGAAATTATCAAACGCAATATGTGACCCGGCGTTGTTGTTCGATTGGGGCATTGTCCTGTGGTCATTGCCCGTCCTGCGACCTATTCTTTGATGCAGTCACCGACCGGAGGTTTTGACCAATGACAGATGCCGTTGCTGAGTTGCTTGACCTTTTGGACCTTGAACGGCTTGAGGTTGATCTGTTTCGGGGCGTCGGTTCGGGTGGTGAATCCAGCACCCGGATTTTCGGCGGCCATGTCATCGCGCAAGCCCTTGCCGCCGCCTATGGCACGGTTGAAGGCCGTCTTTGTCACTCGCTGCACGCCTATTTTATCCGCCCCGGTGATCCTTCGATCCCGGTGATTTACAGCGTTGATCGGGCGCGGGACGGCGGTAGCTTTACCACCCGTCGTGTGATCGCGATCCAGCATGGTAAGCAAATCCTGAACATGTCCGCGTCTTTCCACATTGCCGAGCCGGGCTGGAACCATCAACACCCGATGCCAAGCGTCACACCGCCCCAGGACTTGCCATCGCGCGAAGAATTGCGCCTGAAAAACGCTGACCGGGTCAGTGACCGCTGGCGCAAGGATTTTCTGCGTAAACGGCCCATTGATATCCGCGAAGTTGCGCCGCAGGACTTTTTTGAACCTACGCCCGCGTCAGATGTGAACCATCTGTGGTTTCGCATGAAGGGGGCCGAGGGGGCCTCGCCCGCGATGCAGCATTGCCTGCTGGCCTATGCATCCGACATGAACCTGCTCGGCTCGTCTTTACGCCCGCATGGGCTGACATGGTTTAAGGGTGGCGTGATGACGGCCAGTCTGGATCATGCGATGTGGTTTCACGGGCCGATCGAGTTTGATAAATGGCACCTTTACACGATGGACAGTCCGTTCACCGGCGGCGCGCGCGGGTTTAATCGCGGTGCGATCTATGCTCAGGATGGCACCTTGTTGGCGAGTGTTGCCCAAGAAGGCCTGCTAAGGCCGGTGCCGGTTAAGGCGTGACCGATGGCAGATGATCAAAAATCTGTTGCCTGGCTGGGATTGCGCGATGAATGGCTGGCACAGCACCGCGAAGAAATCATTGATCCGGGCCGCGAGATTGTCGATCCGCACCACCATTTCTGGGATCGCGATGGCGCGGTTTATGAGCTTGATCAGCTTTGGGCCGATACGTCTTCAGGGCATAACGTGGTTGAAACCGTTTTTATCGAATGTCATTCCGAATATGATCTGAGTGCACCGCAACACCTGCAACCCGTTGGCGAAACCACTTATGTGGCTGCACTGGCGCAAAGGGCCAGTCGACAGCCGCAAAAAGCACAGATTGCGGCGATCGTGGCCAATGCGGACCTGACGCACCCCCAGCTTGACGCGGTTCTGGACGCGCATGAGATCGCAGGTGCCGGACTGTTCCGGGGTATTCGTCAGGCCGGGGCCTGGGATCGTGATCTGGCGGCTTTGTCCATCCAGCCGCGCGGATTTGAAGGCCAATACGCAAACGCAGATTTTCGCCGGGGTGTGGAGCGTTTGGGCGAACGCGGCCTGACCTATGATACATGGAATTATCATCCTCAGATCAAGGAACTGCGCGATTTGGCTGTCGCTGTTCCCGGCACCACAATCGTGCTCGATCACCACGGTACACCCCTTGGCGTCGGGCGATTTGCCGGGATGCGGGACGAGGTTTTCAAGGTTTGGCAGGATGACATCGCGGCATTGGCCGCCCAACCAAACGTGATTGCGAAACTTGGCGGTATGGCCATGCCTGACAACGGCTGGGGCTGGCATCTTGGCGAAAGGCCACCAAGTTCAGACGATTTTGTAGCAGCGCAAGGCAAATGGTATCACCATATGATCGCCTGTTTCGGCCCTGAACGCTGCATGTTCGAAAGCAACTTTCCAGTTGATCGGGCCTCCATCAGTTATCCGGTGCTGTGGAATGCCTTCAAGAAAATCGCGGCTGAATATACGGGCGATGCACAAGACGCGATGTTCGCAGGCACGGCCCGAAAGGTTTACCGGCTTTAGCCGTTTGGCAAACTACAGGGCGCTAGAGATCACCGAACCGGCGGTTCAGTTTGCGCATTCCGGCAATCCAACGATCATAGTTTTCGGTTTTTGCACGCATATATCCCAACACCTCGGGATGCGGCAGAACCAAAAAAGCCTCGTTGCGGATTGCTTGAACGCAAGCTTCGGCCACCGGTTCAGGCTCCAACATACCGTCGATGCTGGCCACGTGGTCCTCTAACCCGCGCGTCATTTCCGTGCGCACAGCCTGCGGGCACAGGACCGAAACCTTGATCCCCTGATCGCCATAACTTAGCGCCAACCACTCCGCCAATCCAACAGCGGCATGTTTTGTGACGGCATAAGGCGCTGAGCCGACCTGCGATAACAGACCCGCCGCAGATGAGGTGTTCAAAAGATAGCCACCGCCGCGACGGCTCATAAGGGGAACCAGATGTCGGGCCGCCCAGACATGGGCCATCACATTGATATCCCAAATGTTTTGCCAGCTATCATTGTCAACTTCGACCCCGCCTGCGACGGAAATCCCGGCGTTTGAACAGAAAAGATCAATAGGCCCGATTTCGGCCTCAACCCGGTCGATCATATCGGTAATTTCCGCCTCTACCGCCACATTGACCTGAAAAGCCACGCCGCCGATCCCATCCGCAACGGCCTGCGCGCCGTCCGCGTTCAGATCGACGCAAATGACTTTTTTAGCACCCTCTGCTGCAAAGCGTTGCGCCATTGCCCGCCCGATGCCGCTGGCAGCACCTGTGACAACTATGATCTGGTCCTTGAGGTCCATTCGTCTTCCTTTTGCTTTGTCGGAACTCTATCAGGTCTGTATATATGCACCACCTCTGCGCGCCGTTTTGTAAGGCGTTCTGAACCTGACGTATCACATCAGAATTTTACGCCGCTTTGGGTCATAAGCGGCATTGGCAGTCACAGTCGCGCGGCTGGTCTGGCCGAATGAAGAAACTTCAAAAGCTCCGTTTTCCAGTGCTGCGATGGGGACGTAACCGAACACCAGTGATTTGCCGACACTATAGCCGAAATTGCCGCTGGTGGTTTGCGCGATTGCCTTGCCGCCCTGCAATATAACCTCACCGCCAAAAACCGGCAGCGGTTTTTCAAGCGCCAGACAGATCAGTTTTTGGCCAACGCCGCGTTCCTTGATTTCCGCAAGTGCCGAGCGGCCAAGAAAATCGCCCTTGTTCCAGTCGATCAAAAACTGCAACCCTGCCTCTATCGGGTTGTAATCGGGCGTGATGTCCGACCCCCAAGCCAGATATCGTTTTTCCATGCGAAGGCTGTCAATGGCGCGGTATCCGGCATTTATCAGGCCATGCGGTTGCCCCGCTTGTTGCAGCTTTTCATAGACGTATGCCATGTATTCAGTGGGGATATACAGCTCCCAACCCAGCTCGCCGATATAGGTCACGCGAAAGGCCAGCGCCGGGGCGTATCCGATACGAACATCCTGCGCTGTCATGAATGGAAATGCCGCATTTGACAGGTCTGCATGGCAGGCTGCCGCCAACACATCCCGCGATTTTGGCCCGGCAATATTAATCACCCCATAGGCCGAGGTAATGTCATGGATCTGTGCGTGCCCACCGTTTTTCGCAAGATATATCCGCAGATTATCCTCAATCCAGCCCCGATCCCGCACGCCAAGGGCCGAACCCGTGATCAGCCAGAAACAGGTTTCTGAGCGTCGGATAATCGTAACATCTGCCTCGATGCCGCCATCGGCATTGCACAATTGCGTATAGGTCCCGCCACCGGGTGCCTTGTAGATATTGGCGACCGCCAGATATTGCAAAAACCCGCAGGCCGAGGGGCCGCTGATCTCAAACTTGCTGAACGACGTCATGTCAAACATAACTGCATCTTCGCGCGCAGCCTTATGTTCGCGGCCCACCGTTTCAGCCTGCCCGGGCCGGTCAAAGCCAAACTGATCAACCGGCGCAATGTCGCTATGGGCAAACCAATTGGCGCGTTCCCAACCGAATTTCGCGCCAAACACCGCGCCCCGATCCTTTAATGTCTGATAAAGCGGGCTGCGGCGAACGGCCCGGGCCGATTGCATTTCCTCGCCCGGCCAATGGATGTCGTAATACATCGCATAGGATTCAACCGCCCGATCATGCAGGAAATCCGCCCCCGCATGCAGCGCCCCAAATCGGCGGATATCAAAGGCCCACAGATCAAGGCCGGGATCGCCCTGTACAATCCAGTTCGCCATGGCCTTGCCCGCGCCACCTGATGCTGCAATACCCGAGGTAAAGGCGCATGCGGCAAAGAAATTGGAAAGCCCCGGAACCGGCCCCATAACCGGCTCACCGTCAGGCGAGATCGGGATCGGGCCGTTGATAATTGTGCGAACGCCAAGTTCTCCGAGGATCGGCAGGCGGGCAAGGGCTGGCGTGAAAAACTCGGCCAAGCGATCCGTGTTGGCGTCAAATAAATGCCGCTCGTATCCCCAGGGCAGGCCGTCCTTTGGGAACACCTTTGTGGTGTGCTTTTCCCAGCCACCAATGGCCATCGCACCCGGTTCGGGTTTTACGTAAAACCCGCCGTCAGGATCACGCAAGGCGGGCAGGTCGTCGGGAATTTGATCGGTTTTTTCGGTGACCAGATATTGATGTTCGACCACACCAGCGGGGATTTCCACGCCTGCCATCCAACCAACTTGCCGCGCCCACAGTCCCGCGGCGTTAACCACGATTTCAGCCTCGATATCGCCCTGATCTGTCACCACATGGCTGATCCGGTCGCCCTTTCGGGTCAGACCGCTGACCATCACGCCCTCGATAATCCGCCCGCCATGTTTGCGAATACCGCGTGCATAGGCTTGCGTTAACGAATTCGGGTCGATGTGACCGTCATCCGGGATAAAGGCCGCGCCGACCAGATCGTCGACCTGTAGTAGTGGGTAAATATCCTTGGCTTGCGAAGGGCTTAGCAAAGTTGATTGCAGCCCCAACGCCTCAGCCCCGGCATGGGATTTCAGCAATTCCTTAAACCGGTCCGGGGTGCTTGCCAGCCGTAATGAGCCAACCTTGCGCCAGCTTGGATCCTGCCCGGTGTCTTCTTTCAGTTCATCAAACAACCGCACGGAATCGCGCATCAGGCTCATCAGGTTTTGTTGCGACCGAAACTGCCCGACCAGTCCGGCGGCGTGCCAGGTTGCGCCTTCGGTTAACTTTGATTTTTCAAGCAAAACCACATCACGCACGCCATTGCGCGCCAGATGATAAGCGATTGACGTGCCAATGATGCCGCCACCGATAATGACGATCCGGGCTGCCGTGGGAAAAGTTGTGCTCATGCGGTGATCCTGTGGAATTGCGCGGCGTTATTTGCGTTTGTGGCGGCGGTTAACCCGACGTTCGCGAGGTTGGGTTTTTGGGCTGATCTTAAGGGGGTTCCACCCCTCTGGCAGGTGACTGTCCGCACTGACCAAACCGGGGAATTCCGCGTGGATTTGCGCGTCTATTTCGGGGTCCAGAACGGCAGGGTTCGGACGCGACAGGATGGAGTGCACCTTGTTCATGGCCCGCTGATGGATGGTCGAGGCCCCCTCAAGCTCCCATTTCTCGCGCAGGTTCCTGTCGGCAAGTTCCGGCATTAAAACCGCTGAATGCATCCGCGCCAGCGTGGCCGGATTGTCGGCAAACATGCCCGCTGCCCCTGTTTCCTTGATCTCAGCCACGCTGGCGCTTTCACGTGAAAAACCAAACCCGGCGCGCGCTTTCTTGATCATCAATGCGATCTCGTTATCTATCGCGGCCTGCCCAAAATCAAACGACATCAGGGCATCCTGCAGCCCGCCCATGACAATGAAATCAGCCCCCGACATGGCCCCCATCAAAGGCGACATTCCCTTTTCAAACCCGGCCTGCGCGTCGGACACTTTGGCGTTCGTCAGGCCCAGATAGCCGCCCGCTGGCACATTATAATAGCGCGCCATCTGGCACACGGCGGAGTTCATCATGCCAACCTCGATCGCGCCGGGGGCATAAGCACCGTCGCGCATGTCGGCGAATACCGGCAGGAAATTGTAGATCTGTTCGGTTCCAGCCCGTGACATCTGCGCCAGTGTCGCCGCCGCCAGCCATTCCGCATTCATCAAAACCAGCATGCCGGGCAGCGACAGTGGTGTGCTTAAGCCGCCCATCGGGGCAATGGTGCCATAGGCGGTGATGCCGTTTTCGGCAAAATACATCAGGGTTTCGGTGCTGTCGAAATCCATCGTCAGCGGGGAAACCACGGCGCAATATCCAAAATTGATGAAAGGGCGTTGCCAATAAGCCTCTTTCGAGCCTGCGATAATTTCCCCCAGGCGGATCACTTGTTTGGCCTCGCGCACGTCGTAAACCGATGTTCGCACGGGCTTTTTGCAGTTCTTAAGGGCGGCGTAAAACCGTGTCAGGCTGAACTGATCCTTGGCGGCATCATCCGCAAGGGTCGAGATTGAAAACAAATCAAACCCCGGCAATTCATTCACCAGATGTGCAATGCGGGCAATGTCGTCTGACGTGGCGCGGCGGGTCACGCCCGTGACCGGGTCGACAATATCAGGTGCGGAACTTGCGGTGGCAATTACCGGCAATTCGCGCGGAAAGGTCAGATCAAACGCCGGGTCGCGCCCGCGCAGCGTGACGGTTGGCGGCACCAGTTTGCGGTATTTTTCAACCACTTCGGCGGGGATGCGGACCATTTCAGATTTGTGATCGACATCCGCGCCATGATCGGCAAATCGGCGTCTTGCCTTTTCATTGCGCACCAAAAGCCCGGTCTCGGCCAAAATCTCAAGCGAGGATTGATGGACATAGTCCAGTTCATCATCAGTCAGATAGGAAAAATACTGCATCAGAACCCCGAAATCGCGTTTTGTTGTTCAAATGC
>JAJFIC010000014.1 GCA_021775315.1 Paracoccaceae bacterium
TCAGCGACGTTGGCCCGGTCGGCGCAAATCGTCGTACCCGCCTCAGACAGATGAGCGCGCGCGACCAAAGTAAAACAACAAGGCCGAGGCCACCGCCGCCAGCAAGCAAATCACCGCAATTGCCGTCATAAAAGCAGCCAAAACCAACGACATTGGCGCAATGGACGCAAAGCCCGGCATCAAGGCACCCAGCGGCGGATATACCTGCTGATAAAACGCGAAATACCCAACGCTGCCAGCAAACACCACAGTCCCTGCGGCCAAAGCCACCCACAGAACCAATCGTTGCGACCAGACAACATGCGCGCCCATGGTCATGCGGCGAAGGGCCTGCACCCGCAGAGACACATCAAGTTGCATTGCCAGCAGTGACGGCACCACCAACAGCACAAGCACCAGACCAAAGCCCAAACCATAGCTCAGCGTGATCACCGTCGGCTTCAAAAACTGCGCTTGGCGTGAGGTTTCAAACAACAGCGGCATCAGCCCAAGAACCGTGGTCAATGTCGTCAGCAAAACCGGGCGCAACCGATCCGTGGCCCCGTCAATAATCGCGGATCTGATGTCACGGTCTTCGGCATACTCATCCACCGTCGACACCAGCACGATCGAATCGTTGATGATAATCCCGGTCATGCCGATCATCCCGACGACCGAAAACATCGACAGCGGAATACCCCAGGAATGGTGGCCATAGATCGTCCCGACCAGCCCAAAAGGTATAATCGCCATCACCACGATCGGGCGGGTCCAGCTTGAAAAAATCCACGCCAGCGTCAGATAGATACCGATCAACGCCAGCGCAAAGCCCACCTCGGCATCGGCCAGAAAATTGCCTTCCTGTTCAGACAGGCCCGCCATGCGCCAGGCCACGCCAAATTCGCTTTCAATGGCGGGCAGAATGACATCACGCAGGTTCTCGATGATCTCTTCGGCGCGCTTGGGATCGTCTTCGGAAATATCGCCCGTCACAGACAACACCCGCAAACCGTTTTCCCGCGTCACAGCCGCAAACCCCGACCGCGTCTCGACCGTTACGATGTCAGCCAAGGGCACATAGACCCCTTTTGGGGTGCGCATCATGGTGCGTTCCAGAAAATCCGCGGTCATGGCATCATCGGGCAATTGCACAATGATATCGGCAGATCGGATCCCCATAGGAAAGCTGGCAGCGGTGATGCCATTCAGGCGGTGGCGCAACACACGACCCAGCCCATCAATGGTAAAGCCCAGCGCCTGACCCTGCGGCGTCAGCTCTAAAATCAGTTCGTCCTTGTCGTAAGCAAGGTTGTCTTCCAGCGACGACACTTCGGGATTCTGGGCCAATCGCGCCTTCAAAGCCTCAGCCGCCGCTTTCATATCATCAGCACTGGCCCCCAATAATTGCACGTCAATCGAATCGCCCCCCGGCCCTGAACGCCAGCCGCGAAAGCTGAGGGTTTCCAGCAAGGGATGGTGTTGCACGGCACTTTGCAAATCGCCCAGAAACTCGAACGAGGAATAGTTCCGCTCGTCCGCATCAATCAGTTCAATCGAAATCCCGCCCAGCAAGTCCTTGTCTTTGGTCCCTTCGCCCGACAGACCACGCCCCGCCGTTCCACCGATTTGGGCCATGACAAATTCAACCGGATTGCGGCCATGTTCGGCCTCGTATTTCTTGCCCATTTCATCGGTGGCGCGCTGCAATTCACGCATCATCGCCATCGTGTCGTCACGATCTGCCCCCGGTGCCATGGCGAAATTGCCGGTGATACTGCCGCGCTCTGGTGCGTTGAAAAACCGCCAATTGACCTCGCCGCTCAAGAACAGGTTGGTTTGCGAAATCAAAATGACAGCGACGCCCGCCATCACAGGATAGCGCAGGCGGATCACCCAGACCATCAAGCGGCGAAAGATTTTTTCGCGAAACCAGGAAAAGCCAATATTGAAAATATGGCTTGGCCAATCATACCAACGGCGCTTTTTGGCGGCCTGCAAAGCATGGCTCATGTGATGCGGCAGGATCAGAAAACATTCCATCAGCGAGGCCATCAAAACCACGATCACGGTAAAGGGAATATCGGCAATCAACGTGCCAAACCGCCCCCGAATGGCGGTCAACGCAAAAAAGGCGATGATGGTGGTGATGGTGGCTGAAATCACCGGCAAGGCCATACGCCGGGCCGCATTTTCCGCCGCTTCAACCGCGTTTTCACCCCAGCGGCGAAACCGGAAATCCGCGTGTTCACCGACAACGATAGCGTCATCAACAACGATACCAAGCGTGATAATCAGCGCGAAAAGCGAAACCATGTTCAGCGTCAGCCCCGACACGTACATCAGGGCAATGGCCGCAGACATCGCCACCGGAATCCCTGCCGCCACCCAAAGGGCCGTGCGCGCATTCAGGAACAAAAACAGCAACATCAGAACCAGCCCAAGCCCCATCAAACCGTTGTCTAACAGGATGTTCAAACGATCCGAGATCGCCTCGGCCCGCGTGCGGATCAACTGCACTTTGACCCCGGCTGGCAACGTCCTTTGCAATTCGGCAGCAACATCCGCGACGGTTGCCTGCAATGAAATCGCATCGCCCTTTTCGCTTCGGTCGACCCGGATCGAAATTGCAGGATCTTCATCAACGAAATAGCTGCGGTCACGGGTGAAACTGCCAACCGTAACCTCGGCCAGATCGCTGACATAAAGCTTGGAACCATCCGTGTTTGAGCGCACCACAACTGCACCAACCTGATCGGCGGATTGTTTGGCGACCCCGGTGCGCACCCGCGCGGTGCCTCCGGCGACATCGCCGGCGGGATCGGCCTTGGCCTCTTCCCCTATCGCATTGGCGATTTCGCGTAGGCTGACGTCGTGGCGTATCAACGCGCGTTCGGACACTTCGACCACGGTGTCAGGGGCCGATACCCCTCGTATGGTGGTGCGCGTAACGCCCTCGCGAAACAGCAAACCGACGAATTCATCGGCAAACCGCGCCAATTGATCGGTCGAAACCGGGCCGGTAATCACCACATCGGTCACCCGGTCACGCCAATAGCCACGCCGCACAACCGGTTCTTCGACGTCTTCCGGCAGGCCGGTAACCGCATCAACGGCGGCTTTCACATCCTCGTTGGCGCGCGCCATGTCATAGCCGGGTTCAAATTCAAGACGTATGCTCGCGCGGCCCTCAAGCGAAACAGAATGCGTGGTTTCCACACCTTCAACCACCAACAACGCCGGTTCCAGCAGTTGAATAACCCCGTTATCGACATCCTCGGGACCTGCCCCCGGCCAGGAAACCGCGACCGTCACGCGTTCAATCACAACGTCAGGAAAAAACTGCGACCGGATTTTGGTGGCTGCCAGCAGGCCCAGCACCACCATCACCACCAGCATCAGATTGGCCGCCGTTTTGTGGCGGGTGAAATAGGATAACAGCCCGCTGGCAGGTTTGACCGGGAAACCACGCGGAGCCATGACCTAGCCCCCCATCCGGGCTTCGATCCGGTTGACCATTTCCTCGGGCACCTTATCTTTTTTGAGGCGCGTCAAAATTTGAGCCTTAACATCCTTTGGCAGCCTTTTGGCGCCTTCAACGGCGGCGATCAGGCGGGCGCGGCGTTCGTCGGACAGCTCAATCATCACCGGCCCTGTGGGGATCGCGGCCCCGTCCTTGCGCAAAGGTTTAACCTTGATGCCTGCGCCTAATAGCGGCGAGCGCGCCTCGACAACCTCGCGGTCAAACAATCCACGACCACGAACAATCACCAAATCGCCCTGCTTACGCAAAACGGTGATTTTTAATTCTTCCAGTCGGTCATTATCCCCGAGGACCAGAACCACCCCCGCTGAATCAACCGCCGTTGCGGGCAACACTGCGACGCTTTCAAGTGGGGGTTCCTGCACTTCGACGGCGACAAAATCACCGGGGCGGAAACTGGCCGCCACGTCAACCGGCAGGCGGGCGAAAATCTGGCGCCCTGTCTGGCCATCACCGACTTCGGCACTAACCCGTTCGATCTGACCTTTGGCCTGTATGTCCGCACCAAGGAATTGCAGTCGCACGGTCACATCGCCCGCAGCTTTGCCGCCATTGGCCGCAACCAACCGGCTGAACTGGCTGTTAGAAACCCGAAACGCCACTTCGATTGCGCTTGGATCAATCAGGCGCGCCAGTTTTTCGTTCGGGCTGACCAGACCGCCGGAAACCAGACTGACGGTGCTTAGGATGCCGTCAAATTCAGCATAAACCTCGGTGTCGGCCAGCTTGCGCCTGGCCTCATTGAGGCGGATTTCCTGTCTGGCGGTGGCGGTCTTCGCGCGATTGATCCGTGCATTTGCCTGCGCTTGGGATTGCCGCTTGCCAAGGATCGCCTGATTGGCCGACGCCAGCGCCAGTGCTGCAGTTTCCACCGCAGCCTCAGTACCAACGCCGCGCGACAGCAGGTTCTGCTGGCGTTCATGCGCGGCTTTTCTAAGATCGGCCTGCGCCCGTGCGGCGGCCACTTCGTCATTCGCCAGCAGCAATGCGGCCTTGGCCTCGATCAATTCAGCAGCCGATTCGCTGGTATCCGTCAGGGCAACATCAAGCGCTGATTGGGCGTTCACAGGGTCAAGCCGCAACAGCAACTGGCCTTTGACGATCTGCCCGCCTTCGACAAAATTTTCCGCTATTTCAACGATCAAACCACCGCTTGGCGCGCGCAAATCCAACGTGCGGCGCGACCGGATTTCGCCAAAGGTTTCAATCTTAGGCGCGATTGTCTGGCTGAGCGCCGGAAGCACATTAACCGCGAAAACCCGTTCCCGCGCAGGTCGCCCGCTGGGCGTGTCCGCCCAACGTTCTTGCAAAGTCGAGCGCAACGACCCGGCCGCCAGCGTCAGCAGACCAACGGTCAGCGCCAGCAAAAACAGCCCCATCAGGGAACGTTGCATGAATCGCATTTATCTCAGGCCTTTCTCGGGCAGCGGTTTACGAAGGCTAAAGACTATCAGTGCCGCCCGGCAAGTCCATCATTCAACCATTAAACGGATTGTGATGTCATTTCCGTCGTTTGTTTTCTTCCAAACGTGGCATTATCTCAACGAAATTGCAGGGGCCGTGGCGATAATCAAGCTGGGGTTCCAGCACTTCGTCCCAACCATCCTTGCACGCACCGGGTGAACCCGGCAGCGCAAACATATAGGTGCCGTTGGCCACGCCACCGCAAGCGCGCGACTGCACCGCCGACGTGCCGATCTTTTTCATCGAAACGATTGTGAACACTGTTGAAAACGCGTCGATTTCCTTTTCATAGACATCCCTGTGTGCCTCGACCGTCACGTCGCGCCCGGTCAGGCCCGTGCCGCCGGTCGAAATCACCACGTCGATTTTCGGGTCCAGCGACCAGTCGCGCAACAGGGTGGCGATCTGGTCGCGCTCGTCGGGAATGATCTGCCGCTCAGCCACATGGTGGCCGGTTTTGGTAATCCGGTCGACCAGAACCTGACCCGAGCGATCCTCGGCCAATACGCGGGTATCAGACACCGTCAACACCGCAATATTCAAAGGGACAAATTCGTTTCCCTCACCAATTTTCGACATTCTACTGGCCTTTCAGACGGGCGCGAATTTCCTGTAGATCCAGCCACGCCTCGCGCTTGGCGGTGGGGGTTCGTAACAAATAGGCCGGGTGGGTCATCGGCAGCGCGGGCAGCCCCGCGGCCTTGGTCCAGTTGCCGCGCAGACGGGTGATGCCGCGCAAACCCAGCAGGGCCTGACAGGCGATATTGCCCATCGGGATCAGGATTTCAGGCGACACCAGTTCGATGTGACGCTGCAAAAACGGCAGCAGCATCGCCATTTCTTCGGGGCTTGGATCGCGGTTCTGCGGTGGACGCCATGGCAGAACATTGGTGATATAGACCGCTGATTGCGGATCATCTGACCGTCGGGACATATCAATCGCCGCCAGCATTTTATCCAGCAATTGCCCGGCCTTGCCAACAAACGGAAAGCCTTCGATATCCTCCTCCCGGCCCGGTGCCTCGCCGATAATCATCAGCCTTGCCACCGGATTGCCATCGGCAAACACCAGATTGCGCGCGCCTTTTTTCAGGTCGCAGAATTCATAGGCATTAATCTCGGATTTCAGCGAAATCAGATCAGGTGCCGCTGCAGCCATCTGCTGGGCAATCGCCACCGCTTGACCCTCAGCCACTTTCGGATCGGCCATCATCGCGGCCGCTGGTTCCGCCACCGCGGGCTTATCAACCACCACCGCCGCCTTGGCGCGCGGGGCTGTGTCCTCTAATTCATAGCGGTTCACGGGCGTATCGCCGATCGCCTCGGTCGCGCCAAGGTCGATCTGCCAATCCAGCATCGCAAGGGCCGTAGCGGGGTCAGGATCAGGGGTCACAGTCGGGGATTCCTTTCGCTGTGAAACTATGCTGATGGCATGCGCGCGTAAATCCCTTGTTTGCGGCCCCGGCGCGACCTATAACGCGGCAAATAACATGAGAGCGCGCATGGTCTTTGCAGCAAAGCACCTTTTGGGGATCGAGCCTTTAAACAAGGGCGATATCCTGTCCATTCTTGACCGCGCCGATCATTACGTCACCCTTAACCGGCAGCCAAACAAGCATGGCGACGCCTTGGCTGGCATGACGCAGATCAACATGTTTTTTGAAAACTCCACCCGTACCCAAGCCAGTTTTGAGCTGGCAGGCAAGCGTCTGGGTGCCGATGTGATGAACATGTCGATGGCGAATTCGTCGATCAAAAAGGGCGAGACCCTGATCGACACAGCCCTGACCATCAACGCGATGCAACCTGATTTGCTGGTGGTGCGCCATCCCAGTTCGGGTGCGGTTAATTTGCTGGCGGAAAAGGTGAATTGCGCGGTTCTGAACGCCGGTGACGGGCGGCACGAACATCCGACGCAAGCGTTGCTTGACGCGCTGACGATCCGGCGGGCCAAGGGGCGGTTGCATCGGCTTTCGATCGCAATTTGCGGTGACATCGCCCATTCGCGGGTGGCGCGATCAAACATCATGCTGCTTGGCAAAATGGAAAACCGGCTGCGCCTGATCGGGCCGAAAACCCTGATGCCGTCCGGCATTGCGGATTTCGGCGTCGAAGTGTTTGACGACATGCGCGAAGGGCTGGCCGGTGTCGATGTGGTGATGATGCTGCGCCTGCAACGCGAGCGTATGGATGGTGGTTTCATCCCGTCCGAACGTGAATTTTACCACCGCTTCGGGTTGGATCTGGAAAAGCTGAGCTATGCCAAGGACGACGCCATTGTGATGCATCCCGGCCCGATGAACCGGGGCGTTGAAATCGACGGCACTTTGGCTGACGACATCAACCGCAGCGTCATTCAGGAACAGGTGGAAATGGGTGTGGCCGTGCGCATGGCGGCGATGGATTTGCTGGTGAATTCCGCCCGGAGCAACCCCAAAGGGGTGATGGCATGACCGCCGCCAGACCAAGCGTTGTACCGGGCTGGGAAGGCTTGCTTGATGAAGGCGAGGAAATCGTCTGGCAGGGTCGCCCGGACGGCAAAGTGGTGTTTCGCGTCGGCAATATCGCAACCTTTATCTTTGGATTGTTCTTTGCCGGGTTTGCCCTGTTCTGGATGGTCATGGCATCATTTGCCGGGGGTTTTTTCTGGATGTTCGGGCTGATCCACTTTTCCGTCGGCATCGGCATTTCAGCGGGCGGGTTATTCTGGAACGCCTTTAAACGCCGACGCTCGTGGTACACTTTGACCAATCAACGCGCCTTCATCGCCAGCGAATTGCCTTTGGTCGGGCGCAAATTACGCTCGTTTCCGATCACTGCCGGGACGGTGCTGGAATTTGACAACCGCGACCCGGCGACAATCTATTTCGCCTCGGAACAGCGACGCAACAACAACAAGACTTACACGGTGAAAATTGGCTTTGAGCGGATCGAAAATGGCCGCGAGGTTTTCGCCAAGATCGGTGACATACAGCAGGACATCAAATGACTGACCTATTGCTTTGCAACGCGCGTCTGATTGATCCTGAGGCCCAAACCGAGGTTTTGGGCGGCTTGCGGATCAAAAACGGTGTGATCGCCGAGGTTTTTCCGGGCCTTGAAGCAACGGCCACAGAAGGCAAAACGATCGACTGCGACGGCATGGTTTTGGCACCCGGCATCGTTGATATCGGCGTAAAAATTGGCGAGCCGGGCGAACGTCACAAGGAAAGTTTCCGCTCCGCCGGGCTGGCCGCGGCCGCCGGTGGTGTGACCACAATGGTGATGCGCGCCGACACGCAACCCGCCATTGACACGCCTGAAACGCTGGCCTTTGTTCTGAACCGTGCGCGCGAAGTCACGCGGGTTCATGTCTATCCTATGGCCGCCCTGACTAAGGGGCGTCGGGGTGGCGAAATGACCGAAATCGGTTTCCTGCTTGATGCTGGCGCGGTGGCGTTTTCCGATGGGGATGCGGTTTGCATCAACCCGAAAATCCTGTCGCGTTGCCTGACCTATGCCAATGCCTTGGGCGGTTTGGTGATCGGTCACGTGCAAGATCCGGGACTAAGCGAAGGCGCGGCTGTTACCAGCGGCAAGTTTGCCTCAAAACAAGGGTTGCCGGGTGTGTCCGCTATGGCTGAACGCATGGGGCTGGAACGGGATCTGGCCTTGGTTGAACTAACCGGCGCGCGCTATCACGCCGACCAGATTACCACCGCTGCGGCCCTTCCAGCGCTGGCGCGGGCCAAAAAGGCCGGGCTGGACATCACCGCAGGCGTGTCGATCCATCATTTGACGCTAAACGAACTTGATGTCGGGGATTACCGCACATTCTTTAAGGTCAAACCGCCCTTGCGCAGCGAAGAGGATCGTTTGGCCGTGGTTGAGGCCGTTGCAAGCGGTCTGATTGATATCGTCTGTTCAATGCACACGCCGCAAGACGAAGAAAGCAAACGCCTGCCGTTTGAGGAGGCCGCAAGTGGGGCCGTCGCGCTTGAAACCTTTTTGCCAGCGGCCATGCGGCTGGTGCATGCGGGCATGCTTGACCTGCCGGGATTATTTCGGGCGATTGCGCTGAACCCGGCGCGTCGGCTGGACTTGCCCGGTGGCCGGTTGGCAACGGGCGCCCCTGCGGATTTGGTGCTGTTTGACCCTGATGCGCCTTTTGTTCTGGATCGCTTTGCGCTTCATTCAAAATCCAAGAACACACCGTTTGACGGCGCACGCATGCAAGGCCGCGTTATGCGTACATTTGTCGGCGGCGAACAGGTTTTCGCAAAGGACGACACATGATCCCGATCATCGAAACCGCACCGGCCACGCTGGCACTGGTCGCGCTGGTCGCTTATTTTTTAGGCTCCGTGCCATTTGGCATGGTCGTGGCGCGCGCCATGGGCCTTGGCAATCTGCGCGACATCGGATCAGGCAATATCGGCGCGACCAATGTTTTGCGCACCGGCAACAAAGCGGCGGCGTTTCTGACGTTGGTGTTTGACGCGGGCAAAGGTGCCGTGGCGGTGTTGCTGGCGGGCATGTGGTTTGGCGCAGATGCTGCGCAGATCGCCGGTGGGTTTGCCTTTTTGGGGCATCTTTTCCCGATTTGGCTGCGTTTCAAAGGCGGCAAGGGTGTTGCGACGTTTCTGGGCATTCTTCTGGCCCTTGGGTTCTGGGCTGGTTTTGCGACCTGTATGACATGGCTGGCCGTGGCGATCTTGTTTCGCTATTCCTCGCTTGCCGCCCTTGTGTCGGCACTTTCCGCCCCGATCTGGCTGTATGTTCTTGGCCCGCCCGCAGCGGTTGGTCTGGCCTTTGTGATGGCCGCGCTGGTCTGGCTGCGCCACAAGGAAAACATCGCGCGTCTGCTATCGGGCGACGAAAGCTCGATCGGCAAAAAATCCTGATGAGTATGAGGTTTACTGATGAATTTTTCTGAGGCCGTAAAAAGCTGCTTTTCCAAATACGTTGATTTTTCAGGCCGCGCACCACGGTCGGAATATTGGTGGTTCCACCTGTTTTATGTGGGCTGCTTCCTTGGCCTTAGCCTTGTATCGATATTTGTTCTGAACGTTGCGCTGACCGCGTTGATATTGAGCCTTGCGTGGCTCGCAGTCGTTCTGGGCATGATCCTGCCGTCGCTTGCCGTAGGGGTACGCCGCCTGCACGATCAGGATAAATCGGGCTGGTGGTATGTTATCGTATTTCTGCCGTTTGGCCCGCTCATCCTGCTGATCTTTTTTGTGCTGGAAGGAACCGAAGGGCCAAACCGGTTCGGCCCTGATCCGCTGTCAGACGACCCGCAAGACAGCTATGTTGACACGGATACCAAAACCTATGCCCGCTCGTCCATCCCAACGGTTCGGCGCAGGTGATCGCCGCGACGGAGGCTCGTTTTTGGAACACCGCCCGCACTTGGCTACCAGACACACCAAGTGGGAACTTTGCGATGGCGCTATTTGTTGGACAATCTTTCGACCGCGTCGGCGGTGCGTTTGGTGTTGTCGTAAATGCCGACACCGATGTACAACATCCCACCTACCAACACCGAATAAACCGAACCAGCGACCAGCACGGCAACACCAGCAAGGATACCTTGTTGTGCCATCGCCGCCAGCGCACCGATAACCGTTCCGATCACCAATAGTACCACGATGATGGTGATAAGTTTTTCTAGGCTTCCAATAAAGAAATCACGCATAACAAATCATCCTTTTTCCAAACCCCTCGTCGGGATGCCTAAAGGCTAACGGCCCAACACACCATTGTGAAGAAAAAATTACTACCCCACCGCCCTAGGCTGCGCCACTACGCAGGGCAGATAATAGATGCGCAACAAAGGGCAGCGCCATCTTTCCGCAGTTTCAACAGCTGCAATTGTCGTAAATCCGGCTAATATTCCCGCCTGTTTCAATTTTGCGCGGCTGACACTTCTGGTCGCGGCAACAAAATGGTCAACACTATTCCGCACGATATCAGCCCGGCGATGCTCCAAAACGCCATCGACCAGCCGCCTCCGGTATCCACCATCCAGCCCGCCAGCATCGGGCCAATGATCTGGCCCAGCCCTGCGCCTTGAAAAAACAACCCGGACAGGATCGGCACCTCGGAAGGGGCGCGGGCCAGAACCGGGATCGAGGCCCAGACAATCGCGGGCGGCACTCCGGCGCAAAAGCTGAAGGCAATGGCCGCAGCCACGCGCGCGGTCTCGCCGAATTGCGGCCCAAACAGAATGGCCGCGAAACCCATCATGCCGATAAACCCGACAAGGTATAACGCCCGCCGTCCAAAGCCCCGTTTCAACATCCAGCCTGCCAGAATGTTGGTCGATATCAAAGCAATCGCCCCTAGGAACGAGACCGCCGCCGCCTCGTTTGCGGCCATCCCGAAAACATCGACCAAAATGGTCGGCAAAAACGCCAGTACAATCAGGTTAGACGACGAAAATGCGACAAAAACAGCGGTGGTCAGCAGAACATCGCGCCGAAAAATGGTACGGATCGGTGGTGGTTTGACACCGCGCGCGTGAATGTCCGCAGGGGCCACAGCAATCAGGATCAGCGCGGCGATGGCTGGTAAAATCGCCGTCACCCAGAACAGGCCCCGCCAGCCAAGCGGCGTCAGCCAGAAAAACGAAATCGCCATCATCAGGGCAATTCCGGCAGGCAACCAAGCAGCCCAGATACCAAGCGCGATCAGTCGATCCTGTGGCTTTGTCGCAGGTTGAATGATGGCAGGCATGGCGGTGACGGTCAGCGCGAAACCCAAAGCCTCGATCATCCGTGTCCCCAGCAGGAACGGCACCGTTGTGGCCATCGCCCCAAGGGCCGAGCCTATGGCGACAAGCCCCAGCCCGATCAAACCGGCACGCCGCGCGCCCAGACGACGGGTGATCGAGCCGAACCCAAGACCAACACTGGCCGCAACGATGGAAATCAGCGCCACATAGGTCGCCAGCACCGTCAGGCCCGAACCGAATTCATCCCGGATCAGCGGCAGGGTCGCCGCCGCCTTGCCCATCTGCAACGCGATCGTGACCCCCGCAAAGGTGGCAGCGGCAACGATCAGCCAATTGCTGCGCTCAGGCGCTTGCGTTGCCGGGTTCAATATCGGTGATTTCAATAGCTGTAATCGTCGTAAATCCGGCTAAGATCACCGCCCCAATCGCCATTGTAACTGGCCAACAGCTCGTCCGCCGGGCTGCGCCCGTCCGCCACGGTTTCCTGTAGCGCGTTCAGAAAATGGGTTTCATCCGCCAGCAAGCCGCCGACACCCGGCATGGCGCGGGCCTTCAAACCAGCCTCGGCGATATCCAGAACCTCAGCCGCCAGATGGCGCATGTTCACGCCGCCGACCTCGGAATGCAAACCGCCGACCGACGCCATCACCCGCCAGTTTTCGCGGGTTTCCGCGTCCCAGTCCTTGCAAAGATCCCAAGCCGCATCCAGCGCGCCCTGATCGTAAAGCAGACCAACCCAAAGGGCGGGCAGCGCGCATAGCCGCCGCCACGGTCCGCCATCGGCGCCGCGCATTTCCATGTATTGCTTGATCCGCGCCTCGGGGAAAATCGTGGTCAGGTGATCGGCCCAGTCGGAAAGCGTTGGCATTTCGCCGGGTAAGGCTGGCAGTTTGCCTTGCAGGAAATCACGAAATGACATGCCCAGCGCGTCGATATATTTGCCGTCGCGATAGACAAAATACATTGGCACATCCAGCGCATATTGCACGTAACGCTCAAACCCCATGCCGTCTTCAAACACAAACGGCAGCGTGCCGGTACGATCAGCATCCAGATCACGCCAAACCCGCGAACGCCAGCTTTGATGGCCGTTGACCTTGCCCTCAAAGAACGGCGAATTGGCAAACAGCGCCGTCGCCACGGGTTGCAGCGCCAGGGCGACGCGAAACTTTTTGACCATGTCCGCCTCGGACGCGAAATCAAGGTTCACCTGAACCGTACAAGTCCGGTACATCATTTGGGTGCCATGGGTGCCGACGCGGCCCATATAACGGGTCATCAGCTTGTAACGCCCCTTTGGCATCATCGGCATTTGTTCATGCGTCCATTCAGGGGCCGCCCCCAGACCAATGAAACCCGCGCCGATCTCGTCGGCGATTTCCTTGACCTCTTTGAGGTGTTCATTCACCTCGTCACAGGTCTGGTGGATGCTTTCAAGCGGCGCCCCGGACAGTTCCAATTGTCCGCCCGGCTCAAGCGACACATTGGCACCGTCTTTTTCCAGACCAATAATGTTGTCGCCTTCTTTGACCTCGGCCCAGCCATAGCGGTCGCGTAAACCTTCAAGCATAGCCTTGATCGAACACGGCCCGTCATAAGGCATCGGTAAATGGCTGTCTTTGGCATAGCCGAATTTTTCGTGTTCTGTGCCGATGCGCCAGTTTTCTTTTGGCTTGCACCCAGCGGACATATATTCGGCCAGCTGGTCGTGATGTTCAATCGGCCCGCCGCCGGATTGTGGGATGGACATGAGGGGTGTCGCTCCGAATAATATAGGGTCAAAGAGGGTTGTTCAGGTGCCTTAGAAGTTCAGGTTCAAAGGTTCAAGTCAAGGCACGAAATCGCGGCGAGCCGCGCCAGATCACAGTCCTTTGATCGCCCGTGGTATCAAGGGCGGCAATCAGCTTTGCGGTTTCCATCCCCGGTAGGGCCGAAAACGCATCAAACAGAGCCTCCGAGCCAGCCGCAGAAACCGGTATATAAAGGCTTGGCCCTTCGGATTGTTTCAGCACCCAGACGCGGCCAAACTCAATCGTGCTGCGCATTTCCAGACGGGTCATCGCCGCGATATCGACAGAATCGCCACCTTGTGACGACAGATAAGTGATCCGGCGTTCCGTAACCTCGATCAGGCCGGGGCCCCTGCCCGTGCGATTAAACTGCGCCCGTCGATACGCCGTCCAGACAAGCGCCAGCCCGATCAGCAGTAAAACCAGACCGATGATTTCCAAAACGCTGTTGTAGCGCACAAACCCCCGCCACAGAAAATACGCCCCGATCACGGCCAGCACACCGGCGGCAATCGGTTCGCGCCAACGCCGGAAAAACTGCGTTAGCTCTGGGCGGATGAACCCGCTCAATTCCAGTCCCCCAGTTCTGACTGCCAAAGTGTCATTGCCGCAACCGCCGCGGTATCCGCGCGTAAAATGCGCGGCCCAAGACTAACGGACGACACACAGGGCATGGCCCGCAACCGGGTCAATTCATCAGGTGCAAACCCACCTTCAGGGCCGATCAGAATGGCCCATTTCTTGGCGTCCTGCGCCTTTAAGGTCTGGCATGCACCGGCCAATGTTTCGTCGCACAGCATGATCTGGCGATCTTGCGGCCAGTCACGCAATACCGCATCCAGCTTTTGCAGATCGGCCACGTCGGGCACAAACGTGCCGCCGCATTGCTCGGCCGCTTCGACCGCGTGGGCCTGTAGGCGGTCTTGGCGGATCCGCTCGGCATTGGTGTATTTCGTCTGCACCGGCATGATGCGGGCGGCCCCCATTTCGGCGGCCTTTTCAACGATAAAATCCGTGCGGGCCTTTTTGATCGGTGCGAACATCAACCAAAGGTCAGGCGGATTTTGCTGTGGGCAGGCCTGTTCAACACAACTCAGCACGCCCCCTCGTTTGCTGGCCTCGGTCACGCTGGCGGTCCATTCGCCGTCGCACCCGTTAAACAGCGCCACCTGATCGCCAAGCACCAGCCGCATCACACCAAAAAGGTAATGCGCCTGCGCACGCTCTAAGGGAACCGATTGCGCTGCCCCCAGCCCGGCGTTTACAAAGAGCCTGATTTTCGCCCGTTTCACTGACATAGGCCCATATCTATGACCCCGCATGATCAATTGCCAGAGGCCAATGACATTCCCGACCCCGAAGGCCGCGTGGCCGATGCCGTTAGCCGCAATTGGGTGGATCGGTTCATGCCGCATCGGTCGCGCCCCTATCTGCGTTTGTCGCGGGCGGATCGCCCGGCAGGCACATGGCTGTTGCTGCTGCCGTGCTGGTGGGGCCTTTGGTTGGCGGCGGCGAGCGATGGTTCCGGGCTGCATTGGTCTGACGGCTGGATTTTTGTCGCATGCGCTGCGGGCGCGTTTTTGATGCGTGGTGCTGGCTGTACGTGGAACGACATTGCGGATCGGGATATCGACGACAAAGTTGCGCGCACAAAATCGCGGCCCATTCCATCCGGACAAGTAACCGTACGGCAGGCCGCTGTTTGGATGGTGATGCAGGCATTGATCGCTTTTGTGATCCTGCTGACGCTGAACAAGGCCGCGATTGCCCTTGGTATCATCGCACTGGTACCGGTGGTGATCTATCCTTTCGCCAAACGGTTCACATGGTGGCCGCAGGTGTTTTTGGGTATTGCCTTTAACTGGGGCGCCTTGCTGGCTTGGGCGGCCCATAGCGGATCACTCGGCTGGCCGCCGGTGCTGCTGTATCTGGCGGGCATCAGCTGGACCCTGTTTTACGACACGATTTATGCCCATCAGGATAAAGAAGACGACGCCTTGATAGGTGTCCGCTCCACCGCGCGGCTGTTTGCCGAAAATACCCATCTTTGGCTGCGCGGGTTCTTTGCATCCTCGGTCCTGTTGATGGCGGGCGCTATCATTCTGGCGCTTGGCCCGTCGGCGTCAATGGCCGCGATGGGTGTGGCTTTGCTGGGGCCGTGGGCCTTTGGCTGGCACATGACCTGGCAGCTTCGTCAACTGGATATCGACAATCCCGAAAACTGCCTGCGACTGTTTCGCGCCAACCGGGATGCGGGCCTTATTCCTGTGCTGTTTTTTGCCATCGCGGTGATACTGTGATTGAACGCGCCGACACCAAGCGTTAAGTTCAGCCGCAAGACGAAACCGAACCCCCCGGAGAATATGCAACGACTGGCCCTGTTCATTGGCGCACTTGTTATGACAATCGCTGCAGCCCTCAGTGTTCTGAGCGCGAGCCTGATTGCCGACTACGTCGAACGCACAACCACCGAGGACGTGACCCACGCCCTGAAAATCGACGATTTCGGCTGGGTGCTGGTGCATTCCGACGGCCTGAAAGTGCATGTATCAGGTCTTGCCCCGGATGAGGGCAACCGGTTCAACGCGCTGGCGACAATCATGCGGATTGTCAGCGCCTCGCGGGTGCAGGATGCGATCACAGTCGCCGATCCTGACGATCTGCACGCGCCCCGGTTCTCGTTGGAATTGCTGCGCAACGACGACGGTATTTCACTGATCGGGCTGATCCCGGACAAGACTGGCCGCAATGAAGTGCTGGGTTCCATCAGTGGCATTCAGAAAGACACCAACGTGACGGACATGTTGGAAACCGCTGATTACCCGGAACCCGATGGCTGGAACGCTGCCCTTGATTTCGCGCTGTCATCGCTCAGTTCCTTGCCGCGCTCAAAAATCTCGGTCACCGCCACAAAGGTCACGATCACCGCAATCACCGACAGTCAAGCCGACAAAGAAAAGATCGAGGCGATGTTGCTGTCCGATCAACCTGCTGGCGTCGCACTGGTGTTGCATATTTCCGCCCCCCGCCCGGTTATCACGCCTTTCAGCCTGCGCTTGATCAAAGACGCCTCAGGCGCGCGGTTTGACTCGTGCTCTGCCGATACAAATGCAGCGCGCCAGATGATACTGGATGCCGCCCAAAGTGCCGGATTGCAAAGCGAGGCAACCTGCACCGTCGGCCTTGGCACCCCGACCCCGCGTTGGGGCGAAGCCGCCGCACAGGCGATCCGTGCCCTGAACGCGCTTGGCGGTGGCAGTCTGACTTTTTCAGACGCTGACATAACGCTGGTTGCGACCGTAGAAACCCGGCAAATTGATTTTGACCGGATTGTCTATAATCTGGAACAAGAATTGCCAGACGTGTTTTCCGTCCACGCAGTATTGCCGCCAAAACCTATCATGGAAGGTTCCGCCGCCGCCAAAGAGCCGCCGGAATTTGTCGCCACCAAAAGCCCAGAAGGTCTGGTTCAGATGCGCGGCCGGATGCGTGATCTGCGTACACAGGTTTCGATCAACAATTTCGCCAAAGCCCAATTTGGCGGCGACAATCTACACGACACAACCCGCACCGACCCAACCTTGCCGGATGGCTGGCCGCCAAGGGTTCTGGTGGGGATTCAATCGCTTGGTATGTTGCACCACGGCATCCTGATTGTTGGGCTCGACATGTTAGAGTTGCGCGGCATTTCTGATCGTCCCGAAGTGTCGACCGAAGTGACGCAATTGCTGGCGGAAAAGCTGGGCGATGCGTCTGGTTTCAAGATTGAGGTGACCTATCAGGAAAGCCTTAATAAACAAGTGCTGCTGCCCAGCCCACAGGAATGTGTGGATCGTATCAACGGCGTCCTTACCGCAGGTCAGATCGTGTTCGCCCCGTCTTCAACCAAATTGTCAGGCTCAGCCACCGACGTGGTCGAAAAGATCGCCGAGGCGATGCAGGATTGCACCGAAGTCGCGATGGAAATCGGCGGACATACCGACAGTCAGGGCCGCGAAAACATGAACCAGACCCTAAGTCAGGCGCGCGCCGAGGCTGTATTGGACGGATTGTTAAGCAACGAAGTTCTGACCAGTTATCTGACCGCCAAAGGTTACGGCGAAAGCCAGCCGATTGCCGATAACGGCACCGAAGAAGGCCGGCAGGCCAACCGGCGCATCGAATTCAGACTGATCGATCCGAAAACCGGCAAGATTGTCGACAGCGCGCCGGAAACCGACAAGGCCGAGGCTGATGCGGGTGCTGATGCTGATGCTGAAAAAGCAGACGATGCTGAAACCGGCACGGACACCGAAAACAAAGAAAATACCGCCACCGATGGCGAAAAAGCAGGGGAAAACAATGGGCAGGACTGAACTCGTCATTATCATGGCTGTGATCTTGTTTCTGGTCTTTCTGCTGGGCTGGGGCGGCCATGTGCTGTTTCACAGGTTCAACCGCGTGGACACCTC
The DNA here is from genome assembly GCA_021775315.1 of Paracoccaceae bacterium. Taxonomy (GTDB): domain Bacteria; phylum Pseudomonadota; class Alphaproteobacteria; order Rhodobacterales; family Rhodobacteraceae; genus UBA5972. Next base: position 17,941 of record JAJFIC010000014.1, read on the forward strand.
GAATGTGGCCGAGCTTGATCACATGGCCAGCGCTTTGCACGAAGCCGAAGAAACCCGCGACGAGGCGATTGCCTATATGCAGGGCCGCGAGGCGGAACTGACCGGGCAGCTTGGCCAGACCGGGGCCGAATTGCAGGCCGCGATGGACGGGTTGGGCGAGGCAAGGCGCGAAGCGGCGGAACTCAGGGCCTATATCGAGGCCAATTCCTGAGTGCAGCCGGGTTATTAGGCAAGCCTATTGCCAACGCTTCAGCGCGTCTTCATCCGCTGTTTTGCTGTCGACCCAACTGTCACCCTGCGCGGTGATTTCTTTTTTCCAGAACGGCGCGCGGGATTTCAGATAATCCATCAAAAACTCTGCCGCCTCAAACGCATCCCTACGATGGGCCGAGGCCGTGGCGACCATCATGATCTGTTGATCCGGTTTCAGCCGCCCATAGCGATGCACGATCAGACAATCAGACAACGCCCAGCGCGTGCGGGCCTCAGCCTCGATGCCTTCCAGTGCGGTTTTGGTCATGGCTGGATAATGTTCGATGACCATTTCACACAAATTGCCGCTGGCATTGTTGCGCACGATGCCGGTGAACGTAACAACCGCCCCGGCACCCGCGCCAAATCCGGTGATTTCCGCTGCCAGGTCAAAATCCTGTTCCTGAACCCTGACAGCCATGTCAGCCGCCCGTCATGGGCGGAAAGAACGCAACCTCGCGGGCGTTGCCAATCGGGGCGTCCAAGCTGACAAGGGTTTGATCGACAGCAACGCAGATGGCTTTGAGGTCGGAAAACGCCAGCGCATACCGGTCTTCACGGCCGCTAAGTTCGCTGATCAGGTCGGCCACAGTGGCCGCTTTGGTTTCAATCTGTTCGCGCGGCAGGCCGATACGTTCGCGGACCCAGGCGAAATACAAAACGTCGATCATGTGTCAACCTCGTCTTTCAGATAGGGCTGGGATTTTCGATAATAATCAACCCCGGTAACAACCGTCAGCAGGGCCGCGACCCACAACAACACAATGCCGGAATTATAGGTCCAGACATAGGTGGCATATTTCCAGCGCAGGCCGAACATGTCCTCTTCCAGCCCGTTCAGCACATCCGAAACAAAGCTGCGTTCCATGGCGAATGACTGGATAACAAAGTAATGTTCCGCCAACAAATGCGCAAACAACACTGATACCGCCACCATTTGCACGGTGGTTTTCCACTTTGCCAGTCGTGTCACCGCAAGGCCCGCAGAATTCGCCCCCAGAAATTCGCGAAGGCCGGAAATGAACACTTCGCGGAAAATAATCGCCGTAGCCGGGATAACGTAAAGGCTGGTGCCTTGCAGCAAAACCGCCAACATTACCAGCGCAATGATGGTCATGGCTTTGTCCGCAATCGGGTCCAGCATTTTGCCGAAATTGCTGACTTGTTTCCAGCGACGCGCTAAAAATCCATCGAAATAATCGGTCAAGGCCGCCGACAAGAACAATATCAACGCCAGCCAATCCGAATAAGGTCTTGGAAAAACCTCATACACCGCGACCAGCGCCGGGGCTGCCAACAGGCGTAAAACCGTCAGAGTGTTTGGCAATGTCCAGCGCATGCAGGGTCCTGTTCTTGAGTGGTTTCGATCTGTCTAATGGTTTAGCCGCGCTCGTGAAAGAAGTCATGTAGCGTTTGCGCGAGTGTGTCTGAAATGCCCTCGACTGACTTGAGGTCAGACAGCCCGGCCCGCGACACCGCTTTGGCAGACCCGAAATGCGCCAACAGGGCGCGCTTTCGGCTGGTCCCGACGCCCGGCACATCATCAAGCGGTGTCGCCCCGATGGCTTTGGCACGTTTCTGGCGATGCGCCCCGATGGCAAAACGGTGCGCCTCGTCGCGCAAACGTTGAACGAAATACAGCACCGGGTCGTTGTGGCGCAGGGCAAAAGGATGCTGTGGCAGGCCGGTGCTGGGGCGGTGAAATTCCTCTTTCCCGGCGTCACGGTCTTCGCCTTTGGCGACACCGATAAAGGGCATGTCGGTCACGCCAAGTTCGGCCAGAATTTCAGCCACGGCTGACACCTGCCCGGCGCCGCCATCAATCAGCAAAAGATCCGGCCATGTGCCGTTTTTACGCTCGGGATCTTCTTTCAGCAGGCGTTTGAAGCGGCGGGAAAGAACCTCTTTCATCATGCCGAAATCATCGCCGGGGGACAGATCGACATTCTTGATGTTGAACTTGCGATAAGCGGATTTTACGAACCCTTCCGGCCCGGCCACAATCATGCCGCCAACCGCGTTGGTTCCGGAAATATGCGAGTTATCATAAACCTCGACCCGCTGGGGCGGGGCGGGCAGCGAAAATGCCTCAGCCAAGCCAGCCAGCAATTTGGCCTGCGCCGTGGTTTCTGCCAGACGACGGGCAAGGGATTCGCGCGCATTACGCAGCGCGTTTTCAACCAGTTCGGCCTTTTCTCCACGCTGGGGCAGCAAAAGCTCAACCTTGCGGCCCAGCTTGTCGCTTAGGGCCTGCTGCATCAGATCGGGGTTTTCCAGCGGGTTTGACAACAAGATCATGCGCGGTGGCGGGCGGTTGGTGTAAAACTGGCCAACAAATGCCTCTAGCACCTCTTCCGCTTCGGCCCCGGAACCTGTGCGCGGGAAATAGGCGCGGTTGCCCCAGTTCTGGTTGGCCCGGATGAAAAACACCTGCACGCAGGCCTGCCCGCCTTCCATATGCAGGGCCACGATGTCGGCCTCGGTCACGCCATGCGGGTTGATGCCCTGAGACGACTGAACCTGCGTCAATGCCCGGATACGGTCCCTGAGTGCTGCGGCGCGTTCAAATTCCATCGCTTCGCTGGCCGCCTGCATGTTCGCCGCCAGATCCGATTGGATTTTGGTTGAACGCCCCGACAGAAAGCTGCTGGCGTCATCGACCAATTCGTTATAATCCGCCTCGGAAATCCGCCCGACGCATGGGGCTGAGCACCGCGCGATCTGGTGCAGCAAACAAGGCCGCGTTCGCGCAGAAAACATCGCGTCCGTACAATTGCGCAAAAGAAAAACCCGCTGCAATTGGTTCAGCGTCCGGTTCACCGCCCCAGCCGAGGCAAAAGGGCCGTAATAGTCACCTTTTTCGCTGCGCTTGCCGCGATGTTTTTTGATCTGCGGGAATCCATGTTCGCGCGACACCAGAATGTTTGGAAAGGATTTATCGTCACGCAACAGCACGTTGTAACGCGGTTTCAGCTGTTTGATAAGGTTTTGTTCCAGCAACAAAGCCTCGGTTTCCGTCTTGGTCGTCAGGAACATCATGGACGAGGTGGCCGAAATCATACGCCCGATCCGGGCCGTGTGACCGCTGGCCTTGGCATAGTTTGAAACCCGCTTTTTCAGGTTACGCGCCTTGCCGACATAAAGCACCGCACCCTTATCATCCAGCATCCGATAAACACCGGGGGAATTGTCCAGCGTCTTAAGATAAGCCTGAATGCACCGATAGCCACGCGGCCGGTCGACGGCGGAATTGGCGCGGCCTTCTTCGTCCATAACCGGCTGTTCGGCCGTGGGGCTTGTGGGTGTTGTGATGGTTTTGGTCATTTCCATCCCTTATAGATGATTCTTGTCGGCTGTTCTTCAATATCTCACCAAGATCAAGGAAAAACCTGTCCACCAATCCTGTGGGTAAGTCTGAGGATAACCCTGCGGAATTGCCAAATTTTCGTTTAAATCGGGGGCTTTCATTGGTTTGCCTATTTTTTAGGCGGTTTTATAACCTCCTGATTCATAAGCATATTTTTTATCGCCTCAGCCAAATTCTTGAAATCGTTAACTAATTTGTAACACTTTGTTGATCTCAGCGGCGATAGTGGAGAAAACGTCGCAGCAACATTTCACGCCGACCCTTTCGGGATCACTCAACGCCCTGCACATCCGGCGTCTGCCAGCCCAGATGCTGACCGCCATCAATGCACAAAAGCTGCCCGGTCAGGGCATTGGCATCCAGAATATAGCCCAGTGCTGCAACGATATCATCAGGATTGCTGCCGCGTTTCAGAATCGTGGCAGCGCGCTGATTGGCGAAATGCCGGGCCGATTGTTTGGCGCCCTGCATGGTTGGGCCGGGACCGATAGCGTTCACCCGGATTTGCGGCGCAAGTGCTTGCGCCGCCGTTTGCGTAAACGCCCACAGGCCCATCTTGGCGATGGTATACGACATAAATTCGGGCGTCAGTTTGCGCACGCGCTGATCAATCATGTTGACCACACAGGCCCGCGAAACCGGCTCGCCCTGCGCATCAACCCCGGCAGACGGGGCTTGCCGGGCAAATTCCTGCGTCAGCACGAAAGGTGCGCGCAGGTTGCTTTCGATATGGCGATCCCAGCTTTCGCGACTGGCAGTTTCAAGCGTGTCATATTCAAACACCGATGCATTGTTGATCAGCACCGTCAGGGGTTTTCCAAGGGCAGCGGCGGCCCGGTCGATCAAACCCGTAGTTTGCGCTTCGTCCAGCAGATCGGCCCTAAGCACGGCGGCCTTGACCCCCAGCGCGCGGATGTCGTTTGCCGTCTGCTCGGCCTCATCCCTTGAGGCCGCATAATGGATCGCCACATCAAACCCGCGCCCCGCCAGCGACAAAGCCATGGCGCGACCCAAACGCCGCGCGCCGCCGGTAACAAGAACAGCGCCGTTATCCATTGAACCGATCCTTTAATGCGTCAGGCAAGAAGAACAACCAGATACCAAACGTAACACACGGACAAGATGACACCCCAGATCCGCGAAATATTCAAATGGCCAAATACAAATGGAACCATAACCAAGGCCGAGGCCAGCATAACCCACAGATCAAAACCAAGGATGCCGGGCGGTATTTCCAGCGGGCCAAAAAAGCTGGTGATGCCCATGATCCCCAGCAGGTTGAACATGTTCGACCCGATCGCATTGCCGATCGCCACATCACCATGTTTGCGCGCCGCAGCAACCACGGTGGTTGCCAGTTCGGGCAGCGAGGTGCCAATAGCCACCAACGTCAGGCCGATCACGGTTTCCGAAATCCCCAGATGCCGCGCCAGACCAAGCGAGCCGTCGATCAGCAATTGCGCGCCCAAAGGCAGGCCAATCACACCAAGCACAAGATAAAGCACAACCTTCCAACCCTGCATTGCAGGATCGGCGCCTTCAACTTCTTCGGGATCGTCCTCGGGCGCGCATCGACCGTTACGGCGGTGACAGCGGGCGGAATGAAACGCCTCCAGCAGCATCGCAAACATCAGCGCCAGCAAAATCACGCCGTGCCAGAACCCAAGGGGTCCAAGAAAGCACAAGGCGATAAAAATCACGGTTGCGCCCAGCATGAAACTATAGGTTTTGCGGCTGTCACATTTGGCGCAATTGATGCCGAATATCATCGCGGGCACGCCCAGAACCATCAGGACATTGGCCGTATTGGACCCCACCACGTTACCAATCGCCAATCCGGGTGCGCCATTGATCATTGCTTTGATCGCGATCAACAGCTCTGGCGCCGAGGTGCCAAAGGCCACAATCGTCAGGCTGACGATCAGCGCTGGAATACCCAACCTAAGGCCCAGATTGACCGCGCCACGAACCAGCGAATCCCCTGCCAGAAGCAGGACAATCAGACCGGTTGCAGCTAAAGCGATATCCATAAAATTCCCGTCAAGTTACCAGCAAACAGACCTTAGTCGGGCTTGCCGCAAGCGCAAGGGCCTTTGCCCAGAATGTAACTGCCACATTTTGGGCATTTGCGTGCGGTCATCTGTTTCTTGTCGCGCCCACGGCCCTTGATCTTTGGCATTTTAAGCCGCCCGAACATCGCCAGCGCCAGCATCGCAATCAGAAAAAGTGAGACCGCCTTAATAATCATGCGTCACAGCCCATACTGCGCCCATAGCGCGCGATCCTCGACGCTTGCCAGAACATCCGCTGCGATCCCGACCCCGAATCGCTGCCAGATCGACCGCTTTTGGCCGTGAACGGCAAACCGTGTCTTGTCGCCAAAAATCTCTTTCATCTTGGGGACAATATGCCCGATCCCGTCCGCCAGTCCAACCTCGACAGACTTGGCACCAATCCAGATTTCACCGGTAAACAGATCCTCGTCCAGCAGGCGATCACCGCGACGGGATTTAACTTGGGCGACAAAGGAATCATGTATTTGTGCTTGCAGCGCCTTCAGTCGCTTGACGTCCTGTGGCCGTTCAGCCCGGAACGGATCAAGCATAGATTTGTCCTTGCCCGCCGTATGGACGCGCCGTTCAATGCCGTGTTGTTCCATCAATCCGGTAAACCCGAACGAGGCCGAGATGACCCCGATTGATCCCACAATCGAACTGGAATCAACAAAAATTTCATCCGCAGCCGTGGCCAGCCAATACCCACCGGACGCTGCCACATCCTCGACAAAACCATAGACCGGAATTTGCTTTTCGTCGGCCAACCGACGGATACGCGCGGCAATCAGGCTTGATTGCACGGGCGAGCCACCGGGCGAATTGATCACAAGCGCAACCGCTTTGGGTTTGCCCTTGGAAAACGCCCGCTCAATCGTGGCGCTGGTGCCAGTATCATTCAGATTGCTCGCGCCAAACCGACCACCGCTGGCGATGGTTCCGGACAGGCGTATGACCGACACAAATGGCGGTGATTTTGTAAACGGGACATATTTCATCATCTGAGGGATTTAGGGGTTCAGCCCCCCAAGAACAAGGTGAAAGCTGTTCCCGATAACAAAGCTGTCAGACCCGCCACCGCGCCAGCTTGGGAATACCGCGCGTCAACAACCATGCAAGCAGCCCGTTCATGCCCTGTTTTTTCATTTGCTGCACGCAGAATTCCTGCATTTCCCGCGCACTGAAATCGGGGTTGAAAAACGCGCCTTCCTGATAGCAAAGAGAACAAAACTGATCGCTTTTGCTGCCATCAACCTCGGTCCCGCCGCCCTTGGGATCTTTGCTCATCGGCATTCCACAGCTCTGGCAAAACTTCTGCATCCTGTCTCCTTTCGCGCATTGATGCCTGCATCCAGTTTAGGAAAGACGACAACTACGGCCATGTACCAAATCAATTTTGCACGAATTTCGTCGCCAATAGGCGCAAAAATTTCCTCAACAGGGGAAAACGCGACGTTAAAGCCAAAGTCGATGTCGATTTAGCCCTACCAGTTTGACCCTGTTTTAAGTAAATCGGGCATGACGATTCGTAATATTGTTCCGGACCGGAACGCCACAATCAGGAGAAACGCAAAATGAAGGTGCTGGTGCCCGTCAAGCGTGTGATTGATTATAACGTGAAAGTTCGTGTTAAAGCGGACGGAAGCGGTGTCGATCTCGCCAATGTCAAAATGTCGATGAACCCGTTTGATGAGATCGCAGTCGAAGAAGCGATCCGCCTGCGCGAGGCCGGAAAAGCCGAAGAAATCATCGCCGTGTCAATCGGTGTGAAGCAAGCCCAGGAAACCCTGCGCACAGCTTTGGCCATGGGCGCTGACCGCGCCATCCTGATCGAAGCGGTCGAAGACGTGCATCAGGACGTTGAACCGCTGGCCGTTGCAAAACTGCTGAAAGCCGTGGTCGAAGAAGAGGCCCCCGGCCTCGTTCTGTTGGGCAAGCAGGCGATTGACAACGACATGAACGCAACCGGTCAGATGCTGGCAGCGTTGCTGGGCTGGTCGCAAGGCACATTCGCGTCCGAGCTGGACATCGACGGCGATCATGCCGTTGTGACCCGCGAAGTCGATGGCGGTTTGCAGATCGTCAAGGTCGCCATGCCGACAATCGTCACGGTTGATCTGCGTCTTAACGAGCCGCGTTACGCAAGCCTGCCGAATATCATGAAGGCCAAGAAAAAGCAGATGGATATGAAAACACCTGCGGATTACGGCGTTGATGTATCGCCGCGCCTTGAAATCGTGACCACAACCGAACCCGATACCCGTAAGGCCGGGGTTATTGTGGCGGACGTGGCCGAACTGGTTGCGAAACTCAAAGACGAAGCGGGGGTTATCTGATGGCTGTTCTTCTTTTAGCCGAGGTTATTAACGGCGAAATCTCACTCGACCAAACCGGCAAAGCGGTCACCGCGGCGCAGGCTTTGGGCGATGTCACTGTTCTGTGTGCCTCTGCTGGCTGCGGCGACGCTGCTGCGGCTGCTGCCAAACTTGACGGTGTGGCCAAGGTTTTATGCGCGGATGACGCGGCCTATGGCAACGGTCTGGCGGAACCTATTTCCGATCTGATCGTCGGTTTGGCGGGCGGATATGAGCATATCGTGGCCCCGGCGACCTCGGCTGCCAAAAACATCCTGCCACGGGTTGCGGCCCTGTTGGATGTGATGGTGATTTCAGACATCACCACCGTTGTTGACGGCTCAACTTTTGAACGGCCAATTTACGCCGGTAACGCGATCCAGACTGTGAAGTCGGGCGATGCAACCAAGGTTGTGTCCATCCGGACGGCTGGTTTTGATGCTGCTGGCGAAAATGGCGCGGCAGCCGTTGAAAGCGTTGCAGCCGCTGGCGATCCGGGCCTGTCTTCCTGGGTTGAGGATAAGGTTCAGGCCAGTGATCGACCCGAACTGACAAGCGCGAAAATCGTTGTGTCCGGTGGTCGTGGTGTTGGTTCCGAAGAAAACTTCGCCATCATCGAAGCGCTGGCTGACAAACTGAACGCAGCCGTCGGTGCATCGCGCGCTGCGGTTGATTCAGGCTATGCGCCGAACGATTGGCAAGTCGGTCAAACTGGCAAAGTTGTTGCCCCGGACCTTTATATCGCATGCGGTATTTCCGGCGCCATTCAGCACCTTGCCGGTATGAAAGACAGCAAAGTCATCGTAGCGATTAACAAAGACGAAGAAGCACCGATTTTTCAGGTGGCTGATTATGGTCTGGTCGCCGATTTGTTTACCGCTGTGCCGGAACTGACCGAAGCGCTGTAAAACAGGCTTTAGTATTAAAGAACGTTAAGAGGCCCGCCATTTCAACTGGCGGGCCTTTCTCGTGCCGTCAGACCATTTCGCACAACACATCCGCAAGAGCATCGGCCACCTCGGCGTGAAAGGCTACGCCGGGCATTTCAGCTGCCGCTGCCGCCTCAGCCGGGGCAAAGATCATCCCCTCAACCCCGGTTTCCCGTGCATCCGCTGACGGGACGCATTCGACCACTTTGGTGACCAGCGGAGAAAGGTCATCAATCATGCTTTGGTCAATGAAAACAGGATCATGGCGGATATCTCCGGCGCTATATTCTGCCTTTGCATCGGTTGGTGGCTGATCGGCCATCCACAGCAACACAATGCGCCCTTCGATCTTGGACAACAGCGATTTCATCCGCGCGGTCCAGGCGGCTTTCAGTTCTTCGATCACAATGCCGAACCGGATATTATCGGCCTCAGAAAGGGTCGCCAGCAAATGCCTTGTATAATGGATGTCACCGAAATCGAAGTCCCGAAACAGCGTTGTCAGGATTTTTGACGGCTTGATGAACCTGTCATTATGCCGTGGATGCACCGAATAGAACCGGTTTGACAGATTATGCGCGCCCGAAACCGCGATCACCGTCACCCGAACTGATGCGCTGGCCAACAGAACCGACGGGTCCTTAAGGTACATTTCAACCCCGCCATTCAGCGCCCCGAAATTGGCGCAAGGCATGTTCAGCTTGTGCTGCAACAACCGCGTGAACGGCAGTGGTACAAATTTTCCAAACGTCTCGGTTGACCCAAGAAACATGCAATATGGCCGTTCGAAATCCGGCCTTGGCCCCCGGAACAGGGTCTTTGACCGCCCGTATCGGTAAAGACAATAATCCAGCGACCCGTGTGTGATACGGTCGTACTTCATGGTACACCACCCCAATGTTAAGCTCAGTATTTTACTCACCCATGGGCAAGGTCGCTGATAGGTCTTACGAAAAAGCTAATGTTAAAATTTGATGAATATCGGCTTTACATATAGGGCTTGCACCAAGGCGTTAGCCGGGCATATGCTGCACCGCAGAAACGAGGCTGAACGCAGCAAGGAGCAGGCATGACAATTTCCAAAGTGGGCATCGTAGGTGCCGGCCAGATGGGCAACGGGATTGCGCATGTGTTTGCGCTGGCCGGGTTTGACGTTTTGCTGAACGACATTTCTGCCGAGGCCCTGACCAACGGAATGGTTGCGATCAACGCAAACATGAGCCGTCAGGTTTCCCGTGGCAAAATCACCCAGGGCGAAATGGATGCTGGTCTGAAGCGGATCACGACCACGCAAGTCCTGCCTGACCTTGGGCCAAGTGACCTGATTATCGAGGCCGCGACCGAACGCGAGACCATCAAGCAGGCGATTTTTGAGGATCTGCTGCCGCATCTGAAACCGGAAACGATCCTGACGTCCAACACCTCGTCGATCTCAATCACGCGCCTAGCGTCGCGCACCGACCGGCCCGAGAAATTCATGGGATTTCATTTCATGAACCCGGTTCCGCTGATGGAACTGGTCGAATTGATCCGTGGCATTGCGACGGATCAGGAAACCTTTGCCGCGATGAAAGAGGTGGTGCTGAAGCTTGGCAAAGTGCCAACCTCAGCCGAAGATTTCCCGGCCTTCATCGTCAACCGTATCCTGATGCCAATGATAAACGAGGCGATCTATACCCTCTATGAAGGCGTCGGTTCCGTCGAAGGCATCGACACATCAATGAAACTGGGCGCCCACCATCCGATGGGTCCGCTGGAACTGGCCGATTTCATCGGGCTGGATACCTGTCTGGCGATTATGAACGTGTTGCATGAGGGTCTGGCCGACACAAAATACCGCCCCTGCCCGCTGCTGACAAAATATGTCGAAGCCGGATGGTACGGGCGCAAAGCTGGTCGTGGATTTTACGATTATCGCGGTGACGTCCCAGTCCCAACACGCTGAAAACGCTGCGATAATTTTCCTGTCACTCTTTCAAGTTCAGAACCGTTTCGCGCAGATGCGCCATGAACCCGCGCGGGTCTTTCATCCAGGGTTCAACCTGATCCCGGCCAATCGTCGCACCAATCACCGGCTTTTGCGGCTTGTTCATTGCATGGGCAATTTCATGCAACAAAAGCCCCTGACGCACAGTGATGGAAAACTGGTTTGCCATCTGGAACCAGCGGCTGTTTTGTCCCGGAAAATAGATCGGCACCACCTGTGCGCGGCTTTTTAGGATCATTTTCGCCGTAAACGGCAGCCAATCCGCCTCGACCGCTTTGCCGGTCCAACCGGGCGAGGTCGCCACCTGCCCCGCCGGGAACAGAATGATCACACCATCGTCTTTCAGATGTTCCATCGCCTTATTGCGCATCTCAATATTCATCTTCAGCGCATTAGGTTCGTGCGGAAAAGCCACCGGCAGCATGTGGTATTGAATAAGCGGCACATTGGTCAGCAAGGAACGGGTCAGGATTTTGAAATCCTGCCGGACCCGGCCCACCAATTCGGCCAGAATCATACCGTCAACCAAGCCATGCGGATGGT
>JAJFIC010000015.1 GCA_021775315.1 Paracoccaceae bacterium
CGACAGCACCGGCCCGGAAGGCAAAGTGCGCGGCACCCCGCAACAGATCGTTGAAAAATATCAGATGCTTGCACGCGATGCGCAATTGTCCGGCGACCGGGTTGCGGCAGAAAACTTTCAGCAACATTCTGAACATTATACCCGGATGCTGAACGAGGCGACGCGCGAACAAAATGCCCGGCGCGACGCGCATGAAGCGCAGCAAGCCCAGCATGCCCAGCGTAAAGAAGCCCAGAACAATAACGGCCAGAACGTCAACACCAATGACGTGGTTGCCAACAACCCGGCGCCGGAATCAGACCCACAACATTCAGAGCAACCCGAGGTCATCGCGCGGCCAATGGATGTCAGCCCGGTTCAGGATGAGGTCGCAGATACAGGTCTGGTAGAAACCCCAGAGGGTAAGGCCAAACCCAAGCCCAAGCCCCGGCGCAAAAAGCCCGTGGAGCCTGAACAGGCCGCTGAATAATCTGTCACTAATCGTTTTTTGCAGAACGGGCTTAGGCCTGGCCTTCTAATGCGCGGGCCAAGGCGCAGAACCCTTCGATCGAGATATTCTCGGCCCGCTCCGTTGGCTTGATGCCAACGCTTTCCAAAATCGCACCGATATCCGGGCTTAGGGATTTCAGGCTGGCCCGCAGCATCTTGCGCCTTTGGCCAAAGCCCGCGGCAACCACTCGGGTCAGGATTGCCTCGTTGGCGGGAAACAGCATTTTGTCGCGCCGTGTTATATGCACAACGGCCGAGGTCACTTTGGGCGGTGGTGTGAAGGCTTGCGGTGGGATTTCCATGACGATTTTGGCGTCTGCGCGCCACTGGGTCAGGATCGACAGGCGGCCATAGGCCTTGCTTCCGGGCAGGGCCACGATCCGGGCCGCGACCTCTTTTTGAAACATCAAAGTCAGGCTGTCCCAGAACGGCGGCCAGACATCCGGCGTCAGCCAGCGGATTAACAGTTCGGTGCCGACATTATAGGGCAGATTGGCAACCACGCGCACGGGCGGCGTCAGGTGGTCGGCCACGCTAATGGCCAGCGCGTCGGCGTTCATGACTTCAAGCCGACCGGGATAGTGATCGGATATTGCGGATAATATCGGCAGGCAGCGCGGGTCTTTTTCGACCGCAAGCACCTTTCGCGCGCCTTCGTGCAGCAAAGCGCGGGTCAGACCGCCCGGACCGGGGCCAATTTCCAGCACGTCACATTCGCTTAGATCCCCGGCTTGTCGGGCGATTTTGGCGGTTAGATTAAGGTCGAGCAGAAAATTCTGCCCCAACGCTTTTTTCGCGCTTAGCCCATGGTCGGCGATCACTTGTCGCAGGGGCGGCAGACCGTCGATATTGCTCATCCATTGGCCCGATCTTGATGCAGGTAGAGTGTCACGTTACGGCATATATGCGTGTGATTATGGCCGCAGGACGATGGCGTCGCCCATCAGTTCCTGAAGGTAGCCATCGCCAAATGCCTCTAACCGTTGGGTAAACAGGGCTTCGCGGACTTGTTCGCGGTCGCCTTCTGACAATTTCGTCGCCCGACCGCATAGCATCAAAAAGGTCAGGAATTCACCGTTTTCGCCTTGCGTCAGGTTGGTGGAAACCTCGTTTGCATCCAGCTTGGCCAGTTCGATGGCGATATGTCTTGGCACGCTTTTGACCGGCAGTACTTGTTGGTTGAAATAGGTTTCCGGGTATTTTTGCGCCTTAGCCTGCAGATCGGTGCAGGTGTCAATCGAACCCTCTAGGTCTGCCGCGACCTTTGCGGTTGCATCGCTGCGCCCGCCGGGAAGTTGCAGGGTGACATAATCATAGGCGATGGTGCGTGCAGCCACTGTCCGGTTGTCGCGAATGCCGCGCAGTTGGTACAGCATATACGCGCCCGGCATCGGGATCGGCAATGTGACCTGACCCACGCCCATATTCATCATCTGCGTGCCCATATCTTTGGGCAGATTGCTAAGCGGCATCCAGTCAAGCTTGCCTGAATTAGCGCGGCTGGGGGCGGCGGAATACGTGATGGCCGCATCGTCAAAATCGGCGAGGCTGCGAATGTCCTTGCGCAGATCAAGCATCAACTCAAGCGTGTCAGCCTGGGTTTCCGGGGTAAAGGGCAGCACGATTTCCGACAGCAGGACCGACGCCGTCACAGCGGTCGAGCCGAGCGCCATTGCGGTATCAAGCTCGGCCTCGGTAATGAATGCTTTGGCCTGAAACCGAAACTGCACCACCTTGCGCCAGACCAACCCGGCCTCAACGAAATCCGAGAACGTTTCGGTATAAATCCCGGCGGCTGCCAGAATTCCAAGCAGTTGCTCTGCGGTCAAATTCGCCCGTTGGGCAAACTCGTTCATCCCGGCGGTGACTTCTTCCTGGGTTGCATTCAGCCCTAACGAGCGCGCTGCCTGCAACCGCAACCGGTCGTCGATCAAATCGTCAAGCGCTTGCTTTTCCAGATCACCAATGGACCCCAGCAATTGTAGCATCAGCGCACGTTGCTGGATCTCAAATCCGGTGACCGCGCTGCCGTTAATCTTGATGACAGGCGCGTAAGGGCTTTGGCCCATGGCCAGCGCTGGCAAACATGCCAGAAAGATAACAGAAAGAAGGGTTCTTAACTTCATGCGTACCGGTCCATCTTGAAAGCCAAATCTTTGGGCATCCCTAAAAATCGCTGCATTTGCGGCCATAGGCGTCACTGTTTGCGCGGGCTCCGAACCCTGCCAGTGTCACTTGCATACCGAAACTTGTCGATGGCGTGACATTAGAGGAGGAAACGAAACGACGCGAGAGGGAAAAATCAACTTTTATGCAATCGTTGCTATATGTTAACGCCAGTTCCGTGTCGCTGGCAATCGCACTTAGCAAATCATACCGCAAGTTCGCCCGGGTGCGCCAATGATCCGCCAGCGTAAAGCCGGAATTAACGCTCCATTCCGAACGATTTGTGGCGTTGCCAGCCGCCCCGGCGGTCAGCCACAGGTAAGAGGTGTCGACCGTGATGCGCTCGCTGCGGAAACCCAACCCGGTTTCGTTTTTGGACACATTCATGCCCTCGTCAAATACCATGCGGTGGTTGAGGTGCAGTTTTGACGGCAAGGTCACCTGACCTGCCATAACATAACTTGACCCGGTGCCCGCAAGGCCGGATGCGGCGGCAAACTGACCAAGGTCGGTCAACCGGACCACTTTGCCAACAACCGCGTCGATGTTCCAACCCGCCAGTGAACGGCGCGAATAGGTGACGCCAATATTGGCGCGCAGACCGGTTTCTATCCGGTCAATGCCGGAAAAACGATTAAGCGAAAACAGGTTGCTGGCATCAAATTCAACTTGGGTTGAATCCTCGTCCGGTACTGGCGTTGTCGGCGTGCGCGACCAGACCAGTTGCAGGCGTGGCTCGATCACTTGTGTGGCACGATCGGTGTTGCGCACCAGGGGCAGGCGCAGTTCAGCGGCGGCAATTGGGGTGACGCGGGTGATCGGGCTGGCAAAGGCGGCATGTTGGCGGATGCTGTAATAATCGGCCAAAAGTTCCGCGCGTGTGGCGAAAATCATGCCGCTGGCGGCCAGCCATTCGCGGCCCCAGTCGAGGCGCGATGATACCCTGACACCGTCACGCCCGATGCCGTTTACCGTGGATTGCCGTTCATAGCTGTTGGTCGCAAGCGACAGGCCTGCTTGCCCGCCCAGCAAACCCGGTGACCAGCGGCGGCGAATGCTGACCTCGCCCATCAGATAGGGGATAGTTGCGGCTGGCGTGGTACTTGATATGGTTCTGAAGCCTTCAAACCCGGCGGTGAAATTGCTTTGCCGGGTGGTGCGGCCAAGGCGTAGATGGCTTTCCAGACGGGTCTTGTCGGATATGCCATGATCGCTGAGATAGGTGGCGTCTGATGTCAGTTCAAGTTTCAGGTCGGTGCGCAAACCCTTGGGTGACTTCCAGTTGCCATCGGCAAACAAATAGGCCCGTGTGGAAAACCCGGTTTGACTGTCGCGGGTCACAGCACCCGTCAGATCAAGTGCGCCGCTGCGAAAGCGTTTGCGGAAATCATAGCCCAAAGTGGCGGTGCCGGACGAATACAGATGCGGTGTCAGCGTGACGTCGGCATAGTCACCCAAAGTGATGAAGTAAGGCGTATAAAGCCCGGTGCCTTGGGTGTCTGAATTGCTGATGCCCGGCACAAGAAAGCCATTGGCACGGCGCACACTAGGCCCCGGCAGGCTGAGACGCGGCAAATAGGCCACGGGCACACTGGCCAGTCGTACTTGGGCGTTTTCAAAATAGAGCCGTTTCGCCGCTTCGTCATGCACGATGCGTTTGGCGCGAATTTGCCAAAACGGCGTTGGATGGGCCAGTGTTACGGTACAGCTAGAGGCCGCGGCCTTGAAAAGCTGGGTGATCTGACCTTCCGAGCGGTTAATTTCAACGGCAGATATTT
Source organism: Paracoccaceae bacterium (assembly GCA_021775315.1). GTDB lineage: Bacteria > Pseudomonadota > Alphaproteobacteria > Rhodobacterales > Rhodobacteraceae > UBA5972. The sequence continues at coordinate 4,434 of JAJFIC010000015.1, forward strand.
GCAATTGCTGGTTCAGCACCATGCGCGCGCTTTTCAGGATGCCGCGTTTCAGATCGCCTGATAGTTCGGCGTAATCCGCCACGATGGTGACATTGTCGCCGTCTTGCAGGCGCAACGGGCCTTGGACCTGCACCAGATCGTTCTGGGCATCAAAAATCAGCTCATTCGCTGTCAGGATCGTTGTGCCGTAGATAATCTCGACATGTCCCGTGGCGCGCACCACCTTGTAACCGCTGACATAAGTTATGCGATCAGCCTTGAGCGAGGCAAAACTGCTGGTCTGTGCTGCAAGCGGTGCAGACAGTCCCATCAGGATAAAAAGAAGGGCAAACAGGCGGATCATGTCAGCCGTCCTCCATATGCAGCAACAAGCCAAGCGCGAATAATGCGGCCGAGGCAGGTGGCCCCCATGCGGCCGCATAAATCGGGATCGCACCGTTTGAGCCAAGGATCTGGGCGAAATCCTGAAAAATAAACACCGCAAGGCCGGCCACAACGGTAAACAAAACCATAATACCGGTGCGCCCCGATCTGGCATGTCGCATAGAAAGGGCGGCGCCTATCAAAACCATCGCGGCCAGCAGAACCGGGGTTGCCAGTTCGATCTGAAAATAAACCCGGTGCTTGTTTGTGGAAAACCCCGAACGTTCAAGCCGGTCGATGAAAGACTGCATCTCCCAGATCGAAATCATTGATGGGTCGCCAAAACTGTCCAAAATTTGATCGCTGGTCAATTCGGACGGCAGGACCATGGTCACAAACGTCTTTGCCGTCTTGTCCGGCACTTGACCGGGGTGATTGATCTCCCAAAACTTACCGGGACCCAGATGCCATGCGCCGTCTTTCAGCACCGCAAAACTGGTTTCAATGCGCCGCGCCACGATGCCGGTTTCGCCGAACTCAAAGAATTTGACACCGGACAGGCGGGTCGCGTCAAAATTCGCCCGACTGGCAAATATCACCGTCTGGCCCAGATCGCTGCCCTGTCGCAACCACAGACCTTTGCGGCTTAGGGAAAAAGACGAAAGCGAGCCGGATTTATATCGCCCGGTTTCGCTTTCAAACTGCCTAAGGGCTGTGGCGGCAAGTGGGTTGAACGCCACCACGCCGACAACACCCAAAAGCATCGCAACGACCACCGGTGCTGCCAGAATTTTAAGCCCGGACTGACCCGCAGCACGTGTCGCCACAAGTTCGCTTTTGCGGCTGAGACCCAAAAACAACATCAGGGACGCCAGAATCGTAATCATCGACATCAATTGATACACCGCCGCCGGCGCTTTGAGCATGGCAAGGCGCAAGGTGTCCGTCACACCGATGGAGCGGTCCTCGAACTGGCCAAACAGACCGGTTGCTTCGGTCAGCAGGGTGAGGGCAAAAAAACTGCCAAAGATCGCCAGAAACATCCACAAAAAGCGGCGGCCAAAATAAAAATGCAGGATCATGCGGCCACCCCGCGAAATTGTCGGCGGCGATGGCGTTTGGTCATAGAGGCGCGCAGCATCAGCCATACCATGATCAGGCCCAAAACGTCGGACACGTAAATCAACGGCCAGAACGCGATGTCTTTTTGCACGATGTCGCGCAGGGGCACGGCCAGCACGCTGATTGCCATGACCAGGGCGGCGGCGCCAAGCACTTGCCGTAAAACGCCAAAGCGGCTGAAACTGCCAAGCATCAACACGGCCATACCGATCAGCGGGAAAACCAGCGACTGCAATGGCTGTTCGATCCGTTTATGGGCGGACATTTTGAAATCCGCCGCACTGGCCCCCGTGGCTTGCAGCATTTCTGGTGTTGGTCGCAGGGCCGCCAAGGTGGAATATTCTTGGATCCGGCGCGCTCGGGTTTCAGGGCTGCCGGTCAGGGTGCCAATGTCAAAGACAAATTCATCAAACTGGATTTTGGTCAGCAGTTGGTTGGTCTCATCAAAAGTTTGGATCAGGCCGTCAAACATCACCAAACGCCCGTCAGTTTCCGTTCTGAACAAAACGGCCTTGTGGGCGGTATAGGTCACGTCGCGGTCTTCGGCGCGCTGGTCATAAAGGAAAATATCGACAAGGCTGCCATCGTCGCTAACTTCGCCGACGAAAAAGGTGACATTGTCAGAAGGATGCAGGAATTTGCCGCCAACAATCAGGCGGGTCGCCATGTCTTGCGATAATTCCTGCTGGCGTTTTTCCAAAAGTACCTGACTGACAGGTAACAAATAATGACTAAGGATTGAGGCCAGGATCGCCACCAGCAGACCAAAGATTAAAAACGGTCTCATCAGGCGCAAGGGGGCGACGCCGGTGGATTGCAGCACCACCATTTCGCTGTCGGAGTGCAAACGGTTGCTGACATAGATCGCGGCGGCAAAAGACACGACAGGCAGCACGATCGCCACCACCTGTGGCAAAAACAGAATTGTGATTTCCAGAAACACCGTCACCGACTGGCCGTCACCGATCAGCTGATCGAACAGGCCAATCGCCCGCGCCACCCAATAGATGCCAATCAGGATCATTGCAAATATCGCAAATGGTCCTGTCAGCTGAGACAGGATATATCTGTCGAGCTTGGCCAAGTTTGTCCCCGGGTCTGCCTCAATTTATCGTTTTTCGGTAAATTAGCCTAAAACAACAATAAACAATAGAGGTATCTGGATATTTCGTCCTTGTCTCGCTAGGTATTTTGCAACTGTCACCTTTTAGAGGGATCAACCCGCCATGACCAACCCAGCAATGATCGCGTTTCACGAGTCAGATCCCGGCGAAATCGCCAAAATTGAGGGCAAATTGGCCCTGTTGCTGGCGGCAGACGGGTCGATGGACACGCTGGCGCGCAAAGTGAACACGTTGACCAAAGGTGCGCTGAAACGGCTGGCCGCCAGCAAAGTGTTTGAAAAACTGAAGCCGGGGCAGGGCCATGTTCTGTCCTTTCCCAATGGTTTGCAGGCCGAGGCGGTGCAGGTCGTCAAACTCGCAAGGCGTCCCGATCAGGCATCGGCGCGAAAAGCCGGGGCTGTTATGGCAGTTTTTCAGGGCGGCGATCCTCTGACCGTGTTGGCTGGCACAAACAGCCGGGCCGCGGATATTTCGTTTGGGCTGGCCCTGCGGGGTTACAATTTTACGGCCCACAAAACCGGTGAAACGACTGAACCAGGTGCCGTGCGTTTCATGGTCGCGAATGCATCCGAGGTTGCGGCGACAGCCAAGCCAATGGCGGCGGTGGCAGAAGGCGTGTTTTTCACCCGCGATCTGGTGAACGAGCCGTCAAATATTCTGACCACCGAAGATTTCGCCGCCCGTTTGGCCGCGATGCAGGAATTGGGCCTTGAGGTCACGATACTGGAAGAGGACGAGTTGGAAAAACTCGGCATGGGCGCGCTTTTAGGCGTCGGGCTTGGCTCTGAAACCCCGACCAAAGTCGTTGTCATGGAATGGAACGGTGGCGGCGACGAAGCGCCATTTGCGCTGGTCGGCAAGGGCGTGGTTTTTGATACCGGCGGTATTTCGATCAAACCTGCCGGTGGCATGGAAGATATGACTATGGATATGGGCGGTGCCGGGGTTGTATCCGGCGTCATGCGCAGTCTGGCGCTGCGGCGCGCCAAGGCCAATGTGGTTGGCGTTGTCGGTTTGGTTGAAAACATGCCGGATGGCCGCGCGCAACGACCCGGCGACGTGGTCACTTCGATGAAAGGTGACACGATTGAGGTTATCAATACGGACGCCGAGGGGCGTTTGGTGCTGGCCGACATCCTGTGGTACACCCAGCAGAAATTCGCGCCCGTTGGCATGGTTAACCTTGCCACTTTGACCGGGGCAATGGTGATTGCGCTGGGGCATGAAAATGCCGGCGCGTTTTCCAATGACGACAAAATCTGCACCGCGTTCCTGAAAGCGGCCAAAGCCGAGGGCGAGGGCGCGTGGCGTCTGCCGATGGGCGAGGCCTATGATAAACTGATAAAATCGCGCATTGCCGATATGAAAAACGTCGGCGGTCGGCCCGCCGGTGCCGTCACAGCGGCCCAGTTTTTGCGCCGGTTTGTCAAAGACGACGTGCCGTGGATCCATCTTGATATCGCCGGTGTTGCGTTGTTAAAAACCGACAGTGATTTGGCTCCGAAAGGGGCGACCGGTTGGGGCGTGATGGCGCTTGATCGCTTGATCCGCGATACCTGCGAACATTAAGGGCGCGCGGCGATGGCCGAAATCCTGTTTTACCACCTGACGCGCAATCCGCTTGAGGTCACGCTGCCCGATTTGCTGGAAAAAACCTTGCAGCGTGGCTGGAAGGCCGTCGTGCGAACGGGGGCGGCGGATCGGCTGGCGTGGTTGGATGACCGGCTGTGGACGGGTCAGGATACCTCGTTCCTGCCGCATGGTTTGGCGGGCGGGGCGCATGACACGGATCAACCGGTTTTGCTTACTACCGGGAACGAGGTGCCAAACGCAGCAGACATTCTGTTTGCGGTTGATGGTGCTGATGTCAGCGCTACAGAAGCCGCAGCGTTTACAAGGGTTTGCGTGGTGTTTGATGGCAATGAAGATGCCGCATTGGTGCAGGCGCGTGGCTTGTGGAAATCCCTGACAGATGCCGGGTTGCCCGCAAAATATTGGTCACAAGAGGATGGCGGCTGGCAGGTTAAAGCCAGTAAAAACCTCTGAACGCACCGGCCGTTTCACCGGGTCAGAAACATCTTGTCGTCGGCGATTTCCAGACGTGAATAGCGCGATAGATAGCTCATACCCAAAAGCGAGCCGAACATCTCGCCTTCATTAACCCAGGCCACGACATTGAAATCGCTGTATGGCCCGAACACCACTTCGTCTAGCTTAACCCGGGCGGTGCCGACCTCGCCATTTGCGGTCTGTGCGGTGTTGAAATAGGCCAGATTTTCAGTGTCCAGACCAACGATTTCGGCGTCGGGGCGGCTTAGCACCATATCGGTTGCGCCGGTATCCACAACAAAAACAACGTCTTGGCCGTTGATTTGCAGGGTCGCATAGAAATGCCGGTCTGCAGCGCGTTGTAAAACCAACCGCTCGCCGCTGACGCCGACGCTGGCGCGAGGCATCAATTGGCTGCGCAGATCATCCTTGAAACCGTAAAGCAAAACCACCCCGGCAAACAGAAATACCCACAGAACAAATTGTTGCAACGTCTTGTTCAGCTTTTGTCGGTTTTGAGAGAAAAACCAGCCAGCGACCACTGTGCCCAGCACCACCAGATAAATCAGTCGCCCAAAATTGTCGCCATCAAGGTTCATCTAGCCGTCCCCGTTACGTGTTCACTGCATCCAAAACGCGCCTTCGTTCCGCGCATGGTGAATATATTGGCGCAATTGGGCGTAATTACGAGGACTTTGCGGCATCTAATTTTTCCACAGCGGTTTCCCAAAGGGCTTCCGCCCGGGTCATGGCGTCCTTCAATTCGGCACTTTTGCGCTGTAGTTCCTCAAACTTTGTGGAATCAGCAGCCTGATACAAGGCAGGGTCTGCCAATCGGCTTTCAAGACTTGCACGCATGTCCTCAAGCTTGGCAATCCGGTCTTCGCATTTGGACACTTCTGCCTGCAAAGGCGCGGTCTGACGCCGCTTTTCGCTGCCGGTCTTTTTCGGTTTGGCCTTGTCTTTTTGCTGTTTTGAAACCGCACCACCGGCACCGCGTTCGCTGAGCAAAAGCTTGCGGTAGGCGGCCATATCTTCTTGATAAACCTCAACTTTACCGTCTTTTACCAACCAAAGACGGTCGGCTGTCATCGACACAAGATGCGGGTCATGGCTGACCAGAATAATTGCGCCCTGATAATCCGTCAACGCGCGCACCAAGGCTTCGCGGCTTTGGATGTCTAGGTGGTTGGTTGGCTCATCCAGAATAAGGATATGCGGCGCCTCAATCGTTGCAATCAACAACGACAGGCGGGATTTTTGCCCGCCGGACAGACGCCCGACCAGCGTATCAACCTGCTCAGGCCCCAACCCGCCAGAGGCCAGCCTTGAGCGCAACCTGCCCGGCGTTTCCAACGGGCGCAGGCGGCGCAGGTGCTGCAATGGGGTTTCATCAAGGTCGAGTTCGTCAACCTGATGCTGGGCAAAATATCCGATTCTAAGCTTGGAAGACGAATGCAGCTTGCCTGACATTGCCTGAAGTTTGCCCGCTAACAGTTTGGAAAGCGTGGATTTTCCCTGACCATTCGCACCAAGCAACGCGATCCGGTCGTCCTGGTCGATACGCAGATCAAGCCCTTTTAGCACCGGAACGCCGTCATAACCGACGGACACATCTTCCAGTTTGACGATCGGCGGCGACAACTCATCCGGCGACGGAAAATTGAACTCAATAGTGCGGCCACCATCTTCGACCGTGATTGACGGCATGCGTTCGATCATCTTCAGGCGTGATTGCGCCTGCTTGGCCTTGCTGGCCTGATAACGAAAGCGATCAACATAGGCCTGCATATGGGCGCGGCGGCTGTCCTGCCTCTTTTTGGCGGCACTGGCCTGTTCCATTTTCTCGCGCCGGGCCCGATCAAACTGGTCATAGCCACCGGTCCACAGGGTCAATTTGCGGTTTTCCAGATGCAGAATCGCATTCACTGATCGGTTTAGCAATTCGCGGTCATGCGAAATGACCAGAACCGTGTGGGGATATTTCGCCAGATAAGTTTCAAGCCAAATCGTGCCCTCAAGGTCCAGATAGTTGGTCGGCTCATCCAATAACAAGACGTCAGGTTGAGAAAACAGAACCCCGGCAAGGGCAACCCGCATGCGCCAACCGCCTGAAAACTCAGAACAAGCGCGGGCCTGTGCATCCTGATCAAACCCCAACCCGGACAGGATTGAAGCCGCGCGCGCTTCGGCGGAATAAGCGTCGATATCAGACAGGCGGCCATAGATATCGGCGATTCTGTTGGGGTCTGTCGCGGTTTCAGCCTCGGCCAGCAGGGCGGTTCGTTCGGTGTCGGCCTCCAAAACGGTGTCCAGCAGTGATAGATCACTGGCGGGGGCTTCCTGGGCCACACCACCGATGCGCGCGCCCTTGGGGACGGTAACCTCGCCATCTTCAAGGATCAGTTCCTTGTTGATTAGGTTGAACAAAGTGGTCTTGCCGGTGCCATTGCGCCCGACGAAACCCACCTTGTGGCCAGTGGGAATGACGGCGCTGGCGCCCTCGAAAAGCGGTCTGCCTTCGATCGAAAAACTGATGTCGTTGATGCGTAACATGGCGCGCATTTGCCCTGATACGGGGGGGCGTGTCAATCGCCAGAAAAATCGCGACTTTTCAACCCCGGATCGCCGTGCTAGTGGGGCGCAAATTCCAACTCCAGAAAGGCCGGACCAATGGCAACCCAACGTACTTTTTCAATCATCAAGCCTGATGCAACCAAACGCAACCTGACCGGCGCCATCGCCGCTAAGTTCGAGGCCGCAGGCCTGCGGATTGTTGCGTCAAAGCGCATTCAGTTGACATTGGCCCAAGCGCAAAGCTTTTACGGCGTGCATTCCGAGCGGCCATTCTTTGGCGAATTGTGTGATTTCATGATTTCCGAACCGATCGTTGTTCAGGTTCTGGAAGGCGAAGACGCCATTGCCAAAAACCGCGAAGTCATGGGCGCGACTAACCCGGCTGACGCCGATGCTGGCACGATTCGCAAGGAATATGCCTTGTCGATTGGCGAAAACTCGGTTCACGGCTCGGACGCGCCAGAAACCGCCGCCGAAGAGATCGCGTTTTTCTTTTCCGGTCTTGAGCTGGTTGGTTAATTAACACTGATTTATCCAGACCCGCAGTGTCGGGTCTGGATCACTTGTTTTGAATTGTCCGCAAAACAAACAGCCGGATCGCGCTGGCCAATCCGATTTCCATGCCGCGATCTGCATCAATCTTGGCCGCTAAAGCATTGATCGGGTGGCCCTGATCGTGGGCAATCCGGCAGAATTCCTGCCAAAACGCATCTTCCAGCGACACAGATGTGCGATGGCCGTTCAGGGTCAGCGAATGTTTGCGGGGCCGGGCGTCAGTCATCTTTGACCCGAACATGCTCATCCAGAAACCGCGTGGCCTTGTCAGCAGCCTTGGCATCTGCCACCTTTTGCTGTTTGGTTTGGCCGAATTTAGCAGCGTTTTCCGAGGCTTCGGAGCGTTTTTTAATCCGCGCTTTAACCTTGCGAACCCGCTTTAAATTGACCAGTTCTGCCATGATCAGTCTTTCGGGCCGATCATGTTTTCGGGGCGTACAACCTTGTCAAAAGTTGCCTCATCGACAAAGCCCAGCCTGATCGCCTCTTCCTTCAGGGTGGTGCGGTTCTTGTGGGCTGTTTTGGCAACTTTAGTGGCGTTGTCATAGCCGATTTCAGGCGCAAGGGCTGTGACCAGCATCAGGCTTTCCCACATCAATTTTGAAATCCGTTCCTCGTCAGCCTCAATCCCGACCACGCAATTGTCGGTGAAGGCCATTGCGCTGTCGCCTAATAATTGCATGCTTTGCAACAGGTTATAGGTCATCATTGGCTTGTAGACGTTCAATTCAAAATGCCCTTGCGAACCGGCAAAACCGATGGCCGCGTCATTGCCCATGACATGGGCGCACACTTGCGTCAGGGCTTCGACCTGCGTCGGGTTGACCTTGCCGGGCATGATCGACGAGCCGGGTTCGTTTTCAGGCAACATCAACTCGCCCAGACCACAGCGCGGGCCTGAGCCCAGCAACCGAATGTCGTTAGCGATCTTGAAAAGGCTGGCAGCGACAGTTTTCAACGCACCTGACATTTCAACCATCGCGTCATGTGCTGCGAGGGCTTCAAACTTGTTCGGGGCGGTGATGAACGGCAAATCGGAAATTGCTGCCATATTGGCCGCGACCATCACGTCCCAGCCCTTTTCGGTGTTAAGCCCGGTGCCGACAGCGGTGCCGCCCTGCGCCAAAGGGTAAATGTTTTCAAGGGCATGGCGGACGCGCTTAATCCCCTGAGCCACCTGAAAGGCATAGCCGCCGAATTCCTGGCCCAACGTCATTGGTGTGGCGTCCTGGGTGTGGGTTCGGCCAATTTTAATGATGTCCTTAAACGCCTCGGCCTTCGCCACCAAAGCTGTATGCAGATGCGTCAGGCCCGGCAGTAACACGTCATGTGCAGTGCGGGCCGACGCGATGTGCATGGCGGTTGGAAAGGTGTCGTTCGAGCTTTGACCCATGTTGCAATGATCATTGGGATGCACCGGGGATTTTGAGCCGATCACACCGCCCAGCATTTCAATCGCGCGGTTTGAAATCACCTCGTTGGCGTTCATGTTGGATTGCGTGCCTGATCCAGTCTGCCAGACCACCAGCGGAAAATGATCGTCAAGGGTGCCGACAATCACCTCGTCTGCCGCGGCGACGATTGCGTTGCCGAGTGTTTCGTCCAGCTTTCCAAGCGTCATATTGGCCTGCGCGCAGGCCTTTTTGATGACGCCGAGCGCGCGCACGATGGCAACTGGTTGACGTTCCCAGCCAATCGGGAAATTCATCAGCGACCGCTGTGTTTGCGCGCCCCAATATTTGTCACTGGGGACTTCAAGAGGGCCAAAACTGTCGGATTCGGTGCGGGTGTCGGTCATGAAAAGTGTCCTTTGGAATGCAGTTGTATACCCTATACTGAAGGGTGCCACGAAACTCAATCCACCGGATCGCCCAGATTTTGCTGTCAGACTGCCGCAGGCGCGGGCCGGGGCTTATTTCCGAAAGCTGTCGAGGCTGACAATTTCTGCGTCGCCTTGGTCTTCTTCATCCTCGTCAAGCTCGACCATCGGACTGTCAGCATCGTCTGTTTGGCCGTCTTCGTCGGCGGCTTCAAATCGCAGGCCAAATTCAACGCTAGGATCAACAAAGGTGCGGATCGCGTCAAACGGAATGACCATCGCAACCTCGTCATCGCCAAAATTCAGCGTTACGGAAAACTGATCATCGGTCACCACAAGATTGGCGAACCATTCCTGCATCACAATGGTCATCTCATCCGGATAGCGTTCCAGCAGCCAGTCAGGAATTTCCACCCCATCGGCCCCGGTTTCAAACGTGATGAAAAAATGATGGTTTCCGGGCAGGCCGCGTTCGGCCACGTCCCTAAGGACAATGGCCAGCAATCCACGCATTGCCTGGTGCATCAATTGCCCGTAATTGATTTGTTCGCTCATAATCCGGCCTGTGGTTTTCCTTAGCCCCTAGCATATGGGTTTTTTTGGTTAAGGAAAGCGTAACCGGTCGGCAAATCGCGTTATTGTACGAAATCCACCTCGCGGATAAATCCGGGGCGACCGAAGGGTGATTTCAGCGTCATGTTGCGGGTTAGGCCTGCATTGTTCAGCTCAACACTGCCCCGCAGAACGATCCGGCCATTGGAATCGCGGCGCACAAAGCGAAAACCGTTGCCAGTGCTTGTGGTTTCCTGTGTGAAACTGTGGGTGCTGCCATTTGCCAACTGCATTGAATAGGTGCACAGGCCCAATGTCCGGCTGCAATCATGGGGTTGAAACAACTTGGTTTCGCCGCTTTCAAACACGGTTTTTACGAATTGGCCGTTTGCGTCCAGAAACACTTTTTCCATCGGTTCGCCAGTTTGGATGCCGCCGAAAAAGACCTCAAACAGATAGAGACCACCAACAGGCCCGGCATAGCGATGGATCAATCGCGCGCCTTCGCTGGTGCGGAAAACCTGATATTGCCCGGGTTTAAGCGCGGACCAGTTAATGCCCAGCGACGAGGCAAAGGCAGGTGCGCCCATCAGGAGCAGCAAAAGGGCGATAATAAAACGGCGGACCATGTGAAATCCCTCATTCAACGCGCCCACCCGTTTGGATGGACCACTATCATGATGTCGTGGATCGGTACAAGGAAACTGTGTAAATACGATGTCAATAATGTGTAATTACTTAATAAATAGAAACGCTTGGGCGGTAAAGCTCTTTTTTATTGCCAGATACGAAACAATAAATCTACTGGCACGCGGGCGCCGGCCGTCGTGGTTTGCAGATTTACCGATTATTTGATAAAATGGTTCATAGATTTTTGAGGGGGCATCATATGTACAACCGCATTTTACCTACTTTTCTGTTGACATTCTTTTTCCTGTGTACCGGTCTACAGGCTGAACAAGCCGATACATTTGAAGATTACCTGAGCGCGAGGAAAGCAGGGTTTTTGCCGCTTTACGCTGGTTTTCCTAACAATGAGGCGGTTGACTTAATGTCGGCTACCATCGGCGCAACGCCCGATCAGGACGTACCCTATACAGCGCTGGCACATGCGTTGTTCATGCAGCGTCACTTTGCAAAAGCTGCATTTTTGTTCAGTGTTGATATTGATATCAACCCCGAGCATTATGAAAGTTACAGCAATCTGGCCGGTTTGCTGGTTGAACTGAATGCCGACGCACCTGAAAAATTCACGACCCCCGTGCTTGACTGGGCGCTTGCGGCAGCGCGGCATGGTGCGGCCAATCTGCCTGATACGGCCCTTGCGCATAACACGTTGTCAAACGCTGCATTGGCCCGGCATCAGGCTGGTGGTGACGACGCTTTGCTGGGCGAAGCCGCAGAGGCCGCCAATCGAGCGGTTTCACTTGATCCGGATGAGCCGCTGTTGTGGTCAAATCTTGCGCGGGTTTATCATGCCCTAGATGAAGGTGATGAGGCCAAGCAAGCCCTTGATATGGCGCGTCAAATTGACCCAAATGACCCCGGTTACTGGGTTGCGGCCATTGCCCTTGGTCGTGACCCACAACCCCAGCCCGAACCAAAAGCGACGGATGTGACACAGCCCAGACAGTGTAAAGTGGATTTCAAATGCGATCTTATATGTGTCGGCGGATTGTTAGCGCGCGGCCCGAATATCGTCACCTGCAAGCTGGAGGAATCCGACCAATTGTTGAATTGTCAGGCGGGCAAGAAATACGCAACCGGTTATAATTGCGCCGAACACACGTTGCTTTTTGGCCAAACGGATAACAAGCCACGGATCAAATTTTGCGCACCAAACATTTGCTTTACCTTCATCCCGGACGGCAAGGGCGGTTTCCAGCTGAAGGCCGAGGCCAGTCGGTCATTTGGCCCGGTGGACGGATACCTTAAGGTCGAGGGAGGCTATTCTCCGTCTAAAGGGTTCAGTTTTGACAAGGTGGTGCCGGGCGTGAAGTTGAGCGTGTTCAACAAATCGATACCGGGTGGTCAACATGCCAAATTCTTTAAGGCGGCCAGCTCGGTGTCGGTCGGCCCGTCCTTTGACACACCGATAGACGCGCATCGTAAAGCCCTGATTGGATTTTAAAGGCGGAAAATGGGAAAGTGCAGGCTTCTGTTGCCAGGTGCCTGCGAACCCCGCCTAAGCTGCAAAGCCTAGGACTAGATTTTCGATATTTCGAACTGCTTACGCAGCCAGAGCCATCGGAGCTTTGTTGTCATTTGCAACTAGCTTAAGTGGGTCGATAACAGCGACACCGCACCGGGCAAAAGCTAACATCTTTAGACGTCCGTCGATCCTATTTCGACCCCATGACTGCCAAATGAGCAGGTTTTGGTGGAGTCGCCGGGTACCGCCCCCGGGTCCGATCCGTTTATTACATGCGCGTTTATCACCATAGTCCGCAAGCGAACACCTGATATATAGGCGTGTGTGCAGGGGCAATCAAGGTCGCAGTTCAAATCCAACCGCATTCGACCTTTAATCAAGATGCGCCACAGCGATACTTAGCTCGCGCAGCAATTTGCGTTTCATCGCCGCCTGAAAATCCTCAAAGCCAAGCGCGGTTTCGATGAAGGCATCCGGGCCATGGATGACAAGCGACCGAAAATACGAGGTCAGCTCGGCCATTTCGTTTTCCACGATGCGGTCACCACTGGGCATGTCGGTGCCGATAACCAGCCCGTTCACGGTAACCCGTTGAAAAATAATGGCAGATTTGCCCTGAAGCGGGCGCATCCCGTCGTTGTTCTTGCCATCACCGGAAACATCAACGGTCAATTGCCAGCAATCCGGCCCGGCCTGCAACCGCTGCCCGGCATAGCGCAAAGCTTGCCCAATCGCGGTCGGGCGTGTGGTTTGCGGGCGGGTTTGGGCGGTCAGGACTGCTGCAACCTGCGCCAGATCGGCGGGTGTTTCCAGCCGCGTCCAGTCTATGATCAGTCGTTGATCAAAACGCCCGCTCCATTCAAAAACGCTTAGCACCACGGGGGCCGAAGGCTGTGACAGCAGCAGGATCTGAACATCGGGATCAAGCAGCGCACCTGCCAGCCCCTGCATTTGCAATGCATATTCCTGCGCATCGACAGAGGACGAGACATCAAGCGCCATGATCAGGGCCTGCCTGCACGCGGCCTTGGCGGCCCCGATCTGCAAAACCAATGTCAGGATCAGCAACAGGGCCTTCATTCACCCGGCCCTTGTGACAAGCTGGGTGTCATTTCGCGCAGCAGTTTGCGGAAAATGGCGCGCGGAAAATCATCATAGCCTTGCGATACTTCAATGAAGGAAAGTGGGCCACGCTTTACCTCAGTCTGATAGAATTCAAGCGGGTCGGGGGTGTCACCACGCACGACCAACCCGTTGATTGTCACACCTTTGGCGGCGATTTGATCGGCGATTTCACCAACTTTTGCGCCAGTGTTGCGAATGCCATCGCCCGCAATGTCGATCACCCGTCGGCGGCATTTAAGCGGCGCGGTGGCGCCTTGGGCTTCGGCGTGGCGTAAGGCTTCGCCGGGGGCGGTTAGATCAAACCGAAAATTCCGTTTCATGGCGTCGATTTCATCAGCAAAGGCCAATGTTTCCGCCGGATTTGTTAAATGTCGCCAAGGGATCATCAGCTTTTGTTGCTCAGAGCCGCTCCACTGAGTGACGCTGACCAGAACGCCGCCTTGCATCCAGTCGATCAACTCTAACACTTCGGAATTGCGGAACGCTTGGGCGGTTCCATTGCGGATCAGGCGAAATTCAGCCGCATCGACCGAGCGGGACACATCCATCGCCAGCACAAGTTCAATTTCACAGCGTTCCTGTGCTTGGACTGGTAAAAAGGGCAGGAACATGAACAGAAAAAATAAGATACGCATGGGCGGACTATGAAAGCCGAAGTGTGGACATGTCAAATCACGCCGGGCGTATCAGGCAGGTTTTGTGGGTTTCAGTGCGCGGGCGCGCGTTTTTCGGGCGGTGGCGCAACCTCGTCAAGCGGCCAGCCCATCATTCGCCGTAGCTTTCGCAAAGCCTTGCGGTAACTTTTGTTATCCATATAGCCAATATGCCGGTCCGTGCCCTGCATTTTCAGCCCGCCGGTAAGGTCAAACTTGGTATCAGTCACAATCTGGCGCAGTTTATTGTAGCTTTCAGGATCAGACATTTCAGCCGCAATCGCGCGGCCAATGACCCAGCTCATTTCGTTGAACAGGCTAAAGGAAGATCCGTTGCTTTCAATAAAGCTCAGCAAAAACAGATTTTTAGCGTCGGGAAAGATAGACAGGGGCGGGGCCAGACGGCCGCGATCCCATGGCAGCAAACTTTGGTCGATATAAGGCACTTGCCAATCATATCCGGTGGCGCAAATCACCTGATCAAACGGCGCACAACTGCCATCTTTGAACACCACGTCTGGGCCGTCAAACCGGGCAATGTCGCCCAGAATTTCAATGTCACCGTGGCGCAAATGGTGGATAAACTGATCGCTTAACAACGGATGGGTTTCCATCAGGCGGTGATCGGGTTTCGGCATGCCGTATTTGCCAAGGTCACCGATCAGGATTGCCAGCAAGGTCTGAAATATCCGCTGGCGCAGCCTGAACGGCAGTGGCGGGCTTTTGTCGGCAAAAACATCGGCGGGTTTGCCAAGGATATGTTTGGGGATGACGTGATAGCCCCGCCTAAGCGAAACCGCAGTATGTGCCGCCGTGCGCGTGGCATCGCTGCAAATATCGACGCCGGAATTGCCAAGGCCAACGACCAGAACGCGTTGGCCCTTCACCTCGTCAGCGTTTTTAAAGCTGGCGGCGTGGCGCAATTGTCCGGTGAAGCTGCCGGGCCAGTCGGGAATGATCGGGGCCCAGTTTGACCCGTTTGCCGCAATCAGCCAGCGATAATCGCCACGCTCGCCGTTTGCAGTGGTGATCCGCCAGCCGTCCTTAATCGGATCAGCCGAGGCTACGGTTTCGTTGAACCGCGCGTATTGATAAAGGTCATACGCGCGCGCAAAATCGCGGATATACGACAAAACATGTGCCGCTGACGGGTAGTCGGCCCAGTCCTCAGGCATCGGATAGCCCTCAAACCCGGTCATGCTGCGCGACGAAATCAAATGCGCGCTGTCATAGATAGGCGAGGCAGGGTCGTCCCGGTTCCACAAGCCGCCAAAATCCGCGTTGCGTTCAAAAATCTCAAACGGAATGCCAAGGGTCTGCAACACCCGTGCCTGCGTCAGCCCGGCAGGACCGCCACCGATGATTGCGGCGCGATCTTTGCTTACCAATGGCCGATGCTTTCCATGCTGGCCCAGGGTTCCGCTGCGGGCAGGGCTGTGCCCATTTGCAGCAATTCAATCGAGATGTTGTCGGGTGATCGAATAAACGCCATGCGCCCGTCACGCGGTGGGCGATTGATGACAATGCCGTTATCGGCCAGATGCTGGCACATGGCGTAGATATCCTCGACCTCATAAGCCAGATGGCCAAAATGCCGCCCGTCCGATGGCAGGCCATCATCGCCGTCCCAATTATGTGTCAGTTCAACATGGGCGTCTTCCTGTCCCGGTGGGGTCATGAAAACCAGACTGAATCTGCCTTCTTCGCTGTCATAGCGGCGGGTTTCTTCCAACCCTAACAGGCGATAAAACGCCATCGAGACCTCAATGTCTTTGACCCGAACCATTGTGTGCAGATATTTGATTTTCATGGTGTTTTTCCCCGGCTACCAGAATTGTGCGGCAGGGTTCCAGATCACGGGCCGAGTTTCAAGGCTCAAAACGTCGACTTCACACCAACGGAAATGCTTTGGCGCGTGGTGTCATAAAGATCAACACTGGAAAAATTGCGTGAGAAATTAACGTCGATATTGGGGGCAAAGCCCATAACCTCATATTTCGGCAGCAAGATCGACAAGGTCGCGTTGACGCCCAGATCACGCCTTGGAACCGGTGACAGATAGGGCATTTTGTAGTTTTTGCCACTTAGCCCCAGCGATAGCGAAACCTGCGTGCCGATGACCGGTTTTGACAAGGCATAGCTGACGCTGGCGGAATGGGCGATATGGGCAATTTCAGATGACGCGGAAAACACGTTGCGCACATCATAGCTGAAACTTGCGTAATTGCCGTTGCTCAGGCGAATGCCGGTTGACCCATTCAGCCCAACCAACGTGGCCGAGCGAATGGCGCTATCAAGCCGGATCTGTCGTTCGACCGACAGGCCAATATGCAAAGGGTTGCCCTTGGCCA
This sequence comes from Paracoccaceae bacterium, assembly GCA_021775315.1. Taxonomy (GTDB): domain Bacteria; phylum Pseudomonadota; class Alphaproteobacteria; order Rhodobacterales; family Rhodobacteraceae; genus UBA5972. Next base: position 20,876 of record JAJFIC010000015.1, read on the forward strand.
ATTTGAAATCACGCCCGATCTGGCCGCGCAGGTAATCCGTCAAAGGCGCGCCTGCATACCAGTTACGCCCCAATGTCATGGTCGCAGACTTTCGCCCGTCTTGGGTTTTCCCCGATGTGACGGCTGAAACCAGACCCAGTTCGATTTCAGCAGCGGCAAAGGCGTAATCCGCGCCGGTTTTGCCGCCACTGACGGCCAGACTGGCAGCAGACAGGCGGTAAGAGCGGCTCAGAAGGTTCAAACCGATGGACCCGACACGCCCTTCGCCAAGGGAAAACCGGCGGGTGGTTTTTAGGCCCAGCGTCGCCTCGATACCGGAAAGGGCCTGCGCATCGCCGCTTAGAACAAAGGGCAGGCCGTTCAGAAACACGATTTCGGATTCCGAGCCGTTGTTGATATTTGATGACGGCGCGACGCCGACCTGCACCTTGGTTTCCACGGGATTGACCTGCTGGACGGATCGGAAATCACGCATGGCAACCGCGCGCAATTGGGCCGACGGGGCGACATGACCCGACCGGCGCAGCCAGAATTGCGAGGCCGCGAAACGCTTTTGTTGATAAAGCGCCCGCGAGATAATCATTGCAGCATCAAACCGGGCGCGATCAGAATCTGACAGGTTATACGCACGTTTGGCGTGGATGATGGCTTGCTTGCTTTGGTTTTGCACCTGCAAGGCCCCGGCCATAACCACAAGGGCGGTAATGTCGTCAGGGTCGCGTTTCAACAGCGCGCCGGACAAAAGGGCCGCGGTTTTTGGATCGCCGGACAGCAACGCTTTGCGCGCAGCGGTTCGCGCGGCTTCGGGGCTTAGGCGAACCTGCTCGGCCGAGTTGGCGAAACCTGTCGGGGACAGGATCGCGGCCCCAGACAGACCGCCCGCAATCATCAGCGGGGTCAAAACATGCCTTAGGCCGGGTTTCACGCGCCGCGCCTTTCAGACGGCCTAGGGCAGGATCACCACGCTGTCGGAAACAAAGGCCCCGGTTTCCCGCGTTGCGGTGGTGCCTGAACCGATAATGATGATGCCTGCGATCTCGCCCCCGGTGGAGCCGCCAACGATGCCTTCATAGATGCCGTTTGGCGTCGGGTGGGACGGGGTGACGGGCGCGGTAGGGGTGACGGAATAAGTCACGCCGGAAAACGAGCCGTCGACAAGACTGCCTGTGGCCAATTCCACGTCATCCATCGCAGTTGTGGTTGTTTCATTGACGTGGTTCGTCATTATACCTTCGACACTTGCATCGGTGAAATCAATGTCGATGGTGATGTCGCCTGAGGTCTGTTCGACCCCCAAAGCGGCCTCGGTCGTCAACAGGCCAGCATAGCGCGCGGTATAGGTAGCAATTCCAGATGTCGGAATGGCGGTTGTGCCATCGCGCCCATACGTGGCCCCGTTATAACCATGATCGTGATAGTCGCCTGTGGCCACCACCCCGGCACTGACGGAACCGGTTCCGGCATTGGAAACGCCCCACAAAGCCACGTAATCGCGTGCGCCGTTGGTGTTTACATAGGCCTTATAGCCGTTCACATCTTGTGCCGCGTCGCGAATATAGGTGGCACCCGCGACGCCATTGTCAAACGGGATGCCAGTGATTGTCAGGGTGTCTGATGCGCTGTCATAGCTGGCCGAGGCCATGTCGCCGGACGCTGCATATCCGACTGCGCCAACTGTTGCGGTAGAGGTGGAAGACGTCGCGATCGATGAGCCGCAGCCTGTCAGGGCCAGACTTGCGGCCAAACCAGTGGATAGAATCGCTATGCGACCCGTGAATGTCGGGTGTAAAGTCATTTTGAAACCTGCTCGTTCTTGTTTTTATTGGGAAAAGAATCAGACATATCAGACTCGCAGTCAAGTATTTACAATTGGAAGGTGTAGTTGTTGCCATTTATGCAACGATATTGACCCTTTGGCGGGGATTGTTGCGATGAAATGGCCGGGCCTGCTGTACGTCCAAAATGTACGCTCACGTAATTGTGGCTGCGATATTGTGGCGGTCTAAACTCAGGTGGCCTAGATATCTATGACGGCACTCAAAGGCGGAGAACACATAATGCAGCCAACCTTTTTCATCCCTCATGGCGGCGGTCCGTGCTTTTTCATGGACTCTGATCCGGCGGATTTGTGGGACAAGATGGAAACCTTTCTACGCGGTTTCGTTTCCGGTCTGGCCGTGCGCCCCAAAGCGATCTTGTTGCTGACCGCCCATTGGGAAGAGCCGCAAGTGACGTTTTCAACCAACCCGGCCCCCGATCTGCTGTTTGATTATTACAATTTTCCGCCCCACACTTACGAGCTGACATGGCCAGCCCCATCCGCGCCAGATATCTCGCGCCAAGCCGTTGATCTGTTGGCCGGGGCCGGGATTAAGGCGGGCTTTGACCAGACGCGGGGGTATGATCACGGGGTTTTTGTGCCGATGAAGGTGGCTGTGCCGCAGGCGGATATCCCAGTTTCAATGATGTCTTTACGCGATGATCTTGATCCGGCACATCATCTGGCCGTGGGTCAGGCGCTGGCGCCTTTGCGACGTGAAAATGTGCTGATCGTCGGCTCGGGCATGAGTTTTCACAACCTGCGGGTTCTGATCGGGCCGGGGGACAGTGCGGAATCCCAAGAGTTTGATCGCTGGCTGACCGAAACGCTTGCGCTGGGGTCTGAGGCGCGCAATGCAGCCTTGATTGATTGGGCCAAAGCCCCGGGGGCGAAAGCTTCGCATCCTCGGGAGGAGCATTTGGCGCCGGTTTTTGTCGCCACAGGTGCCGCAGAGGGGCAGGCCGGGCGGTGTGTTTACACCGATACCGTGTTGGGCGCGGCCGTGTCAGCTTATCAGTTTGGTTGAGCCTGCAGGACTGGTTGGCGGTTCATCCGACTGGGGGCTTTGCAATCCGGCAAGCACCTGTTGAAACCCGTCGGGCTGCACATGCGCAAAATCCTGGGTGCCGTCCAGCGGCAGCCAGACAAGGTCGGTATGCTCGTCGTCGCGTAGATGAATGTGGCCCAGCCAGTCTTCGATCAGGAACGGGTTGAACTGCACTGATGCACCGTTGGGGTCGGTATGCTGCACAGATTGAAGCGGTTTTGGGGCGGTTATTTCTATCCCGAGTTCCTCTTTCAACTCACGAAAAAGCGCCTTGGCCAATGTTTCATTTGTTTCAACGTGACCGCCGGGCAGGCTCCAACAATCGGGAAAGAAGGGCCGGTCTGGATTTCGGTGCACAAGCAGGACTTTATCATCGCGACGCAGAATTCCGTTTACAATCAGTATCTTGTTCAAGTTTTTCAAATCCGATTGATGGCAGACATGGAATTCATTCGCGTTTTTTCAACTGTGACAAACCCGCTCACGCTTGGCTAACAGGCCTCTCACACTGCGGCGAGGCGACCGTAACATATGTTGTAAGGCCCCACGCTCTACCACAGGTCTAACCCACCATAAACAAAAACAGGAACGGGTCCATGAAACCGCAATTCACAAAAACACTGACAGGTGGTGTCGTTGCCACAATCGCAATGACAATGATGATGATGTTCGTCGCGCCAATGATGACGGGAATGCCGATGGACATTGCCGCCATGATCGGCGCAATGCTTGGGAATTCCTACGCTTTGGGTATGTTGATGCATATCATGCTGGGCGTCGTGGTTTTCCCACTGGTGTATACTTTCGTGCTTTTTGACAAATTGCCGGGGTCGCCTCTGATCAAAGGCGTGCTCTGGGGGTTGATCCTTTGGGTGATGGCCGCAGTCATAGTCATGCCTATGGCTGGCGGTGGCTTCTTAATGTCCAATATCGGTGGCATGGTGGCGCTTGCCGCTTCGGCCATGGGGCACATCGTCTATGGCAGTCTGTTAGGGGCAATCGCGGGCAATGGTGAAGAAACCGCAACCGCCTGATGCGCAATAGCTAAGCATATCAGGCAGAGCATTAAGGCCGTCAGCGAATACCGTTGGCGGCCTTTTTGGTGCGCGTTTGGTATTCAGGCTGCATAGGTGCGCGGGGTGTCGCCGTCAAAAGTTGTGCGCCACATTTCGCGGCGATACCCGGCGTAATCATTGACGGCAAAATGCTGGGTGAACATATTGTCCCAAATCGCCAGATCACCAGCCTGCCAACGCCATCGGCAGGTGAATTCTGGTCGTGTGGCGTGTTTTTGGATGGTCTCCAAAATGGGGCGGCTTTGGTCTTCTGTCATGCCGTCCAGGCGAACAACATATTGCGGGTTAAGAAAAAGGGCTTCGCGCCCGGTCACCGGATGGCGCAGAACGGCGGGATGGGCGCGCTCAATATCAGCCGAGGCATCACCACGGTTCATCTTGATCTTGCCGCCTGCGCGTTCTTCCATCGGCGGGGCCCATTTGATGCCGTAAGGTTTGCCCACATGCATGGCATCACGCCCCCTGAGCAAGGTCTTGAGAGGGGTGGGCAGGGCCTCAAACGCCGCTGCCTGACTGACCCATAGCGTGTCGCCACCAAACGGTGGAACCTCAACCGCGGACAGGATCGAACCGGCTGGCGGGGTTTCAAGAAACGAGAAATCCTGATGCCATTCGCCACCAAAAACACCGCCTGCCTCGTCTGCCTCTTTCAACACGCAGATCACATCGGGTTCATCCGTCATGGGCGACACATAGGGCAGACGTAAAACCGTACCAAAGGCGGCAGTCAGGGCTTTTTGCGCCGCGAGCGTCAGATGCTGGTCGCGCAGGAATACTACCTGATGGCGGGCAAGGGCCTGTTTCAGCGTTTTGATAAGCGCGGGCGACAGGTCATTTTCAAGCGAACAGCCCGACAATTCGGCACCGATGGTTCCTGTCAGCGGCATTTCAGTGATCTGCATCGGCACCCGTTCCATTTCTTCAAATTACGATACGCAAACCTGCCGCTTGTGCGCATCTGGTGCAAGGGGCGACCATTAGGTTGCCAAGGTGAATGACGCCTAAACGGCAAAATCTTCGCCATGAAATCTTCACAATTCATAAGAGTTTGGACACAAATCAGCCAAACTCGAATGATTAACTCGCCCACAGAAACAATCAAAAAACCGGCGGATAGCTTGCTTTTGTCCGCCTGCAGGGGGCAAGAATGCCAGTTGTGTTTGTATATCAGGCCAGCGATTTCAGCACCGGGATACCGGACGAAAGCGGTGGCAGCGCGGCAGGATCGCCGCCCTTCACATTGACGCTTAATCCGGGTGCCGTGCCGATTGCCGTGGAAATCACTGATTCAGACGGGATGTTTGATGAAGTTGATAACAGCCAGACCCTGACCAGCAGCGTCACTATTAACGGCGTGACCTATTCACCCGGCGACAGCATCAATTCGGCCTTTCACCTCAGCGATTCAGGTAGCGGTGTGACCGTTACATCATTTCATGTCGGGCCGGGGGTGTCGGGCTATGATCAGGGGGCGGTGCAGGGGGTTACGTCAAGCGAATTGCTGACACCCGGTTCAACCTACACATTTGACAGTGAAGTTTCGACATGGACCAGCCCAATCGCCTATGCAGGCTATGTGGCGTGTTTTACAAAAGGCACGATGATAGAGACAAGCAAAGGCGCGCAATTGGTCGAGAACCTCGCCCCGGGGGACAAGGTTCTGACCCGCGATGACGGGGCGCAGGCGCTGCATTGGCTGGGGCATCGAACGGTTCCGGCCAGTGGCGATTTTGCACCCGTGGTGTTTATGCCGGGTGCGATTGGCAATGACGCAGAAATCGCGGTTTCGCCCCAGCATCGCATGCTGATCCGTGGCTGGCGTTGTGAAATGCTGTTTGGCGCTGCCGAGGTTCTGGTGCCCGCCTTGCATCTGGTCAATGGCGACACGGTGTATCGCCGCCCGGGTGGGCGCGTCACCTATTACCACATGCTGTTTGACAAGCATCAGATCGTGTATTCAAACGGTGTTCCAAGCGAAAGCTTTCACCCGTCCGACAACTCATTGGCCGCCTTTAGCCATGATACCCGGGCCGAGGTGTTGGCGCTGTTTCCGGAGTTACGAACCATGCAACATTCCTATGGGCCCACGGCGCGCCGGGTGTTGAAGAAATACGAAACTAACGTGATGTTGCAGGGCTAGCTGCGGCATCTGGCAGAAATCCGGCGGGAACTGGCGCGGGCAGGGGCAGGTGCGACACTTGCTGGGTCACCTCGCGCAGCAGTTTCAGTTTGATGCGCTCAGGATAGTCCGCAAATCCGTTTGCCGTCATGACAAAGGCCTTTTCGCCGACAACCACGTTTTCCCAGTAATAGCCGGTCAAATCCTCGTCTGAGGTTTCAATCGCCAAGCCGTTCACCGTGAACCCTGCCTGCCAGATCCGGCTGCGCAGGCTTGCCGGTTCAACGCCTTCATTTGAAAACCCGTCGCCTGACACGTCTATGACCCGGCGCTTGCAAGCCTCGCTTGGGCCGAATTGCGCGATGGTGAATTCCAGTGCGGCACCTATGGCTGTGGAATAATGCCGCCACGCGCGTGGGGTTTCCTCAACGGCACGGGCGAAGCTTTCGACATCCTCAATGCTTGCGATGTCATGCCAGTTGACCGCCAGTTTTTGGCGGCTGTCACCGGTCCATTGGATCAGCGAAATCCGTGCTTTGGCGCGAACCAGTGCATCCGATATGGCCCCGTCGCGCAACGCCAGCGCCAGCCCTTGCATTTGCAGCTCATATTCTTGCGCGTCGATGGAGCCTGACACGTCCACCGCCAATGCCAGCGCGATGTCACAGGCGTGGGCCGGGGCGCTGTGCAGCGTCAGAAAACCTGCTGCCACTGCCCCTAACACCCTATGAAATGATTTGGTTTCCATCCCGGCAGGATAAAGCGGCACGGGCCAAAAGCCAGCCCTAGCGGACGGCAAACCGATCACATTTTGCGGCGCGCGCTATTGATGCACGCAATCCCATCTCCCCACATCTGCGGCTTATAGGCCAAAACACCCACTTTATCTTGTGTCCGCAGGCGGAAACTGATGCTATATTCACGATCCCACGACTCGCCCTATAAGGAAACGAACCATGCCCCTGACGCCGGAACAACAGGCCGAAATTGACGATGCCCGCTCTCACACCCGTCAGACGATCCGCGCCACTGTGCCGGGGATGGAAGCCCACCTTTACAAGGCCCACCCGGTGCTGGACCACGGTTTTGTACGTGTCATCGACTATATGGGCGACGATCAGGCGATCACCCAAGCGGCGCGGGTCAGCTATGGCAAGGGCACCAAAAAGGTCACCAATGACGAGGGGTTGATCCGGTATCTGATGCGCCACTGGCATTCGACCCCGTTTGAGATGTGCGAGATCAAGCTGCATGTGAAACTGCCGGTATTCGTCGCCCGCCAGTGGATCCGTCACCGGACTGCCAACGTCAACGAATATTCCGCACGCTATTCTATTCTGGATCGGGAGTTCTATATTCCCGCGCCGGATGCCCTGAACGCCCAGTCCACGGTCAACAATCAGGGCCGGGGCGAGGTGCTTGAGGGGGAGGAGGCCGCGCGCGTGCTGGAACTGCTCAAGGCCGACAGCACACGGGCCTATGACAATTACGAGGCGATGCTGTCACAAGACGGTCAAAAGGGGCTGGCGCGTGAACTGGCGCGGATGAACCTGCCAGCCAATATTTATACCCAATGGTACTGGAAGGTGGATTTGCACAACCTGTTCCATTTCCTGCGATTGCGGGCTGATGCGCATGCGCAATACGAGATCCGGGTCTATGCCGAAGAAATGTGCAAGATCGTCGCCGACTGGGTGCCAATGGCGTTCGGCGCGTTCGAGGATTACCGCATGGGCGGCGTCCAACTCTCGGGTAAGGCGATTGACTGCGTGCGCCGTATGCTTAAGGGTGAGGAGGTCACGCAGGAGACCTCGGGCATGAGCGCCGGGGAATGGCGGGAGTTTGAAGAGGTATTAAATGGATCCTGAAGTGGTTTCAGATATACTGGTTGAGCAGGAGGAAGCCATTGAATGCATTGATGCTAGCATTCTGGCGCTCAATGAATGCTCGGAAAACCCGTATGAATTGTCGAAGTGGTATGATGACACAGTTGAAATGTTTGACGCAAATTTCGCGTCTGGAGCAACGAATTACTTCGAGACAAATAGCGGATTCTTATTCAGCTATTCCATGGGAGGCCCACGCGAACTTTATAGCCACAATGTAAAAAGAGCTGATGGCATATTAAAAAGGATGCTTGGGGTGCTCATGAAAAATGCACCTCTGGCCGCGTCGGTACCTGACGAAACTTCCAAACAAGTTTTGGAGTATGAAACTGAAGTTTTTGTCGTTCATGGTCACGACGAAGCTGTTTTGACGTCTGTTGTTAGAACGATTGAAAAGCTGGGTCTGAATCCAGTTGTATTGAGAGAGCAACCAAACAAAGGTGCGACAATAATCGAAAAGTTTGAAAATAACTCGAATGTTGGCTTTGCGATTGTTGTAATGACCGGGGATGATTTTGGCGGCAAAGCGCTTGGCGATATTTCAAAAACAAAGTTTGAGAAAAGAGCCAGACAGAATGTAGTCTTGGAAATGGGATATTTCGTTGGTCTACTTGGTAGAAGTCGTGTTTGCGTACTAAAGTCGAATGAAATTGAAGAACCGTCTGATATTTTTGGCGTTGTTTATACGCTAATAGACGAAGCGGGAGCTTGGAAATTCGAACTTGTTAGAGAGCTCAAAGCTGCAGGGTACTCGGTCTCTGCCGATGCTATTATTTAGCCCACGAAAAGCGTTGAATTCTGACCGCCGACAAAGTTGGTAAATGAAACCACTCGCTCGACACCGCAAGCCCACCACCCGGGGCGCTTGCATCACCGGGCCGCGCCCGACCTCCCCCATGGGAGGGCGCTTTGCTTCCTCCCGAGGTCGGGCGCGGCCCTTGTGTTTTCCCTTCAAAAAGGGCCCAGTTTTGACAATTCTTCAAGCTGTGGTAGAATTGAAAACACTGATTTCAGCATAATGGGGAATTCAAATGAAGAAATTTAAAAAGACAATACTCGTAACGGTTTTTACTTTCGCCGCAACCGTCGTCCATTCTGGAGGGGATGCAGTGGTCGTAGACGTCAAATGCCACAAAGCAACTGTTTCGCTCGTTGATGCTCAGTCCGAACCGGTAGCTGACACAGAAGTTCATTACTCCGTAAACGGTTCGAATAGCGGATGGTTGCCTTTGGATCAAAGCGAAACGCGAAAGCCCTATGAATTGTGTTTCCAACAAGGATTAATTGAAACTACCGCAACGATCCATGTGAAGGCGGAGAGCGATATGCGAATAGTTGGTGCCAGTGTAACGCTGCCCGTCGTCGGAGATTTTGAGGTTGAGTTTAGGTTAAGTAAATAACACCTGCTGGAACCGAACACTATCCGTCTGGCCGCCAGCTTCATCTACCCCAATACTGGTTCCGCGCAACCTACCGTGCGGTTCCTGGAACCATGCGCCAGACGCATGACGGGCTTCTGACATTATCGGGTGTAAGGTCATTTGTGCTGACCTATCTTGGTTGGGAACAATCAACCCGGAAGACAGACCCATGATCGACTCAGACATCAAATTCCCGACACATACCGAAATCAAAGCCATCGAAGAACAGGCCCACGTTTTGCGCGCTCTGGCCATGCGCGCCTGGGCGGTTTCGTTCAGTGACCATGTCAAGGCGCTGTTCCATCGGCCCCGGCACGTAGAACATATCCTGTAAGGCGGGCACAGCATAAGCCACACACGCTCCCAAAACGAAAAACGGCGGCTGGACATATGTCCGACCGCCGTTTCTATTCATGCAACCCCGAGGGTTAACCCATCGGGAAAATCTTAAGCTTAAACAGCTTTCAGATCACAAGCAGATTCTTTACCGTTACGGCCTGTTTCCAGTTCGTAAGTCACTTTCTGGTCGTCGTTCAGGCCGGAAAGACCAGCACGTTCAACAGCAGAGATGTGTACAAACACGTCCGAGCCGCCATTGTCTGGCTGGATAAAGCCGAAGCCTTTAGTTGCGTTAAACCATTTTACGGTGCCATTAGCCATCCGTAGTCTCCTTAGGTACATTACCGCCCACAATACGCGGCGGTCTGGTGCAGTGCGGTCTTAAGGTAACAAACCGTCATGCTGCATAGTGCGTCAGGAGGATCTGGGTGAAAGACTTACTTCACAAGGCGCATATGGGGGATTGTTGCGGGCATTGCAAGCACTCAGTTGAAACTAAAAAGGGGGCCGCGTGGCCCCCTTGTGAAATTCATGCTGCTAAACGCGCAGATATCAGGTGCCTGAGCGCCCTCAGACCGCTTTAAGAGCCGTCGCGTTTTCTTTGCCGTTACGACCTGTTTCCAGCTCGAACTCAACCTTTTGGTTATCGGCCAGACCATCAAGGCCTGCCTGTTCAACGGCAGAGATATGCACAAACACATCCGAGCCGCCATTATCCGGCTGGATAAATCCATAACCTTTTGCTGAATTGAACCATTTTACGGTGCCAGTAGCCATCCGTCTTCTCCCCTAGTGCTTCCGCCCGCGATATGCGGCGGTCATGGTGTCGTATGGTCTTGACTGTAACTTGACCATAGAAGGGCAGGCATCAGGTGAAAGACGTAACTCACGGCACTGATATGCGGCAGAGCGGCGCGAAATGCAAGACTTTGCTGCATGTGGCCGGGTTTAGCCCATGCCGGGGTCAACGACGTATTGCACGCCGCCACCGGCCTCGGCCCAGTCTTTAAAGCCACCAAGGTTGTAAACCCGGCTATAGCCCATCTCGATCAACAGCTTGCCAGCAAAGGCTGCACGCCCACCTGAGGCGCAATAAAGCACAATCGGGCGGTCTTTATCAAAAGCCTTGTCGTGGAACGGTGTTTCGGGATCGGCACGAAATTCCAACATGCCGCGCGAAACGTGATGCGCCCCTTGCGCAAGGCCGGTTTTTTCCACTTCCGGTGCGTCGCGCACATCCAGCAGCAGCGCGCCCTTTTCAATCAGGTTCTGCGCCTCTTCAGTGTCAATCCGCGGCACAATCGCGTTGGCGGCGGTCATCATTTCTTTGACAGTCAGGGACATCAGACACCTCATTCATTGCAAATACGTGGGGCTTGGATGTAGCCTTTGTGGCAATTGAGAACAAGAGGACACAAGGCAATGACGCCATGAAGCTGACGATTTACGGGCTGAAAACTTGCGACACCTGTCGCAAAGCCCTGAAACACCTGGCTGAGCGCGATCACGAGGTGACATTTTGTGATGTGCGTGTGGACGGCGTGCCGGACGCGGTGCTGGAACAAGCGTTGGCTGAGCTTGGGGAAAAGCGTCTGGTGAACACGCGCTCAACCAGTTGGCGGGCTTTGTCTGATGCAGAAAAGCAGGCCGCGCCACTTGTTGTGTTGCAGAACCACCCAACCGTGATGAAGCGGCCCTTGATTGTGGCTGTGGGCTGGATGTCTGTCGGCTGGGACGTCGCGGTCATAACCGGGCTTGAAGACAGTCTTGAAGCCGGGAGCGGTGTCGCCTAGATACCTGTCAGGCAGCAAAACGGGGCGCAAATGCGGAACGCAGCACTTATTCTGGGAATTATCGGCGGAATCATCGGCATGATCGTCGGGTTTTTCAGCTATGGCTATACTGAGTTGATCGAGGCGTATGGCGAATGGGAAAATGTGGCCGAACAGGTGGAATTTGTCGATCGTATCCGCATCATTTCGCTGGCAGCACCCATTCTGGCCATCGCCGGGGGCGCGATGGCACGGTCACGCGCGATGATCGGTGGCGTTTTGATGTTGGTTTCGGTGGCGGGCATGTATTGGGGATTTGGCTTTAACGCTTTCACCATGTTCCCGATTGCAATGGTCGGTTTGGGCGGGGTTTTAGCGTTGCTTGCGCGCCAGCCGGACACGCATTGAGTGTTTAAGCAGACCTAAGGGGGCCTTGGGCCCCCTCGCTGACGCTCACCCCCGAGGATATTTTTCAAAAGAAGAAAGAGTAGTGCAGGCGGTCAGCCGACAAAGGCTTTTTCCAGCACATATTCGCCGGGCTCGGAATTTGAGCCTTCGCGCAGGCCAGCGTCGTGCATGATTTCTTTCATGTCCATATTCAGACCCATTGAGCCGCAGATCATCACCCGGTCGTCTTTGGAATTGAGTGGTGGCAGGCCAAGGTCGCGCGCCAGTTCGCCGGATTGGATCAGGGTCGTTATGCGGCCCATTTTGGGCGAGTCTTCGCGGGTTGTGGTGGGGTAATACCAAAGTTTGCCACCAGCGATTTCGCTGACGATTTCGTCTGCCAGAATGTCATCAACCAGTTTGCGGCTATAGCCAAGGGCCGAGGCAGTGCGTGTGGTGTGGGTCAGGATCACCTGATCGAATTTCTTGTACACTTCAGGATCGCGCACAAGCGAGGCGAAAGGCGCGATGCCGGTGCCTGTGGCCAGCAGATAAAGCCGTTTTCCGGGCAACAGCGCATCGACCACAAGCGAGCCCACGGGTTTGGGGCGGATGATGATCTGATCGCCAGCCTTGATGTGTTGCAGGCGCGAGGTAAGCGGGCCGTCTGGGACTTTGATCGAATAAAACTCAAGCTCTTCACCCCAGGACGGTGAGGCGATGGAATAGGCCCGCAGCAGCGGTTTGCCTCGTTCATCCATCAGGCCGATCATCAGGAATTCACCGGAACGGAAACGCAGGCTTTGCGGGCGCGTCACCCTGAAAGAAAACAACCGGTCGTTCCAATGGGTCACACTGGTCACGGTCTGCGCATCTGGCAGGCGCGCAGCCTTTTTGTCGGCGTCTGTGATGGCGGAGGACTGGTCGTTCATGAAATCGGCTCGCAAGGATGGGTCAAGGCAACTGGCTGGTATGTAGTCTCTCGAAGCATGATGGGTAATCAGTCAAATTGGCGCAAGCGCTGTTGATAGGATTGGGCCTGCCAGTCGGACTGGGCCAGCCATTGCTGTTCGGGTTGGCGCAGGGCCAGCGCGTCGTCGATTTCGACTTCGTCAAACCCGGCACGGCGCGCCATTGAGTATTGATCGACGACGATTGGCCCAACGGCGCGCAGGCGACCGGCAAATCCGAGCATTCTGAGTTTGCGGGCTTGCGAAAACCCGCGCCCGTCGGAAAAGGCGGCAAATCGGATGCGGATCAAATCAATCCGATCCAGCAGCGGAGCAAGATCGCTGACGTCAAAGCCAGCGTCAACATCCAGTGCCAGCGCGGTCTTGCAGGTTTCGATCAATGCGGCGGCGTGTAGGCTGGTGTGAAAATCAAACACCCAGTCGTCGGTCTGAAAACCTGAATCGGTTACGATTTTGCTCATGGTGCGGGCCTTTCCTCGGTCGATTGGGCGGTGAAATGAATGCCACATTCGGTTTTCGTGCGCCCCCGCCAACGCCCGGCGCGGCTGTCTTCGCCATCGCTGGTGGGACTGGTGCAAGGCATGCAGCCGACCGAGGAAAAGCCTTTTGAAACAAGCGGGTGCCGCGGCAGGTTGTTGTTTTCGATATAGGCTGTCAGGTCTTCACGCGACCAATGCGACAGCGGATTGATCTTGATCCTTTGGTCGTTTTCGTTCTCAAAGAAGCCGATATGGGCGCGCGCTTGACCATGATACCGTTTGCGCCCGGTGATCCAGGCGTCAAACCCGGCCAAAGCCTGTTGAAGCGGCTCTACCTTGCGCAAGGCGCAACAAGCATCGGGGTCGAAATGCTGCAAAATACCGTCGGGATCGCGATCAAACAAGGCCGCGCGCCCAGCGCGGATTATGCGCACATCAGTCAGGCCAAAGGTTTCGGCCAGTTGTGACTGATAGGTCAGAGTTTCGGCAAAAAGCAGTTCGGTATCGACAAACAGGATCGGCAGGCTGCGGTCCATCACGGAAATCAGATGCAACAGAACCACGGATTCGGTGCCAAAAGACGACACAAGACCGACGCGGCCAATCATCGGATCAGACAGCGCACGGGTCAGCACCGCGATTGCGCTGTGGTCTTTGTAGCGGGCGTTCAAATGCTGAACGCGCTCAGTGACCGGGGCAAGCGGGGCTTCAAGCGGCATTGGCGGCCTCCTTTGGTCCATAAAGGGCCGCCTTGAATGGTGTCAGGCCAAGGCGACGGATAGCGGCAAGAAAATCCTCCTCAGGGTCTTGGCGCAGGTCAAGATAGGTATAGATCAGACGCTCGATCGCGGGCAAAACCTGATCGGCGGAAAAGCCCGGCCCGACAGGTTTGCCAATGGCCGCGTGTTGCGTGCCGTCACCGCCAAGCGTGATCTGATAGCTTTCGATCCCTGCCTTTTGCAGGCCCAGAATACCGATATGACCGACATGGTGGTGGCCACAGGCATTGATACAGCCGGATATTTTGATTTTGAGCGGTCCGATATCCTGTTCCAGATTCAGGGCCTGAAAACGGGTGGCGATTTGTTGGGCAACCGGGATAGAACGGGCCGTGGCAAGGTCGCAGTAATCCATTCCGGGGCAGGCAATAATGTCCGAGATTTGGCCGATATTTGCCGTCGCCAGACCAATGTTTCTGAGGGCGACATAAAGCGTAGGCAAGTAGGATTTATGCACATGCGGCAGCAGAATGTTTTGTTCATGGCTGACGCGCAACTCGTCATGGCTGTAGCTTTGTGCCAGATCGGCCAGCGCGCGCATTTGATCCGACGTCGCATCGCCGGGTGTTGCGCCGTGCGATTTCAACGACACCGTGACGATGGCGTAATCGGGGTTTTTGTGGGCGGCGGTATTGCTGTCGACAAAAGCACGAAACGCGCCGTTGCTGGCCAGTGCGGTCTGAAAATCGTCGCTTGATCGCGTCACATATGCCGGGGCGGTAAAGGCCTGTTCAAGTGCGCTCAGATGTTTTTGTTCAGCGCCACCAAAGCGTGCGCGTTGGTGCGGCAAGCGTTCCTCGACCAATGCCTGAAGCTGTTCCAGACCCATTTCATGCACGGTGATTTTGATCCGGGCTTTGTACTTATTATCGCGCCGTCCCAACAGGTTATAGACCTGCAGGATGGATTCAAGATACGGCAAAAGATCCTCGCGCGGCAGGAATTCCCGCAATACCCGGCCAATCATCGGGGTGCGGCCAAGACCGCCGCCTACACTGACCTCATATCCGGGCGCGCCGTTGGCATCGCGTACAAGTTTCAGGCCGACATCATGCATTTTCGTCACTGCGCGGTCTTGTTCGCTGCCGGTCACCGCAACCTTGAATTTACGTGGCAGAAAGGCGAATTCTTCGTGGTCTGTCGACCATTGCCGGATCAGCTCAGCGGTTGGGCGCGGATCGTCAACCTCGTCTGCTGCGGCCCCGGCGAAATGGTCCGCGGTGACGTTGCGAATGCAGGCCCCGCTTGATTGGATGGCGTGCATGTCGACCTTGGCAAGGGCGTCCAGAATATCAGGGACATCGCGCAATTTCGGCCAGTTAAACTGGATGTTCTGGCGGGTGGTGAAATGGCCATAGCCCTTGTCCCAGCGGTCCGCGATCATGGCCAGTTGGCGCATTTGGACGCTGGAAAGCGTTCCATACGGGATCGCGATGCGCAGCATATAAGCATGCAACATCAGATACAGCCCGTTCATCAGGCGCAGCGGTTTGAATTCGTCCTCGCTAAGCGCACCGCTTAGGCGGCGGCTGACCTGATCGCGAAACTTGGCCACCCGGTTGCGCAGGAACGCCCGGTCAAAGTCAGAATAGGTATACATTGGAGTGCTCCTAAGCGGGCAGGTCGGCCTGTTTGCCGTGAAAGCGGTTGGAAGGCCCGGTTGCGCGGAATATCTCGCGGAAATGGATTGGCGTCGGGGCACCGTTCGTGCCGGTCGCCGCATCCACCAGATAGGCGCCCAACACCGTTTGCTGTTGCAGATCAGCCGTCGCAAGGGCCGCATTTGCAGCCTCGGCATCCACAAACAGATGTGCGTCTGACAACTGGCGGGTCCAGGTTTGCGCCGCGTTCAGATAGATAACGTCGCCATCCAGCAGATCGCTGGCGGTCAGGATTTTGGCGCTAAAGCTGGATTGATGACGTGACATGAGATTGCTCCTGATTTCAGTCTAAGCGGCCTTGCGGGCCTCTTTGCGTTCCAGCAGACCGGTTTTGGACAGGGCCGCGAACAGCGGGCGCAGCAGGGCCGAGGGCACGTTTGGCAGCCGGATCGAAACGTCGGCGGTTAGGCGGATGGTGCCGTGGCCAAATGCTTCGGCAGCGTCGGCGATGGCGCGCAATTGCGCCGCATCAAGCCCGTGGGTCAACGGGATCACGACCAGCCGATAGCCAGCGCGCATATGCGGCACGGTATAGCTGTCGATGAAAGTGCGAAAAGCCGGGTTGCTTGCGCGGGTCGCCTGAAACCGATCCTGCGGCAGATCAATATAACGCACGTCGTTCGCCTCAACCACTGGCAGGGCCTTACGCTCTTCGCGGCTTAGTGGCTTGCTAAATAGAACGCCACCACCGGGGGTAAAACGGGCAGGTCCACGGCTGTCAGCCAGATCGGCGATGGCGCGCAGGAATGGCGCATCCAGCAGGTCGCTTTGGCTTTGCGGGAATGCCGCGTGAAGGTCGTGGATTTCAGCGGTTTGGGCTTCGGTATGGGTTGTCATGGTCCGGTTCCTGATTGCTGCCTTGAATGTGGCGGTGTGTCTGTGGTGCGATTGTGTTGGCTGATATAGAACAATTTCCCGGATAAATTGCTAGATGTCTCTGGAAAGAAGGACTTTGTTTTGTTAACTATGCCAAATAGGTGAAAATAGTCCAAAACGGGGATCAGAGCAAAATGACCGTCCAACTTGATGCAATTGACCGGAAAATCCTTTCCGAGCTGCAAGCCGATGCCAGCCAGTCTTTGGATGAAATCGCGCGGAAAATCGGCTCTTCCAAGACGCCGGTGTGGAATCGCATCCGCAAATTGCGCAAAACCGGCGTTATCGTGAAGCAAACGGTTTTGCTTGATCCCGAGGCTTTGGGGCTAGAGGCCTGTTTCTTTGTTCTGGTGCGGACGTCTGAACATGACGCGGACTGGCAGGCACGGTTTCTAAAGACCCTGCGCGAGCGCCCGGAAGTGCAGGAAGCCCATCGACTGGCGGGCGATATCGACTATATCCTGAAGGTGCGGGTGGAAAACGCCAAGGCCTATGACGATTTTTATCAGGCGCTGATATCAGAGGTAAAGATTTTCAACGTGACCGCGTTGCTGTCGATGCAAGAGATCAAGGCGACGACGGTTCTGGCGGTTTGATGCCGCCAAAACGCTGCCGCAGCTATTCTTTCAGTTTTGCCAAAATAGCTGCTGAATTTGAGTCAAAAAGTTTTTTCAGTTTTCTGGCGGTTTTGGCGCCATTTCCGGCCTCGGCCACTGCGATTGTAATCGAAACCGGTCGATTGCCGAAATAGGGAATGTATCCGCTGTCCTGTGAGTCGTCGAAATCTCCAAAATCATCGCCCTGTTTCTTTCTGGAAAACACATAAGGTTTAGCGTCTTGACCTGCTGGATAGGACGCAATTGAAAACTCTCGTTTAAATTCCACCTCTTTTTGATCATTTGAAACGAATTTGAGGTTGATCGATATCGCGATGGTTGCACTTGGGGCTTTGTCTCTTCTGGTTCGGGATTTCAGTACCGGAGTGTAGACATATAGAGGTCTGATAACAAAAGCATATTTTGAATTGCGGACCAATTGCAATACTACGAGCGAAAGCAGGTCAGAGGTTTGGCCGGCATCGGTCGTTCGCATGCGGGCAATTGCCAAGCATTTGGATTTGTGCAGCGGAATATGAAATACGTCAACATTCTTGCCTGCACTGTACCCACGGTTGAATTGTTTGTCATAGTTTTCGACAGCAGTTGTGATCTGCCCCCACACAATATCGAGGACTATGCTCTCAATTGGGCCTGTCTTGTTTTGCCTTCCGGTAGAATCCCCACCGAACCCAACCAATCCACAAGCACTCATTACTGCCAATTCGTGACCGTCGCTTCCACCCGCCGGAAACGGAAAAGCTTGCTTTTTAATGAGGGTCGAAAAAAACTCCGTTGTGTCGGCTTTGGTGTCGACCTTGCCAGCCTGCACGGCAACCGGATTGATCAGCAAAAATACGCCCGCTGCGGCAGCCAGAAAATAACTAGAAAAAAGCCCGTTTGGAAAATTCACAATACTGTCCTTGGCTAAACGGTGCATAAAAAGACACCAGAATGTACAAAAAACCTAATAATACCATTTATTGAATACAATTTCACAGCAGGCGGCAAGTCAAGCCTTCTGTCACCCCTTCATCAGCCGATCAGATTTCTTGCGCACCAGAACCATGCGCAGATCATGCATCGCCATCAGCAACTGATCGGTGAATTGTTCAAGATCATCATCGCTGGCCTTGGTCTGGGCCCAGTGGGTCGTCAGGTTCAGGTAATCGACGGCGCGCAGGATATCGTCGATATCGCGCTTGGCCAAAACCTCGCGCCGGGTGTTTATCCAGTCTTGGATGATCGCGGTCTCGTCCGCTGTGGCGGGTTCGCTGCCATGGGGTTTGATCTGGCCGTTATTGATATTGGCCACGGCGATCTGTTCCATTTCCAGCCGCCGCTGACGGTTTTCAGTATCGACGCGAAACACGGTTGCACCGTTATCCCGCACCCGGAAATATAGGTTGTTTTCGTCTTGCATTCTGCCCACCACTTGCCTGTTCACGACAGCGCGGCGCAAAAGTCCTGTATGCGTTTGCAGGCTTCTTTCAGCGCCTCGTCCGACGTAGCATAGCTGACGCGAAAGTTTGGCGATAGTCCGAATGCAGCCCCAAAAACCACCGCAACACCAACGTCATTCAACAGCGCCGTGGCGAAATCTTCGTCGGTTTTGATGGTTGTGCCGCTGGCGGTTGTTTTGCCGATACAGCCCGCGATGGAGGGGTAAACGTAAAATGCACCTTCAGGGGTAGGGCAGTCTATACCGTCGGCCTGATTGAGCATATCGACCACCAAATTGCGCCGCGCCTCGAACACTGGCAGGCTGTCGCGGATGTAATCCTGTGGGCCGTTCAAAGCTTCGACCGCTGCCCATTGCGAAATGGAACAGGGGTTCGAGGTTGATTGCGACTGGATCATCCGCATCGCTTTGATCAAAACCTCAGGCCCAGCCGCATAGCCAATCCGCCAACCGGTCATGGCGTAGGCCTTGGACACGCCGTTTACAGTCAGGGTGCGATCATACAAACGCGGTTCAACCTCGGCCGGGGTGCAAAACTCAAACGGGGCGTAGGACAGGTGCTCATACATGTCATCCGTCAGCACCCAGACATGCGGATGGCGCAGTAACACATCCGTCAGTCCCTTTAGTTCGGTCCGGTTGTAACCCGCACCAGTCGGATTGGACGGCGAGTTGAAAATCAGCCATTTCGTTTTCGGCGTGATCGCGGCCTCTAGCTGCTGAGGGGTCAGTTTAAACCCCGTGTCCATCGTCGCCGGGACAATGACCGGGCTGCCACCGGCGATCAGCACCATGTCAGGGTAAGACACCCAGTAAGGGGCAGGGATGATAACCTCGTCACCTTCATTCAACGTCGCCAACAGGGCGTTGAACAACACCTGCTTGCCACCGGTTGAAACCGAAACCTGATTTGGCGCGTAGTCCAGCCCGTTTTCACGCTTGAATTTTTGGCATATCGCCTGTTTCAACTCAGGAATGCCATCCGGGGCGGTGTATTTGGTTTTGCCCGCGTCTATGGCCGCTTTTGCCGCGTCTTTGATGTTGTCAGGCGTGTCGAAATCAGGCTCACCTGCCGCAAGGCCGATGACATCTTTGCCAGCCGCCTTCAGTTCCATCGCCAGCGTTGACATCGCGATAGTTGGTGAAGGTTTCACCCGCGCCAAATCGTCCGAAAGAAAGGTCATTCTGAACCCCTTGATTGCATGTCCCGGCCCCATGTCTTAGGGTGCGCCTAACCGGCAATCAAGAACCAAATGGGCCACGTTTCAGACGTGGAAAGGCATTATGACCGACACAGACGACCAATCTCAGGCAAGTTATTTCAGCGATCAAATCTCGACCTTTGGCGACAGGGTTGCGGCGGCACGTCGTGCGGCCAGCATGGATCAGGAACAACTCAGCCGGAAACTTGGCATCAAGCTGAAAACCCTGCACGCATGGGAAGATGACGTGTCAGAGCCGCGGGCCAACAAGTTGCAGATGCTGGCGGGTATGCTGAACGTATCCCTGATCTGGTTGCTGACCGGCGAAGGCGAGGGTGTGACGGACCCGTGGGAAGAAGATGACGAAACGGCCGAGGCTGGTGATGGCCGGGCTGAACTGACGAGTGTGTTGGCTGATATCCGGGTAATTCGCAGCGAATACATGCGTTTGGGCGAACGGATGGCGCGGCTGGAAAAGCGGGTTAGCAAGACGCTCAAGCAAAGTTCCTGAACAATGACGGCGTTTCTGCTGGGCATTGATCTGGGCGGCAGCAAGACCGAAGGGGTGGTTTTGCGCCGTGACGGCAGCGAAGTGATGCGCCATCGGGTTGATACGGTCAAAGGCAGTTATGCCGACACGCTAACCACAATTTCCGGTCTGGTTCAGCATCTGGAACACCAAAGCCAGTGCAAATTTGACCGCGTTGGCGTGGGAATTCCCGGTTCCGTCTCCCCAATCAGCGGCCTTGTCCGCAACGCAAATTCCACATGGATCAATGGCCAGGCTTTGGCGGGTGACCTTGAACGGGTTTTAAAGCGCAAGGTGCGGCTTGAAAACGACGCGAATTGTCTGGCGCTGTCTGAATGCAGGGATGGAGCGGCGCGCGGTGCGGCCTCGGCCTTTGCGGTGATCTTGGGCACCGGGGTTGGCGGTGGGTTGGTGATAAATGGCCGGATCGTTAGCGGTGCGCATGGCCTTGGCGGGGAATGGGGGCATATTCCGCTGGCGCATGAGGCAACCCCCGCGCCGGATTGTTTTTGCGGTCGGCGTGGTTGTATGGAGCAATACCTGTCAGGCCCGGCGATTTTGCGCGAATATCAGGCGCAGGGCGGTGACAAAGTTGCGCGGGTCGAAAGGGTTTCAGACCGCGCGCAGGCAGGCGAGTCGCGGGCGAACGCGGTTCTGAACCAGCATTTGCAACGTCTGGGCCGGGGGCTGGGCACGATCGTCAATCTGATCGACCCTGAGGTGATCGTGCTGGGCGGTGGCGTGTCGAATTTGCCGGGATTGTTGGATCAATTGCCCAGCGCAATAGCCCCGCATGTTTTTGCCCAAGCGGATGATAACGTTGAAATAAAGCTGCGCAAGGCGGTTTGGGGCGACAGCTCCGGCGTGCGCGGTGCAGCACGATTATGGGAGGATTAAGATGACGGCCGAGACCCCGGAAATTCGTCTGAAAAGGCTGAAAATGCGTTCGTGGCGGCGCGGTATGAAAGAAATGGACCTGATTTTGGGGCCGTTTTCCGATGGCAGGCTGGCGGAATTGTCATTGCAAGAACTCGATTTATACGAGGCGATGCTGGATGAAAACGATCAGGAAATTTATACTTGGATTTCCGCGCAAACCCCTCCGCCATCGCAATTCAAGGCCCTGATTGAAAAGATCAGCACCGGCATTTCCTTTGTCGAATAAGTTTATTTTGGCGGCTTAACCTCTTTTTCGGACTTTTGCCGCAATCCTGTCCCCAACGATATTTTGCGGCGGAGAGGCAGATGACATTTCATCAAGCAACGACACCCTTGTCAAAAACGGGGTATCTTGGCGACTACATGGACATGCTGGGCATGGTCGAGCGTTTGCATCGACTATTGCTTGACGTGATCAAGGACGAATTTGAACGACTGGGTCTGCTGGACATCAATTCAGTGCAGGCGCTTTTGTTGTTCAATATTGGCGACAATGAGGTGACGGCGGGCGAATTGAAATCGCGCGGTTATTATCAGGGATCTAACGTGTCTTATAACCTGAAAAAACTGGTTGAGGCTGGGTATATGCATCACCAGAAATGCCAGATTGACCGACGCGCGGTGCGTGTCAGGTTGACCGAGAAAGGCCGCGAGATTCGCGCGACTGTCGGCGATTTGTTTGAACGCCATTCCGTCGGGCTGGACGAAAAAGCGATTCTCGACAAGAACGCGATGGTCTATATGAACACCTCTTTGCGCACATTGGAACGCTATTGGACTGACCAGATCCGCTATATTTACTAAAGAAATACCTCCAAACGTTATAATAAATGCCAATTCTTGAATATATTGGCTATAATCCGAAGACTGCGGCGATATGTGATGTGCAGTGATCGGCTGGATTTGATACAAATCCTGTGACGTAAACGGAGAGTTATTATGGATTATTCAGCGCGACTCGATTCGGCCCTGAAAGGGTTGCATGATGAAGGCCGGTACCGGACCTTTATTGATATCGAACGCAAGAATGGCCATTTCCCGCATGCTGTCTGGCACGCGCCGGACGGGACCAGTCGCGATATCACTGTTTGGTGCGGCAACGACTATCTTGGCATGGGGCAACATCCCGCCGTGCTGAGTGCAATGCATGCGGCACTTGAAGCAACCGGCGCTGGCTCGGGTGGCACCCGCAATATTTCCGGCACGACGGTTTATCACAAGGCACTGGAAGCAGAAATCGCCGATCTGCACCAAAAAGAGGCCGCGTTGGTGTTCACGTCGGCCTATATCGCGAATGACGCGACGCTGTCGGTGCTGCCGGTTCTGTTTCCCAACATGATTATCCTGTCGGACGAATTGAATCATGCATCGATGATCCAGGGTATCCGCCACGGCAATTGCGAAAAGAAGGTGTTTCGTCACAACGATGTGACCCATCTGCGTGAATTGCTGGAAGCGATTGAACCCGGTCGCCCGATCCTGATTGCATTTGAATCGATTTATTCCATGGACGGCGATATTGGCCCAATCAGCGAGATTTGTGATCTTGCTGACGAATTCGGTGCCCTGACATATATAGACGAGGTTCACGCGGTTGGCATGTACGGCCCACGCGGCGGCGGCATTACCGAACGCGATAATCTGACCCACCGGATTGATCTGATCAACGGCACGCTGGCCAAAGCTTATGGCGTGATGGGCGGTTACGTTGCTGCATCGGCAAAAATGATTGACGCGATCCGCTCGTTCGCGCCGGGTTTCATTTTCACCACCTCGATCCCGCCAGCGGTGGCAGCTGGGGCCACGGCCTCGATCCGGCATCTGAAAAATGACGACACGTTGCGTGCGCAACAGCAAACCAATGCCCGCATTCTGAAAATGCGCCTCAAAGGTCTGGGCCTGCCCCTGAACGATCACGGCACCCATATTGTGCCGGTGCATGTCGGTGAGCCGGTGAAGTGCAAGATGCTGTCGGATCTGTTGTTAGAGAATTACGGCATATACGTTCAGCCAATCAATTTCCCGACTGTTCCAAGGGGAACCGAGCGTCTGCGCTTTACGCCGTCGCCCGTTCACACGCCCGAACTTTTGAGCCAATTGGTCAACGCTATGGATGACCTCTGGCAGCAGTGTGAGCTAAATCGCGCCGATCTGACCGCCTGATAAGGGTCACGGGTACAATTCAACTTTGGCATGTGGTACTGTCGCAACGAATAAGTTCCCGAATACGAATCGGGGCTCGGTGGGGGGTTACCGGGTACGCAAACTGGGGCAGCGTGCATGAGCGATAGCGTCAAAATTGACGATACCGAATCTTCGGAAGTGTTAGGATATGATTCCTATCAACTGCGTTTGGGCGACCTGATGCGCGGCGAACGCGCGACGCTTGGCAAATCTCTTTTGGACGTGCAGCGCGATCTTAGGATCAAGGCCACTTATATCGCCGCGATTGAAAACTGCGATACAACGGCATTTCAAACCCCGGGTTTCATTGCAGGTTACGTGCGGTCCTACGCGCGGTATCTTGGGCTGGACCCCGAAACAACATTTACGCATTTTTGCAAAGAGGCCAAGTTTGGCGGCGTTCACCCCGGCATCAGCCGCAAGGCCGTGATCCCCAAAGCCGCGCCAATTCTGGTGGCTTCGGCGGTCGACCGGGTCAAAGATCCGCTATCGCGCCCGCGTTCAACTTTTGTGCCGGCAAATGACGGCGTGTTGTCACAGATTTCCCCTTCCGGGCTGGGTTCGGTTCTGGTTTTGTTGGTTCTGATCCTTGGGCTTGGCTATGGCGCATGGGCAGTTTTGCAGGATATTCAGCGGGTTGAGTTCACGCCGGTTTCCGAAAGTCAGGATATTCTTGCGGGAATTCCGGTGCAAAACACCAACGGTCCTGACGCGGGCGGATTGGCTACCTCCGCCGCGAATGAGGCGGCCCTTGATCAGCTTTACCGCCCGCAAGGCCTGGATGTGCCGGTTATGACACCGCGCGATGGTCCGATTGCGGCACTTGATCCGGCAAAGAACGGCGCGCTGGTTGCTGGCAACAATGCTGCTGCGCAGCCTAGCATCGCAGCGATCGACAATGACGCGCCGCGCGTCACCGCCCCCGCCGCGCCACTTGTGGCCGTCGTGGCCGTTCGGCCAGCATGGGTGCGGGTTTCCTTGGCGGATGGCACTATCTTGTTTGAAAAAATCCTGGATGGCGGCGAAAGTTTCCAACTGCCGCAGGGGGCAAATTCAACCGTTCTGCGCGCTGGCAATTCGGGATCGGTCTATCTGACATTGGATGGCAAGGCGTATGGCCCACTAAGTAACGACAGCTCGGTTGCCAAAAACGTCGCACTAGCACCGGCTGAAATTTTGAAAACTTATTCGGCGGTGGATGACACAGCGGCGTTAGCTGCCCTTGATAGCCCACGGGTCATCACACTCAATTCCACTGAATAGGTGGCCGCGCGTTGTCACGGCTGTTCGGACAGGTTATGCAGGGCTTGATTTCTTTTCGATCTGCGAAAGCCCCCACATGTCGCTGAACCACATCCGCCCCTGGCGCAATATTGAGCGGCGCAAGTCGCGCCAAATCATGGTTGGCCCTGTTGCCGTTGGTGGCGACGCGCCGATCACCGTTCAGACAATGACCAACACGCTGACATCCGATGCGGCGGCAACGATTGCGCAGGTTCAGGCCTGTGCTGAGGCGGGTGCCGACATCGTGCGCGTTTCCTGCCCGGATGAGGCATCGACCGCCGCGATGCATGATATCGTGCGTGAAAGTCCTGTGCCGCTGGTGGCTGACATCCATTTCCACTATCGCCGCGCCATTGAAGCAGCCGAGGCTGGTGCCGCCTGTTTGCGCATCAACCCCGGCAATATCGGCTCATCTGAACGGGTGCGCGAGGTGATTGCGGCTGCGCGCGATCACGGTTGTTCGATCCGCATTGGCGTCAACGCCGGCTCGCTTGAGAAACATTTGCTGGATAAATATGGCGAACCTTGCCCGGATGCGATGGTGGAAAGTGGCCTTGGCCATATCCGCATTCTGGAAGACAACGATTTCCACAATTTCAAGATCAGCGTCAAAGCCTCGGACGTATTTATGACAGCGGCCGCCTATAATGGTCTGGCCGAGGCGACTGACGCGCCGATCCATCTGGGAATAACCGAGGCAGGCGGCCTGACATCGGGCACCATCAAGTCGGCCATCGGTCTGGGCAATCTGTTATGGTCCGGCATTGGCGACACCATCCGCGTCAGCCTGTCGGCTGATCCGGTGCACGAGGTCAAAGCGGGCTTTGAGATCCTGAAATCATTGGGTCTGCGCCATCGCGGCGTGTCGATCATTTCCTGCCCGTCCTGTGCACGGCAAGGCTTTGACGTCATCAGCACCGTATCAACGCTCGAGGAACGTCTGGCCCATATCCACTTGCCAATCAGCCTGTCGATCATCGGTTGCGTGGTAAACGGCCCGGGCGAGGCCCTGATGACCGATGTCGGATTTACCGGCGGTGGGGCAGGGTCAGGTATGGTGTATCTGGCGGGCAAACAGGATCACAAGCTTGGCAATGCCAAGATGGTCGATCATATTGTCGAATTAGTGGAAAAACGCGCGGCTGAGATGCAGGCGCAGGAACAGGGTGCCACATGAAACTTGCGATTTTTCTGTTTCTTGTCGTTCTCATCGGTTTTCTGGCCTATGTGCGCCTTGCGCCCAGCGACCCTGATTTCTGGCATGTTGATCCGCTCAACGCCAAAAAAGGTCGTAAGAAAAACGTCTTTATCCAGCGCCCGGACGAGGGAAAATATCCGTCACCGGAATTCACGCTTGATGTTCAGACGCTTGCGCAGCGGTTTGACGACTTTGCGCTGGCTGATGAAAATGTCAGCCGTCTGGCCGGATCGCCAAAGGAAGGTTTTGTCACCTATGTCGCGCGCAGCCAGATGATGCGCTATCCGGATTATATTTCCGTGCGGTTCATTGACCTCGGTCAGGGGCGCGCAACCACCGCTATCTATTCGCGCGCCCGCTTTGGCTACAGCGACCGGGGCGTGAACCGGCGACGCGCGATGGGGTGGCTTAAGGCACTGGCCGCACAGTTATAAACCCGCTACGTTCCGTTTAAGCAAGCCGCGCCAATATACGCGCCCAACTGCGGATTCCCTTGTGAAAACTTTCAACGTCGTATTTTTCATTCGGGGAATGGATTTGGTCGTCGTCGCGTCCAAACCCGATAAGCATTGCATCCATGCCCAGGATTTCCTTGAAATGCCCGGCAATCGGGATTGAGCCACCACAACCGACATAGGCCGCAGCCATTGGCCATTCGTCCGATAATGCAGCGCGCGCCTGTTCAAATGCCGGGTGGCTGATTTTCATTTGGCTGGCTGGTGCGCCGTGGCCCAAAGGGAATTCAGCGGTGCAATCTGGTGGTAAGGTCGAGTTTACATAAGCCACAAAGCTTTCGTGGATCGCTTCAGGGTCTTGGGTGCCGACCAGCCGGAAACTGATCTTGGCACTGGCGCGCGACGGCAGAACGGTTTTGAAACCGTCGCCTTCATACCCACCAGAGATGCCGTTCACTTCGCAGGTTGGGCGCGACCAGATCATTTCAAGCGGGGTGCGGTCGTGTTCGCCAGCGGGTTCCGACAGGCCGACATCGCCCAGAAATTTGCTGTGATCAAACGAAAGGTTCTGCCATTGGCTGCGGATTTCGTCTGATAGTTCCGGCACGCCGTCATAAAAGCCGGGCAGGGTGATGCGCCCGGTTTCATCGCGCAGGCCTGCGATCATTTTGGTCAGGATATGGATCGGGTTTCGGGCTAAGCCACCGAACATGCCGGAATGCAGGTCTTTGTCGGGGCCGGTGATGATCACCTCTTCGGCCAAAAGTCCGCGCAACATGGTGACAATGGCCGGCGTATTGTCGCCAAACAGGCCCGTGTCGCAAATCAGCGCCACATCTGCGGTCAGTTCCGCCGCATTGTCGCGCATGAACGGCACCAGTGAGGGGGAACCGCTTTCCTCTTCCCCCTCAAAGAACAGCGAAACGCGGGCGGGCAGAGCGCCAGTCACGGCCTTCCATGCCCGGCAAGCCTCAAGAAACGTCATCAACTGGCCCTTGTCGTCGCTTGACCCACGGCCACGGATGACCGGGCCCTTGGCAGTGGTTTCGATCGCGGGCTCAAATGGTGGAGTATCCCATAATTCAAGCGGATCAACGGGTTGCACGTCGTAATGGCCGTAAAACATCACATGCGGGCCGGGGCCGTCAGCATGCCCGATCACCATCGGATGGCCCGGCGTTGGCCGCTTGGAGGCGTCAAAGCCAAGGGTTGTCAGTTCGTCCACCAACCAATCTGCCGCCTTGTCGCAATCCGCCTTGTAGGCAGGGTCGGTCGAGATGGACGGGATGCGCAACAGATCAAGCAAGCGGTCGGTTGCGTCATCAATATCGGTGTCAATTTGGGCGAGAACCCGTTCAAGCGACATTGGGAATTCCTTTGGTGGTTTCATCTGGCGATTTTGGCGCAGGCTATCAGCCGCAGAAATACTGTCCAGATGAATTTTTCTTGAGCAGGGGCGACAATTATAGGCGGTATCGGTTTTTCAGGCTAGCGTGGTCGCCAGATTGGGGGGGCTATGCGTTTAATATTGATACTCTGGCTGGTTTTCGGGGCCTCTACGTCCCTTGCCCAGCCCTTTGCCGCGTTTGACAAGGCCAGCAAGGCTGAACTGAATGACCCGCATGATCTGACCATTGGCCCGGACGGGCGGCTTTACGTGGCGGATAAATTCGGTGATCGGATCGTTATCATGGATCCCGAAACGCTGGAAATCCTGTCGATATTTGGCGAGGGCGTGTTGTTTGGCGTTCACGACATTGATTTTGCCCCCGACGGTTTGGCCTATATCGCCGCCACTGGCGCCAATTCGGTTTATGTTGTCGATTTCAGTTTGCCAGAGCCACAAATCGTTAACCTTATTCCCGGCGTGATCCGAACCGAGGGCGTGTTGGCCCATTCAAATGGCCGGGTTTACATCATGGCCAGCGGCATTGGCGAGCTTGTGGCCTTTGAAAACACCCGCCCGGTGGCCGGAATTCGGGGCCTGTTTGGCGCGCATGATGTGGTCGAGGCACATGACGGTACGATCTGGGTGGCGGATTCTTCCCGGGCGCAATTGGTCCATCTGACGGCGGGGCTTGAACTGATCGGGGTTCTGAATGATGCAAAGTTCGGCTTTGTCGGGCCGCGCTATCTGGCGGTTGATGATTTTGGCCGTCTTTTGGTGGCGGATCAGGACGCGCACCGGATTTTGTTGATTGATCCTGAAACCCAGACTCTGATTGGTGTGTTGGGTGACGGGGCACCCGGTGTGGGGCCAAACAAGTTTGACGATCCCGAAGGGGTGGCGGTGTTGGGGTCGGTTTACTATTTCGCAGATAGCGACAATGATCGGATTGTGCGGTATGTGGTTCTGCTAAACTAGGGTTTTGGCTGAATTCAGGCTGGGCGATTGGTTCCGCTCGGGGTTATACTGGCGCGAACAGAGTTTCTGGCATAAAGGGATGGTAAGATGGGATGGATTTCGACGCGCCGGTTGTTGATATCGGTTTTTGTGGTAGCAGTGGCGACAGGCGGGGCCTATGCGCAGGATTTGCCCGGTGCCAAGGTGGCTGCGAAACAATTATTCAAAACCAATAAAAAATCGACAATTGTACGGATTTTGGTGCCTGATCTTGTGCCAGAAGTGTATCAGGCGGCTTTGCAGAACGCGGCGTCGATCCAACGGTATTATGAGGCCATGGCGGCCTCGCCCTCTGAGGGGTTGATTGGCGGATCAGCGGCGCATGCGATCAACCATCACACGGCAGCGGCAGCACATGCGGCGGCGATTTCAGGCTGTAACGCCAAGAAAAAGAAGGCCTCCAAACCCTGTGTTGTGGTGGCGGAGTTTTTGCCCAAATCCTATTCCGGGCCGCGAAGCTTTAGCCTAAGCGCCAATGCCAGCGAGGCATTTGCCAAGAAATATAAGCGTGCAGGTAAATCCAAAGCCTTTGCGATTTCCCCATCTACGGGGCATTGGGGCGAGGCCACAAAAGCAGCGTCGGTTGAAGCGGCAGGCACCGCGGCACTGGCGGCCTGTGCGGCCAAAGCGGCCAAGGATGGCGGCGAAGATTGCGTGATCGTCAGTGTTGATTAAGGCGGCTCAAGGTTGAGAATATTTGCCCCGTGCGTTGCACGAGGGCGATAGCAAAAGGGGGCTGTCTGCCCCCCTAAGTGAATTGCTTACGCGCAATTCACGACCCCCCGAGGATATTTTTCAAAAGAAGAAGCTAAGGGCAGGGTTTGTTCAGCGAGTGGTTGATATCCAGCCGCCGCCCAAGACCCGACTGCCGTTTGGGGCGTAAAACACGCAGGCCTGACCGGGGGAAACGCCTTCTTCCGGGGTTAGCAATTCAACCTCGGCCTTGGTGGCGCTAATCGGGCGCAGTATTGCGGCGCGTGGCGGACGGGTGGAGCGGACTTTGACCTCGATATGGTGCTCTTTGGTGGCGTCAAAGGCGGTATCGCCAAGCCAGTTGACCTCGTGGATCGGGAATGTTGCCGTCGCCAGCGCCTGTTTGGGGCCGACAATGACACGATGGTTTTCGGTGTCGAGTTTGATGACGTAAAGCGGATCCCCACCGCCGATGCCAAGACCGCGACGTTGACCGATGGTATAATGGATGACGCCCTTGTGCTGGCCCAGCACCGTGCCGTTCTGGTCTACAATGTCACCGGGTTCAACCGCGCCGGGCCGCAGTTTTTCGATCACGGCGGCGTAGGACCCGTTGGGCACAAAGCAGATGTCCTGGCTGTCGGGTTTATCAGCCACCGGAAGGCCGTATTTGCGGGCAAGCGCACGGGTTTCCTCTTTCGATTTGAGGTGGCCGAGCGGGAATCGCAGATAGGCCAGTTGGTCTGGCTTGGTTGAGAACAGGAAATACGACTGGTCGCGGGTGTGATCGGCGGCCATGTGCAATTCGGGGCCACCAGCCCCCTCAAAACGCTGAATGTAATGGCCGGTGGCCATGCAATCAGCATCCAGATCCTTGGCGGTTTGCAGAAGATCGCGAAATTTCACCCGCTCGTTGCAGCGAATGCACGGCACCGGCGTTGCCCCCGCCAGATAGCTGTCGGCGAAATCATCAATGACGGAATCGCGGAATTTGTTTTCGTAATCCAGCACATAATGCGGGAAATTCATTTCCTCAGCCACCCGGCGAGCATCATGAATATCACGCCCGGCGCAACAGGCACCTTTTTTCGCCAAAGCCGCGCCGTGGTCGTAAAGTTGCAGGGTCACACCGACCACATCATAGCCTTCTTCGGCCAATTGCGCGGCCACGACCGACGAATCAACCCCGCCGGACATCGCAACCACCACACGGGTTTGCGCCTCGGGTTTGGCAAAACCCAATGAATTCAATGCTGTATCTGGGATGATCTGTGCCACTGGGGGCCTCTCAACTGGTTAAGGCGTAATATAGGAAAATCTTATGCGTTCTCAAGGGGGGGCTTATCTGTCTTTTAAGAATGACCGGCCAGTTTGTCCCCAGCGAAAGGATTGGGGATATGTATATCAAGAAGGGAAAAGGGCCATTGTTTGTCACACTAAACGACGGCAGCAAGATGAGCAGGGCGGATTTGCCACCGCCGCAGACCCATCGTTGGGTTGCCAGTCGCAAGGCGCGGGTGGTCAAAGCGGTTGAGGCGGGATTGCTTGAAAACGCTGAGGCCTGCGAGATTTACGGGCTAAGCGATGAGGAGTTGACAGATTGGTGTGACAAGGCGCGCAAACATGGCGAGGCGGCGTTGAAAACCACATCGGTGCAAAAATATAGACAACCATAGGTAGAATTATTAAGAAGTGGATGCTGAGTAACCACTGATTAACCATTGTCGGCCAATGTGCGGTTAGAAATCGAATTAATTGGAGAAGCACCAATGCGCATTCTATTGGTCGAAGACGACCCTACCACGTCCAAAAGCATCGAATTGATGCTGGGCAATGCCAATCTGAACGTCTATGCCACCGATCTGGGGGAAGAAGGGATCGATCTGGCCAAGCTTTACGACTATGATCTGATCCTGCTGGATCTCAACCTGCCGGACATGAATGGCCATGATGTACTGCGCCAATTGCGTCGTGCGCGGATTGATACACCAATTCTGATCTTGTCGGGCAATGATGACGCCGATAATAAAATACGCGGCTTTGGGTTTGGGGCGGATGATTACCTAACCAAGCCGTTTCACCGTGAAGAACTGATTGCCCGCATCCATGCGATCATTCGACGGTCCAAAGGACATGCGCAGTCGATCATTACGACCGGGCAAATTGTCGTCAACCTTGACGCGAAAACGGTCGAAGTTGACAGCAGCCCGGTGCATCTGACCGGAAAGGAATATCAGATGCTGGAATTGCTGTCGTTGCGCAAGGGCACGACGCTGACCAAAGAAATGTTTCTCAACCATTTGTACGGCGGCATGGATGAGCCAGAGTTGAAAATCATTGATGTGTTCATCTGTAAACTCCGCAAAAAGCTGTCTGAAGCAACCGGTGGCGAAAACTATATCGAAACCGTTTGGGGCCGTGGCTATGTTCTGCGCGACCCGGAACGGCTTGAACTGGCTGATCCGATTGCGGTAGGTGCCTGAAGGCGCCTTGCCGCGCAATAATTCTGGACCTTAGCCACCACTGGAATTATGCCTCTTGAGAGACGACAAGAGGTGGGTATCGTGACGATCAAGGATGTTTTCGAACTGACGGAACAAGATGCAAGGGCAGAACTGGCCCATCTGGCGTCTGTTCTTGGTACGGCCAACCTTGCTTATCACACGGCGGATGCCCCGGTGATGAGCGACGCTGAGTATGATGCGTTGCGGCGACGCAATCAGGCCATCGAGGCCCGGTTTCCGGGCTTGAAGCGCGCCGACAGCCCCAGCGACAAAGTCGGGGCCAAAGTCAGCGACGGTTTTGGCAAGATTGCGCACGAGGTGCGGATGATGTCGCTTGGCAACGCATTTTCCGATGATGACGTGGTTGAATTTGAACAACGTGTGCGGAAATATCTGGGTCTGCGCGACAATGAAGCACTTGATCTGACGGCCGAACCAAAGATCGACGGATTGTCCCTTTCGTTGCGCTATGAGCAGGGCCAATTGGTGCAGGCGGCCACCAGAGGTGACGGCGAAGTTGGCGAAAATGTCACCTACAACGCCCGCATGATTTCGGACATACCACAAGTCCTGACCGGCGCGCCTGACATTCTTGAAATCCGTGGCGAGGTATATATGCGCCACGCTGATTTCACCGCTTTGAATGCGCGCCAAGTGGAAAAAGGCGACAAGGTTTTTGCCAATCCGCGAAATGCCGCCGCAGGTTCGTTGCGCCAGCTTGACAGCAAAATCACCAAATCCCGACCTTTACATTTTTACGCCTACGCTTGGGGCGCATTATCTGCACCACTAGCAACCACGCAATCGGGTGCGATTTCAACGATGTCCGCGTTGGGTTTTTCGGTCAACCCGTTGCTTGTGCTATGTAAAAATACCGCTGAAATGCTGGCGCAATATGCATTGATCGAGGCCCAGCGTGCGTCACTTGGCTATGACATTGATGGTGTGGTCTATAAGGTTAACGACCTTTTATATCAGGAGCGTTTGGGCTTCCGCTCAACCACGCCGCGATGGGCGATTGCGCATAAATTTCCGGCTGAACTGGCCCATACTTGGCTGGAAGATATCGAAATTCAGGTTGGCCGCACCGGGGCGCTGTCGCCGGTTGCGCGACTGAAACCGGTGACTGTCGGCGGCGTCGTTGTGTCAAACGCGACGCTGCACAATGAGGACTACATCGCTGGCCGGGATTCAAACGGCCTGCCTATTCGCGAGGGTCGCGACATTCGCATTGGCGATTGGGTTGAGGTTTACCGGGCTGGCGACGTGATCCCAAAAATCCGCGATGTGGATATCACGAAACGCGACTCTGACAGCGCGCCTTATGTCTTTCCAGAGATCTGCCCTGAATGCGGCTCGCTCGCGACCCGTGAAGAAGGTGATTCCGTCCGCCGATGTTCAGGGGGCCTGATCTGCCCGGCACAAGCGGTTGAAAAGCTGAAACATTTCGTGTCGCGCGGGGCGTTTGACATAGATGGTCTGGGGGCAAAACAAATCGAGGCATTTTTTAATGACGATCAACTGCCGATCCGTGAACCGGCTGATATTTTCACATTGGCGACGCGCGATGGCGGGCTATTGTCAAAGTTGAAAAACCGCGACGGATGGGGCGAAATATCTGCCGCCAACCTGTTTGAAGCCATAGAAAATAAACGAAATATCCCGCTGAATCGCCTGATTTTTGCCCTTGGCATCCGCCATGTCGGCGACAGTTCTGCGGCTTTGCTGGCCGGGCATTTCACCTCTTGGCAAGCGTTCGAGGCTATCCTGACCGCCGCCAAAATTGGTGCAGGGGATGAATGGGATGAACTGTTGGGGATCGACGGCGTGGGCGCGGTCATGGCTGCCGCCCTTGTAAACGCGTTTCACCAGGATGCTTCGCGCGCCTCGATTGACCGGCTGGTGGCGCAATTGCAGATCGAAGATGCCGTGGCCGTGAAAAACGCAGACAGCCCAGTCGCCGGTCTGACCGTGGTTTTCACCGGCACGCTTGAGCAGATGTCACGGGCCGAGGCCAAGGCGACGGCGGAAAAATTGGGTGCGAAAGTTACCGGATCCGTTTCGGCAAAGACCGACATGGTGATCGCCGGGCCCGGGGCAGGCAGCAAGGCGAAAAAGGCGGCGGAATTGGGGGTGCAGGTGGTTTCTGAACAAGAATGGCTTGAATTGACCCGACTAAATCCCTGACACTGGCAGAATGAGCGCGCGCCCCGAAATCCTGTTCCCACTTTTTGCCGATGTCACAAAACTGGCAGGCATTGGCCCACGCACGGCCAAACATTTTGAAGCACTTGGCGTTTTCAAGCCGCGTGATCTGCTGTTCACGCTGCCGCATTCCGGTATTGACCGCAATATTCGCAACTCCATTCGCGACGTGGTGCCCCCGAATGTGGTGACG
This sequence comes from Paracoccaceae bacterium, assembly GCA_021775315.1. Taxonomy (GTDB): domain Bacteria; phylum Pseudomonadota; class Alphaproteobacteria; order Rhodobacterales; family Rhodobacteraceae; genus UBA5972. The sequence continues at coordinate 55,357 of JAJFIC010000015.1, forward strand.
GTCGAAGTCGAAATTGGCGCGCATCATCCAAATACCATCAAAGGCCGACCTTACCGCGTTTCGGTCGAAGACGCGCAGACCAGCTTTCAACTGGTGTTTTTCCATGCCCGGGCGGATTACTTGCAGAAAATCCTGCCAACGGGGCAAAGGCGCATTGTATCCGGCAAAGTTGAAGTTTTTGATAACATCGCGCAAATCGTCCACCCGGATCACATTTTGCGTCCCGATGAGGTCGATGAAATTCCGGCGTTCGAGCCGGTTTACCCCCTGACCGCCGGTCTGACGCAAAAGGCCGTGTCGCGCGCCGCCAAATCGGTCCTTGAACGCGCGCCGGTTCTGGCGGAATGGATTGCGCCCAGCCTGAAGGCCGGCCAATCCTGGCCCGATTGGCATGATGCGGTCGAGACAGCGCACAACCCGGCCTCGATCGTTGAGATCTCGCCGAGGGCAAAAGCCCGCGAACGATTGGCCTATGACGAGGTTTTTGCCCATCAGGTGACCTTGGCTTTGGCCCGTGCTAAGATCAGGCGTGGCCGTGGTGTTTCGAGCGTTGCCACAGGTGCGCTGCAATCCAAGGTGTTGAAATCGTTACCGTATCACCCAACGAACGCCCAGCAGCGCGCGATTGGCGAGATCGCGGATGATCTGGCCTCGCCGCTCAGAATGAACCGATTGTTGCAGGGCGATGTCGGCTCGGGCAAAACGCTGGTGGCGCTTATGGCGCTGTTAACAATCGTTGAATCCGGCGGGCAGGGTGTGATGATGGCCCCGACGGAAATTCTGGCGCGTCAGCATTTGGAAACCATACGCCCCATGGGCGAAAATGCTGGCGTCGTGGTTGAGATTATAACCGGGCGCGACAAAGGCAAAGAACGTGCGGCCAAGCTTAAGGCGTTGAAAAATGGCGATATTCACATCCTTCTGGGCACCCATGCCGTGTTTCAAAAAGACGTCGAATTTCTGGATTTGCGGCTGGCGATCATCGACGAGCAACACCGGTTTGGTGTGCGGCAACGGATGGATCTTGGCAGCAAAGGGCAGGCGGTTGATATTTTGGTCATGACCGCGACGCCAATCCCACGCTCGCTGGCGTTGGCGCAATATGGCGATATGGATGTTTCGATCCTTGACGAAAAGCCGCCGGGCCGCAAACCGGTGAAAACCGTGGTTCTGCCATCGGCCCGGATAGATGAGGTGATCGGGCATCTCAAGAACGCGATTGCTGACGGGCGACAGGCCTATTGGGTCTGCCCGCTGGTGTCAGAAAGCGAACTCGTTGAATGGACGGCGGCGGCAGAGCGGTTTCGCACGCTCAGGCTGGTGCTGGGCGACGATGCGGTTGGGTTGGTCCACGGTCAGATGCCTTCGGCAGAAAAAGACGCGGCAATGGCGCGGTTTGTTGCCGGTGAAACCAAGGTTTTGGTGGCAACGACGGTGATCGAGGTCGGGGTTGATGTGCCGAACGCGTCGATCATGGTGATCGAGCAGGCCGAAAACTTTGGCCTCGCGCAACTGCACCAGCTTCGCGGTCGGGTCGGGCGCGGTTCCGAGGCGTCATCCTGCCTGTTGGTCTATACACCACCTCTTGGGGATGCGGCCGAACGGCGCTTAAGTGTCATGCGCCAGACCGAAGATGGTTTTGTACTGGCCGAAGAAGACTTGAAATTGCGGGGCGCGGGCGACGTTCTTGGCGTCGCGCAATCAGGCTTGCCGCGATTTCGGATTGCGGACCTTGAAACCCAGCCGGATTTGATGGCCATGGCGCAGGATGACGCCCGCATGTTGCTGGGAACAGACCCAGAACTTGAAGGCGCACGGGGTCAGGCAACCCGTGTTCTGTTGTGGTTGATGGAGCAGGACAAATCTATTCGTTTAATTTCAGTAGGTTAAAGTCCAAACTTAATCTACAATGCCATAAAGTTCACAAATGTTCCTAAAAAGTTCTTTACAAACCTTAACGAAAGTGAGAACAAAGAGGCAACAAAAACAACAACACGGCAGGAAAATTCAAATGTTTATCCTTTTCAAGCGCGTTCTCACTCACAACCCCTCGGACGTATTGGAAGACGCCATAGGCGTCGCTGCGATTTTTGTTGTTTTGTTTGTGGGCCTAAGCTTGCCGGGCATGGCCTGACCTTTTCACCTGCGGTCCGCCTGTCTTTTGCTTTGCGCGCAACTCTGTCCCCCAACAAATGCGCGTGCTGTCGGCTTTGCCTGGCCGAACAGCCTTGATCTTGTGATCACAAAATTCAGGAATACGGACGCACACCTTACCGCCGCACATCCATTGGATGTTGCGGCGTTTTTTTTAGGCACAAACGCTGTTTTCGGCCTGTTCAAAGGCCTCAACCGTGGCATCCAACGCCAGCATGATCGACGCATGCCGGTTTTTGTAGTCCCGTGCTGGCAACAATGTCTCAAGCGCGTCAAAGGGCGCGGCAGGCACGGGCCCGTTATCTTTTAGCATGGCGCGCAATTCATCACGCGCCTGACGTGCTTGCGCCAAGGTGCAGCCGATAATGTTGGCCCCAACCACCGACGCGGCGGCCTGACCCAATGCGCAGGCTTTGACGTCCTGGCCGTAATCTGAAATCTGACCATCCGTTACATTCACGTCCACCGACACGGTAGAACCACATAAAGGCGAGCGTTTTCGCACGCTGGCATCCGGGTTTTCCAGCGGATCAGTCCGGGGAATCGCCGCAGCCAGCGCCAAAATGCGCTGTGAATACAGCTTTATCAGATCCTGATTTGCATTCATCGCCTTGGCCACCTTTTCATGCCATGTCCAGAGGTTTAGATAGGGCAAGTAATCCGCTTTGAAAAGGACCACCCCGCAATGACACCGGAATTTGATCCCGCCAGCCTGAAATATGACGCAAACGGTTTGATCCCGGCAATTGCGCAAGAGGCCACAACAGGCGAGGTTCTGATGCTGGCCTGGATGAATGCCGAGGCCGTGACCCGCACCCTGAACACCGGGCGCGTCACCTATTGGTCGCGGTCACGGTCGGAATTTTGGGAAAAGGGCCTGACCAGTGGTCATACGCAGAGCTTGGTTGAGATGCGTCTGGATTGTGATCGCGACTGTTTGTTGTTGCAGATTACACAAGTCGGTCCGGCCTGTCATACCAACAGAAAGTCGTGCTTTTACAGCGCAATAGAAGACAGTGTTGAAGTGATCAAAAGCCAACCGATTCTATAGCCCAACCATCATTCTGATGTCTGACGGCGTCGCACCATCGGCCCGGTATTTGGCTATCGCTCGCGCGTCATCGCGCTTGGCCAATCGTTTGCCATCTTCGTCGCGGATCAGGCGGTGATGGTGGTAAACTGGCGTTGGAAGGCCCAACATACGCTGCAAAACCACATGAATTTTAGTCGCTTCAAACAGGTCCTGACCGCGGATCACATGGCTGATCCCTTGCGCTGCATCATCCAGAACCACGGATAAATGATACGACGTGCCCATATCCCGGCGCGCCAGAACCACGTCGCCGATGTTGTTTTCAATCTCGTCGGTTGTGAATTCTATCAGCCCGGTTTCGCCGTTTGGCCCCGAACCGGATTCCTGAAAACAAAAGACATCCCCTCCTAACCGTGGCAGCGCGTAGTTCAGGCAAGCGTTTCGCATGCTAAGCCTGAGGGCAGCACCCCTAGGAACCGGGAAGTTGCCTGAGCATGAGCCGTTTGCGGTGCAGGTTCCAGGATAGACAATGCCGTCCGGTCCGATCAATGGCGCGCTGCCTTCTTGAGGGGCGGTCGCTGCGGCCTCGATATCGCGGCGATTGCAGGTGCAGGCGAACAGGTGGTTTTCGTTCCACAACTGTTTCAGGACATCTTGATAGACCGGCAATCGCGTCGATTGGCGCATCACGGGCGGGGGCCAATCAAGCCCAAGCCAGTGCAAATCGTCGTAAATCTGGTCTTCCCATGCCTTGCGGCACCGACTTTTGTCAATATCCTCGATCCGCAGCAGAAATTCGCCTGCATTGGCGTCGGCCATATCATGTGCCAGCAAGGCCGAATAAGCATGCCCAAGATGCAGCGGCCCGGTGGGCGAAGGTGCGAACCGGGTTCTGAAACTCATATTTTTTGCAAAATGTAGACCACGCTTTTAAGGTCAATCGTCGGTAGATGTTCGCCATGTTCCTTGAAAATCAGGCGGGCCATCCCGGCGTCGACGTTTTCAGCAATACGCGCCTCAAATTCCGGATCCTGCAACGTCACGTCGTTCAACGAAAACACAAACATGCCGTCGCTGGGCAGGGCCGCCAGAACATCGTCAATCGTGCTGGGCGGTGCATGGGACGAAGCGATCACCCCCATTGCGGCAATATGGGTGTAAGTTCCGGGCGCAAAAGGGAAGGGATGGGCGATGTCAGCCTCCCAAAGCTTGCGGTAAACGCCTTTGCGTTTACCCGCGCGTTGCAACATCTCTGGGCTTAGATCGCAGCCATCAATATTGGCAAAACCAGCGGCTTTAAGGGCGACGCCTGACAGGCCGGTGCCACAGCCGACATCAAGCACTGGTGCAGATTTATCCGTGGCGAATTTGGCCAGTGCTTCGGCGCAGCGGCGCGGCGTGACATAGCCGTTTGCGGCAATCTCGGCATCATAAGTATCGGCCCATCCATCATAGAAATCCCGCGCATGTTCGGTGTTTTCAATGGTATAGACGTCTTTTAGCTGGCCAGTTTCCTTGGTCATCAACCCCTCCGCGATTGGCTTGGGGCAGGTTAGCTTGCCTGTGAACTAGCGTCCAGCGGCAAGCCAGTCGGCCCAGGATGCTTTGGCCCGGTCGGTATAGGCCTTGTAGCGGTCTTTGCGGTTGCGCCGACCTTTGGCCGCGTCAACCAGCGGCGGGAACAGGCCGAAATTCACGTTCATCGGCTGGAAAGTCTTGGCCTCGGCCCCCCCCGTGATGTGATGGATCAAAGAGCCCATCGCGGTGACGTTTTCCGGTGGCGGTTGGTTGCCCCCAAGGGTTTGGCGCGCAGCCATCCGTCCGGCCAACAGGCCCATAGCCGCGCTTTCCACATAGCCTTCAACCCCAGTGATCTGCCCGGCAAAACGGATATGGGGCGCCGATTTCAGGCGCATCTGGTCGTCAAGCAACCGGGGTGAGTTGATGAATGTGTTGCGATGAATGCCGCCTAGGCGGGCAAATTCCGCACCTTCCAGGCCGGGAATTTGTTTGAAAACAGCGACCTGCGCGCCGTACTTCATCTTGGTTTGAAAACCCACGATGTTCAAAAGCGTGCCAAGCGCGTTGTCACGTCGTAATTGCACCACGGCATAGGGCTTTTGGTCTGGCTTATGTGCGTTGGTCAGGCCAACAGGTTTCATCGGGCCAAAGCGTAGGGTTTCGCGGCCGCGTTCGGCCATCACTTCTATGGGTAGGCAGCCGTCAAAATAGGGTGTGTCGACCTCGCCCTCGTGAAATTCGGTTTTGTCGGCGGCGATAAGGGCGTCGATGAACGTCTCGTACTGATCGCGGTCCATCGGGCAATTCAGATAGGCGCGGCGTTGTTCTTCGGTGTCGCCTTTGTCGTAACGCGATTGGAACCACGTGCGCGACATGTCGATGCTGTCTGTGTAAACAATCGGGGCGATGGCATCAAAAAACGCCAGCGCGTCCTGGCCGGTGGCCTTTAGAATCGACTGTCCCAAAGCTTGCGAGGTCAAAGGCCCGGTTGCGACGATGACCTGACCCCAATCTGCGGGCGGCAGTTCGGTAATCTCGTCGCGCGCCAATGTGACCAGCGGATGGGCCAGCAAACGTTCGCTAACGCCGCCTGAAAACTTGTCGCGATCAACTGCCAGCGCACCGCCGGCGGGCAGGGAGTGTTCGTCGGCCATTTCCATGATCAGGCTGTTTGCGGCCCGCATTTCCCAATGCAACAGGCCAACGGCATTGGCTGTGTCGTCGTCGGACCGGAACGAGTTTGAACAGACCATCTCGGCCAGCCCGTCGGTTTTATGGGCGAAGGTTTCGACCTTGGGGCGCATTTCATGCAAAACCACGGGAACGCCCAAATTGATCGCCTGCCAAGCCGCTTCGGACCCGGCCATGCCACCGCCAATAATGTGAATAGGATCAGTCATGGCTGGCATGTAGGCCAGTTCGCCACAAATGAAAAGGGCCCCGATATCGAGGCCCTTGTTTTCAGAATTTCCGCGATGTCAGCTGTGCATTTCCAGCATGACCTCGACGTCTTCTTCTTCCTCATAGACGTCTTCTTTGCGGTCAAATAGATTATCGAGCGCAAAACGGCCACGGCCATGTGAACATAACATCAGCAGGCCACCGATCATCGCCAGATCACGCCAGAAAGCGCCAATCGCAACCGGATCACCGGGGGAATAATTCAGAATGAAGCTGGACCAGAACAGATAGAGCGCCAACAACGCCGCTGCCATACGGGTTTGAAAACCAACCATAATCGCCAATGCGGCTACCAGCTCGAACCCAGCATTGGGCCAACGCAGGTATTCCGGTACTTCGGCCACCGCCAAAAACTGATCCATGCTTGTCAGGTCAATGATCAGGCCAATAGACTTGGCAATAAAGTAAGATGCGATCAAAACACGGGCCGCTGCATGCGCCAGTTCCTGCATATGCATCTGTTTTTTGGTGTTTTCCGACATTGCGACGGTCCTTTTCCGATTTTGTTGACAGATCGGCCCGCAAACAAGCAATTCGGTCTGATTAAGAAACAATATTGTTTCCAATTCAGGCGAATTTGCGGAGAAAGTTGGCTTAAACCAGAACTTTTTTGCATCTAAAAAGAGAATTCCACCGCCCTAGGGCACTTAAAGGCACTAAAAACGGCAAAAGCACGGCCACCCCAGTGCAGGGAAGCCGTGCCATTTACGTTTTATCAGGGCTGCTGCCCGCGCGAGGTTAACTTGCGCCCGCATCCGGATTGTCGTCAATCACCGCGTCTGCATCGACAACCGGGCCGTCTTCGTCGCCCTGTTCTGCGATCCATGCGACGGAAACCACATGTTCATCTTTTGATGTGCTGAATACCTTTACCCCGGACGAGGTGCGACCTTGGCGTGATATCCCCGCGACCGGACAGCGAATTGATTGCCCGGTAGAGGTGGCAAGCATGATCTGATCGTCATCCTCAACGGTGAACGAGGCGACAATGCTGTCACCGCGTCGGCCAAGGTTGGCCGCAGCAATACCCAAGCCGCCACGTCCGGCCACCCGGTATTCATGGGCGGATGAGCGTTTGCCGTACCCACCCGAGGTGATCGTCAGGATCCACTGCTCAAGGGCTGACAGTTCGGTATAGCGCTCCTGCGTCAGCGACGAGGTTTCGCCGCCTTCTTCGATTTCACCCGATTCGTCGCCGGTTATGGCGCGGCGCATCTTGAAATAGGCGGCCCGTTCATCCGGTGTGGCGTCGACATGACGGATCACGGCCATCGAGACAACTTCGTCACCATCGGCCAGTTTAATGCCGCGCACACCCGTGGAATCGCGCCCCTTAAAGACCCGCACATCCGTTACAGGGAACCGAATGGCCTTGCCTTGCGACGTGGTCAGCAGGAAATCATCCATTTCATCGCAGATATTCACATTCACGATCGACACGCCCTCAGGCAGTTTCATCGCGATCTTGCCATTGCGCATAACATTGGTGAAATCAGACAGCGCATTGCGCCGCACACCGCCAGTAGAGGTTGAGAAAACGATCTGCAAATCGGCCCAATCTTCTTCCGGGGCATTGACCGGCATGATGGCAGCAACGGAAACGCCCTGCGGAATGGGCAGAATGTTGACGATGGCTTTGCCACGGGCGTTGCGCCCACCGGGCGGCAGGCGCCAGGTTTTCAGTTTGTAGACCATGCCATCTGAGGTGAAAAACAACAGCGGCGTGTGGGTGTTGGCAACGAACAGGTTGGTGACGAAATCCTCGTCTTTGGTGTTCATGCCCTGCGTGCCCTTACCGCCACGTTTCTGGGCGCGGTAATCGTCAAGGATCGTGCGTTTGATATAGCCCGAATTGGTGACCGTCACGACCATATCTTCACGCTCGATCAGGTCCTCGTCGTCCATTTCGCCGACATGTTCGATGATTTCCGACCGCCGTGGCACGGCAAACATGTCGCGCACTTCGGTCAACTCGGCGGCGATGATTTCCATGATCCGTTCGCGCGATCGCAGGATCGCCAGATAGTCGGTGATTTTCCCGGCCAGTTCCTGCAACTCGTCCGTGACCTCTTTGACGCCCATGGCAGTCAGGCGTTGCAGGCGCAATTCCAGAATGGCGCGGGCCTGTGTTTCGGACAGGTGATAGGTGCCGTCGTCATTGATTGTGTGGCTTGGATCGTCAATCAGCAGGATATAATCGGCAATGTCGTGGGCAGGCCAGGCGCGGGTCATCAACGCGGCGCGGGCCGTCGCAGGATCGGCCGAGGCGCGGATTGTGGCGACGATTTCATCGACATTGCTGACGGCAACCGCCAGACCACACAAAACGTGGCTGCGGTCGCGGGCTTTGCGCAATTCAAACGCGGTACGTCGGGCAACCACTTCTTCGCGGAAATCGACAAAGGCGGTCAGGAATTTGCGCAAATCCAACTGTTCCGGCCGGCCGCCATTCAGCGCCAGCATGTTACAGCCAAACGAGGTCTGCATCGGTGTAAAGCGGAACAACTGGTTCAGCACCACTTCGGGCGTTGCATCGCGCTTAAGTTCGATCACCACGCGCACGCCAATGCGGTCGCTTTCGTCCTGCACATGCGCGATGCCTTCGATCCGTTTATCGCGCGCAACCTCGGCGATTTTTTCGATCATGCTCGCTTTGTTGACCTGATAGGGGATCTCGTCGATGACGATGGCATAGCGATCCTTGCGGATCTCTTCGATGCGGGTTTTTGAGCGGACAATGACGCTGCCGCGCCCTTCGGTATAAGCCTTGCGCGCGCCCGTGCGGCCAAGGATCAGACCGCCAGTCGGGAAATCCGGCGCCGGGATGTATTCCATCAACTGAACGCTGTCCAGATCGGGGGTTTCGATCAGGGCCAGCGTGGCGTCGATCACTTCGCCCAGATTATGCGGCGGAATATTGGTGGCCATGCCGACCGCGATGCCACCAGCGCCATTAACCAGCATATTGGGAAAACGGGCCGGCAGAACCGTCGGTTCCTGATCCTTGCCGTCATAGTTTTCCTGAAAATCAACCGTGTCTTTGTCGATATCCGCCAGCAACGAGGCTGCGGTTTTGTCCAATCGCACCTCGGTATACCGAAACGCGGCGGCCTTATCCCCGTCCATCGAGCCGAAATTGCCCTGACCATCAAGCAGCGGCAGCGACATCGAAAACGGCTGGGTCATGCGCACCAGCGCGTCATAAATCGCGCTATCGCCATGCGGGTGGTACTTACCCATCGTGTCAGCAACGGGGCGCGAGGATTTTCGATAGGATTTGTCGTGTGTATTGCCGACCTCGTTCATGGCGTACAAAATACGTCGATGAACCGGCTTCAGGCCATCCCGCAAATCAGGGATGGCTCGGCTGACGATCACGCTCATCGCGTAGTCGAGATAAGAGGTTTTCATCTCTTCTTCGATCGTGATCGAAGGGCCGTCATAAGCGGATTTTTTCGGCGGCGTTACGCCGTCATTTTCGGTCTCGTCGTTCAAAATTTTGCCTGCGCTGTCTGTTCACCACATTTAGGTGTAATTTATAGCACTGGGCGCGAAAAAGCGCAATATCTTGGGGCATTTCCCGGCTTTCGCGGAGCTGGGAAAACACCATAAAAACAACCCCTTGCGCGCAAGCTGAAAAACAGTCGGCGCAAGGGGTTGGATATTGTCAGAAAATGCTGCGTTTAGAACGGAATTTCGTCGTCCATGCCGCTGGATGGGCCGGGTTCAAAGCCGCCGGAGGAACCACCTTGTGACCCGCCTTGCGACCCGCCACCGTAAGAGTCGCCACCCTGACCGCCGGAATCACTGCCGTAAGAGCCACCACCGCCGCTGTCGCCGCGACCGCCCAGCATCACCAGTTTGCTGTCAAAGCCTTGCAATACAACCTCGGTCGAATAACGGTCGGCCCCTGACTGATCCTGCCATTTGCGGGTCTGCAACTTGCCTTCGATGTAAACGGTCGAGCCTTTTTTCAGGTATTGCTCGCATACCCGCACCAAACCTTCGGAAAAGATCGCGACGGAATGCCATTCTGTTTTCTCGCGGTTTTCGCCGGAATTTTTGTCGCGCCAGCGTTCGGATGTTGCGATCCGCAAATTGCACACTTTGCCGCCGTTCTGGAATGTGCGCACTTCGGGGTCGCGGCCCAAATTGCCGACGATGATGACTTTGTTGACCGAGCCTGCCATGAAACCCTCCTGCTTCGAATCCGAATTATTAACCACGAGTGTTAGACCATCCTGCAAAGATGAATAAAAGGCTAATTCTGGTGTTTTTGATCTTGGGTCGCGGTTTCGATCCCGTGACCTGTCCTCGGTCGATCCTGCCACTGGTCTTGTTAAACTCGGGATAAGTGGCAATAAAGATTGCGTGAATAGTTTTTGGACCGGTTATGGGATTGAAATGAAGATCGAAAAACTACCGGCTCTGGTTGTCGCGTTGATCGTCATCCAAGCACTCTGCGCGATGTTTTTTGTCAGCGATGTCATTGACGACAGTTTTGCGCCCGGCATCGGATTTCGCATCACTTTTTACCTTGTGATCGAAGCCACCGCCACAATCGGTCTGATTTTCGGCATTGTTTTTGAAGCCCTTTACCTAAAAGAACTGCTGCGCCACAGCGCCCATATGACCCGCAATATGCGGGTGGCCACTGGTGCGCTTAGCGATGTGATTGACGATTATTTTGACGAATGGGGCCTGACGGCGGCTGAACGTGACGTGGCATTGTTTGCCATCAAGGGCCTAAGCAACACGGAAATCGCGGGTTTACGCACCTCTAGCGAGGGCACGATCAAGGCGCATATGAACGCGGTGTTTCGCAAGGCTGATGTTTCGGGCCGCAACCAGTTAATCAGCCTGCTGGTCGAGGACTTGATGGCAGGCCCGCTGGTTTCTGACGCGGCCTTAAAGGGAAATTAAGCGCTGCGCGTGGATCATGCCGGGACCATTCGGCAACAAACCGCGCAGGCCTGCCTGGTCCTGCAACCCGGTGGGACTCGCGCCTGTGGATAAGTCTGCTATAATGACCTGAACAAGCCGAGGATTCCTGATGCGACTCGCTGCTATTTCAAGTCTGTCGATGCTTCTTGCCGCGCTGATTTTGTCAGGGCCTGCCGCAAGTCAGACCGCATCGTCCAAATCCCGCGCTGGGATCTCAAAATCGCATGCCAAGCTGTTGGATGGCCGACTGGCAACCCAATACGAGGATTCCAAGCGCCTGCTGCCGAACAACAACCACATTCCACGCTATGTCGGGTCTTATAAGGGTGAATTCCTGCCCATGGCGGAAGAGGCGGCGGCGAAATTCGGGGTGCCCAAGGATTTGTTTACCCGGCTGGTTCAAGCAGAAAGCAACTGGAACCCCGACGCATTGTCGCCCGCAGGGGCCATCGGGCTGGCGCAACTGATGCCGGACACAGCCGCCAGAATGGGGATTGATCCACATAATCCGCAAGCCAATCTTGAGGGCGGTGCGCTATACCTTAAGAAACAATACATGCGGTTTCGCAGCTGGAAATTAGCCGTTGCGGCCTATAATGCCGGGCCCGAGGCGGTCGAGAAATACGATGACGTCCCTCCATACCCCGAAACCCAGGCTTATGTTCTTGCGATCTTCGGGCGGTAATTACCGCTCGCACAGGCCTCCGGCAGATTGCCAATGCATCAGCCCACCAAGGTTATAAACTTCGGTAAAGCCCAGCCCGGCAAGCGTGCGACCGGCCATTTGCGACCGCGCACCTGACGCACAATATAGTGCGATAGGTTTTTCGGTGTTCAGTTCTGGGTGAAATTCCGGGTGACGCGGATCGGCCTTTTGACCCAGTTGAAACAGCGGAATATGCAGCGCACCCTTGGCTTTACCAGTATGCGCAACCTCATTGTGATCACGCACATCAATCAGGGTAATGTCGCCATTGGCAACCATTTTGATCGCCTCATTGGCGGGCAGGGCGCGCACGGACGGCGCGGCCGAGCGGAAGGGATTTCCAAAACCAAAGTTCATATCAGGGGTCCTTTTGGGGGTCAGGTCAGTGTTGAGGCTGAATATATTCTAGTTTTGGAATATTACTAGAGGATAGTTAGCGTTTTTCTTAATTATTCTTCATTTACCACAATTCCGGTTTTGCACAAGCATTCCCTGCCGCAGACTGATAGATACGCAAAGCGGATTCGGATATCTGAATTTCGCTTGTGAACGATCACGTTTTGTTCCATTCTGGTCCGGCCTGATGGGGCTGGGATGATTTGCATAGAACCGCACGGGGGTGCTGGCGTTGGCTGAACTAAAGAACATCGAAATTCGCGGTGCGCGCGAGCATAACCTCAAGTCGATTGACGTGGATATCCCGCGTGACAAACTGGTTGTGATCACCGGGCTTTCCGGCTCGGGCAAGTCAAGCCTGGCATTTGACACCATCTATGCCGAGGGTCAGCGCCGCTATGTGGAATCGCTTTCTGCGTATGCAAGGCAATTCCTTGATATGATGCAAAAGCCCGATCTGGATCATATCAGCGGCCTGTCGCCTGCGATCTCGATTGAACAGAAAACCACCAGCAAAAACCCGCGCTCGACCGTCGGTACAGTGACCGAGATTTATGACTACCTGCGGCTGTTATTTGCGCGTGTTGGCACACCGTTTTCACCCGCAACCGGCCTGCCGATTGAAGCCCAGCAAGTCAGCGAAATGGTTGATCGTATCATGGCGATGAAGGAAGGCGTGCGCGCCTATCTTTTGGCGCCGATTGTGCGTGACCGCAAAGGTGAATACCGCAAAGAATTCATGGACTTGCAAAAGCAGGGCTTTCAGCGGGTCAAGGTTGACGGCGCGTTTTATGAGATTGAAGATGCGCCCAAACTCGACAAGAAATTCCGCCATGATATCGACGTCGTGGTCGACCGGATTGTGGTCCGCGAAGGTCTGGAAACCCGACTTGCCGACAGTCTGCGCACGGCGTTGAATCTGGCCGATGGCATTGCTATTCTGGAAACCGCACCCAGCCCTGAAGATGGTGAACCGGAACGCATCACATTTTCGGAAAATTTCGCCTGTCCGGTCAGCGGCTTTACCATTCCAGAGATTGAGCCGCGCTTGTTTTCCTTTAACGCGCCATTTGGGGCTTGTCCCGATTGTGACGGTTTGGGGGTCGAGCTGTTTTTTGATGAACGGTTGGTGGTGCCGGATGTGTCTATCGCGCTATATGACGGCGCGCTGGCCCCATGGCGCAAAGGTAAATCGCCCTATTTCCTGCAAACGATCGAGGCAATGGCCCGGCATTATGGCTTTAAGCGCGACGCCGCGTGGCGCGATTTGCCCGAGGCCGCACAGCAAGTCATGCTTTATGGTTCGGGCGAGGATGAGATCAAGTTTCGTTACGACGAAGGTGGCCGGGTTTACGAGGTCACGCGCGCGTTTGAGGGCGTCATACCGAACATGGAACGGCGCTATCGCGAGACCGACAGTAATTGGATCCGTGAAGAATTCGAGCGGTATCAGAACAATCGCGAATGTGGCACCTGTGGCGGCTATCGTCTGCGGCCCGAGGCATTGGCGGTCAAAATTGCCGGGCTGCATGCCGGACAAGTGGTGCAAATGTCGATCCGCCACGCGCTTGACTGGATGGAGCAGGTGCCGGCCAGCCTGACCGACCAACGCAACGAAATCGCCCGCGCCATCCTCAAAGAAATCCGTGAACGGTTGGGGTTTCTGGTCAATGTCGGGCTTGATTATCTGACGCTCAGCCGGAATTCCGGAACGCTTTCAGGTGGTGAAAGCCAGCGAATCAGATTGGCCAGCCAGATCGGCTCGGGTTTGACCGGGGTGCTTTATGTGCTGGACGAGCCGTCGATTGGCCTGCATCAACGTGACAACGGCAGGCTGTTGGAAACGCTCAAGAATTTGCGGGATCAGGGCAACACCGTGATCGTGGTCGAGCATGATGAAGAGGCCATTCGCACCGCCGATCATGTGCTTGATTTCGGCCCCGGTGCCGGGGTTCATGGCGGTCGGATTGTGGCCCAAGGAACACCGCAGGAAATCGCCGCCGATCCTGCGTCGATCACCGGACAATACCTGACAGGTGCGCGTGAAATCGCGGCGCCAGTTGATCGCCGGACCGGTACTGGTAAATTTTTGGTGGTCGAAGGGGCGACCGGCAATAACCTTAAGAATATGACGGCGAAATTTCCGCTTGGCACGTTCACCTGTATCACAGGCGTGTCCGGTGGCGGGAAATCGACGCTGACGATTGAAACCCTGTTCAAAACCGCCAGCATGCGGCTGAACGGTGCGCGCCAGACGCCAGCCCCGTGTGAATCGGTTAAGGGTTTGGAATACCTCGATAAAGTGATTGATATCGACCAACGCGCCATTGGCCGCACACCGCGATCAAACCCCGCCACTTATACCGGGGCCTTCACACCGATCCGCGATTGGTTTGCCGGTTTGCCGGAATCCAAGACCCGAGGCTACAAGCCCGGCAGGTTCAGCTTTAACGTCAAAGGCGGGCGTTGCGAGGCCTGCAAAGGTGACGGCGTTATCAAGATCGAAATGCATTTTCTGCCGGATGTGTACGTGACCTGCGAAAGCTGTCAGGGCAAGCGGTACAATCGGGAAACTCTGGAAATACTGTTTAAAGGCAAAAGCATAGCGGACGTTCTTGATATGAATGTCGAGGATGCAGAGCTGTTCTTCAAGGCGGTTCCATCCATCCGCGAAAAGATGACGGCGCTGATGCGGGTTGGGCTTGGCTATATCAAGGTCGGGCAGCAGGCAACCACGCTATCGGGCGGCGAAGCGCAGCGGGTGAAGCTGTCAAAGGAGCTTAGCAAACGCTCCACGGGTCGCACGCTGTACATTCTGGATGAACCGACGACCGGATTGCATTTTGAAGACGTCCGTAAGTTGTTGGAAGTGCTGCATGAACTGGTCGATCAGGGCAATTCGGTGCTGGTCATCGAACACAATCTGGACGTGGTTAAAACCGCCGATCACATCATTGACATCGGCCCCGAAGGCGGCGATGGCGGCGGCATGATTGTGGCAACCGGAACGCCCGAAGATGTGGCCGACACGGTCGGCAGCCATACCGGACAATACCTGAAAGAATTGTTGAATTCCCGGCGTGTAGCGGCGGAATAGCCGACCAAACCGGGCTGGGGTACAAACCTCAAATCGGCAGCGACGCAGTCACCCTGACCGCGTCGTTGCAATCGACAAAATGTTTCCAAGCCGTTTAGGCCTGAAACCCGTTACAATCAGCTTTCGTCTTCGGCTGACTTATTTGTGCTCATACCAAGCACGGAATAAATCATGCAACTCGACATAACTGACGTAAACAAAACGATAAGCCCGATAATCAACGAGACCCATTTCCAGGCCATGTCCGGATACACAAAAAACACTGCGATCAGGGCGACACCAATGATGGCCCGTACGATGCGGTCTGCGCCGCCTACATTGTTTCTGAACATAATGCTCTCCCACATTTGATACCCGGTTGTCGGGCATCGCGTGGGGGCAACTTATCAAGGAAAACTATAAAATGCAGTAAAAATGTCCACATGTGCCATGGAACACACAATTCACCGCAATTGGTAGATTTATTGATTTCTCGGCATCACCTGAATTTAATCAGGTGGTGCCGGGAAAATCACGCTTCTGCTTCAACGTCTGTTTCAGCTTCTGCGTCGTCATTGGTGTTGCGACCTGTGACTGAATAAACGGCACATGTCGACATCACCGAGGTGAAGAACAAATACAAACCAGCAAACAGCATCACCCATTTCCAGGCGAATTCTGGTGCTGAAAAATAAGACGAAATCAGAATGATTGCCGCCGTTGCACGATATACCCGATCTTTCGGGCCCACATTATTTCTGAACATTTCTGTCCCCTCCGGTTATCCGTCCGTTAATCGGACTTGGTGGATATTACTTTGGGTTGATTTGTGGCCAAAATGGGGAAAGAATGCGGATTGTTGATGGTTTAGCGACAATTATCCCACTTTTTTCGTGTTTTAACGCGATTTTTTTTCAAATCTCGGCAACATGGCTGAAAAATCCATACCCAATCCGTCTTCGTCTTCGACAAAAGTTTTGTATAAATCGGTCGCATGTTGGCCCAGCGGCGTCGCTGCATCGACCGTTTCGGCGGCCTGTTGGGACAATCTTAGGTCTTTCAGCATCAACTCAGCAGCAAATCCCGGCTTGTAATCATTGTCAGCCGGTGACTGCGGGCCGATCCCCGGTGCCGGGCAATAGGCGTTCATGCTCCAGGAATAGCCCGACGAAGTTGAAACCACGTCAAACATCTTTTGGCGATCAAGTCCCAGCTTGTCCGCCAGCGCAAATGCCTCGCAGGTGCCGATCATAGTGACGCCAAGGATCATGTTGTTGCAGATTTTCGCCGCCTGTCCGGCACCGCTTGCGCCACAATGCACCGCTTTTTGGCCCATGATATCAAACAACGGATCAGCCTTGGCGAATGCCGCGTCAGACCCACCGGCCATAAAGGTCAGCGGGCCACCTGCCGCGCCACCAATACCGCCTGATCCGGGCGCATCAACCGGCAACAAGCCCGCCGCGACAGCATCATCAGCCACCGCACGCGCGCTTTCGACATCCACGGTTGAACAATCGACAAACCCGGCGCCTGCTTGCATGGCCGGAACAATCTCAGCCGCGACGCTGCGCAAAATGGCACCGTTTGGCAGCATGGTGATGACAACATCCTGCGCTGTGGCGCATTCAGCGGCACTTGCCGCCTTGCTGACGCCATCCGGGCAGGGTGCGGTCAGATCGAAACCGGTGACAGCATGGCCCGCCGCCACCAGATTGGCCGCCATTGGCGCGCCCATATTTCCAAGCCCGATAAATCCGATTTTCATGTCAGTCATCCTTTAGTGAAAGTGCCTTGTCGCCCAAAGGGGCCAACATTCCGGCAACATCGTTTTGCGTTACAGCATCAATCGCGTGCTGCCATTGCGGCTGGCGATCCTTGTCGATAATGGCAGCGCGGATGCCTTCCAGAAAATCACCGTGCTGCATGGAGCGCGCCGTAAAGCGGTATTCAAGATCAAGTGCGTCCGCGATATCGCCGCCCTCGCGCAACCTCGCCAACATCTCAATCGTGCAGGCCATGGAAAGCGGGGCATTGCGCGACAGAATCTTGAGCGTTTTGGTGGCGAACTCGCTGTCAACATTTGCCAGACTTTGGTGGATACCAGCCAAGTCATCGGCGGCGAAATACATTTCGATTTCAGCGAACTTGGCAGCAAGGTTGCTGTCGCCAGGTGCTGCCCTGTATTTTGCGATCACACCGGTATCACCGGTTTGCACCAGTTCCAAAACCAGTTCCGGCCAGTTTCCCTCAGGCACATAAGTATCCGCAAAGCCGCAATAAATAGCATCAGCCGCGTTCATACGCGCCGCCGTCAGGCCTAGATATGTGCCGATATGGCCCGGCGCATGCGCCAATATCCACGAGCCACCAACATCAGGCACCAGCCCAATACCACATTCCGGCATAGCGATCTGGCTGGTCTCACCTACGATCCGGTGCGAGCCATGACAGGAAACGCCAACACCTCCGCCCATAGTAAAACCCTGCATCAGGGCAATGTAAGGCTTGGGATAGGTCGCGATTTTGGCGTTCAGACGGTATTCATCGGCCCAGAACTTCTGACCATATGCATAATCCCCCGCGGTGCCTGTGTCATACATTTCCTGTATGTCGCCCCCTGCACAAAACGCTTTGTCGCCAATTGCGTCGATGATAACCAATTCAACCGCGCCGTCATCGCGCCACGCATCCAGCGCCTTTTCGATCGCCAGACACATCTGATAGGTCAGCGCATTCAGGGCTTGCGGACGGTTCAGCGTAATGCGACCGGCGCGACCTTCAATACGGATGATAATGTCGCTGTCAGTATCGGACATCAGCCTCTTTCGCTTAACAGGGCGCGGCTGACGATCA
>JAJFIC010000016.1 GCA_021775315.1 Paracoccaceae bacterium
GAGCATTACGGCCTGACCCGGAAATATCTGGGCGAGGGCAAGTATGAGCATGTAAAACCGCGCCATTCCTGGAACTCGGCCCATATGTTTTCAAACTGGATGCTGATCAACCTGCAACGGCATTCCGACCACCATTACAAACCCGACCGTCGCTTTCCGCTGCTTCAGAACCACGCCGTGGGCGAGGCCCCGCAACTGCCGCATGGCTATCCGGTTATGACAGCGGTTGCGATGCTGCCACCCCTTTGGCGGCGCAAAATGAACCCGCGTGTGCGCAAATGGCGGGCCATGTATTACCCGGATATTGTGGATTGGGAGGCATATAAAAAGGCCAGCAATCCGATGCCGAAAGGCGCTAGCTGATTGCCTTTGGTTGGCTCGGCGAAACGAAAAAACCCCGCCACAAGGGCGGGGTAAGTTAGGTTCCTTAAGCTTTTGCATTCGCAATGGCCGCAGGCACCAGCGGCATTTTCTTTAATTGGCTTTCCCTTGCATTTCAGCCCGGATTTGCTGGCGTAAAATGTCGATCGGGATCGTTTTGCCGTCCTTAAGGAAACCCCAGAAGGTCCAGCCATTGCACGATGGCGCGCCTTCAAGGGCGGCCCCGACCTGATGGATCGAGCCGCGCGCATCCCGCGCAATCAATGTCCCGTCAGCGCGCACTTTAGCGCTGTGTCGCCCGTTCAAAGATGTCAGCACTTCGCCGGGGTTCAGCATGCCGCGTTCCACGACCTGACCAAATGGCACCCGCGGCTCGGCCCGTTTTGAGGTGGTCACCTCAAGCGACGAGCGGTCATATTTCCGCGCATTGTCAATCCGACGCTGCGCTACCTTGCGATAGGCCGCCTCGCGCTCAATACCGATGAAATCACGGCCCAGCTTTTTGGCCACAGCACCGGTTGTGCCTGTGCCAAAGAACGGATCAAGCACCACATCACCGGGATTGGTCGCCCCCACCAGAATCCTGTGCAGCAGGCTTTCGGGTTTCTGCGTTGGATGGGCTTTGTCGCCGTTATCGTCCTTTAGCCGCTCATGGCCGTTACAGATCGGCAGCACCCAATCGCTGCGCATCTGAATGCCTTCGTTCAGCGATTTCAGTGCATCATAGTTAAAGGTGTATTTAGATTTTTCCGATTTGGAGGCCCAGATCATGGTTTCATGCGCGTTGGTCAGGCGCATGCCGCGAAAATTCGGCATCGGGTTGGATTTGCGCCAAACCACGTCGTTCAGGATCCACAGGCCGGCATTTTGCATTTCGGCCCCGACCCGGAAAATGTTGTGATAGGACCCGATGACCCAAATCGCGCCATTGGGTTTCAGCAAACGCTTTGCCGCTGCCAGCCATTCGCGCGTGAATTTGTCGTAAACCGCAAAACTGTCAAACTGGTCCCAATGGTCATCAACCGCGTCGACCTTGGAATTGTCAGGCCGGTGCAATTCGCCCTTGAGTTGCAAATTATAAGGGGGATCGGCGAAAATAAGATCGACAGACTCCGCCGGGAGGCTGTTCATAATCTCAATACAATCGCCATCAAGTATCTGATTCAAGGGAAGCGCATGCGCCCCCTTTTTGGTCTTTTTCGTCGCCATCTCTGCCTCATGTGCTTTGCACTTATTGTTGGCCCTAAGATGAGTCAAAGGTGATTCGCCGTCAATTTCTTTTTGAATCAAAGACTTAACTAAATATCTTGATACAAGATATTGTGGACAGGTTTGAACGAGACTCTATGGTGAGGGGTTACACCAAGGGTCTGCAAAGCCTCTAAATGCTGTTTCGTGCCGTATCCGGCGTTGTTTTCCCATCCATAGCCCGGAAATTCAGCCGCCAACGCCGTCATCATGCGGTCGCGCGTCACTTTTGCGATGATGGATGCGGCGGCAATGCTCAGGCAGCGGTCGTCGCCTTTGACCACGGGCTTTGCCGGGTAGGGCAGGTTTGCGGGCAGGCGGTTGCCATCCACCAGAACAAAGCCGGGGCTGCGCGCCAACCCGTCAAGGGCGCGGCGCATGGCCAGAAGGCTGGCTTGCAGAATGTTGATCTGGTCAATCTCAGCAACCGACGCTTCGGCCACAGAAAAATCCGCCTTGTCAACGATCAGCGCGTATAACGTATCGCGTCGTTTGGCTGTCAGCTTTTTGGAATCCGCCAAACCATCAGGAATGTTGTCAGGGTCAAGAATAACCGCCGCTGCCACCACCGGGCCGCATAACGGGCCACGGCCAACCTCGTCCACGCCCGCGACCGGCGAGGTTCCGGCATTTATGGCAATTTGTTCAAACACGAAATCAGGCATCGGGCTGGGTTTGTCAGGCCAGTGGCGGCAATGTCAACCGGCGGACAAGCAAAAGGGGCGGATGAACCGCCCCTTCGCCAAAGAAGGTTTTACCTTCTTCTGGGTGTTTCAGGTGATGTTCGCCGGACAGGAACTGAGGGAACTAGGGGAAAAGGCAACCACCACACTGAAACGCCTTACCGGTGAGCGTGACGCGCATTGTGCCAGCGACCGTTTTTCCGGTGCTTGTGCCAGCCAAAATCAGCCATGCAGCGTCTGTTGTAGAATTTCTTCCAGCCGTTATGCGTCCATTTCTGGCGCAGGCATTGGCGTGGCTTGTGTCGTTGGTTGGCATTTGCATGACGACGTTTGTTTGGCTTGTGCGCCTTGTGGCCCCGGTTCGTTGAGACCGTCACATTCGTGTTGTGCTTGTTCGCCTCGTTAACAACGATCCCGAGGATGGCGGCACCAATCAGAAAGCGGGCCAGATCATCAGCCGGATCGGCCTGAACGGGTGCTGCGGTTATGCCGGTCATTGCGATTGCGCCAGCGGTGACAAATGCGATCAATTTGGTTTTCATGACGATTTTCCTTTTATTGTCGTACCAGTGTAAGGCCGTGTTGGCCGGTGTGTTGGCACGTTAGGGAAGTGTGTTTGCCCCCAGGGCGGTGCCGATAAGCCAAACTGGCCCGAGACCTGAAAGTTAGGCAATATCGGCGCAATGTTATCGGATAACATCGCACCAAATCGTCGGCGTTATTGAATATCAGGCGCGTTTCCCCCTATGTTTTGGGCATGATGAAAACTCTTGTACAAATACTTGCCCTCAGCCTTGGCCTCGCGTTAGCGGGCCAGGCGAGCGCCGCGTGTTACGCCGATTACAAGGCCAAGAAGTCGTCGCCACTGACGCTGCATTATGGCGTCATTCAGGTGCCTGACGGTATCTGTGGCAATTCCGGCGCAATAAAGAAAAACATCGCCAAACGGATAAAGGTTGGCGGATGGAGCTTGCTTAATGTAGTGTCTGTGTTTGGGCCCGAAGGCTTGGCGCAAAGGCAAGGCAGTGCAGGAAATTACTACCTCAAATTCTAAACGGCGGAAAATCCTGGGTGGAAATTCCACCCTGACAATCGGTATTGCGGCAATCATCGGCATCCTGGTGGTTGCCGCAGTTGTTTTGTTTTACACGCTGCCGGACGCCAATGCGTTCAACAACCGGGTTGAACAGATCTTTATCGAGAATGACAATCTGACATCGAACGCTGAAATTAAGCTGCTGGAAATCCTCGCCCAATCGGGCACTTCGTTTTCTGACACGCTGGCCTCGTATCGATTCGTTATTTTTGTGCTGTTGGTGTTTTCGACCGCCATCCTGATTTCTGCACTGGTATTTCTGGTCAATATCGCCAGCATGAATCGCCGCATGTCCGAGGTTGAGCGCGCAGGCATCCAGATCAACAGCCTGATCATCAGCCGGGACGAGCTGGTGGTCTATATCAACAACATGGAATTCACCCTGACCGAAGCCGCGTTCGAGGCATTGGCCGTGCTGTGCGAGGCCCGATTGGACGATGATTTCATTTCCGGCATTGATCTGGAAGCGATGATAACCGGCAAAGACCGGACCGATTGCGAAGAGGCGGCAGGCGCCACCCGGATCAAACGCCTGCGCGACCATCTGGGCAATCAGATGGTTTCGGACCTATTGATAAAGACGATCAGCCGCAAAGGGTATATGCTGTCGATCGACAAAGACGTAATCAAGATGATTTGAGGCAAAGCTTGGACCAACAGGAAATCAAACAAAAACTGGCGGGTCTTAGTGACCACATCGCAAACGCACTTGACCCCGATCACGGCGAAACCGCGTTCACGCTGGAAACCATTAAAACATCCGACAGATCAACCAGCACCAAGGTTATGCTGGGCGACAAAACCGGGTTTCTGAAACTGTTTGGTGACAGCGATGCGGCGATGGCGGCATTCGCGCGCGAACGCCGTGCGCTGGATATTTTGCACAGCGAACCCGTGCCAAAGCTGTTGTTCGTGGCTGAAAAAGAACGCGCCATTCTGACCCGTTTTATCAATGGCACGCCATTGCTGGAAAAACTGTCGCCGGAAACCCTGAACCAGACGGCGGAACATCTGGGCCAATGGTTTGGACGGCTTGCCAATCACGCACCCGCCGAAGACATGGACACCAACTGGGGGGATTATCTTGCCAAATATCCCACCGGATTCGCGGTTGAGATTCTGGAACACCAGCATCCGATCTTGAACCAGTCCAAGATTTCGCGCGCCTCACTGTCACATAACGATAACGCGCTGGGCAATTTCATCCTTGGCGCGGACAAGCGGCTTTATGCGGTTGATTTTGAAGACAGCCAGATGAAACCCGAAGGCTGGGATCTGGTGACTTCGGCGCGGGCATTGTTTGGCCAGATGCCGGACCAGTTGCCGGTGATCTCGGGCTCGTTGCTGCGGGGGTATCAGTTGACAGCTAAAGAATGCGGGTTGGCCGATAATTTCGATCAGGTCATCAGCGCGATCGCTGTGGCCTCTGCCTTGGCGACTGCCGAAAAATAGCCTCAATCTTCTGACAATTTGTCTTAAAGGCGTCACGTTTTTGACGACTTCCCAATCTAGAACGATCCCCAGTTAGATTACTCTGGGTGGCGTAATTAGTTTGGGGGTTATACCCATGTCCACCGAGACCCTGACCATTTCTTTGGAAAATGGTTGCATAAAAGGCTCCGACCATATCTCTGGCGATGTCGATGACACGCAATATGTGACATTAACCGACGATGATGATCTGAACTCTGTAACGTTTGCAAAATTCGGTACTGGCACGCCATCAGAATCGGGCGAAGGTTCGGGGGGTGACGACGAATATTATCTGGACCTCGAGGGTTTTGATGACGACTTTACGATCAACGTCAAAAGTATGGACGAGGGTGACACCTTCTTCGTCAAAGGTGCGCTATCGTACACCAGCGACGGCGACGAATACACCATCAACTATATCGGTTCTGACGGCCTTGTGCATGAATGTACGATCGACGTTGATTCAACCAACGGTACCGGTGTGGCCGGAATTTCGATCACATGCTTTGCCACGGGCACTATGATCGACACGCCCAAGGGCCTTGTCGCAGTACAGGATCTTGGCCCCGGCGATCAGGTTCTTTGCGGCGACGGGCAGTCCCGCCCGATCATGTGGATGTCCCAGCGGTATGTGTCCAAGGCCGAAATGGCGCTCCAGCCGGAATTTCGCCCGATTCGCATCCGAAAAGATGCCTTTGGCGACAACGGCCCGCACACCGATCTGATCGTTTCACCGCAGCACCGCGTTCTTCTTAGCGACTGGCGTGCTGAACTGCTGTTTGGCGAGGCCGAGGTTCTGGTGCCCGCCGTACATCTGACCGACGACCGCAACATCACCCCCGACTATCAGGCAGACGACGTGACCTATTATCACTTTATGTTCGACAGCCATCAAACGGTCTGGTCGAACGGTCTGGAAACCGAAAGCTTTTTCCCCGGTGACGAGGCGATTGAAGGGGTGCAGACGGAAGCCAAAGAAGAGCTTTATCAGCTTTTCCCTGAGCTTAAATCCAATCCGGTTTCCTATGGCAAGACTTGTCATTTAACGCTGAAAGCGCACGAGGCGATGTCGATGATGGGGGTCTGAGCGCCCCGGATCGTCCCGTTTTGCTATTTGCACTTATCTTTCTTAAGCGCGCTACGCAGCTTGCAATTTCGCGCTTTTTGGCCCGATTGCAATACCCGCAGTCTAAGGCCAGTCGGCATAACCCTCCAGCACGTTGGATAGCTCTGGGTCAGAGCCTGCAACGGCTTTCCTGCGGTATTTTGCGGGCGGCAGTCCGGCGCGCGCACGGAAAAACCGGCTGAAGTAAGCAGAGTCGGCGAACCCAAGAACGCTGGCCAATTGTTCTACGGACAGGGTGGTATTTTCCAACATTGTGCTTGCTTCAAGCATGGTTCTTTCATGCAGCAATTGGCTGGGTGTTTTGCCCAGATTGCGCGAGCAGATATCATGCAATCTGTCGGGCGAAATGCCAATTTTGTCGGCGTATTTGGAAATCGGCCAATGATCGCGAAAATGCGTTTCCACAAGCTGCCGATAATGTCGCAAGATTGATTGGGTCCGGCCAATCGACTTTGGTGCGGAATCCGGGCTGGACGTGTTGCGCCAAAGCGTCACCAGAATCGCGCGCACCTGTGCTTCGATCATCGAGGTCGATCCGCTGCCCCGCGCGCCAAATTCCCTGAGGATCAGGTCAAATGCGTGCGAACAATCCACCATCGCCGAGTTGTCCGGTTCAAATTGTACCGCAATCAACCGGTCCGTGATCAGGCGCAGTTCTGACGATTCGGCGTTGTGGCCAATTGCGTTGGACAAAGAGTTTCCAGACACAGTGAAATGCGCGCCAACGCTTCCGGCACCAATCCACAATGACATCTCAGAAGACCATGGGCTGCACACCAACGACGTCGCGCTGAACGACAACTCTTCATCCTCTGCGCGGATAATCCCTGACCCTGATGTCAGGAAAATACCGCGCCAACTTCTGACCTCGCGGTCGATGGGCAGCGTGAATACCCTGTCATGCAGGGCACATCTTATACTCTGTGCTTGAATCATGTTTGGACACCTCGACCATAACATTCGAAATCGCGCATATTTCCAGAATCATGCATTATTTCGCCAGATTAGTCCATTAATATACGATTTCAGATATGCTTTGCTGTGGCTTCTACGGGGAAATCCAACAAAAAGGCTCGCTTCTGCTTGCGGGGAAACCTTTGCTCAACGCAAAATTGATCATAAGGGGCGTCAAATCCGATGCCCGCGACGGTTCAACTTTTGAACGGCTTCAGCCGGTTTCAAAACAGGTTGTGACGCGCGCTTCATCTGCCACAGTTGCGGACGCGATTGAGGCTGCGAATGTTGCGGCTTCGGCTTTTCCGGTCTGGTCAAAAACCCCGGATGACGAGCGCAGCAAAGTCCTGACGCGCGCCGCGGAATTGCTGCTGGAACGCGCCGACGATTTTGTTGTGGCGGTCGCGCAGGAAATTGGCGGGTCTGAAGCGTGGGCCCGTTTCAACTGCGCTATAGCTGCGGATATCTTTCGCCACGCCGCCGGATTGACCGGCTTTGAGCGTGAAACAAAACGCACGGGCCGCGATAAGCATGTGAAATCAACCCTGGTGCGCCAACCGGTTGGCGTTGTTGTTGGGATCGCACCTTGGAACGCGCCGATTGTATTGGCCAGTCGCGCGGTTGCCATTCCGTTGGCTTGCGGAAACACCGTCGTTCTGAAAGCGTCCGAACTGTGCCCGAAAATCCACTCGATGATCATCGAAGTGTTGAACGATGCCGGGCTGCCCCCCGGGGCTGCAAACCTGATCACCAACGCAACGGATGACGCCAGCGATATCGTTGACGCCCTGATCGGCCATAGCGCCGTTCGACGAGTCAACTTCACCGGCTCGACCCGCGTTGGGCGGATGGTTGCACAGACTTGCGCGCGATATCTTAAGCCGATGGTTTTGGAGCTTAGCGGCAAAGCACCGATGATCGTCTGTGATGACGCGGATCTGGACGAGGCCGCGCAGGCCGCCGCTTTCGGGGCGTTTTTCAATCA
The DNA here is from genome assembly GCA_021775315.1 of Paracoccaceae bacterium. Classification (GTDB taxonomy): domain Bacteria; phylum Pseudomonadota; class Alphaproteobacteria; order Rhodobacterales; family Rhodobacteraceae; genus UBA5972. The sequence goes on from JAJFIC010000016.1 coordinate 7,947, forward strand.
GGGCCAGATCTGTATTTCGACCGAGCGATTGATTGTAGATGCGAAAGTGGCCGACCAATTCGTCAAAAAACTTGCCCAGCGGACCAGCACACTTAAGGCTGGCGACCCCAGCAAGGGTAATTTCAGCCTTGGGTCGATGATATCATCGCAATCTGCCATTCGCGTTCAGCAACTGGTTGAAGATGCAGCAGAAAAAGGCGCGACAATTGCTGCGGGTGGGCAAATCAACAAGACATTCATGCAACCCACCGTACTGGATCATGTAAACAGCGCGATGCGGATTTACCGCGAAGAAAGCTTTGGACCGGTCGCGGCCATCATCCGTGTGAACAGCGACGACGAGGCCGTCTCGATCGCCAATGACACAAGTTACGGGCTGGCGTCGTCTGTGTTCAGCCGGGATATCGACCGGGCGCAATCCATCGCAATGCGACTGGAATCGGGTATTTGCCATATCAACGGAACAACGGTTTACGACGACCCGGCGATGCCGTTTGGCGGCGTCAAAGACAGCGGCTTTGGCAAGCTCGGCGGGCTGGAAGCCGTGGCTGAATTTACAGAATTACGGTGGATCGCAATCCATGAACCACCGGGTGAGTACCCCATGTAACTCACAATACTGACGGCGGGCATGCTTGCCGTCCAATAACAAAAACACGTTAAAAAACAACAAAACGGAGGAAGAAAATGAAACGTAGATCAACATTGAAACTGGCCGTAGGTGCGGCGCTGGCCGCAGGGCTGGCGTTCGGAACTGCCGCACTTGGCGGCGAAACGATCAAAATCGGCGCGGTTGCCCCGAAATCCGGCCCCTTGGCGGGTGGTTCGACCGTGACCCACTGGCCGACCATCCAGCTTTGGGTCAGCGAAGTGAACGGGCGCGGCGGTCTGAACATCGACGGCACCCAGAAAATGATCGAACTGATCGAATATGATGACAAAACCAACCCCGGTGAACACATCAAAGCGGTCCAGCGACTGATTACACAGGACAAGGTTGACATGCTGCTGCCGCCCTATGGCACTGGCTTTCACATTGCAGCAGCGCCGATCTATGCAAAGAACGGTTTCCCGCTGGTTTCCGTCACAGCGATTTCTGATCAGGTGGACAGCCTGACCACAAAGTTCCCGACCATGTTCTTTACGCTTGGCACAACGTCGGCCTTTGTTGGCGGTGTGATCGAAATTCTGAACGACATGAAAGCCGCCGGAACCATCGGCAACCGTGTGGCAATGGTGAACGTCGCGGATGCGTTTGGTATTGAAATGGCCGATGCCGCCCGCCCCATGTTGGAAAACGCTGGCTATGAGGTGGTTTATGACAAATCCTATCCATTGGGCACGCCGGATCTGTCGCCTGTGATGAAGGGTGCCAAAGCCTCGAACCCGGATGCGTTCCTTGCTTGGTCCTATCCACCAGACACGTTCGGTCTGACCAAGGCAGCGATCACTGAAAACCTTGACGTCAAGGTGTTCTACACGGCCGTGGCCACCTCGTTCCCGGCTTATGGCGGTGCGTTTGGTCAGGCTGCAAATGGTGTGATCGGTGCCGGTGGTACAAACCCGGATGATCCGAAAATTGCGGCTTACCGCAAGGCACATATGGATGTGACGGGCCAACCGGCCGATTACTGGGCATCTGCCAACACCTATGTTGCCCTGCAAATTCTTGAGCAGGCAATGGAAGGCGTAGGGACAATCGACCGTCCTGCGATCACCCAATATATCAAAGACAACACGTTCGACACGATCATGGGTGAGATCAGCTTTGACAAGCAGAACTCAGCCAAGTTCTGGAGCGTCGGCCAGTGGCAGGACGGTGTCTTTCGCGGTGTTAAAGGCTCGAATGTCGACGGTGCCGTCGATGTTCAGGTCAAAAGCGGCTGGAAGTAATTCCGCCTAACGACTGCCCGGCGACTTCCTGCGCCGGGCAGTTATAACTGAAAACCGGTTAAACTACTATGGATATACTCGTTTCAGGCCTGTTGCTTGCAGGAACCTATGCACTGGTTGCGATGGGGTTGAACCTGCAATACGGCGTTGCGCGCATTATGAACCTTGCCAATGGTGAATTGCTGGTGCTTGGCGCGCTTGCCTCGTTCTGGTTGTTCGTCAGCGCCGAGATGAGCCCCCTTCTGACGATATTTCTAGTCGCGCCAGTCGCGTTTGCCGGGAACTGGCTGATCTATCGCTTTTTGCTGCTACCGCTGGTGAAACGCGCCAAATCGCAAGGCCATCTTGAGGTCGACGCGATCCTTGCTACCTTCGGGATGAGCTTCATAATGGTCGGATTGATGCTGTCGATCCACGGCGAATACTTTACCTATGAATTCCTGACCCAGCCGATCACGATCCTTGGCTCAATCGTGGCGCTGAACCGTTTCATCGCCTTTCTGATCGCGGTTGCGATTGGCGCGGGCCTTTACCTTTGGCTTAACCACACCCGTCCGGGTGCCGCCATGCGTGCCGTCGCCGTCAGCCCCGAAGCCGCCGGTCTGGTCGGCATCGACGTCGCCCGGATGTCGGCCTTTGCGTTTGCGACGGGTGGTGCCGTCACCGCAGTTGGCGGTGCGCTGATTTCCACCTTTATCACGCTCGATGCCTCGATCGGTGTTCTGTTTACCATGAAGGCCCTGATCATCGTTATCATGGGCGGGGTCGGCGACATTCGTGGCGCAATTCTTGCCGCGATCATCCTTGGCATCGTGGAAACCGCCGTGGCCACGCTGATCGATCCCGGTCTTACGTTAACCGCGGCCTATCTGATATTCCTTCTTATCCTGCTGTTCCGACCGCAGGGCCTGTTCGGAAGGCGCGCAACATGAACAGCACAAGCTGGAAAGAGCCAAGCATTGCAGCAATCGTCGCCATTCTGGCCGCATCGGTGCCGCTGGTTTTTGACGCCTATTGGCTTTCGGTTTCCGTCACCGCCATGATGTATATCGCGCTGTCGACCAGTTGGGCGCTGTTTTCCGGGCCGACGCATTACATCTCGCTTGCCACGGGTGCGTTTTTCGGAATCGGTGGCTACCTCGTTGGCACGGGGATGAGCGATTATAACCTCAGCTTTTGGCTGATGGCTGCCATCGCACCGATTGTCGCCACCATCCTTGCGGCCCTGATCGGGCTGGCAACCTTGCGCCTGTCCGGGGTCTATTTCGTGATTTTTACGCTTGGGCTGGCCGAAATGATACGCAACCTTGTCAGTTGGATTCAGAACAATTTCTTAGGCTCACGCGGCCTTTATGTCCTGACTGATTTCACCGAGTCGCATATCTACTGGATGTTGCTGATCATCGCCTGTTGCGTCTACCTGCTTGGCTGGTTGGTGAACCGATCACGGCTTGGTTTTGCCCTCAGGATCATTGGCAATGACGAGTCTGTCGCCAAACATGTTGGCATCAATACCGCCATGTCCAAGGTGATCCTGTTCATGACCACCGGCTTTTTTGCAGCCCTTGTTGGGGCCGTGATTGCGCCGCGCTATACCTATATCGAACCCAATCAGGTGTTTTCCCCCGAACTCAGCTTTCTTGTCGTCATCATGGCACTGCTTGGCGGTGCCGGTCGGTTGTGGGGCCCGCTGGTCGGGGTGATCCCCTTTACCCTGATTTGGGAATTCGTGTCCATTCAGGCACCAAACTCGACCACATTATTTCTTGGTCTGGTATTCCTGCTGATCGTCTATGTTCTGCCCCACGGGTTTGTCGGGCGAATTGACCAGATCAACAAGAAACTTAAGGAAAGGAGCCATTGATGCGGCAAACCGGTTCCGTCCTTTCGGTTAATGGGGTGACCAAACGTTTCGGCGGTCTTGTGGCCGTTGATAACCTGTCCTTTGATGTGGCTGAACACGAGGTGATGGGCATCATCGGCCCTAATGGGTCCGGCAAGACGACGATGATGAATATGATCTCAGGATCGTTCAAACCCACCGCTGGTGCGATTTCGATGAAGGGCGCGCGGATTTCTGATCTGCCCGCACAGGAAATCGCCCGGCGCGGTGTCGGGCGGACCTTTCAACTGGTGCGGCTTTTGCCGTCGCTCAGCGTGTTGGAAAACGTGGTCGCAGGCGCGGTTTTCGGCCACCGCAAACGCTGGGGTCGCGATGCCGAAGATCAGGCGCACCGGATGCTGGAACGTGTGGGGCTTGAGGCGATGGCCTATGCCCCCATTTCCGCGCTGACATATATCGACCAAAAGCGGCTGGAACTGGCGCGGGTTCTGGCCGGGGAACCTGAAATTCTGCTGCTGGATGAATGGCTGGCTGGCCTCAATCCAACCGAAATGGAAACCGGGATCGAGCTGATCCACGATCTGCGCCGCGAGGGGCGCACGATCATTCTGGTGGAACATGTGATGGACGCGATCCGCTCACTTTGTGACCGCTGTGTGGTGATGTCCTCGGGCGCGAAAATCGCCGAAGGAACGCCCGAAGATGTGCTGTCTGACCGCGAAGTGATCCGCGCCTATCTGGGGGATGACGATGCTTGAGGTCCGCAATCTTTCCGTAAGCTACGGCCAGCACCGCGCGCTGGAAGATGCCTCGGTACGTGTTGAACCCGGCGAGATTGTCGTGATCCTTGGTGCAAACGGGGCGGGCAAAAGCACGCTATTGCGCGCGATCACAGGTATTTGCGAAGGCCAGCCCAGCGGTATCGTGGAAATGGACGGCCATCCAATTTTGGGCCTGTCATCTGACAAGATCGTGGATCGTGGCATTTCGCTTGTGCCTGAAGGGCGCGGGATATTCGGTGACCTAAGCGTGGCTGAAAACCTGCGCCTTGGGGCCTATGCCGAACGGGCGCGGGAAGACGAGGCGGCGAATTTCGACCGCGTTCTGTCCCTGTTTCCAAAGCTGGCGGAACGAAAAGGCCAGATTGCGCGCACCATGTCAGGAGGTGAGCAGCAGATGGTCGCCATTGGTCGCGCCATGATGTCGAGCCCGAAAATCCTGATGCTGGATGAGCCGTCGCTGGGCCTGTCGCCGCTGCTGTGTAAAGAGCTGTTTGCCAATCTTAAAGAGGTGCGAAAATCTGGCATTGGCATCCTTTTGGTTGAACAAAACGCCAAGCAAAGCCTTGCGATTGCCGATCGTGGATACCTGCTGGAAAACGCCCATATCGTGCACGAAGATGATGCCGCCAGCCTGATGACCGATCCGGCGGTGCAAAGGGCGTATCTTGGGGCAGGTGCGGTCAAAGTTGCTCCAGCCGTTGCGCCAACTGCCGCGCCACCAACCACTCCAGCGGCCAGTTCAGGCCCGTCGTTGAACGACATCGCGGCGCAGGCGATCGCATCGCTGAACAAAGAACCACCCACGGCAGCACCCGTAGCAAAGCCGGTGATGCCGCCGCAAAAACCAGTTTCCATTGGTGGTCTGCCACCAAGGCGCAGCGCCGATGATCTGGCAGGAATTTCAATCGACGCGCTTGTTGGCCATGCCAGCAAACAGGCCAGCCGCTCGCCCGAGCCAGCCAAAGATACATCGCGCAAAAGTCGCCTTAAAACCTATGCGCCGCCGCCGCTGGCCCCGTCATCGCCCGCAAAACCGCCAAGGGTTAAACCGTTGCGCCAGACCACACCCACACCCACGCACCAAAGTCACGACGAGCGTTTGCGGGCAGCCCTTGATGAAATCGAACGCGCCGCCGAACAGGCCAGAAACAGCGCCCGCCCCAGATCGCGGCGCTAAGAAACAGCAAAAGGAGGACAGCAATGTTGGACAAAGTCACGACCGCGCCTCAGATCAAAGGCATGTATATCGGGGGTCGCTGGACAGCCGGTTCCGGCACATTTGCCGATGTGAACCCGTCCACCGGCGCGAATTGGGCCACCATACCCGATGCCGGACGCGCCGAAACCCGGGCCGCGATTGACGCCGCACAAGCGGCCTTTGCCGAATGGTCCGAAATGCCGTTCACCCACCGCGCCCGGCTTATGTTGCAGGTCGCGGACATCTGGGAACGCCGCATCCCTGATTTCGTGGCCGCCATGCAGGCCGAAGGCGGCGGCTGGTTTGGAAAAGGCATGTTCGAAGGCGGCTATGTGACCGAAGTATTCCGCGCGGCCGCCGCTGCAACTTATGACGCAATCGGCGAGGTTCTGCCCTCAGAACACGGCAAATTCTCAACCGCCGTTCGCTCGCCGATGGGCGTCGTCGCCGTTATCAGCCCGTGGAACTTCCCGGCGATCCTGTCGTCGCGCGGCTTTGCTTTCCCAATGGCCGCAGGCAATACCATCGTGCTGAAACCATCCGAAGACACGCCCTATACCGGCGGCCTGTTCTTTGCCGAAGTGATGGAAGAGGCCGGGATTCCAGCCGGTGTGTTCAACGTCGTCACCGCATCGCGCGACCGGGTGCAGGATGTTGGGGACGAGTTGATCGAAAACCAACTGATCAAAGGCGTGTCCTTCACCGGGTCCACCCCAGTTGGCCGCTCCATCGCCGCGAAATGCGGCGCGCATCTGAAAAAATGTTGCGTCGAACTTGGTGGCAAAGACAGCCTGATCATCCGCGCTGATGCGGATATGGAACGGGCCACGCAAGCCGCCAATTTCGGCAGTTTCATGCATCAGGGCCAGATTTGCATGTCGGTGGAAAAGATACTGGTGCATGAAAATATCTTTGATGATTTCCTGCAAAAATTCGTGGCCCGCGCGGCGAAACTGACCGTGGGTGACACGGCCCAGCAAAGCAACATTATCGGCCCGTTAATCAACGACCGGCAAGTGGACCGCGTGCGGGGCCAACTGGAAGATGCCATCGCCAAAGGCGCCAGCGTCGCCCTTGGCGGCAAGGTCGAAGGACGGTTCGTTCACCCGACCATCCTGACCGGCGTGACATCAGACATGGCGGTGTATCGCGACGAAACCTTTGGCCCCGTGGTGCCCGTCATCCCGTTTCGCAGCGACGAAGAAGCCATCGCAATTGCCAATGACACAGAATACGGCCTGTCCTCGGGCATCATCACACGCGACGAAGAATGCGCCCTGCAAATGGCGCAGAAACTGGAAACCGGCATGTGCCACGTCAATTGTTCATCCGTGAACGACGAACCGAACGCGCCGTTTGGCGGCACCAAAGCCAGCGGCCTTGGCAAGCATGGCGGGCGATGGTCGATGGAGACATTCACCAACACAAGATGGATCACATTAGAGCGCGGCGGGCGACATTTCCCGCCGATGTTCTGAAAAATGAATTTATAACCGAAAGGACCGGGATATGAGCGTATTGGCCTGGATTATCGTCGTTTTGATCGCATTGGCGGTCATCATTGCGCTGCTGGCGTGGCTCTATGAACGCGCCACAAGTGAAACAAGCCTCGTGCGCACCGGCATCGGCGGGCGCAAGGTGGTTATGGCGGGGGGCACGATATCAGTCCCCTATTTCCACGAAATCAGCCGGGTCAATATGCAGACCCTTCGACTTGATGTGCAGCGAAAAGGTGACAGTTCGCTGATCACCAAAGACCGGATGCGTGTCGATGTCGGCGCGGAATTCTACGTCTCGGTTTCCCCAACGGCCGAGGCGATAACCCGCGCCTCGCAGACGCTGGGCAAACGGACCTTTCAGTCGGATCAACTGCGCGAACTGGTGGACGGCATGATGGTCGACGCCCTGCGTTCGGTCGCCGCAAGGATGAGCATGGACGAACTGCACGAAAACCGCTCGACCTTTGTGACCGAAGTGCGCGACAGCCTGAAAGATGTGCTTTCCCGATATGGTCTGCAACTGGACAGCGTATCGCTTACCGCCCTTGATCAGACGCCGTTTTCCGCACTCGACGAAAACAACGCGTTCAACGCGGTTGGCATGCGTAAACTGGCCGAGGTGATTGCCGATAGCAAGAAGCAGCGGGCTGAAATCGACGCGGATGCCGAAGTATCGGTGCGCCGTGCCGCGATGGAAGCCTCGCGCCTGACGATGGAAATCGACCTTGATGAACGGCGCGCACAAATTGCACAGCAACAGGAAATAGAAACCCTTTCCTCGGCCCAAATCGCCCAGATCGCCCAACGCAAAGTCGAAAGCGAACTCAGCACCGCCGAAGCAAGGATCGAGATGGAGCGGCGCATTCAATCCGCTGAAATCGAACGCGAGCGGTCGTTGGAAATCGCAGAACAGGAACGGATGATTTCCGTGGCCGCCAAAAGTCAGGAAGAAAGCCGCGCCGAAGCCCAGGCAGATGCCGCCCGCGCCGAGGCGGTTGTGGCCTTTGAAGCGGTAAACACAGTCCGCGCCAAGGCCGAAGCTGACCGTCGCAAAGCCGTCGCCCTGATTGCGGCCGAGGGCGATGCACAAGCCGCCGCCGCCCGCGCCACAATCGCGTCAGAGACTGAAAAAGAGACGGCCAGGCATCAGGCCGCCGCCCGCAACGAAACCACCGAAGCCGACAAAACCGCAAAACTGGCCGAGGCCGAAACCACCCGCGCCCGGATTGATGCGGAAAACACCCGTTCGGATGCGCTGATCGCAATGGAACTGGAAAAAGCCCGACTTGAAGCCTTGCCAAAGATCGTTAGCGAGATGGTGAAGCCGGCTGAAAAAATCAACAGTATCAACATCAACCACCTGTCTGGCGGCGGCTTTGGCGCAAGTGCTGGTGGTGATGCCGCCAATAAACCAGTGGTCAATCAGGCGTTGGATTCGATCATGGAAATGGCCGTGCAATTGCCGGTCCTGAAAAAGATCGGTGAAAGCGTTGGCATAGATTTTGAAAACGGCCTGTCGGGTGTGACGGACACAAAAAAGCCCGACAAATGAGCGCCAAGAAAGAGAGGGACCATGCGTGATATGACCGAACATGCCTCGATGAAGGGGATGTATATTGGCGGCCAGTGGGTGCCGGGGCGTGGAACATTTCCCGACATCAATCCCTGTGACGGTTCGATTTGGGCTGACGTGCCAGACGGTGGCCGGGCCGAAGCCGCGCGCGCCATTCAGGCAGCCCATGCCGCTTTTGAAGGTTGGGCCGACCTGCCGTTTACGGAACGCGCGCGTTACATGCTAAGGGCCGCAGATGTTTGGGAAAAACGCGCCCCTGATTTCGCCGCCGCCATGCAGGGCGAAGGTGGCGGAACCTTTGGCAAAGGCATGTTTGAAAACACATATGTGCCCGAGGTGCTGCGCGCCGCCGCCGCTGTTTGTTATCAGTCTCTGGGCGAGGTTTTGCCGTCAGAACACGGCAAGTTTTCAACCGCTGTTCGCCGCCCGATAGGGGTGGTTGTCACGCTGTCGCCATGGAACTTTCCGGCCATTCTGGCCTCGCGCCAATTCGCCAATCCGCTGGCCATCGGCAACACCATCGTTATGAAACCGTCCGAAGATACACCCTATACCGGCGGACTTTTCATAGCTGAAGTGATGGAAGAGGCCGGATTGCCGCCCGGTGTTTTCAACGTCGTCACCTGTTCGCGTGACAATGTCGGGGAAATGGGTGACGAGTTGATCGAAAACCCCATGGTCAAAGGCGTGACATTCACCGGCTCGTCCGCTGTTGGTCGCTATATTGCCGCGAAATGCGGCGCGCATCTGAAAAAATGCTGCATCGAACTTGGCGGCAATGACGCGATGATCGTGCTGGAAGACGCCGACATCGAACGCGCCGCACAGGCGGCCAATTTCGGCAGCTTCATGCATCAGGGTCAGGTCTGTATGAGTGTTGAGCGGATATTGGTGCACGAAAACATTTTCGACGCATTCCTTAAGCGGTTCAAAGAACGCACGGCCAACTTGCCGATGGGCGACACACGCGACAAGAACAACGTGATCGGCCCGATGATCAACCAAAAACAGGCGGATCGGGTGATGGTGCATCTGGAAGACGCCATCGCTAAGGGTGCGAAGGTGGAACTGGGCGGTGGGTCAAACGGCTGTTTTATTGAGCCAACGATTGTGACCAACACGACGCCCGAAATGCTGATTATGCGCGATGAAACCTTTGGCCCGGTCGTGCCGGTGATCCCGTTTCGCACGGATGACGAGGCTATCGCGATCAGCAATGACACCGAATACGGGTTGTCCGCCGGTGTGTTCACCCAGAACGAAGAACGCGCACTGGCCATCGCTCGCCGGCTGGAAACCGGCATGTGCCACGTCAACTGCTCGTCGATAAACGACGAACCTCACGTGCCTTTCGGCGGGGCGAAATCGTCCGGCCTTGGGCGCAATGGCGGGCGTTGGTCGGTCGAAACCTTCTCAGAAACCCGCTGGATCACACTGGAACGCGGGGGCCGCCACTTCCCGCCGGTGTTTTGACGGCCAACGCCCTAAGGACCCTCTGACTAGAAAAACCTTTAGGCATTTTGAAATAATGTCAGCCCCCGACCGCTTCATGGCGGGGGCTTTTGCAACGGTGCATCTGATTGATTTGGTTCGTATTTCAGGAGATGCGGTAAGATTGGCTGTCGTGGCGTACGCCCCCGCCCGGTCGGGGGCTGACAATATTTCAAAATCACCGCTTCAATCAGAGGTTCCCTACAGCGTGCCCTGAGGTTGCAGGCTCATCCGATAATGCGATTCTTCGCGTTTGGCAAACCACGCCAGTTTTTCATGCAATGTGACAACCGAGCCGATCACGATAATCGACGGGCCTTTCAGGTCTGCACCTTCGACCTTTTGCGCCAGATCGCCGATTGTGCCGATCACAACGGTCTGGTTTTCCCGCGTACCGTTGTCGATCACCGCCGCAGGCATGTCCGGGCTGACCCCGCGTTTGGCGATTTCGTCGGTCAAGTATTTCAGATTGGACAGGCCCATATAAACCGCGACGGTCTGTTTCGGGCGGATCAGAACCTCCCAATCCAATCCCAGCACACCGTCCCTGCCATGGGCCGTGACGAACATGCACGATTGCGCGTGGTCCCTGTGGGTCAAGGGGATACCGGCATAGGCAGCACAACCCGCAGCCGCCGTTACACCCGGCACCACCTGAAACGGAATATCGTTTTGCGCCAGTTTTTCGATCTCTTCGCCGCCACGGCCAAAGATGAACGGATCGCCACCTTTCAGGCGCAGCACGCGTTTGCCTTCCAGCGCCAGATCTACCAGCAATTGGCTGATATCTTCTTGCTGCATTGTGTGTTGCTGCGGCAGTTTACCGACGTAAATCCGTTCGGCATCGCGCCGCATCAGGGTCAGAATGTCATCGCCAACCAGACGGTCATAGACAACCACATCGGCCCGTTGCATCAGGCGCAATGCGCGGAATGTCAGCAGGTCAGGGTCGCCCGGCCCGGCACCGACCAGATAAACCTCGCCAATCTTTTTGCCGGGGTTGTCTTTGGTCGCCGCGTCAAGTTCAGCCAGCAAATGTTTCTCGGCCGAGGCCGTGGCCCCCGCCAAAAACAAATCGCCAACCGGGCCTTCCAACGCGCTTTCCCAGAACCGTCGCCGATCAAGGGTCTTTTTGAGCGTGTCGGACACCTTGTCGCGAAACTGGCCAACGAATTCCGCTAATCGGCCATAAGCGGGCGGCAGCAGGCTTTCGATCCGGGCGCGCAGGATACGCGCGATAACAGGCGCCGTCCCGCCGGACGAGATCGCAACCACCAAAGGCGAGCGGTCAACCACCGACGGGGTTATGAAATCGCAATATTCCGCCACATCCGCCACATTGGCCAAAACGCAATAAGACTTGGCTGACGCTGACAAAACCGCGTCGCGCGCAGGATCATCCGACGCGCCATAAGCCACCGCTGCACCGGGGAAATCGCTGTCTTGCAAAGGGCGCGTGTGATGGATCAGGTTGGCGTGGCCGATAAGATCGCGGAACTCATCGCTTAGCGCGTCATTGAAAACCTCGACAGTTGCACCGGCCGACAAGGCGCGTTCAACCCGGCGGGCGGCGATGGTTTCACCGCCATCCACAATGACCCGACGGCCACGAATATCCAGAAATATTGGCAGGTAATCCATGTGTTCAGCTTTCGTTATCCGGGGTGTTTTGTTTTGCCCAAGCCACAAGGTCAGCACCCAATTGCGCTGCCGAGTCCGCATCAATGTCAACTTGCGTGATGCGTTTGCCTTCGCGCCAGATCAGCCGCATCATGTTCAACCCATTGTGGTAATCAATATTCAGCAACCGCACACGCCGCCCAAATGGCAGGATATGTTCCGCCAGTTCGCTTAGGGTCTCGCTGCTGTCATCCATGTCGTCAGTCATACCGTGTTCCGCGCGTAAACGCGGCCTCTAGCCGCCATTCCCATTTCCTTGGCGTGTCCCTGTAATCGGGTTTCAGGTCAAACTCCAGAAACATCTGGCCGGATTCACCCGCATTGGCGACCAGCCTTTCAAGTTCGTCAAATGTTTTGACGTCCGGGTGCTGGATAATCAGATCACTTAGCTTTGCCATGGGTTAACTTCCTTTAACGCGATTGTGGAACCGGATACGGAAAACCAGCCGGTCGCTTTTGAGTTCATCATCCGGGTCAAACCCGGTTCGGTTGTGCAAAACATTGTTGCACAGCATGCCCTGACCCGGCGCAAACCGCAGGCTTTGGATCAGCGGATCATCCCCTTGCAGGATTTCAGCCAGTACTGCAACCGCGCGGCGCGTCATGTCGTCGTCGCGCCAACTAATTGAACGCGTGCGCGCGGTATACCGCATCGCCAGATGGCCGTCGGCACCGACTGAAAACACCGGGCCAATGCTGACGGGGCGCACAGTGCCGTTGGCTTCGCGGTTTTCCGGAATACTCATGGCCTTTGGATGCATCAACGCCGTGATATAGTCGGGGTTCAGATCGCGCAGCCGGATAAAGGCGATTTCCGGGTCAAAAACCTGATTTGCACCACCATCGCCCGCCGGGGTGACGCAATGCAGAACCATAGCGCGGATCTGGTCATCGGGTCCGTTATAATACCCGTCTGTGTGCCAGTTCATCGGCTTGCGTGAATACGGGATATAGCCGCGTTGGCTGGTTGCGTCGGTAACGGTCAACGCAACAATCCCCAGTTCCCCGGCCGAGCGATGCCGCTCTGCGATTTTCAACCCAAGTGCATCGGAAAAACCGCGCAAATCCGCGCGCACACGGTCCGGATCTGCGGCCAAAGGGATGGTTTCGTATATTGCCAGATTCGTTTTTTGGCATCTTTTGGCCAATTCCGCACGCTCAGATTCGCTGGGGTTCGCCAGATCTTTCAGGCGGATTGGCGGGGCTGTAATGGCCTGTTCATACCCGTCCAGTTTTTGCGCACGCCAGGCTGAATACCCCGCGTCATCTGCCAGCGACCAAGGGGAAACCCCTTGAAAATGCGTTGTTTTAGCCGATGTTGTCGCCGCGCTCATTTTGCCGTGTTCCGCCTTTGACTGCCTTGGAATTCCATCACCCATCGACCAGAATTGCCGCAGGGGTGTTTTTGATCCACGTTTCTCTTTACATTCACATATACTAATATATAAAAGTCCCAGAGGAAATAACCATTTGGTTTGAATGCCGGGTGTATCTAAATAACCGGGTTCAGGGCACTATTACCTCAGGGGTATTGGGTTTCAAGACCCCTTGAATTTGAGCGAGATTCCGCAAGGCCGCGACCGATGACACAAGAGGGAGACTTGTTATGAAAGACGGTGATACAGCAGATAAGAAAGCGCCGGTTGGCCAGCATCCGACGCCGATGCTTGACCAACTCGAAGACGGCCCCTGGCCCAGCTTTGTAACCGGCCTAAAGCGGCTGCGTGACAGCAAAGGCGAACGTTATGCGCCGATGGTCAATGACCTTCTTGGCCAGTTGAACCATTCCTACGAAGAACGGCTTGGTTTCTGGAAAGGTGGCACCGTTTCGGTTTTCGGCTATGGCGGCGGGATTATCCCACGCTTTTCCGAAGTGGCTGAAAAATTCCCTGAATCCAAAGAATTCCACACGCTGCGCGTTATGCCGCCTCCGGGTTTTCACTATACAACCGATTTGCTGCGCAAAATGTGTGACATCTGGGAACGCCACGGTTCCGGCCTGATCGCGTTTCACGGCCAGTCTGGCGACATCATGTTTCAGGGCTGCACGTCCGAGGCAACCCAGCCAGCATTTGATGAACTGAACGAGCTTGGTTTTGACCTTGGCGGCGCAGGACCCGCCCTTAGGACGGCCATGAGCTGCGTCGGGCAAGCACGGTGTGAACAGTCGTGCTTTAACGAGGCCAAGGCCCATCGCGGCATCATCAACCGTTTTCTGGACGAAATGCACCGCCCAGCACTGCCTTATAAGTTCAAATTCAAGTTCTCAGGTTGCGGCAACGATTGCGTAAACGCCATCCACCGCGCCGATTTCGCCGTCATTGGTACATGGCGCGACGACATCAAGATCAATCAGGAAAAGGTCAAGGAACACGTTGCGGAAAAAGGTCGGAAATACACGATCGACACCGTTGTTTCCATGTGCCCGACCCGTGCGATTTCGCTGAACGATGACGACACCATCGAGATTGATAACAAATCCTGCGTGCGTTGCATGCATTGCATCAACGTTATGACCAAGGCGCTTAGCCCCGGTGACGACAAAGGTGCATCGGTTCTGATCGGCGGTAAGCGGTCGCTTAAAGTTGGCGATATGATGGGCATCATGGTGAAACCTTTCATCAAGCTTGATACCGAAGAAGATTATGAAGAGCTGGAAGAATTCGCAGAAGCCTGCATTGAATTCTTTGCCGACAACGCGCTTGAGCATGAACGCATCGGTGAAACCATCGACCGCGTCAGCCTGCCAACCTTCCTCGAAGCTGTTGGCGTCGAAGCAGATCCGAACATGGTCAACCACCCGCGGACATCGTCCTATGTGCGGACGGATGATTTTGACGAAGAAGCTGCCAAGTGGTTCGAACGCAAAGCGTTAGATGCCGGCATGACGGTCGCCTCGGAATAAGAACACCAGTATTTTGGGCCTTCCCGGTGGGGAAGGTTCCCAAAGGGAGAAAAAGAATGAGCGAAGCTGAAGTAAAAGCCAAACCAAGAACCCCGGTCGAAACCGGAGTGCCGGATCACATCCAGTATATGCACCCGATGATGGTCGAAAATCAGGCCAATTGGGATTTCCACGACCGTCCACGCGCGGGCGTTCTGCGCCACGTCACCAAAGACGGCAAAGAACTGTTCACCGTGCGCGCCGGAACGCAACGCCAGATGGATGTCTATACGATCCGCAAACTTTGCGACATCGGCGACAATTTCGCAGATGGCCATGTGCGGTTCACCACCCGGTCAAACATTGAATACATGGTCGAAGACGAAGCAAAAGTCGCGCCTATGATCGAAGAACTGGAATCCAACGGGTTTCCCGTTGGCGGCACCGGAGCGTCGGTTTCCATGATCTCCCATACACAGGGCTGGTTGCACTGTGATATTCCGGGAACCGATGCGTCCGGGGTTGTTAAATCTCTGATGGATTATCTGCATAAAGAGTTCATTCAGGAAAAGATGCCGAACCGGGTTCGCATCACGACATCCTGTTGCCAGATCAATTGCGGCGGGCAGGGCGATATTGCGATCAACGTGCAATACACCAAGCCTCCGAAAATCAACCACGATCTGGTTGCCAATGTGTGCGAACGCCCGGCAGTTGTTGCGCGTTGCCCGGTGGCTGCGATCCGGCCTGCAATGGTCAACGGCAAGCCGTCGCTGGAAGTGGACGAAAAGAAATGTATTTGCTGCGGGGCCTGTTATCCGCCCTGCCCACCGATGCAGATCAACGGTGCCGAAAGCACCAAAATCGCAATCTGGGTCGGCGGCAAACATTCCAACGCCCGCACCAAGCCGACATTCCACAAACTTGCGGTCGCCAACCTGCCGAACAATCCACCTCATTGGCCTGAAGTCGCCGCTGTGGTGCGCAAAATCGTTGAAGCTTACAAAACGGACGCGAAACATTGGGAACGCATGGGCGAATGGATCGACCGCATCGGTTGGACCCGTTTCTTTGAACTGACCGATCTGGCGTTTACCAAGCACCATCTGGATACCTGGACCGGGGCGCGGAAAACCATGAACTCTTCTGCCCATATCCATTTCTAAGGAGTGATGACGTGAAATTCGGAGTAGTTGTCAGCGAAGGGCCATATACCCATCAGGCATCGGATTCGGCGTATAATTTCGTCAAAGCCGCACTTGAAAATGGGCACGAGGTTCCGCGCGTGTTTTTCTATCACGATGGGGTCAATGTCGGCACGCGCCTGTCGATCCCACCGCAGGATGAACGCAATATTCAGAAAAACTGGACGGCACTGGCCGCGGAACATGATTTGGATCTGGTGATCTGCATCGCCGCTGCCCAACGTCGTGGCCTGCTGGATGAAAACGAGGCTTCGCGCCAAGGTAAAGACGCGAATAATATCTCCGAAGGCTTTCGGATTTCCGGCCTTGGCCAGTTGATTGAAATGGGCATTCAGACCGACCGTCTGATGACCTTTGGGGATTGATCATGGACGAGAAAATCAAAAAGTTCCTCTATGTGAACCGCAAGGCGCCTTACGGCACAATCTACGCGCTTGAAGCGCTCGAGGTGGTGCTGATCGGTGCGGCTTTTGATCAGGATGTCAGTCTGGCCTTTCTGGATGACGGCGTGTTTCAGTTGGTCAAGAACCAGAAAACCGACGGTATCGGGGTCAAGAATTTCTCGCCGACTTTCCGCGCTTTGGGGGATTACGACGTCACCAAGTTGTTCGTTGAGCAGGAATCGCTGGATGAACGCGGCCTGACGGCGGATGACCTTCAGGATATCATTTACGAGGATGAAGATGACGATTGGGCCGAAAAACCCTCAATCCGCATCGTCAGCCGGGCGGAAATGGCAGATGTCATGGCCGACCAAGATGTCGTGCTAAGCTTTTAAGGGGGATGAAAAATGTCAACGCTCCACACAGTTAACAAATCGCCCTTTGCCACCGGTTCGCTGCAAAGCTGCCTGAGCCACGCCAAAGACGGCGATGCGATCCTGATGTTTGAGGATGGCGTTTATGGTGCCACCAAAGGCACCACGCTGGCCGATGCAGTTGCTGCAAAAGGCGGCTCTGTTACACTTTATGTATTGCAGGGCGACGCTGATGCGCGTGGCATTGCCGCGGCCCGTCTTATTGAAGGCGTAACACCTGTTGATTACGTAGGGTTTGTCCGGCTCGCGGCCGATCACGACCGCACACACGCCTGGCTTTAGAAATTACCAAAGATCCGTGGGGGATCAAAACACCGAAAGGAAATGACAATGTCATATGACGTAAACGGCACGAGTGTCGAACATGACGAAGAAGGCTACATCACCAATCTGGCTGATTGGACTGAAGATTTGGCAAACGTAATCGCCAAAGCTGAAGAAGTGGACATGAACGAAGAGCATTGGGAAGTCGTCAACTTCCTACGCAGCTACTACGAAGAATACCAGATCGCACCAGCGGTTCGTGTTCTGATCAAAGCGGTCAAGAAAACCATGGGCCCTGAAAAAGGCAACAACAAGTACATGTACGAATTGTTCCCATACGGCCCGGCAAAACAAGCCTGTAAAATTGCAGGTCTGCCAAAGCCAACTGGCTGCGTCTAAGAACATTTAAGTTCCTGAAATAACACAAGAATATTCAGGTACTGATTTCGGGAGGAGTTGAAAGTGTTGTCAACGCTTTATGCGCTGCTGTTCTATACTGCGTCTGTTCTGATGGTTGTCGGACTGGCGTTGAAGATCAGGAAATATGCGCGCACTCCGGCCCCGTTGAAAATTCCCACCACCCCCGCACCCACCACTCGTGGGGGGGTCGTTTTGCGCATGGCGCGCGAAGTTGTATTCTTTGAAAGCCTGTTCAAATCCAACAAGTGGATCTGGTTGTTTGGCTATCTGTTTCACGTCGGCCTGTTGTTGGTTTTGTTGCGGCATTTCCGCTATTTCACCAACCCGGTATGGTGGTGGGTCGAACTGATCCAGCCGTTTGGCGTCTATGCCTCTTTCGCAATGGTGGCAGGCCTTGCCGGACTTTGGGCGCGGCGGTTTCTGGTGGAACGTATCCGCTATATCTCAAGCCCGTCTGACCATCTGATGCTGGCCCTTTTGCTGGCCATCGGCCTCAGCGGCATGACAATGAAATTCGCCGCCCAAACCGACATCGTGGCGGTAAAGGTCTTTTTCCTTGGCCTGATGCGGTTTCAGATCAACGAATTGCCGATGCACCTGCCTTTGCTGGTCCACCTTGGGCTGGTCGCGATCCTGATGATCATTTTCCCGATTTCCAAATTGCTGCATGTGCCGGGCCTGTTCTTCAGCCCATCACGCAATCAGGTTGATAATTCACGCGACAAACGTCACCTCGCCCCCTGGGCGGCTGAGCTAGAGAAATAGAGGCGAACACATGGTACCTCTCGATGACGACAGCAAAAAGAACGACGTTCGCGGACCAACCGGCCACCCGCTGGAAATTCCACGCCTCGCTTGCGGTGCGATGGCCGATCTGGAAAGCTACCACGCCAAACCTGCCCATAACGAACCGCTGGGTTTCCCGGGCGAACTGATTGACGACTGGAAAGAGGTCGCAATCGCCAAAATCGGCGAATTGGCGTCAAAAAACCGGGCTTTTCAGGTCTATCTTGACGCCTGCGTAAAATGCGGTGCCTGCACGGATAAATGTCACTATTTCCTTGGCACCGGTGACCCCAAAAACATGCCGGTCGCGCGACAGGATTTGCTGCGCAGCGTTTACCGCCGGTATTATACATTTGCCGGCAAAAATTTCCCTTGGCTGGTCGGCGCACGCGATCTAACGCGCGAAGTTCTGGACGAATGGTACAACTATTACCATCAATGTTCACAATGCCGCCGCTGCTCGGTCTTTTGCCCTTACGGCATTGATACCGCAGAAATTTCCATGGCCGCGCGTGAAATCCTCGATACCGTCGGGCAGGGCCAGAAGTACTGCAACGAGATTATCGCCAAGGTCAAAGATGTCGGCAACAATCTGGGCCTGAACCCAAAAGCATTGCGCGCCACACTTGAAGATCTGGAAGAGGATCTTGAAGAAGAAACCGGCATCTCCGTCCGCCTGCCACTCGATGAAAAAGGCGCTGATATCCTGCTGATCACACCCTCGGCGGATTTCTTTGCTGAACCGCATATCGAAGGGCTGCTTGGCTACGCAAAAGTTTTCCATGCCGCCGGTGTCAGTTGGACCATCAGTTCTTACGCCTCTGAGGCTGCGAATTTCGGCATGTTCATCGGCTCGTATGAAAACATGCGCGAGGTCAGCCTGCGCATCCGCAAAGCCGCGCAAGATCTGGGCGTCAAGCGCATCGTCTTTGGCGAATGTGGTCATGCATGGCGGGTCGCCTACAGCTTTTTGAACACACTGGCCGGACCGTTTGATTTCCTTGACCAGAATTACCCGATCCCTCAGCACATTCTGGAATTCACCCATGCTGAGATCGAAAAAGGTACGCTGAATTTCGACAAATCAAGAAACGATGAATACCGCATGACCTATCACGACAGCTGCAATGTGGCGCGTGGGTCAAGGATGGGCGACAAACCCGGCGGACAGTTTGAAATCCCGCGCGCGGTGCTCAAGGCCGTGTGCAACAATTATTTCGACATGGACCGCGACACGATCAAGGAAAGCACGGTTTGTTGCGGCGGCGGCGGTGGCCTGCTGACCGACGAACTGATGGACCTCAGAACCAAAGGCGCAAGCCCGCGGATGAAGGCCCTGCAACAAGTAACCGAGGATCACGGCGTTACCCACATGGCCGCGATCTGCGCAATTTGCAAAACCCAATTCTCAAAAGTCATGCCGAAATTCGGCTACGAGATGGATTCAGTCCTGTCCGTACACCAATTGGTGTCAAACGCCATCATTCTGGACGGACAACAAACAGCTGACGATACGTCAGAGGCGGAGGAATAATATCATGAACACACCGGCACCAACGTTCCGACGCTTTGAAGAAGGCGAAACACCCAGCGATTGGGATCTGGAAGAGAAAATCTTTTCTCAGGACAAGTCACATAAATGTCCGACCTACATCCACAAAACCCCGCCGTGCCAAGGCGCGTGCCCATCGGGCCACGAAATTCGCGGCTGGTTGTCGATTGCACGCGGTATGGACAAGCCGCCGGTTGAAGGCATGGCATGGCAGGAATATGCGTTCCAGCGCATGATCGACGCCAACCCGTTCCCGGCCACAATGGGCCGCGTCTGTCCCGCCCCTTGCGAAGCAGGCTGTAACCGCAACGAAGTCGATGATTACGTCGGCATCAACGCGGTTGAACAATATGTCGGCGACTGGGCCAACGAAAACAACATCAAAGGCGCCGAAGTGGGCGCTGACACGGGCCGCAAAATCGCGGTAATCGGCGGCGGCCCTGCTGGCCTGTCAGCCGCATTCTTTTTGCGCCGCGCCGGTCACGCCGTCAGCCTGTTTGAATCCCACAGCGAACTTGGCGGCATGATGCGCTTTGGTATTCCGGGCTACCGGACACCGCGCGACATGCTGGATACCGAGATTGGCCGCATCACCGATATGGGCGTGGATGTACACACCAACACCCGCGTCGGCACCGATATTTCCATCGAAAAGCTGGATGCCTCGTTCGACGCGATCTTTTGGGCGCTGGGCGCGCAAAGCGGTCGGCCCCTGCCGGTTCCCGGTTGGGAAGGCACCGAAAACTGCATCAACGGCATCGAATTTCTTGACGCCTTTAACCAAGGCTATGTTCTTGGCACGGCGCAAAAGGTTGTGGTCGTTGGCGGCGGTGATACGTCGATCGACGTGGCCTCGGTTGCGCGACGTTTGGGGCATATCACCCATGTTGCCGACAGCGATCATTCCGACGGCACTCTGATTGATTTCACAGCACAGGACGTCGCGGGCAGCCTGCGCCGCGAAGGCATGCAGGCAACCCTGACATCGCTGTTCCCGATTGAACAGATGACAGCCGCCGAACACGAACGTGAAGACGCCAAACGCGAAGGCGTTGACCTTAAGGGCGGTGTTATGCCGCTTGAAGTCATCAAAAACGCCGAAGGCCGCGCCATCGCGCTTAAGGTTTGTGAATGCGACATGAAGGGCATGACCCCGATTCCGCGCGAGGGCACAGAATACGAAATCGAATGCGACATTATCATTTCAGCCATCGGTCAGGCCGGTGATTTGTCGGGCGTCGAAGAAATGGACAATGGCCGCGGCTTTATCGACATCGAAGGCGGCTACAAGGTCAAAGGCCGTGACAAGCATTTCGCCGGTGGCGACATCATCAAGCCTCACCTGCTGACCACCGCAATCGGGCAAGGCCGCATCGCCGCTGAAACCATCAGCGACTATCTGGACGATGGCGATATCGAAAAGCGCCCCAAGGTTGACGTGCATCACTTTAACCTGATGGATGAATTGCACCAGCGCGGCCAGGATCCCGAAGCCTACGACCACGGCCAGACCCGTGGTACTGATGGTTCAGATTTTGCCGTGCACAATTACGAAGACCGCTCGGCCACGCAGATCATCAAGCATACCGAATTGTTCAAAGGTCATTTCAATTACGTTGAACGCGAACGGCGCGGCGAGGTTCAGATCCAGGGCGATGACGTTCTCGGTAACTTCGAGGAACGCATCATCGCATTGTCCGAAGAACAGGCCCAGAAAGAGGGCGAGCGTTGCATGTCCTGCGGCATGTGCTTTGAATGCGACAATTGCGTGATCTACTGCCCGCAAGATGCCGTGTTCAGGGTCAAGAAATCCGACCGCACCGTTGGGCGTTACGTCGACACGGATTACACCAAATGCATCGGCTGTCATATCTGCGCTGACGTCTGCCCGACCGGGTATATCAAGATGGGTCTTGGGGAGTAATCATGAAACGCCTGCTGGTTTTGGTTGCATTGTTAGTCGGTTTTCTGGGCACGCCTGTCTTGGCAGATGGCCTTGGCCCGGTCATCCCAAAGGCCACCGGCGAGGCGCATCCCGAGGGTAATTTGTTCATGCGGATCAACCACATGAACCTGATGAAACATGACCGCGACGAAACCGTGCTTAAGGGCGACCGCGAGATTTCGCATAGCCTCAAGGCCTGCATTGACTGCCACGTCGTCAACGGCGACGATGGCGAACCTGTCAGTGTGAAAAGCGAAAAGCATTTCTGCGTGGTCTGCCATGAGTTCGCAGCCGTCAAAGTCGACTGTTTCCAGTGTCACAATTCCAAGCCGCAAATCACGACCGAGGCATTGTTGAAACCTGAACTTGCAGATGCCAACGACATCGCCACCTATCTGAAGGAGGCAGAGGAATGAACCTGCCTGCGCTAAAATTCTCCAAAAAACCGGGCGAAATGTCCCGGCGTGACCTCTTGAAAAGCGGCGGCGCACTGGCAACAGTGACCTTGGCACCGGGGGTTACTTTGATGGCCTTCGGCGGCGAAGCCACAGCCGCAGCCGATCCCGGCAAACGCTGGGGCCTGCTGATTGACGTCAACAAATGCGACAAAGGCTGCACCGAATGCGTGACGGCTTGCTCGAAAGAAAACGGCTGGAAAGACACCGGCCACCCGGAAACCGATGCGCAATGGATACGCAAGGTTGACCTGAAAGACATGGCTACAGGGCGCGAAATTTCAGCGCCCGTCATGTGCCAGCATTGCGAAGATGCCCCCTGCATCGACGTTTGCCCAACCTCCGCGTCGTTCAAGCGGCCCGACGGCATTGTGCTGGTCGACAAACACGCCTGCATCGGGTGCCGCTATTGCATGATGGCCTGCCCTTACAAGGCACGCTCGTTCATCCATGAAGATCTGGAAGATCAAAAAGCCCACGCCCCACGCGGCAAAGGCACCGTCGAAAGCTGTACCTTATGCGTGCATCGCGTCGATGCTGGCGGCACCCCCGCCTGTGTTGAGGCCTGCAACACAACCGGCCACGGTGCGATGATGTTTGGCGATCTGAACGACCCCGAAAGCGAGATTGCCAAAGCCTTGGCAAGCTACCCCTCTGTGGCCTTGCGCGACGACCTGCGGTTAAATCCGGGCGTGCGCTATTCAAACCTGTAAGGGCGAGCCGATATGGAACGGATTATTTATCGCGAGATCAAGCCGAACACGCCTTTCTGGGGCCTGCTCGCCATCCTTGGCGCCTTCCTTTTGGCGGCGGCGGCCTCGGTTCTGTATATCGAGCATCACGGCCATATCGTCACCGGGATGACCAACCAGATCGTCTGGGGCGTGCCGCATGTCTTTGCGATTTTCCTGATCGTCGCCGCCTCGGGGGCGCTGAATGTGTCTTCCATCGGGTCAGTTTTCGGCAAAACCGCCTATAAACCCACGGCGCGACTGTCTGGCCTTTTGGCGATGTCCCTGCTGATGGGCGGGCTGGCCGTTCTGGTGCTGGACCTAGGGCGACCTGACCGCCTGATCATCGCCATGACCACCTATAATTTCAAATCCATCTTCGCCTGGAACGTGCTGCTTTACACCGGCTTTCTGGGTGTGGTCGCGATTTACCTTTATGCCCAGATGGCGCGCGGTATTCACAGCCACCTGTTGAAAACTGTCGGCCTGACCGCGTTCTTGTGGCGGCTGGCGCTAACCACGGGCACCGGCTCGATCTTTGGCTGGCTGGTGGCGCGCCCCGGCTATGACGCCGCAATCATGGCACCGATGTTCATCGCCATGTCCTTTTCCTTTGGGCTGGCGATTTTCATGCTGGTGATGATCGGAACCTGCACCATGACGGGCCGCAAATACGGCGTCAAACTGCGCACCCGCCAAGCCCGCCTGTTGGGCCTGTTCGTGGCGGTGGTCCTTTACTTTGCCGCAGTTCAGCACCTGTCGAACCTCTATGTCGCCGAACATGCCGGGGTTGAGCGGTTCATTCTGTTTGATGGCGGAATTTATACCGCCTTGTTCTGGGGCGGTCAGGTGATTTTGGGTGGCCTTGTGCCGCTGGCCCTGCTGTTCCACCCGAAACTCGACACCAAGAAAAGTCTGGTCGTGCTTGCCGCAATTCTGGTCGTGCTTGGCGGTCTGGTGCAGCTTTATATCATCGTCGTCGGCGGACAGGCCTATCCGATGGAGATTTTTCCCGGCTATCAGGCCAGCAGCAGCTTTTTTGACGGTGCGGTCAGCACCTACACACCAACCTATCTGGAATTCCTGCTGGGCTTTGGCGGCATCGCACTGGCCTTGACTATCACCACATTGGGGATGAAATTTCTGCGCATCCTGCCAAACAACTTGTCGGATGCCAACGTAGATCCTAAAGGTCTTGAAGAAGACTAACCCGATCACTGCGCAGATGCCCAGCAGGATCGCAAGGTTCTGCCGCTGAAATAGGTGCAAGATGTCCCGCTTCCTAATTGCCGCTGCGCATAAATCATCGGGCAAAACCGTCATTTCAACCGGGTTGGCGGCAGCCCTGACCGATACCGGGCAGCGCGTCCAGACCTTCAAAAAAGGCCCCGATTATATCGACCCGATGTGGCTGTCCGCCGCCAGCGGCCGCCCCTGCTACAACCTTGATTTCAACATTTCACGCCCGGTGGAACTGCGGGATTTCTTTGCAACCCAAGGCTCCGCCGCCGACCTGTCACTGATCGAAACCAACAAAGGCCTGTTTGACGGCATGGACACTCTGGGCAGCGATTCCAACGCCGCACTGGCCAAATTGCTGCAAACCCCGGTGGTTCTGGTCGTCGACACAAACGGCATGACGCGCGGCATTGCCCCCTTGCTGCAAGGCTATCTGGCCTTTGATCCCGACGTTAACATTGCCGGCGTGATCCTGAACAAAGTCGGCGGCGCGCGCCATCAGGCCAAACTCTGCGCCGCGATCAAAGCTTATACCGACCTGCCTGTGCTGGGCGCAGTCTGGCGCAACGCAGACCTTGAGATCGGCGAACGCCATCTTGGCCTGACCACCCCGGCGGAATCCGGTGAACTTGCACAAATGATCGCCAATTTCGGCCGCATCGCGGCGGACTCAATCGACCTGACGCAACTCCAAACCATCGCCAACACAGCCCCAAAACTGCCGCCCGCACCGGCGATCACCCCAGCGCCCAGCGCCAAGCCTGTTCGAATCGGCATCGCCAAAGACACCGCCTTTGGGTTTTACTACGCCGACGACCTTGATGCCTTTGCCGCCCGTGGCGCTGAATTGATCGAGATTGATACGCTGCACGACCAAACCCTGCCAGATATCGACGGATTGTTCATCGGCGGCGGCTTCCCTGAAACCCAAATGGCAGCCCTTGCCGATAACAAAGCCCTGCGCGGCGCGATCAAAACCGCGATCGGTGCGGGTCTGCCCACTTATGCCGAATGTGGTGGTCTGATGTATCTGTGCGAAAGCCTGACTTGGCAGGGTCAGCGTTTTGAAATGGTCGGCGCCGTCCCCGGCGACGCCGTCATGCACACGCGCCCACAAGGCCGCGGATACGCGCAATTCACCCAAACCGCCGACCATCCGTGGCCCCATTCCCAAACGCAGGTCCAGGCCCATGAATTCCACTATGCCAGCATCGAAAACCTGCCCACCGACCTGACATTCGCCCGCGATATCAAGCGCGGCACCGGTATCAATGGCCAACAGGACGCAATTGTCATCAAAAACCTGGTCGCAGGCTTTTGCCACCTGCGATCAAACCCGTCTAATCCCTGGGTCGAAAACTTTGTCCGCTTCGTACGCGCCAAATCCCATAAACTCTAAGCTTCTTCTTTTTGAAAATATCCTCGGGGGGAGGCGCGATTGCCATTGGCAATTCGCCGTGGGGGGCAGACAGCCCCCCTTGCTGGCCCAAAAACAGTCACACCGTTCAGCCAATAAAAAACCCCGCCAAAGGACGGGGTTTTTCAATTCAACGCAATCAAGGATCAGGAGCGCTTGATCTCAAACTTATAGATATTGCCCTCAGTCGACGAACTGATCAACTCGTTACCCGTCTGATTGCAAAACGCCGCAAAATCGGCAACCGAACCGGGATCGGTCGAACGAACCAACAGGATTTCGCCCTGTGGAACAGATTTCAGCGCCTTTTTGGCCTTCAGGATGGGCAGCGGGCAATTCAAACCCTCTGCATTCAAAACGTGTTCAGTCATTCGTCAATTCCCTTTCGCAACGAAGTGTGACAGCAAAATCAGCTGATCAGATATAAAGATTGATGTCGGATTTGACCGCAGTTTCCATATAGGTCGCCGCACCGCCGATTTCGATACCTTCGATCATGTCCTTATGATCGAACTCAAAAAGGTCCATCGTCATCTGACAGCCAATCATCCGAACATCCAGATCAACCGCTGCATCACGCAGCTCAGGGATCGACGCGACACCCTTTTTCTTGATCAGGTTCTTCATCATTGTTGTCGTCAGCCGGTCAACACCGGGGATCATTGGCGCAATATTTGGCATGGCCATATGCATACCCATCATCGGCATTTTCATCGCCGGGTTGCCCAATGTCGAGATTTTCAAATCCAGGTTTTTGTTCAACAGCGGCAAGCCATAAAACGTAAAGAACATGGTGACGTTGATGTCCATTGCAGCAGCGGTTGTTGCCAGAATAAACGGTGGGTAGGCCCAGTCGAGCGTGCCTTTGGTAACGATGATCGACATGCTCTTTGCATTTTCGAGGTTACCTTGAGAATCATTGTCCAGCATGTCATTTCCCTCCGGACTGCTGTTGCGTTATATCTTTTTAGTTTAGCATATTAGAAAGAGTGAATACTAAAAATGCCACCAAAGGTCAAGGAAACTGCAACCGAATTGCCGCAGATGTGAACGGGTTGCCTTGTTTTCCTTCTCACCGCTATGGTCTAAGCTGGCATCCACATGTAAATACGCCGTAAAATTCGGTGTTTCCGCGAGACGGGGAAAAGAAATGGACCTTTCAGAACTGAAAGACAACGCGTCCAAAGCCAGCGAGTTGCTCAAAGTCATGGCCAGCCAATCGCGGTTGATGATTCTGTGCAACCTTCTGGAAGGCGAAAAATCCGTTCAGGAATTGCAGGGTCATGTCGGGCTAAGCCAGTCTGCACTGTCCCAACAACTCGCCATCTTGCGCGGTCAGGAATTGGTCAGCACACGGCGCGCGGCGCAATCCGTATTCTACTCGCTGTCCAGCGACGAGGCGAAAACGCTGATCGGCACATTATACGATATCTACTGCAAACCAGAGCAGTGATTCCCCGCTAATCACCCCCCAAATCGACCCCGGCGCACCTGTTTGCTGCGAAAAAATGCCGCTGCGGCAAATTCTAACCATGTTCAGACGCAATCTCATATGCTAATGTTTGAAGATGTTATGCAGTCTTTAACGAATTGCAGACAGAAAAATTGCGGTTTTGCGGCTGACAGGGGTTATCGCGCATGCTTGAGACATTAAAGGAATTCGTAGTTGAATCGCCCGGGTTTTACATTGGCTGGGGCGGCTTGCTGATCGGTGTGGTTTTCGGCTTCATCGTGCATCGAACCAATTTTTGCACGATGGGATCAATCTCTGATATCCTGTCCTTTGGCGATTTCAGCCGCTTTCGCGCATGGCTTTTGGCCGCGGCTGTGGCGCTGATCGGCGTGGCATTCTTGCAAGGCGCAGGCGTCATGAACGCCGCTGACAGCATCTATCTGACCCCAAGTTTCGGTTGGTTGGCCAACGTGGTCGGCGGTTTGATGTTCGGCTTTGGCATGGTCTATTCCGGCGGTTGCATCAGCCGAAATCTGGTCCGCGCAGGCGGCGGTGATTTGCGTTCGGTCGTGGTTCTGATGACCACGGGGATTTTTGGTTTCATGACAATCGGGGGCCTGCTTGGCCCGCTCAGGGTATCGCTGTTTGCGCCCGGAACAACCGATCTGACCGAATATGGCCTTGAAACCCAAGGTGTAGGCGAAATGCTGGCCAAAACGTCCGGGCTGACGCTTGAAACCTCAAATCTAAGCATGACCATTCTGATCGCCGGGGCGATTCTGGTCTATTGCTTCATGGATCGGCAATTTCGCAGCTCGGCCCGCAATATCATTGCCGGGGTCGGGATCGGCCTGTGCGTTGTGGCGGGTTGGATGTTGACCGGTCTGGCGCAGGACGAGTTTGCCGACATTCCGGTTTTGCTGACCTCGCTGACCTATGTGCGCCCCATGGGTGACACGCTTGATTACCTGATGCGTTTTACCGCATTTTCCTGGCCCAGCTTTGGCGTCGTAACCACCGCAGGCGCGTTGCTGGGCGGCTTTCTGGGCGCATTATCTGTCGGTCGGTTAAGCCTGACAACTTTCGCCGATCAGGGCGACACCGTGCGCAACCTGTTTGGTGCGGCGCTGATGGGCATCGGCGGTGTGTTGGCGCTGGGCTGCACTGTTGGCCAAGCCCTGACCGGGTTTTCAACATTGGCCATGGGCTCCATCATCACCTTTGTGTTTATCGTCATCGGTGGTGTGGTTGGCATGAAAGCGATGGAACGTTTCGCCTGACAAAAAAGGCGACCCACCGGGCCGCCCTTTGATAATTCTGAAAAGCCCCGCCCAAATCCGGCGGGGTTTTTATTCGTCTTCTTCCGGCATCAACTGCGCGGCAACCTTCAGCGCAATCGCCTTATAGATCGCGGCATGTGGCCCGTCAGGTTCGGACATCACAATCGGCGTGCCTGCGTCTGAATGCAGACGGATATCCATATGCAGCGGCACCGCGCCCAGAAATGGAACACCCAGCTTTTGCGCCTCGGCCTCGGCCCCGCCATGGCCGAAAATGTCCGAGTTTTTGCCGCAATGGGGGCAAATAAAACTGCTCATGTTTTCAACGATACCCAAGATCGGCACGTCGACATTTTCAAACATTTTCAGACCCTTGCGCGCATCAATCAGCGCCAGATCCTGCGGGGTCGAAACGATAACTGACCCGGTCAGCGGCACTTGTTGCGCCATGGTCAACTGCGAATCCCCCGTGCCCGGTGGCATATCCAGAACCAAAACATCCAGTTCGCCCCAATTGACTTCGCGCACCATCTGCATCAGGGCCGAAACCACCATCGGCCCACGCCAGATCACGGGCGATTCCTCATCCTGCAAAAATCCCATCGACATCACCTTGATGCCGTATTGTTCCATCGGATTGATACGGTCATCCACGATATCAGGTCGCCCGGTCATCCCCAAAAGCCGGGGCATCGACGGGCCGTAAATATCTGCGTCAAGCAACCCGACCTTCATCCCCAATGCGGCAAATGCCAGCGCCAGATTGACCGAAGTTGTCGACTTGCCAACCCCGCCTTTGCCCGAGGCCACGGCCAGAATGGTACGCACACCCGGAATTGAGCCCGGCGCCGGGCGCATATCAGCGCCAACGCCACGATCCTTTTCGCGCGTCAGTTTCGGTGGCTGTTGCGTCGGGTCAAACTGTTCGGCCCGATCAGCGGTCAGGGCCACCAGAACGCTGGCAACGCCTTCAATCCCTGCCACGGCCTGTTCAGCCTTTTCGCGCAGCGGTCCCAACTCGCCACCAAAACCATTTGGCACGGTGATCGAAAAAATCACCTTACCGTCATTCACCACGATATCCGACACAAGCCCCAGCGAAACGATATCGCCGTCCAGCCCGTCGCCCGACACGGTTTTCAGTTGTTCAAGTATCTTGTCTTTCATCCGGGTTCCCCAATCCTGTTCTAAATGGGTCCATAATCATTCACAAATTAGAATGTATATAAGTAACCATTGCCCGCAAGGGCAAGTCTTATCAACCTTAACCCGGAATATGTGGCAAATAACTGCCCTTTTGGTCCACAATAAAGCGGCGGAATTTTTCGGTCACAGCGGTAAGAGGCATGTCGCGGCGATGCATCAAAAACCACTGCCGGATGATCGGCACGCCGGGGGCTTTGATCTGCACCAGACGACCATCGGCCAATTCATTGGCGACCGTGTGACCGGAAATAAGCGCAATGCCCAAATCAGCAATCACCGCCTGCTTGATCGTCTCATTCGTGCCCATACTGACCGTCTTATAAGGCCGCCCTTCGCCCAAACGATCCAGCAGTCGCTCCATTAAGATCCGCGTGCCTGATCCTCGTTCGCGCACCAGAAAAGTTTCCTCCAGCAGGGCCTCGGGCGAAACGTCGCATCCTGTGGCCAGTGGATGGCCTTTGGGGGCGATGAAAATATGCGGATGCGGTCCCAAAATCTCGGCTGTGGCGACCGGGGCACGTGGCGGGCGACCCATGATAGCCACGTCAACGGCACCTTCCATCACCAGCGAAATGATGTCCTCGCGGTTGCCGATCCTAAGGCCGACCTGAATATCCGGATTGCTTTTCTGAAAGGCCGAAACAAGCTGCGGGGCAAAGTATTTTCCGGTGCTGACAACGCCAATTGCCAGATAGCCAAACTTGCCCATGCGTATGGATTTAACCCTTTCATAACAATTTGTTAGCGACGCATCAATTTGTTTGGTGGTACGCAAAACCTCTTGCCCGGCCGATGTCAGGCTGGTCTTGCCGTCATTGCCCCGCATCATCAGGCGGGTGCCCAGGTTTTCTTCCAACAACTTAAGTTGCGTTGACACCGCCGGAGGCGTCAGCCCCAGCATTTCTGCCGCCGCCGTCAGCGACCCGTTTTCGGTGATTGCGACCAGCGCGCGGAGCTGTTTCAATGATATTGCGGATTCGTTAATCATAAATTTTATTTAACACGGATGAGATTTTTTTCAATTTCCTTTTTGTGCCAGACCCTTCAAAAGACCCCTGACAACGGACGAATATCAGGGAATCAACAGATGACCAAACCCGTGGACCTTGCCACCTGGCTGGCAAAAAACGCTGACATCCCCAATGATCTGGGCGACGTCGTTCTGGCCATGTGCGACGTGGGCAAAGATTTATCACGCAAGATCGCCCGAGGCGCCCTAGAAGGTGCAATGGGTGCGGCAGTTGGCGACAATACCGATGGCGACGTGCAAAAGGCGCTCGATATCATCGCTGACGAACATTTCTTTGCCAAACTGCAAAACAGCGCCGTGCGTTGGTATGCTTCAGAAGAGCGTGAAGACGTGATCGAGGCCAATCCGAGCGGTCATCTGGCACTGGCAACCGACCCGCTGGACGGCTCTTCAAATATCGACGTTAATGTGTCCATCGGCACGATCTTTTCGATTTACCACGCCAAACCGGACCCAAACGAAAGCTTTCTGCGCCCCGGCACGGATCAAATCGTGGCGGGTTACATCATTTACGGGCCGCAAACTGGCCTGATGGTGACCTTTGGCAAAGGTACAATTTCCTTTCTGCTGGACCCTGATCGTCAGGAGTTTGTGCTGATGAATGATGCTGTGCGTGTGCCCGAAGCCTCGTCCGAATTCGCGGTCAACGCCTCGAACTACCGCCATTGGTCCAAACCTGTGCGCGCCTATATCGACGACTGCCTTGCAGGTGAAACCGGCCCGCGCGGCAAGAATTTCAACATGCGCTGGGTCGCCTCTCTGGTAGCCGAAGCACACCGGATTATCACGCGAGGCGGTATTTTCCTGTACCCGTCGGATGCCCGCAAAGGTTACGAAAACGGCCGACTGCGCATGGTCTATGAATGTGCACCCATCGCCATGCTGGTCGAACAGGCCGGCGGCGAGGCAACAGATGGCTCCGACCGGTTGTTAGAACAATCGGTAAAAACCCTGCACGCCCGCACCCCCTTGGTTTTTGGCACCCCCGACAAAGTGGGCCGCGTCGCCACCTATCACGACCTGCCGGAAAACGAGACATCGGCCTTGTTCCGCGAACGCGGCCTTTTCAGAGACTAAGGATCAGATCATGAGCAAGAAACACCCAATCATCTCGGTTACCGGCTCATCTGGTGCGGGCACATCGACGGTCAAAAACACCTTCGATCAGATTTTTCGCCGCGAAAACGTGAATTCCGTTTCAATCGAAGGCGACGCTTTCCACCGCTTTAACCGGCAGCAAATGAAGGCCGAACTGGAAGGCCGCCTTGCCGCTGGTGATCATTCTTTCAGCCATTTCAGCTATGAAGCCAATGAACTGGCCGAACTTGAAAACGTGTTCAAAACCTTTGGTTCAACCGGCAACGGACGCACACGCACCTATGTCCACAATGCCGAAGAATCCGCCGAACATAACACCCCACCCGGTGAATTCACCAACTGGCGCGATTTTGCCGAAGACCGCGATATCCTGTTTTACGAAGGCCTGCACGGCGCGGTTCGCACCGACGACATCAAAATCGCAGACCATGCCGATCTGAAAATCGGCGTCGTGCCGGTGATTAATCTGGAATGGATCCAGAAAATTCACCGCGACGGGTCTGAACGCGGCTATACCACCGAAGCCACGACTGACGTTATCCTGCGCCGGATGGATGCCTATGTGAAATGCATCGTGCCGCAGTTTTCCAACACCGATATCAATTTTCAGCGCGTGCCCGTGGTTGATACCTCCAACCCGTTCATTTCGCGCTCCATCCCGACCCCGGACGAAAGTCTGGTGGTTATCCGCTTTGCCAACCCGCGTGGCATTGACTTCCCCTATCTGACCACGATGATCCAAGGCAGTTGGATGAGCCGCGCAAATTCTATCGTGATCCCCGGCAACCGAATGGACCTGGCGATGCAGTTAATCCTGACACCGCTGATTTTCCGCCTGACTGACAACGCCCGTCGCGCCTAAAGGAAGACCCAAATGACCCAAGCAAACGAAAAAATGATGGCCAACGCGATCCGCGCCCTTGCCATGGACGCGATCCAAAAGGCCAATTCAGGCCATCCCGGTATGCCAATGGGCATGGCAGACGTGGCCAGCGTGCTGTTCAACCGCTTTATCAATGTCGATCCAACCGCCCCGAAATGGGCCAATCGCGACCGGTTTGTGCTGTCGGCGGGTCACGGCTCGATGCTGCTATATTCCATCCATCATCTGCTCGGGTACGCCGATATGGATATGGATCAGATCAGAAATTTCCGCCAGATGGGTTCACGCACGGCGGGTCATCCTGAATACGGCCACGCGGATGGGATTGAGACAACCACCGGCCCATTGGGGCAAGGGGTTGCAACCGCCGTTGGCATGGCCCTGGGCGAGCGGATGCAAAACGCGCGTTTTGGCGATGATCTGGTCAATCACTGGACCTATGTGATCGCAGGCGACGGTTGCCTGATGGAAGGCATCAGCCACGAGGCGATTGATCTGGCTGGCCATCTGGGCCTTGGCCGTCTGATCGTGTTGTGGGACGACAACGATATCACCATCGACGGCAGCACCAATATTTCAACCTCAACCGATCAACTGGCCCGCTTTACCGCGGCTGGCTGGCATGCCGCGCGGGTTGACGGCCATGATGCCGATGCTGTCGCCGCCGCAATCACCGCCGCCCGCGCTGACGGTCGGCCATCGCTGATCGCGTGCAAAACCATCATCGGTTTTGGCGCGCCCAACAAACAAGGCACCTCGGCCACTCACGGCGCGCCACTTGGCGACGCTGAAATCGCCGCCGCGCGTGACGTTCTGGGCTGGGATGCCGCCCCGTTTGACGTGCCCGCAGCCGTTTACACCGACTGGCACGCCGCCGCCGCACGCGGCAACGCTGCGCGCACCGATTGGGACGCCACATTGGCCGCCTCGGACAAAGCCGCCGCATTTTCCGCCGCCCTTGACGGCAGTGACCGCGCCGCGTTGGCCGCTGCAATGGCCGATTACAAAGCTGGCCTTGTTGCTGACAAGCCCAAGGTTGCAACGCGCAAATCCTCGGAAATGGCGCTTGAAATCGTCAATGGCGCGATTTCCAGCATGGTTGGCGGCTCGGCTGATCTGACGGGTTCCAACAACACCCGGACATCCGGCATGACCGCTGTCAGCAAAGAAAACTACGCTGGCGATTACATCAATTACGGCGTGCGTGAATTTGAAATGGCCGCAGCCATGAACGGCCTCAGCCTTTACGGCGGCTTGCGCCCCTACGGCGGCACGTTTCTGGTATTTGCCGATTATTGCCGCCCGGCAATCCGCCTGTCCGCCCTGATGGGCAAGCCTGTCACCTATGTTATGACCCACGATTCCATCGGTCTTGGCGAAGACGGCCCAACCCACCAGCCGGTCGAAACCATCGCCAGCCTGCGCTGCATGCCCAACGTCGCCGTGGTTCGCCCCGCCGACGCGGTTGAAACCGCCGAAGCATGGGAACTGGCCATCGCTTCAGATACCACGCCTTATGTTTTGTGCCTGTCCCGTCAGGGCCTGCCAACGGTGCGCAATGATGCGACAACCAACCAGACCGCGCTTGGTGCCTATGTGCTGCGTGAAACCAAAGGCGCGCGCGACATAACCCTGATCGCCACCGGTTCCGAGGTTGAACTGGCCCTCAACGCCGCCGACGCCTTAGCCGCCGACGGTATCAGCGCCGCCGTGGTTTCCGCCCCGTGTCTTGAGCTGTTTGACGCCCAATCCGCCGATTACCGCGCTGCCGTTCTGGGCACAGCACCCCGCATCGCGATCGAGGCTGGGGTTCAGCAGGGTTGGGACAAATACCTTGGCGAAAACAGCGCCTTTATCGGCATGAACAGCTTTGGGGCCTCTGCACCAGCGGGCGAATTGTTTGAACATTTTGGCATCACTGCCGCCGCGACTGTCGCTGCTGCCAAATCACTATTGCAGGAATAAGGACAGACAGAACCATGACATTGAAAGTAGCCATAAACGGATTTGGTCGTATCGGCCGCAGCGCCATGCGGATGATTGTGGAAAGCTATCAGGGCCAGATCGAGATTGTCGCGCTCAACGCCTCAGGCGGGGCCGAGGCCAACGCCCATCTGCTCAAATACGACAGCGTGCATGGCCGGTTCAGCGGCACCGTCGCCCCGGTCGGTGAAAACCTGATGGTCAATGGCAGTTCCGTCCGCTTGTCGGCTGAACGCGATCCCGCGCGGCTGGATTGGGACGGCATTGATCTGGTGCTGGAATGTACCGGTGCGTTCAACAACAAAGACGCAGCGATGGCGCATATCAATCGCGGTGCCAAACGGGTTCTGTGCTCGGCCCCTGCGAAAAATGCTGACAAAACAGTTGTTTATGGCGTCAATCACGGCGTCATCGACAGCAAGGACCGGATCATCTCCGCCGCCAGTTGCACAACCAACTGTCTGGCCCCCGTGGCCATGGTTCTGAACAACGCCATGGGCATCGACAAAGGTTTTATGTCGACCATCCATTCCTACACCGGCGACCAGCCGACGCTTGATCGTCGCCACAAAGACCCATACCGGGGCCGGGCCGCCGCGATGTCGATCATCCCGACCACGACCGGAGCCGCCAAGGCCGTTGGTCTGGTGCTGCCTGAATTGCTGGGCAAGCTTGACGGTGGCGCGATCCGGGTGCCGACACCAAACGTGTCCGTGGTTGATCTGAACTTTAACCCGATGCGCAAAACTTCAGTCGAAGAAATCAATGCCGTGATGCGCGAAGCCGCCGAAGGCCCGCTGGCCGGCGTTCTGGCCTATGACGAAGAAGAAACCGTTTCGGTTGACTACAACCACACCAACACCGCATCGAACTTTGCCGGGCTGCAAACCCGCGTCATGGGCGGCGATCTGGCCCGCGTGTTCAGCTGGTACGACAACGAATGGGGTTTCACCAACCAGATGCTGAAAACCGCGTTGGTCATCGGGGAAACCATCTGATGACCATCACTTCGATCAAGGATGTGGAGGTCAAAGGGCGCAGGCTGGTCATCCGGGCCGACCTCAACGCGCCCTGCAAAGACGGCGTTGTCACCGACGCGACCCGGATCGAACGATTTGCCGCTGGCCTGAAGCCTTTGCTGGCATCAGGTGCCCGCGCCGTCGTTCAGTCGCATTTTGGTCGCCCCAAAGGCGCGCGAGTCGCTGAAATGTCGCTGGCCCCGATTGCGCCTGCACTGGCCAGCGCGCTTGGCTCTGATGTTACATTCGTTGATGATTGCGTCGGCGCAGAGGCGGAAACCGCCGCCGCTGCCTTGCAAGACGGTCAAGTGATCCTGTGTGAAAACCTGCGCTTTCATCCCGGAGAAGAGGCAAACGACCCAGCCTTTGCCGCCCAGCTTGCCCGCCTTGGCGACCTTTACGTCAATGACGCATTTTCCTGCGCCCACCGCGCCCATGCCTCAACCGCAGCAATCGCGGCCCTTTTGCCAGCTTTCAGCGGCCCGTTGATGGACGAAGAAACCAGCGCATTGGCCGCGGCGTTAGAAGACCCAAAACACCCTGCCGTCGCACTGGTTGGCGGTGCCAAAGTGTCCAGCAAAATCGCGGTGCTCAAGAACCTCGTCAACAAAGTCGACTCCGTTATCATCGGCGGCGGCATGGCCAACACCTTCTTTTTTGCCAACGGATACCAAATCGGCAAATCCCTGTGCGAAGAAGACCAAGTCGAAACCGTGCGCGAAATTCAGGCTCTGGCTAAGGCCGCGAATTGCGAATTGGTCCTGCCAAGCGACATCGTTTACGCCTTCAAATTCGCCGATTCCGCCCGCAGTTTTATCACCGACGTGTCGGAATGTCCGGCTGACGGCATCATCCTTGACGCCGGGCCAAAATCGGTCGTGCGGTTTCGCAGCGTGCTGTCACGCGCCCAAACGATCCTGTGGAACGGCCCGCTTGGCGCCTTTGAAATGCGCCCGTTTGAACAGGCCACCAAACAAGTCGCGCTTGAGGCCGCCGAACTGACCCGCAGTGGTCTTGTGACCTCGGTTGCGGGTGGCGGTGACACGGTTGCCGCCCTGAACATGGCCGGTGTGGCCGAGGATTTTACCTATGTTTCCAGCGCCGGTGGTGCATTTCTGGAATGGCTTGAAGGTAAAGAATTGCCGGGCATTGCTGCCCTCGACCGCGACCAAGCGGCTTAACGGAGATTAAAGATGGCACTCATAACACTCAGACAACTGTTGGATCACGCCGCCGAATATTCCTACGGCGTGCCCGCATTTAACATCAATAACATGGAACAGGGGCTGGCGATTATGCGCGCCGCCGCCAGCGTTGACGCACCGGTCATTATTCAGGCCAGTCGCGGTGCCCGGTCCTATGCCGGTGACATCATGTTGCGCAATATGATCCAGGCTCTGGCCGAAATGTTCCCCGATACGCCGCTGTGTATGCATCAGGATCACGGCAATGACGAGGCAACGTGCCTGTCCGCAATCCGCCACGGTTTCACATCCGTGATGATGGATGGCTCCCTTGAGGCCGACATGAAAACCCCGGCATCTTACGACTATAACCTTACCATCACCGAACGGGTTTCGCGCATGGCGCATTGGGTTGGTGCCAGCGTCGAAGGCGAACTTGGCGTGCTTGGCAGCCTAGAAACCGGCGAGGCCGCGAAAGAGGATGGCTCGGGTGCCGAAGGCAAACTTGAAATGGACGCGCTGTTGACCGACCCGGATCAGGCCGTTGATTTCGTTCAGAAAACCAAGGTCGACGCGCTGGCCATCGCTTGTGGCACCAGCCACGGCGCCTATAAATTCAGTCGCAAACCAACCGGTGACATTCTGGCAATGGACCAGATCGAAGCGATCCACGCCAAGCTGCCAAACACCCATCTGGTGATGCATGGTTCCTCCAGCGTGCCGCAGGAATTGCAGGACATCATTAATGAATTCGGCGGCGACATGCCCCAGACTTACGGTGTGCCCGTGGCCGAGATTGAACGCGGCATCCGCTCGGGTGTGCGCAAAGTCAATATCGACACCGATTGCCGAATGGCGATGACCGGACAGTTCCGCAAAATGGCGACGCAGTCACCATCGCAGTTCGACCCACGCAAGTTCCTGATCCCGGCCACCGACGCGATGGAGGCCCTGTGCAAAGATCGTCTGGAACGGTTTGGCACAGCGGGCAACGGCGCAAAACTAAAGGCCATCCCTCTGGATGATATGGCCAAACGCTATGCTGATGGCAGTCTCGACCCTGCGACCAGTTAATACTGAAGGAAAAGTAAAAGCCGGCGGCGATCTCGACCCCGCCACCGGCCAAGTCCAACACGAAGGAGTTTCATTATGGACCAATCTAACCGTTATGCACGTCTCGACCTGGAAGAGAAAGACCTGATCGCCCAAGGCCGCCATGTTCTGGTCGCCTATATCATGAAACCCAAGGCGGGTTTTGGTGGATATCTGGAAACTGCGGCGCATTTTGCTGCGGAATCCTCGACCGGCACCAATGTTGATGTTTCCACGACCGATGATTTCACCCGTGGCGTTGATGCGCTGGTCTATGAAATCGACGAGGCCGCCAATCTGATGAAAATCGCCTATCCGGTTGACCTGTTTGATCGCAACATCATCGACGGGCGGGCCATGCTGGCCTCGTTCCTGACGCTGTGCATCGGCAACAATCAGGGCATGGGCGATGTCGAACACGCCAAGATCCACGATTTTTACGTCCCACCGGCCTATCTGCGCCTGTTTGACGGCCCGTCAACCACGATCAAAGACCTGTGGAACGTGCTGGACCGGCCCCATGTCGATGGCGGCTTTATCGTCGGCACGATCATCAAACCAAAACTCGGCCTGCGCCCGCAACCTTTTGCCAATGCCTGTTACGATTTCTGGCTGGGTGGCGATTTCATCAAGAATGATGAGCCACAAGGCAATCAGGTTTTTGCCCCGCTCAAGGAAACCATTCCGCTGGTGGCAGATGCGATGAAACGCGCGCAGGACAAAACCGGCGAGGCGAAATTGTTCTCGGCCAATATCACCGCTGACGACCACTATGAAATGTTGGCGCGCGGTGAATTTATTCTGGAAACCTTCGGCGAAAACGCCAACCACGTGGCGTTTCTGGTGGATGGCTATGTCACAGGTCCTGCCGCGATTACAACAGCACGTCGGTCCTTTCCAAATCAGTACCTGCATTACCACCGGGCAGGCCACGGCGCCGTAACCAGCCCCAGCGCGATGCGCGGATACACGGCCTTTGTGCTTAGCAAAATGGCCCGCATGCAGGGCGCATCAGGCATCCACACCGGCACCATGGGTTTCGGCAAGATGGAGGGCGAGGCCGCCGACAAGCTGATGGCCTATATGATCACCGATGACAGCGCCGATGGGCCGTATTTCCATCAGGAATGGGCTGGCATGGGGCCAACGACGCCGATCATTTCAGGCGGGATGAACGCGCTTAGGATGCCGGGTTTCTTTGAAAACCTCGGCCACAGCAACCTGATCCTGACCGCCGGTGGCGGCGCGTTTGGCCATATTGACGGGGCCGCCGAAGGCGCGACCTCATTGCGTCAGGCTGAACAATGCTGGAAACAGGGCGCAGACCCGATTGAGTTCGCAAAAGACCACAAGCAATTCGCCCGTGCCTTTGAAAGCTTCCCCGGCGACGCCGACCAGATCTACCCCGGCTGGCGTGAAAAACTGCGGATCAATTCTGCCGCATAACCAAGCTGCAAAAAGACCTGGGCGGGGACACACCCCGCCCAATCACAGACAGACCAGCCTTCAACAAAGGATATCCTCATGGACCGTTCGATCAAAATTGCGCCTTCTATCCTCGCGTCTGACTTCGCCAATTTTGGCGCCGAATGTCAGGCGATCGAGGCGCAGGGTTGCGACTGGGTGCATGTGGATGTGATGGACGGGCATTTCGTGCCTGCCCTGACCTTTGGCCCGGCAACCTGCGCTGCCATCCGCCCGCATATCAAAACGGTGATGGACGTGCATTTGATGATCTCGCCGGTTGATGCCTATTTGCAGGAATTTGCCGAAGCGGGTGCCGACATCCTGACCGTCCATGCCGAGGCTGGCCCGCATCTGCACCGCTCACTGCAACATGTGCGCGCGCTTGGCTGCAAGGCCGGGGTCGCGCTGAACCCGGCAACCCCGGCATCGGCCCTTGAATATGTGCTGGATCTGGTCGATCTGGTCTGCGTGATGACGGTAAACCCCGGTTTTGGCGGGCAAAAATTCATCCATTCGCAAGTCGCCAAGACGGCTGAAATTCGCGAAATGATCGGTGACCGCCCGATCCACATCGAAATCGACGGCGGAATAACGCCCCAAACCGCGCCCCTGATGACGGCGGCAGGGGCCGACGTGCTGGTCGCTGGATCGGCTGTGTTCAAAGGTGGCTCGGTCAGTGATCCGGCCCCATATGGTGAAAACATCCGCGCCATTCGCGCCGCGGCTGAGGCGGCGCGGGGCTAATCATGACCCCCAAAGCCCTGATATTCGACGTCGACGGCACCCTTGCCGAAACGGAAGAGGCCCATCGCCACGCTTTCAACGATACCTTTGCCGAGTTTGCCATAGACTGGCATTGGGATCGCGACCTTTACCGCGAGTTGCTAAAAACCACTGGCGGCAAGGAACGCATGCGCGCCTATGCGGCCAATCACAAACATCTCGACCCCGCACAAATCCCGGTGGTCGAAATTCACAAACGCAAAACCGAACTTTACGGCGACCTGATCGCCAAAGGCACGGTTCCGCTGCGCCCCGGCATTGCTGCGCTGATAAAAGACGCCCAAAACAACGGCTGTCGTCTGGCGGTGGCAACGACCACCAACCTGCCGAATGTTGACCGCCTGATACGCGCCACGATGGGCCTGCCCGCCGCAGAGGTGTTTGAAGTGATCGCCGCCGGTGACATGGTCAAAGCCAAGAAACCGGCACCGGATGTTTACGCGCTGGCGCTTACGGGCCTCGGTTTGCCCGCGCAGGATTGTCTGGCGTTAGAGGATTCGCGCAACGGTCTGGCCTCGGCCCAAGCCGCTGAAATCCCCTGTGTAATCTGCCCCAGCGCCTATACGGATCGCGATGATTTCACTGGTGCAATCGGCGTTCTGGACAGTTTTGAACAAATTTCCCAATGCGCCGTTCTGGCCGCGTTGTTCGCCCCCGCCTGAAAGGATCACGTTATGGCTGCCATTCCTCCTGTCTGCGATTTTGGCTGGAAATCCCCGGATTTCATCCTGCCCGCCACTGACGGCAAAACCTACAGCCTTGCTGATATCAGCGGCGAGGCCGGCACCCTGATCATGTTCATCTGCAACCATTGCCCTTACGTGCTGGCAGTGCTTGACCGGATCGTACGCGATGGCCGCGAATTGGCAAGCCTTGGCATAGGCGTCGCCGCCATCAGCGCCAATGACGTGTCGGCCTACCCGCAGGATAGTTTTGAAAACATGGGCAAGCTGGCCGCCCAGTACGGCTTTACCTTTCCTTATCTTTACGACGAAGACCAATCGGTCGCGCGGGCTTACGATGCCGCCTGCACACCGGATTTCTTTGGCTTTAACGACCGCGGCGAACTGCAATATCGCGGT
Organism: Paracoccaceae bacterium; assembly: GCA_021775315.1. Lineage (GTDB taxonomy): Bacteria > Pseudomonadota > Alphaproteobacteria > Rhodobacterales > Rhodobacteraceae > UBA5972. The sequence goes on from JAJFIC010000016.1 coordinate 49,181, forward strand.
CGCCTTGATGCATCGCGCAGTGAAGCCGGCCCAACCGATCTACGTCGGGATTTGTTTGAAGGCATGAAACAGGTGGCCCAAACCGGGCAAGGCCCAACGGATCAAATCGCCTCGATGGGGTGCTCAATCAAATGGAAAGCCGCATGAAATCTGTCATATTCGACCTTGATGGCACGCTGGTTGACAGCGCGCCCGACATCGCCGCCGCCGCCAACGCCTTGTTGCGCGCCATGGGGTATCAACCGCTGCCACTGGAAACCATCGTGTCCTTCATCGGCAACGGTATTCCGAAACTGGTCGAGCGTGTGATGCGCGCCAGTCATATCGAATTCACCACGGATCGCCACGCGGCCCTGACCGACCAGTTCACCCAGCTTTATGCACAAAAACCGGCGGAAAAGACCGTGCTATACCCCGGCGTGTCTGAACTTTTGCAGCATCTAAGCGCACAGGGTTATGCGCTGGGCGTTTGCACCAACAAGGCCCATGGCCTGACCATGCAAGTCCTGCAAGGTGTTGGTATTGCCGAATTTTTCACCTCAATCGTCGGCGGTGACAGTCTGCCGGTACGTAAACCAGACCCCACACCGTTGCTTGAAAGCCTGCGCCAGTTGGGTGGCCCTGACGCGATCAATAACGCGATTTATGTCGGCGACAGCGAGGTGGACGCCGCAACCGCCAGCGCCGCCGGTCTGCCCTTTGGCCTGTTCACCGAAGGCTACTGCCACACACCGTTTGAGGATCTCGAACACGACTTTGCGTTTTCCCGGTTCTCAGACCTCGCCGATCATCTTGAAACGCTTTTTCAAAAAGACACGGCGGCCTGATTGCAGGCCGACCAGACCGTCACCCGCAGTTGAAAACCGTCTTGGCGAATTTCGGATAAGGATCGGCGATTTTGGCCGCGATTGTCCCGCGCAGCAGCGTCAGACGCTCAGGCTCGGGCGGTGGTGTGGTGTCGGGATTGGCGTCATAATCAAAGGCAAATCCGGTGTTGTCCAGAATTTCCTCAAGACTATGACCGGGATGAACGCTGACCAGCCGAAACCGTGCCAGCGCCCGATCAAAGCTGAACAGACCCAGATTTGTCACCAACGCATAAGGCCCGCCGGGGCGATACACGCCGGGCGCGCTGACACCGGGGGCCGAAATGAAATCGACCGTTTCCACCATCGTGCGCCTTGTATGTTCATCGCGAAACAAAATGACGCGCGGCACCACGAAATACAAAAACGCCGATCCGAACGAGCCTGACCACCGCACCGTTTGCTGCGGGTACTCACCAATGCCAACCAGATTGATATTGGCCTGCCCGTCGATCTGCCCGCCACTTAGGAAAAACGCACCAATCCGGCCCTGTGCCGCGCGGTCAAACAAATCCCCCGCGCCGTCGTTCAGCGTTTGCAGGTTCTTGCTGTTCAGCACCGTAACCCGCGCCTGTCCGTTCGACAAAGCCTGATGCAGCAAAGCGGCAGAACCGGGGATCGGCGACGACACCCCAACGGCCACATGTTCAACACCCTCCAGCAGCCGGGTAATGACCGCGATCAGCAGTTCTTCAGGCAGATAATCCATCTATTGTGCAGCCTTAGCAGGGGCTTGCGCCATATAAGCCGAAAAACCCTGATCACTGCGCGCGGCATTGGCATAATCGGCCAGTGCTTGTGCGTCCGCCTCGTAACAGCCGTCCAACCCCAACGGCCATGCGCCGTTTTTGGCCTTGGCCACGTTGGTGATAAACATCTCAGGTATAGTGGCCGGGGCGCGCAGCTCGTCTTCCATCAGATTGCCATCGACGATCTGTTCCACCGTCACCAGCGTTTGTTTTGCGGCATGTGCCATGGTCATCAATTCGCGCATTTTGCCGATCCAGACATTGCCGAACTTATCCGCCATTGGTGCATGAAACAGCGCGATATCCGGCACGATGGCTGGAACCAAAACGATCGGATCGCCCGAGGCGGCCATCGGATTGTCAATAACCCGGTAATCAGAACGGTTGACCAACAGGTCCGATCCGATCAGGCCACGGATTGGCAGAAACGGCACACCCTTTTCACCGGCTTGCAGACCAGACACAATTGCCGGGCAAGTGCTGTCCATCAGCCGGATTTCCCCGGCCTTGACAGCGGCGACAAACCGCCCGGCCTGACCAAATTCGTCAAGCGTAATGCCAGCGGTTTCCGCCACCGCGACACAGCCCGTCCCGATCAGCATATCCGCCTGAATACCGGCGGTTGGAATGGTCACCAGATGCAAATCACGCACACCCCTGTCGATCAGGGCACGGCTGGCGGCCATCGCCACACCGCTGCGCGATGTCGGCACGGCAATACGTGCGCCGTTTGGTATATCGGCAATCAGGCGCTCGATGGAAATTTCAGACATGTGCAACCTTCCAAACCTTTCCCGGTGCCATATCCGGGCACCCTCAAATGTTAACGATTGGCCCCCGGCACCCATAAAACGTCATCTTTGCCACTGTCATTGGCCATGCGTGCCGCAACAAAGAACCAATCACTCAGCCGGTTCAGGTATTTGACCGTCACCGGGTTTACAGTGTCAACACCACTGAGTTCGACCACCAGCCGCTCAGCCCGGCGCGACACCGTTCGGCACATATGCAAATGCGCCGCTAAGGCCGAGCCTCCGGGCAGGATAAAGCTGCGCAGCGGCGTCAGGGCCTCGTTCATGTGGTCAATCTCAGCCTCCAGCCGGTCCACTTGGGCGGCAACCATGCGCAGCGGTGGATATTCAGCCTCGGCATCATTTTCCATTTCCGGGCGGCACAAATCGGCCCCCAGATCAAACAGATCGTTCTGGATCATCGCCAGCTTGCCATCCAGATCACCATCCGCATTCAGGCGGGCCAGCCCAACGACGGCGTTGGTTTCGTCAACCGTGCCATAAGACGACACCCTGAGCGAATGTTTCGCCACCCGTTCGCCATTTCCAAGCGCGGTTTGTCCGGCGTCGCCCGTGCGGGTATAGATTTTGTTAAGAACAACCATTACGTCCCCCGGCCCCGCAAATAGACATAGGCCACGATCAGCGCAACGGCGATGGCTTGTGCGATAATGCGGGCGCGCATGATCTTGTTGGCGTATTTTCGGTTAAATTCACCGCCTTTGGTGAACCCGATAAGCCCGCTCATCAGAATTGCGACCACCACCAGAACGGCGGCGACGATGATATAGAAAAGTGGATCATTGGCCATGCGAATACCCCTGTTAATCCCAGCTTAAGATCATGTCTGACAGCCGGGTTGGCAAGACCCTGCGGATCAGATTGGCAATATAGGTCGGTGTGGTGACAAAGTAGCGCGGCTTTGGTCGGCGTGCGGTGATCGCATGGATCAGCTTTTTGGTCACCGCTGAGGGGGGCAATTCAAACGCGTCTTTGGTCTCGCCCGCCTCGTAAAGGCGTTTCAGCAACCGGGATTTGTATAGATCGACCAGTTGCGAATTTTCCCAGTTGATCCAGCGTTCAAACTGCGCCCGGGCGTTAGCGCGAAAGGCGGTTTTGATCGGGCCGGGCTCAATTAACACCACGTCAATGCCGCTGTCCTTTAGTTCCATACGCAGGGTATCGGTCAAACCTTCCGTGGCGTATTTGGTGGCCACATAGGCCCCGCGCCATTTCATCGCGATCAGGCCAAGCACGGACGAACAATTAACGATCCGCCCGTGGCCTTGTGCGCGCATCACCGGGATGACCTGATTTGTCAGGTCCTGCCAGCCGAAAACATTGGCCTCGAATATGGCGCGCATGGCATCGCGCGGAACATCCTCGATCGCGCCGGGGATGGCGTAGGCACCATTGTTGAACAAGACATCCAATGTGCCACCGCTTTGCGCCAGAACCGTGTTGAGGGCGTCTGTGATCGACGCCTCGTCAGTATAATCAAGCCGCATTGAATTCAGGCCTTCGTCGCGCAAACGCACACAGTCAACCTCGCTGCGGCACGAGGCGAAAACCTGCCAGCCCAACTGGTGCAGCTTATGGGCCGCATCATAGCCGATGCCGGATGAACACCCGGTGATTAGGATAGACCCTGTACGCAATTTCTGCCCGCCGTTTCATGCCCGTTTTGCGGCTGTTCTAACCGGGCAATGTACCCACAGCAAGAACGCAACAAATCAATGGAGGCCCTGCGGGCCATTACATAGAGCCCCTTTGGGGCGATCCGCGCTGCGCGGAGTATTTTTGCAACGATGAAAGCCGGATTTGGGCGAAACGGCACTGGACGTTGATCGGGGCCAAATGTATCACCGCGTCATGGCTGATGAAACGGACGACATTAAGGATGACGAGGGCGGCGTGACCGTTTCTGAACCTTTGCGTCGGGCCATTGGCGAACGCTATCTGCAATATGCCCTGTCGACCATCATGCACCGCGCCCTGCCGGATGCGCGTGACGGGCTGAAACCGGTGCATCGGCGTATTCTTTATGCCATGCGCGAATTGAAACTGGCCAGCAATGGTGGCTTTCGCAAATCGGCCAAGATTTCCGGCGATGTGATGGGCAATTATCATCCGCATGGCGATCAGGCGATTTATGATGCCATGGCGCGGTTGGCGCAGGATTTCAACGTGCGCTATCCGCTGGTTGATGGGCAGGGAAATTTCGGCAATATCGACGGCGATAACCCGGCTGCTGCGCGCTATACAGAGGCCCGGATGACCGCCGCCGCCGAGGCGTTGCTTGAAGGTCTGGCCGAAGACGCGGTTGATTTTCGCGACAATTACGATGGTTCCTTGCGTGAACCTGTTGTGCTGCCCGCAGCGTTTCCCAACCTGTTGGCCAATGGTTCGTCCGGGATTGCGGTTGGCATGGCGACCAATATTCCACCGCATAATATCGGCGAGCTATGCGACGCGGCGCTGCATCTGATCAAGGCGCCGAATGCGCGTGATGAGACTTTGCTGGAACATGTGCCTGCGCCGGATTTCCCCACCGGTGGGGTGATTGTTGAGCCGCGCGAAAGCATTCTGAACACATATCGCACCGGGCGCGGTTCAATCCGGTTGCGCGCCCGTTGGCAGATCGAAGAATTGCCGCGCGGCCAGTGGCAGGTCGTGGTCACCGAAATCCCGTATTCGGTGCAGAAGTCCAAACTGATCGAAAAGATCGCCGAGCTGATCCAGCTTAAGAAAATTCCGATCCTGGCAGACGTCCGCGACGAAAGTGCCGAAGATATCCGTCTGGTGCTGGAACCTCGGGCCAAAACCGTCGACAGCAATGTTCTGATGGAAACCCTGTTTCGCCAATCTGATCTGGAAACCCGGTTTTCGGTCAATATGAACGTGTTGATTGATGGGCTGACCCCCAAAGTTTGCTCGTTAAAAGAGATTTTGCGCGCCTTTCTGGATCACCGCCGGGATGTTTTGCGCCGCCGCAGCCAGCACCGTCTGGAAAAGATCGACCACCGGCTTGAGGTGCTCGAAGGCTATATCATTGCGTTCCTCAACCTTGACCGGGTGATCGCGATTATCCGCAATGAAGACGCGCCAAAACCGATCATGATGGCCGAGTTTGATCTGACGGATGTTCAGGCCGAGGCGATCCTTAATATGCGTCTGCGCAGCCTGCGCCGGCTTGAGGAAATGGAGCTGAAGGCAGAACACGAGGCGCTGTTGATCGAGCGTGCGGAACTTGAGGATTTGTTGGCGGATGAGGGCCTGCAATGGGGCCGCATTTCCGATCAGTTGCGCGATATCCGCAAGCAATTCGGCAAATCCGCACCGGGTGGCGCACGTCGCACCGAACTGGCAGATGCGCCCGATTTTGAAGAAGTACCGCTTGAGGCGATGATCGAAAAGGAACCGATCACCGTGGTCTGTTCCGCGATGGGTTGGATCCGCGCGATGAAAGGCCATATCGCGCTTGATACCGAGCTAAAGTTCAAAGATGGCGACGAAACCCGGTTTGTGTTTCACGCCCAGACCACGGACAAGCTGGTTTTGTTTGGCAGCAACGGGCGGTTCTACACGCTTGGGGCGGCGGCGTTGCCCGGCGGGCGCGGCATGGGCGAACCTTTACGCCTAATGGTGGATTTGCCGAACGAGGCGGCGATTGTCGATTTATTCCTGCATCAGCCGGGCCGCAAATTGCTGGTTGCCTCGACCGCAGGCGATGGTTTTGTCATCCCGGAAATCGACGTGATTGCCCAGACCCGTTCCGGCCGTCAGGTGCTGAACGTCAAGGACAAGGCCGTTGCCAAGATTTGCAAGGCCGTTGTCGGCGATCATGTGGCTGTGGTCAGTGAAAATGGCAAGCTGCTGGTTTTCCCGCTGACGGACTTGCCCGAAATGAACCGCGGCAAGGGGGTTCGTTTGCAGAAATACAAAATGGCCCGCAGCGCCCAAGGTTCGCTTGATCTTGATGGTGGGCTGTCTGACATTACCACGTTCAATCTGGCGAGCGGTCTAAGCTGGCCAATGGGTGGCGGCAAAACCCGCACCGAAACGGATATGAGCGACTGGATCGGTAAACGTGCAGGGGCGGGCAAAAGGCCGCCTTATGGGTTCCCCAAGAATAATCGCTTTGGCTGAATTGAAGGCGAAGCAACAGGATTGAGTTTCGCAAAACTCATCTACCGTGAAACCCGTAGTATTTTATTAACAAACGATTAAATTAACCTTTATGGGGTATCAGGATACCAGAAATGTTTCGCACGCGAAACAAATCTCGGCCAAGTGGTTGATTCCCCGTCGGCGTTTTGACCCGTTTGGCTGTGCGGATTAACACCTTTGTTCCGGTAATGGGCTGGCGTTTTTATCGCTGCGCGTTATCCTGCCCGGAATACATTTGGCAAAAGACCGGAACAATGGAAATTCAGACTCTTCAAACCGACTACGCCGGGCGGCGCTGGGCCTTGTTTTGGCTGGCGTTGAAATCGAGCATCCTGACGGTTCTGACGCTTGGGTTCTACCGTTTCTGGATGAAAACCCGGTTGCGCCGGTTTTACTGGTCCGCCATCCGCCCCGGTGGTGTGCCGCTGGAATATACCGGCACCGGGGTTGAAAAACTGATGGGGTTTCTGATCGCGGTGGTGTTCATGGCGTTTTACATCGGAATTTTTAATCTGCTGCTGATGTATGTCTCGTTTTCCTTGCTGAACGACAATTTTGCCGCCTATGCGATGTCCTTTATCGGCATCATTCCGATCTATTTTTACGCGCAATATCGCGCCCGGCGCTATATCCTTGCCCGCACGCGCTGGCGTGGGTTGCGGTTTGGCATTGATCCGGCGGCGTGGGCTTATGCGTGGCGCGCGTTGCTGCATTGGCTGGGGACTATCCTGACGCTGGGGATATTGTATCCGCGCCAGATTTTCTGGCTGGAAAAGTTTCGCATCGACCGGACGTGGTTTGGCCGCGAGCGGTTTGTGCAGGAAGGTGGCTGGACAACACTGCTGCCCGCAGCGACCCACCTTTATATCGGTATTGGACTTAGCATTTTGGCGGGCGTGATCGGCTGGTTCAACCCTGTCGGCTTTGCGCTGCTGGGTCTTAGCGTGCCGTGGTTGGTGATCGGCCTTGTGCATTTTAAAGTGCAGTCGTTTCGTATCCTCACCGCCAACAAACGGTTGGGGGGCGCGATCAGGTTTCACGCCGCCCCACGCACCGGGCGGGTGTTTGGCATTTATCTGCTGGGCAATTTTATCGCCAGCATGATCCTGTGGCTCGGCCTGATGGCGCTGGTCGTTGGCATCGTAGTTTTCCTGGCGATGTTTTCGCAACTTGATGTCTTCAGCGAAGATTTCGACGCTTTGTTGGATTCAGGCGATGCGATAGTTCAATTCGGCCTGATTGGCGTGCTCGCGCTGTTGTATTTCTCGGTGTTCGTGTTTTGGGGGGTGCTTAATCAGGTGTTTGTCACCATGCCACTGCTGCGCCACTACGCCGAGACAACCTCTATCGCCAACAGCCACCAACTGGTCTTAATTTCACAGCGTCCGCGCGATGAGTTTTCCGAGGCCGAAGGCTTTGCCGAGGCGTTGGATATTGGGGCGGCGATATGAGCATGACAGATCAACCACCCCTGACGCCCAGCTTTGCCGATTATATGGACGGAGAAACCGCGCGGGTGCAGCGTGTGCAACTGGAAATCATCGAACATGCGGACCGAAGCGTTCTGCGCATCACGCTGCCCGATGGCGGTGTGCCGATCGACTGGCCGTTGGCCGACCTCAGACTGATCCCCGATCAGGCCGACAAAAAGGCAGCGGTGCTGGGGCAGGCGGGTGATAATCCGGCCCGTGTGGTGGTGTCTGACACCGATCTTGCGGCGCGGTTGACCGCTGTTTGCCCCAATCTGAAACGCCGCCACAAAGACCCAAATGTGCTGAAACGGCTGGCCGTTTTGTCAGCGGGCGCTGTGGCCTCGGTCGCGTTGATCATTTTTGTGCTGGTGCCAGTGATGGCGGATCAACTGGCGTTGATGTTGCCCGCACGGGGTGAAAAGGCGCTGGGGGATACGACGTTTGAACAAATCCGCCAGGCCCTGACCGAAAATACCGAATATGGCCTGCCATTGTGTGATGCCCCTGACGGGTTGGTCGCCCTTAACAAGATGCTGGACAGGCTTAACCCCGGCACCGATTTTCCGTATGAGATCAACCTGCATGTGCTGGATCACGAGATGGTCAATGCGTTCGCCTTGCCGGGCGGGCATATCGTGCTGTTTCGCGGCCTTCTGAAAGACGCCACAAGCCCGGAAGAGGTCGCAGGCGTCCTTGGCCATGAAATGGGCCATGTCGATCACCGCGACCCGACAAGGCTTGCGTTGCGTTCTGCCGGATCGGTCGGGGTTCTGGGCTTGTTGCTGGGTGATTTTGCCGGTGGGGCGGCGGTTCTGTTTCTGACGGAAAGGCTGATACAGGCGCAATATTCCCGTGGGGCCGAGGCTGATTCAGATACCTATGCCCATGCTTTACTGGGGCAGGTCGGGTTGCCCACAGCGCCGATGGGCGATTTCTTTTTGCGTCTGGGCGGCGACAACACGGACGAAGACACCAGCCTGTTGTCCCACCTTGCCAGCCACCCCGATCTGAAAGGCCGCGCCCAAGCCGCCGTTGATGCAGATCAGGTCGGCGAGGTTTACACCCCGGTTCTGAGCGTCACTGAATGGCGGGATTTGCAGAATATCTGTGACAGTTAAGCTGGCAAAACTAGGGAGCTCTGATCAAGTAGGCATTTCGCAGAAATGTCAGCCCCCGACCGCCCCATGGCGGGGGCTTTTGTAACGTTTCATTCTATTGAAAAGGCACGCGTATTTGCAATTGTGGTTGCAGACAATCCGCGTGCACTTCGCCCCCACCCGGTCGGGGGCTGACATTTCTGCGAAATGCCGAAGGCGGACATTGTTCAGAGGTTCCTAAACGGTTTCCACATTCAGCCAAATGCCATTTTCAGGCCGCAACGTCAGCAGCAATTGCGGTTTCGGCACTTTGCCGTCGACCAGCGAAAACTTGAACCGTGACACGACGGTGGACAGCAGAATAACCGCCTCGGTCATGGCGAATTGCGCGCCGATACATTTGCGCGGCCCATCCAGAAACGGCAGAAACGCATAGCGGTCGATCTTGTTGCCGGGGGCAAAACGTTCGGGGTCAAACTCGTCCGGTCGGTCCCACAGCAGATGATTTCGGTGCAAGGCGTAAATCGGCAGCACCACATTGTCGCCGGGCAGAATATCGCGGCCACATAAGGTGTCTTTTTTCAACGCCACACGCGACAGAAAAGCGGTGGGCGTATATAGCCGCAAAGCCTCGTTCACCACCTGTTGGGTGTAGGGCAGGGCGGCGTAATCCTGCGCCGTGGCCACCCGCCCGTTCAGAACCGAACTGGCCTCGGCGCGCAGTCTTTCCTGCACCGTTGGGTCAAACGCCAGCAGGTACAACGCCCAGCACATCGCCAGCGCCGTCGTCTCGTGTCCGGCGACAACGAATGTCAGCAGGTTGTCGCGCAACTCAATCGGGGTCATGCGACGTTTGGTTTCAGGGTCTTCAGCGGCAATCATGCGGTCGATCAGATCGGCGTTCTCGCGAGGGCCATCGGCACGGCGTTTCGCCAAAGCCTTGTCCGCAGCGTGCTTTAGTTGTCTGAGCTTTCGTGGCTTAAACATCCGCCCCGGCCGTGGAATCCAATGCGGCGCGCCAAACATATCCAGCACGGACACCTTGGCCGAACCGGCCAGATAATCATTGACTGCGCCCTGAACCTCGTCCTGTCCGATGGCACCACTGCCGGAAAACGTCACGTCCGAAATCACCTGAAACGCTGCCGTCATCATTTCCTGAAACACATCAACCTGCCCGCCCGCACCGCGCGCCAGACGATCAGACGATGCGCTGGCAGCGGCGGTCATGAACGGCGACAGGTCCTGAATGTTTCGCGGCGAAAAAACCGGCGCCATGGCCCGTCTTTGCCAACGCCAATGGGCCCCTTCGGCCACAAAAAGACCGCCCCCGATGGCAGGTTCCAGAACATTGCTGACAACCTTGGATTTCGGGTAATTTTCAAACCTATCATTCAGCACATGCTTCAGACCGTCGGGATCCATCAGCAGATGCCACCGCACGCCAGTGCGGCCGGACAGGATCGGTACAAAAGTGGCCTCGCGCGGGACCACCTCTAACAGGTTTCGCCGCGCTGTCTGAAGCACCCGGAACATATTCATCGGTTCGCGCATCAGAGATATCTGAACCGGCACCGGAATTTCATTCGCATCAAGCATCCTAATTTTAATAGGCCGAACATCGCGCGGGCACAATCGAACAGGTTGCGGCAATTCACAGGTTGAGGTAAATCAGTCACCAATCATAGGGAGACGCTGAATGATACGATCAATCAACGGGATAAAAAGGGCGCTGACCGCCAGTATGGCCATTGTGATGGCCGTGGTGCTGGTGTCCTGCGCCGATGTCCCGCCAGCCAGCGTTGCTGCCGTTGAACCTTTGGGTGATTTCAAGCTTGGCCATGCCATTGCCGTTGCCAAAAATGCGGAACAAGGCCCGATGTCACGTGATGCCACCACGATCGAGTTGGAAACAGCCATCAAATCCGAGGTCGAGCGGGTGTTTGGTGTCTATCAGGGCGACAAATTTTATAACATCGTGATTTCCGTTGACGCTTATGTTTTGGCCCAGCCGGGCATCCCGTTGGTGTTTTCGCCAAAATCAGCGCTTGTTGTGTCTCTGAACGTTTGGGACGACAAAAAGGGCGAGCGGATTACTGAGGAACACAAGCAATTTACCATTCTTGAAAAAATCACCGGTGGCTCGTTGCTGCTGGGCTCGGGACTGACGCAAAGCCGGGAAGAGCAATTGGCCGCATTGGTGCAGACTGCCGTTTTTGAGGCGCATAAATGGCTGCGTGAAAACAAGCATGTGTTCGGGGACGCGGCACCAACCACGACCGAGGAATAAACGCGACTGCGGCACCCACGGCACCACCACCGCAGGAAAGTGTTGCCATGTAATCGCTGAACCCGCCATAAAAGACAAAAACGGCGGAGCAGTCAGATGAGCGATCCCAGAAAATTGCAGATGTTGCAACTGGCGACCCTGGTGTCGCTGTTGCTGGCTTTGGTGAACCACCTGCTGCCGCCCAAAGCCTTTTCCGCCACGCAAATGCTGTTTGATTATGAATTCGGCCTCACCCGGCGCGGTCTGTTCGGCGAGGTGTTCAGTTGGATCACCGGCACAAGCGTTTCGGTTTCTGAGGTTTACGCAGCGGCGGCGGTGCTGGCGCTGATCGGGGCTTTGGCGTTTTATTTGTTTTTGTCGCGCCAATTGCCCCAGCAAGTTTCAAGCTATCTGTTGTTGATACTGGGGCTGAACAGTTTCGCATTTGCCAGTTTTGTCGGCAATACCGGCTATCTGGATGCGCTGTTGTTGGCAGTCACCCTGCTGGCACTGGCCAGCGACGGGCGCAGCACGGTTGGTCTTTCGCTCAGGCTTGGGCTGGTTGTGATCGGGGTAATGATCCACGAAAACATGCTGCCCTATTTTACGGTCCTGATCGGGTTTGATTTGTGGCTGGCACGGCGGGATACGCGGCTGGGCTGGCTGGTTGCACTGTCACCGGTTCTGGTTGGCGGGCTGACCATCGCGGCGTTGGCTGGATTGGGTACGTTTTCGACCCAACAGGCGGCGGATTACGCGCAATATTTGCAGTCTCGGGCCGATTTCAAGCTGGACCCGAATTCCACCGATGTGGCGGGCCGAACGATTGGTCAGAATTTCGCGTTGATGGCCGAGCTGCGTGGCACAACGAAATATTGGGCCTGGGTGCTGTTTGACGGCATTCCGCTACTGGCGATGAGCCTGTGGCTGTCGTGGCTGGCCGCGCGCTTGCTGGGTGCGGTGGATGTGGCGGGTAAGGTGATGATGGTGGGTGCGGTTCTGGCACCGATCAGCCTGAATTTTATCGCCTTTGATGTGGTGCGCTTTGGGGCCGCGTCTGTGCTGTGCGGGTTTTTGGTGCTGGTGCTTTTGGTGCGGCATTTGCCCGACGCGGCGCAACGGCTAGAACAGAGTTTAAGCTGGCCAGTTTTTGTGGTGCTTTTGGTGCTGAACGCCAATATGTTCACGATTGAAGTGAATGTCGGGGCTGGCCATGTCAGCCAGTTCCCGTGGGTTTTGCTGACGCAGCTTCAGTGGTTTGGCAATTGAATTAATGGAGACCGCTTTGCGGTCATTACCTTATCTCGCCCCTGCCGGGGCTCGGCCGCGCGTCGCGCGAGAGTATTTGACGAACAATGATGAGGGCAGGGCTGTTGCACGGTTATGTGTGTGCCAGTGGCCCAAGGGGGTCGTATGCAGATAAAGGTTCATTCTGGCTTGCATAACCGGCGCTGCTTTTATATGTCAGCTATCACACTGAAGGGGTTTAGCTCAGTTGGTAGAGCGACGGTCTCCAAAACCGTAGGTCGTGGGTTCGAGCCCCCCAACCCCTGCCAGTGTCTTTCGATCTTGCTGAGTTGACTGTGAGCGCCCGATCATCGCGTTTGTTGCGCCGCCGCGCCCAGGCGTGCGGTTGATTGCGGTCTAGCTTACTTTCAACAGTGGAGCGCCCGGGGTTTTAGCGACTTCTTTAGAACTTAATGTCAGCCGTAATCGTACCACCGAAAGACCGGTAATTGTTGATGCCGATACCATCGTAAAAGCCGCTGGCTGACCAATTCCAACCGTTGTTCGTCGTGGTTGAAACACCGGCATCAAGCCGACCGCGAACCGCGCCATTGCCCAGCGGAAAGGCTTGTGAACCGCTGGAGCTGGAGATCGCGAAATTGGTAACTGCGGACACCCCGAAGGTGCCATGCATTATGTTACCGCTGGCAGCGTTGTAATCCCTGCTGAAACTTGGGCCCAGTTTAATTTCGCCAAGGGTTGTGGTCTGGGATGGTATTAAGGCGGCCAGAGTGTCCACATAGGCCGCCTGTGTTTGGCTGAAATAAGACAGGCTGGCGTTTGGCGAGATGGTCCAGGCTCCTCTGTTAAAGCTACCCGCAACTTTGCCCATAACCATCCAGCGTTCGGTGCTGTAATTGTCGGTGTAGGTTCCGATGGGTGTTATGTTGTTATAAGACCGCCCCCAGGTTGCGGCCCCTTCAAACTCCATATTCGTGTTAGCGATTTTACCGGCCATGTACGGCCCAACCATAAAGCCCCGGCCTGACGCCGATGAGCCGACAACGCTTTCGCTGGCAGAGCTGTAATCGACCTGCGCCATTGCGCCGATTAAGAAATTTTCATTCACAAACCGGTGTGTGCCGAGGTAGCCAACGAAGAAGTCGCTGCTTGAAGTGCCGGCATCTGAATGTACGGCTAAAACTTTTGCCCAGATATCGTATTTGCCGGCGTAGTTTTTGGAAGACTGACCCAAGAGACTGCCTTCAAAATTCAGGTTGAAATTCCCGTCGGTGGCATAAAGGTTATAACTGCGTGTGGAAAGGCCACCACCGCCACCCAGAAATCCACCGAAACTTGGCATCGTGTTCATAATGTTATTGGCTTGAGTCTGAGCCGCATCCGCAATTTGGCCTTGGGTTGCAGCGACCGTTGCGTGCAATGGGCCGGTGACAATATCCACGCTGTCCGCTGTTGAACTTGCCCCACCGTCATCGGTGACCACCAAATCAAAAGTGATCGTGACATCCGGATCGCCGGGATTAACGGTAGGCGCGGTAAAGGTCGGCATTGCTGCCGTTGCATCACTAAGTGTCACACCCGTGCTTGTCGTCTCGGTCCAGGCATAAGATGCAATGGAGCCGTCGCTATCGCTAGAGCCGGAACCGTCCAACGTCACCGTGGCCCCTGAGGCAATACCCGGCTGATCAGGCCCAGCATCGGCTGTTGGGCCAGCGTTAGCCGGTGGATTGACCGTAATCGTAACCGTGTCGGCGGTCGAGCTTGCCCCGCCATCATCGGTCACCACCAGCGAGAAGATATGCGTCACTGCGGCATCAATCGAAATCAGCGTATCCGCCGTGAAGGTCGGCTTTTGGGCTGTGGAACTGCTTAACGCAATGCTTCCACCAGTGCCGCCGGTGCGGGTCCAGGCATAAGATGAAACGCTGCCGTCGCTATCGCTAGAGCCGGAACCGTCAAGGGTCACCGTGGCCCCTGAGGCAACACTCGGCTGATCAGGCCCTGCATCCGCAGTTGGGCTTACGTTGGCGACGACCACTTCAGTTCTTGTGGACGTTAAAACAGCTACTGCATTCGCTGCGCCGGAAATACGTATTACATAATCATAAGTCTTGCCGTCAGCAGTTTCGGTTGCCTGTACGACAAGTTCCATGAGGGTCTCTGCAGTGAAGGCCTCACCTGCGTCTATCCCTATCGAAGAAGAGATCGTAGCGTCGGTTATTCCACAATTGGTTTCCAAAAGGCTTTTCGAAAAGTCGGGTTGAGCAAAGTCGCTTCCTATTAGTCGCATATTTCCACCAGCGACGTAGTTGGTGGCAGTTCCAAGTCCTGACCCAATAAACGCCGCATCGATCGCGCCAACAGCAACAGCGCCAAAACTGCAAGTTCCAATTGTTCCATTTGTAGCGGCTGGGCCATTAATGCTGGTTGATATATCCCATGCGTAAGCTGGTGATGCTTGAATGCTGAATGCGGCAAGAATGATGGCGGAACAGGTTGTGGTCCAGGCTGGTTTTACAGTCTTATGAGTCTTTGTGGTCGGTACATATTTCGAACGGTTACGTGTATTTGCACACAGCCAATGTCTGACCTTTTTCAAAGGCCGGTCAAAATTCAATTCCATTTTGTTTTACCACGGCCCGCAAAAGCCGCCTCCCACCAGCATGGCGTTACGAAAACGCCGCGTATTGCCGGAAAAGTTGGCAATTTGTGCCGCTATGGGTCAATTGATGCTGCAAAGAGTTACCGCTTAGTTGCTGAAATAAAGCCATTTTCTGCAGTTTTTGGGAACAATACCGGCAATCACAGAGGATTGTTTTTCGTTACTGAACAGTGGGCGGATCAGGCGTTTCAGCCTTTAGCTGGAACTTCGACAGGCGAAACTTGGTTTGGGGGATTCGATTCCGGTCGACTGCAGATCTTGGCCGAGGTTGGGCATGCTGCGATGCGGCCCGTCGTTGCGGTCATTGATACAATCGGCAGTATACATACGCTGACAATCACAGCTGAGCCGGTTTAGCTGTTGTTCATTTACATGGGTAATATGGGAACTATGGCCCATACCTGCTGTTGGCCAACTGACCCGGCGTTGCGGCAGCACTTTTGCATTGCTGCCGTTTGCGCGCCGGCTCTGTTAAAGCGCTTTGCGTTTGATTTGAATCACCCTGACCTGTGAACGCGATTGTTTCACAACCATTGCCTCGCCGGTCAGAGTGATGCAGTGCCTCAGATAAAACGCCAAACGCTGTAGAACGTATTATGGACTAACATCACAGAATTCGGAATTTCCGTTGGTATGGCGGATTGTTACATTATCTTTACGGATCAATCTATCGCCAGCGACATTGGCTGTTGCGGCTGTCGACCACAAATAGCGACCACAGAACGGGTCGGCGGCCCAGGAAACACAGGCGTTGCCCGTACCGCTCAGGTCGCTTTCGCAAATCGACAGATCTGACCAAACGAAATACGGGCTTGCGTTATGCATAAAGTACAAGTCGCCCTGCGCACGTGCCGAGCTTGCCGAAAAGACTGCCCCAATTGCCAATACGGCGGCAGGCACAATTGCGTGCCAGTATCTTGCTCTGCGAATTTTCATGATGGTTTCCACTGTATTTTCAAAAATGAGTCTCGCTCTTTTTGCGAAAATATTTCTAACATCTTCCTATTTGACTTGTAAAACAAAACCTTAGGTAACCGGCGACCAAGGTGGTAAATATGCCCGAATATTTGCAGTTCATTTTTTATCGTTAATCGGAGAGGTTCTGCGACCGATTGGCATGATCCACTTCGGGAAACGAAGTGCCGCACGCGCAACCCCTGCCAGTGCCTTTCGATCTTGCTGAGTTGGAAATGTGCGAACAGGCAAGCGCAGGAACCGGACGTTCGCTGGGCGACGCATTAAGGTCTGCTGTTGG
Organism: Paracoccaceae bacterium; assembly: GCA_021775315.1. Lineage (GTDB taxonomy): Bacteria > Pseudomonadota > Alphaproteobacteria > Rhodobacterales > Rhodobacteraceae > UBA5972. The sequence continues at coordinate 65,760 of JAJFIC010000016.1, forward strand.
GGACAAAGCGACAATGACATGAGCCCTGCAGAACGATATATTCATAGAAGTGAAAGTTATATTGGAGTGACCTTTGGAACGAGTATTTTTCGATCTGGAGCCAGACGCATGGCACGGCCAGTCTGTTGAAAGCATGTGGGCCACCAAGCTTGACGCCGATCTTTACCGGATTGAGAACTCGCCGTTCTTTGCAAGGGGCATAGCTTTCGAAGATGTTGTGAAAACCAAGTTGTGCGATGGAGTGATTTATTTTGTTAGTAAGACAACTTCGTCAGGTGGGTCGACCTACCGTATCTTGTGCAAGGAAGGCACCGACGAGACAAAATTCGAAAACTTCTGGAAGCCGTTAGAGGCCATGGGATGCTCATATGAACAGGCTGATTTCGGATATTGCATTTACGCAATTGATGTTCCCAAAAAGGCGGACATCCAGTTGGTTTTTGCTCTATTAAAAGATGGGGCTTCAAAGGATTTCTGGGACTTCGAAGAAGGGCATTGTGGCCATCCAATTCAAAGGTAACGAAGCAGTCAATTTCGGCTCAAACCGGAAGTTCGCTGCGATGACCACGAAGGTCTGCAATGGTGGGAAGTGCCGAGCTAACAATTCGCCAGCGCTGGTTTAGACCGCCGTTAAACCCCTAAT
>JAJFIC010000017.1 GCA_021775315.1 Paracoccaceae bacterium
CGAGATAACCGCCGATGGAGCTGGTCTGTCGCCTTATGTTGAGGTCACCCCGCATATCCGAACAGGCGCGTCCGTGGGTGCTGCTGTGACGCTTTCCAAGCCAAGTTGCAAAGTGATTATTGTCCCGGGCTCGACTGAACCGGGCGCAACCCGGCGCATCAATACCGGGGGCATAAGCCTCAAGTTTCTTCAGACATTGAGGTAGATGGATGCGGGATTATGATGCAGCAACGCTTGCAGCGTTTGGAACCCGCGCGGGCATAATTGCGCGTCAATTGCTTTGGATGACGGTAAAGGATCGCACGACTGGAGATCCCGTTTCCTTTGGGCTTTGGAACGGTGAGGATCATGAGACGATCACAATCGCTGGGCAGGCGCGAGATTACTACGGCGCTGGCACTGTGCTTGAGGTGCCGGATATTGTTCACGAGGTCGGCTTTAAGGCCCGCAATCACCGGGTCACAATCAGCCCGATTTCACCGGAAGTCAAAGTCGTCCTTCGCACCTATGATGCGCGGTTTGCGCCGATCGAGATCCACCGCGCCCTTTATGACACCGAAACGCGCAATCTGGTTTCCGAACCGCATCGCGTGTTCAAGGGCTGGATCAATGGGGCGCCGATCAGCCGAACCGCAATACCGGGCCGGGCAAAAGCGGAGCTTGTCCTAGTTTCAAGCGCACGCGTTCTGACCCGCAAACTGGCACTCAAGAAATCAGACGAGAGCCACCGATTGCGGGCGGATGATCGCTTTCGCCGATACGCCGATGTTGCCGAAACGGCCAAGACATTTTGGGGGGAGGATAAAATTGAAACGTCTTCCTGACTGGCATAATCGGCTGGTTGTCTATCTGAACCAGGTTGCCCGCACAGCTTTCAATCCCGGTGAAATGGATTGTGCTCTGTTTATTGCAGGTGCCGTTGAAGCCATGACTGGTGTCGATTTGGCAGTAGAGTTTCGCGGTCGCTACACGACAGTCCTGGGTGGGCTTAGGGTGGCGAAAAAGGCAGGCTTTGCTGATATTCCTGCGCTTGTTGAAGGGCGTTTTGCCGAGGTCTCACCCGCATTCGCTCAAGTTGGCGATATCGCGATATTACAAGCAGATGGCGAAATTGCTTTTGGCATCATCCAGGGCGAGAAAATCTATGTTCGCCACCCAGAAGGCATGGCGCTGGTTCCCCTGCGCCTGGCTGAAAGGGTGTTTAAAGTATGAACCGGATTATATTGGCGCTGGTCTTTTTCCTGGCCAGTGCCGGGGCTGCGAATGCCTGGACGCTTATTGGCGGGCTGTTGCCTTTCTCTGGTACGATCACCGTTCTGGGATTGGCCGTAAATTCCATTGGGTTTCGTCTGCTTTCGACTGTCGCAATCACCGCCCTTGCGCGTGCGATGCAGCCCAAACAAACCCAGCCTGGTATTCAAACCCAGTTTCCAACCGGCGGTGGCATAACCCCGCAATCCTTTATTGTTGGGTTCTATGCGACCGAGGGAAACAGGGTTTGCCCAAACCTGACTACGGGCTCGGCTGGTGGCACGCCAAACGCCTACATGACCATGATCAGGGATTTTGGCGATTGCCCGGGACAAACGATATCGCGGGTTGCCATCAATAATGAGTGGGTCACGCTCGACGCAACACCGCATGCCGACCATGGCCTTCCTATTCTTGAGTATCGGGACGGTGGTGGCACTGATTATGCCTGGGTCAAATACTATGACGGCAGCCAAACCGCTGCGGATCCCTATCTGATTTCAGCCTTTGGTACCGACCCGGATTTTCCATGGTCCGCTGATATGATCGGAACCGGCGTTCCCTATGCCCTGTTCACGTTCAGGTTTAATCGCGAGTATTTTTCTGAAGAGCCAAAACTGCGGGTCGAGTTTACCGGCATTCCACTTTACGACCCGCGTCTTGATACCAGCGTTGGCGGCACAGGCGCCCATCGATGGGCTGATCCAGCCACCTGGGAAACGACAACGAATCCACAGGTTCTCAAATACAATATTTTACGCGGCATCACGCTGCCGGATGGCACGGTCTGGGGTGGGGAGGCCGGTGAGGACGAAGTACCTTTAGACAATTGGTTCGCGGCAATGAATGTTTGCGATGTCGTGGCTGATGGCGAGGTCGACCCACAGTACCAGGCCGGGTATGAAATTTCGGTGGCCACTGAACCCGCCTCAGTTCTGGAAGAACTGGACAAATCCTGCGCCGGTCAAACCGTTGAGATTGGAGGTGTGTTCAAAACCCGTTCAGGTGGTCCTGGACTGCCGGTTTATTTCTTCACGGACGACGACGTTGTTGCTTCCGGTGCTCGCGAATTTGATCCGTTCAAAGGCCTTGAGGCATCTTTTAACGGCATTCAGGCCAATTACCCGGAACCCGACAGCTTGTGGTCACCAAAGGACGCGCCAGCGCTTTATAATGCGACCTGGGAAACCAGAGATCAGGGTCGACGGCTGATTGCTTCGCTGCAATTTCCGACGGTTCCGTTTCCAAAACAAGTGCAGCGATTGATGCACTCCAACATTAACGAAGAGCAAAGATTTCGCCGGCACAGCCTGATCCTGCCACCTGATGCGGCGGTTTTGGAACCGTTGGATGCGGTGTCCTGGACCAGTTCCGAGGAGGGATACACAGCCAAAGTCTTTGAGATCAGCCGGACCTCGGATGCGCAAGTCAGTTGCAAACAATCTTTGGCAATTCGCGAGCGGGATGGAGGCGACACATATTGGGAAGTCGGATATTTGCTGCCGAGCACAGTCGTGTCCACGAACCGGACCAAGCCTGTGGCGCAAACGGTTCCAAGCTGGACGGTTGCAAAAACCACGATCAAAGATGCCGCTGATGCGGACCGCCGCCCGGCTTTGCAACTGTCCTGGGCTGCAGCTGGCCTCGATGATGTTCGCGGTGTGCGTTGGCAGGTTCGGGTGTTTGACACCCAAGAAATGATATCTGTCGGCTCCACGCATGATGTTGAAGTTGGAGGTGTAATTATCGCTGCCGGAGTATTGCCGGCCACGAAATACGAAGCGCGAGGCCGACTGCTTGTGGATCGGCCAACCTCTTGGTCCGCTTGGAAGTCGGCAACGACGGACGACATCAAATACGTTGCAGAGGATCTTTCTACAACGGTTTTTGACCAGATCGCTGATGATGCCCGGACTGCAGCACAAGGCTTGATCGACACGTTTCAATCGGAACACCTTGAGCCTGTGATATCCGGCCAGCGGGACGTTTCGCACACGCTGGATTTGGTGGAAGAAAACCTGCTTTGGTTATCGCTCGAGCGTAGCCGCGCCGATAGCCTGATTGCGGATGCGGGGATCGTTTTTGATCCGGCAACCGGGTCGGTGGTGATCTCTGGCTTGGTCACGGCAGAGGATCGGATTACCGCCGCAGAAATCCGCCTGAATGCGGCTGAGGGGAATATAAACCTTTCCGTCACCCAGGTGGAATTGGATAACGCCATTGCCGCCGCCGTGCTTGATCCGGCTGATTTGGCCTCACTGAATGCAATGCAGGTGCAGATCAACCAGGCCGAGATTGATATTGCTGCGGTTGAAGCGACGGTCTTGCTCAAAGCCTCAATTATTTCCGTTGATGGTATCGGTGTGCGCGTTACCACGGCAGAAAGTGAGATTGACGCGCTCGAAGCCTCAATCATTAACAAGGTTGAAACGTCCGCCTTTGACGCGGTTGAAACCCGCGTATCTAGTGCTGAAACCCAGCTAAGTTCGATCAGTGCGCCAAGCATTGCCGCAACCGTGATTGACACGCGCAGCGCCCACACGGAATTGGACACCGACGCGGTTGCCAGCTTGGCTGACTTGCTTACAAATTATCGCAATCGCAAAGCGATAAACACCGAAGTGGCTTATGCCCGCCAAGAAATCATGGCCGATGTGCGGGATGAAGGCGTTGCGCGAGCGGCGGCCACGCTATCTCTTGGCGCATTGATTGATGCAAATTCAGCTTTGATTGTTGTTGAGCAAACGGTGCGCGCGGCGGCTGACCTTGTAAACGCCAGCGCGATCACAACACTCAACGGTCGGGTTGATGGCGCGGATGCGGCTATTATTGCAGAGCAAGTGCTGCGAGCTGCTGCTGATAGTGCGAATGCTAGTTCGATCATTGCCCTGGATGTGCGCGTGGATGATGCCGAGGCTGGCATTATCGCAATCAACGATGTTTCGGCCACTTCGGACAGTGCGATTGCCGCCTTTGTGCATGGATTGAATGTGACTGTGGCGGGCAATGTCGCATCGCTGATCACATACGGTTCAGCCATTTCTGATTTGGAAGGTAATGCGTCCGCAATGTACGGCCTCGCCGTTCAAGCTGGGTCTGCTGGCGCGGTGGTTGAACTTGTCGCCGCTGATGATCCAACGGGCGGGCCGATTTCTGGGATTACACTTGATGCTGATTATATCAATTTGATCGGATATGTGACAGCGGATCACTTATCGTCTGATCAGTTCAGCGCCTATTTTGCCAAGATCGGAAC
>JAJFIC010000018.1 GCA_021775315.1 Paracoccaceae bacterium
CGTTTTGTTGTTCAAATGCTAGGCGCGGTTCAGACTTGTCTCAAACGATATTTGCTGCCACATTACATAAGTAAACCTAATCCAAACACGGGGTAGCATCCCGCCATGCGACGACCACGCCTGAACGTTCTGCGCACCTTCGAGGCCGCTGGTCGCAGGCTGAGTTTTTCCATCGCGGCGACAGAACTGAACATCTCGCAAGCTGCCGTCAGCCAGCAAATCCGCCTGCTTGAAACCCAACTGGGGGCCGCGTTATTTACCCGCCACCATCGCCTCATTTCGCTGACGGATGTCGGGCGCGCCTATTTTGACGAAGTGCATGAAGCGTTGCAGCGGCTTGATACGGCCACGGATCAATTATTTGCGGAACAAACACAGCAAACCGTGATCATCAGATGCACGTCAAGCGTTGCCACCTTGTGGCTGGCACCGGAAATTCGGACGTTTCAAACCCGTCATCCCAATATCGGGCTGCAAATCCAAACGCTGGAACAATCCGCCGATGATAAACAAAACCTCAGCGCGGATCTTGACGTGTTCGTGTCAGGCACAACTGACCACGGCCCGGACGTGCGACCGCTGCTGACCTCGATTTTAACGCCGGTTGCGGCACCCGGATATCTTGAACAACGCAAGATTAGCGCGGCCAGAGATATGGCAAATCTGGATCTGATCCACATCTTGGGATATACCGATGACTGGCAAAGCTGGTTTTTGAAGCAGGGCATTTCCGGGGTCGAAATCCCACGTGGGCTAAGTGTTGACAGCTCGCTCATCGCGCTTGACGCGGCTTTGCGTGGCGAGGGGGCCTTTCTGGGTCGTCGGCCGTTTATTGACAGTTTTTTACGCTCTGGTGCGTTGGTCGAACTGTCTGACTGGCCGGAATTTTTGCGTGCCAATTATTATCTGCGTCTGTCCACAAATGCGCGCAATATGAGCAGTAAAAACAAGGTGGCGGACTGGCTGTTCGCCTTGGCTGCGCAGACCTGAACCTAGCTGAAAGAGCGGATCGTTTCCAACGCACCGTCAAGGGCTGCCCCTTTTTCGTCCTGCAACGCCGCCTCGCGCAGCCGGTGCGCCCAATCGGCAGCGTCATCGCGCCCGGATACCAAGGCGATGCCCTGAAGGACCTGATCGAACTTTGATTTTCCGCGCGCATGGGTGTCTGAATAGCCTTTGACCAAGCGGCGGCTGCGGATCACTTCGACCGCCAGATCATATTGGTCAGGCAAAAAGGATTTCGCGGTGTCCAGCCACGCAGCCAGATGCGCTGTCTCGATCGCATGGCGATGGGTTCTTAACCGCCAGCGCCGCAGACCGCCAAGAAAGTAGAGCTGCGCAAAGGCAGGTATCGTGTCGCTGCGCATCCGCCGGCTTTTGCCAAACATCCGGCCAATCCGGTCCATCCAGCGCGGGCTGTTTTCGATGTTTTTTCCCAGCCGGGCAGGCAGCAGGCCGACGATTTCACCAGCGCCGGGGTGCATGAATTCGGTGATATGCATCACGTTGTCGTCCGTCACGTTCATTTCGGTGCGAACCCGCGCAAAACGATTGGCGCGGCTTTTAAGATCGGCAACGCGGATCAGATCGTCATAGGCCATAGCGTTGGCAATGTATTTTGCCGCCTCGCGCGTCAGCACATGATCTTTGGCCGGATTGTCCAACGTCAGAATCGTGCGCACATGGTCAAGGTATACGCGCCCATATTTGAGGTCCTGAAAATCCACCACTTTGCGCAAACCCGACAGGGCCATTTCGCGCATGCTTTCCGGCAAGTCCTGCGCTTCGCCCACTAGGGCATTCCACCCCGCCAGCAATTTGGCGCCCCCGCGCACCTCTTGGGCAATCGGTTCGGCCTGCGGGACTGACGCTTCGCCAGTCGGCGCCTTCGCCGCATCAAAACCAGCGGCAAACGCGGCGAGGCTTGGCCCCGTGCTTTTGCCCGAGGCGCGGATTGCGTCCTCAAACGCGCTGCGTTCAAACGGCAGGGAACCTGAGGCCGCCAAAGCGCCAAACAGGCTGGCGGAAATGACCGATCCAACGCCGACGGCGATCTGCTCCATATCAAGCAGGATCAAGTTTTGCGCGGCGATTTCCGCGGCTGCCCGTACTTCATCCGCATTCGCGATACCGTCACCGGGGGTTGCTTTTTCCGACACAGCCAGCGCGCGGTGGCTGGAGGCGATCAGCGTTGTGCGGTCAGGGGTAACAAACCCGCGCAATATGGCGCGACCGGTTTCCATCATTTCAGCGGCGATCAGGATATCAACATCACCCGCAGCAGGGGCAAGCGAAAACACCGGCATCCGTTCGGCCATTGGTGCCATTTCGACATAATAGATCGTGGCCCCGGTGCGCTGGGCGACCCCGGCGACTGACGTCGCCTGAACGGCATAATTTGCGGCGCGCGCCATCGCCTCGATCCAGTTGGTCAGAACGCCGCCGCCCTGTCCGCCCACGGCCATAACTGCCAGTTTGATGATTTTATCGCTCATCCCGAAACCTCCGGAAACTCAAGGCGGCGCCGTTGCCTGCGGGCCTGAAGGGACGTAATAAACGAGGTGCGAACGCCTGCCCACCACCGCTCAAGCCCGCCGGGATTATGCACCACATCGGCGCGATAAAACGACGGGCATAGCACCGCCGCATCGGCAACCTCGCCGCAATTGCCACAGCCAACGCAGGTCTGATCAATGCTGGCAACCGGGTCGTCGCGCAGCGGATCATCCAGCCTTTTTAGGCTAAGAGATGGGCAACCGGACAAGCGAATGCAGGCGTGATCGCCCGTGCAAACGTCGCTGTCCACGCCAAATCGCGGCACATCCACACGCCGACCTTGTTGCACCGCCACAGCGCGCAGCGGCTTTTCGCGGCGTTGTTTGTTCAGCATACATTCAGACGACGCCACGATGATTTTCGGCCCGTCATAATCCGTGGTTAACGCCTCGCGGAACACATCGCGCATTTTGGTGACATCATAGGTGTGGTCGATCTGGCGGATCCATTTGACCCCGACACCCTTCAGCGCGTCCGAGATCGGATGCCCGGTTGATTTGCTGACATTGTCAGCTCTGGACGACAGCACATCTTGCCCGCCGGTCGCGGCTGAATAGAAGTTGTCAACGATGATCGCTACGCTGTCGGAATTATTAAAAACCATATTGCCAATGGATGATGACAAGCCGTTATGCCAAAACCCGCCATCGCCAAGGATCGAAATCGCCCGCTTTTCGCCACCGCCGTCAAACGCCGCGTTCGAGGCCGGCCCAAGCCCATAGCCCATCGTCGAGCCGCCGATTTCAAACGGCGGCAAACTGCCAAACAAATGGCACCCAATGTCGCCGGCAATCTGGTGCTGGCCCAGTTCCTGTTCCACCAATTTCAGGGCGGCAAATATCGGACGTTCAGGGCAACCGGTGCAAAACCCCGGCGGGCGGATCGGGACAGTTTTTGACAGATCAGGGATTTCAACACTGTCCGCATTTGGTGCGCGAACCTGTCCCGGTAGCAAATCCGGGGCCGCTTTTCGCAAAAATGCGGTCAATCCGTCCAGCACAATTTGCCCGGAATATTCACCCGCCATCGGCAACATGTCTTTGCCATGCAGTTTCGTTGAACTACCAGCGCGGTTCAGCATTGAACCCAAGTTCTGTTCAATGAATTCGGGTTGGCCTTCTTCGACGACCAACAGGGCGTCTTTGCCCTGAGTAAAGGCCAGAAACTCGTCAATGATCAGCGGGTAGGTGACGTTCAGAACGTAAATCGGCACCTCGGTGTCGCCAAAACTATTTGCCAGCCCAAGGCGTTGCAACCCACGGATCACGTTGTTGTACATGCCACCCTGAACCACTATCCCGACCGGGGCTTTTTGCGGGCCGAACTGTTCGTTCAGCTTGTTTTCGACGATGAATTTTTCCGCCGCTGGCCAGCGTTTGTTCACCTTGTCCTGCTCGTGGATGTAAGACATCGGCGGCAGGATGACCCGGCTGAAATCGCGGCGCGGATTGGCCAGTGCGTCTTTCACGCTTAGCTTGGGCGGTTTGTTGTCGCGGGTTTCAAAGCTGCCGGTCACATGACAGGACCGGATCCGAACCATCAGCATAACCGGAGTGTTTGAGGCCTCTGACAGCTCGAAACCTTGTTCGACCGAGCGCCTGATAGAGGGCAGGTTCGGGCGCGGGTCCATCAGCCAGAACTGCGATTTCATTGCAAATGCGTGGCTGCGCTCTTGCATGATTGACGAGCCTTCGCCGTAATCTTCGCCCAAGATCACCAACGCGCCGCCATTCACCCCGGATGATGACAAATTGGCCAACGCGTCCGACGCCACATTAACCCCGACCGGGCCTTTGAAGGTCACAGCACCACGGATCGGATAATGGACAGACGCCGCCAGCATCGCTGCCGCTGCGGCCTCAGACGCATTTGCCTCGAACCGCACCCCAAGCTCGCCCAGCAAGTCCTGCGCATCCGCCAGCACGTCCATTAAATGGCTGATCGGTGCGCCCTGATAACCGCCGACATAGCCGACACCGCATTCCAGCAGGGCCTTGGTGATCGCCAATATCCCCTCGCCGGTGAACGTGTCGCCGTCCCCAAGCCGCAGATGTTCCACCTCAGCCTTGAAAGATCGTTCCGCCATGTTTCCCCCGCCGTGATGTGCCGCCGAATTCTGCACGCGACAACAAGAGCGGATCACATTAGGCCGTAGATGGCAACAGAGGTTGCAATTCCAATTGGCGAACTACGATCGTTCGTCGCAAGCAGTCAGATGGCGAAATGACGTTCTTTTGACCGTTGGCATAATTTGCTTTTGTGCGCCGGAAATACGCCGCAGCATTGCGCTTGCGCATTTGTGATGCCAAAAACGCGGCCACGCACTGAAACGCAAGCGCGTGCACAGATTGACAGGAGGGGCCCGTGCCCGACAACGAAAAGACCGAACTGACAGCAGATATTGCCGTGATTGGCGCAGGGATTGCCGGGGCCTCGGTGGCGGCGGAACTGGCGCGCGACGCCCGTGTGGTGATTGTCGAAATGGAAAGTCAACCGGGCTATCACACCACGGGCCGTTCGGCTGCTGTATTTGCGCCATCTTACGGCCCCGCGCCGATCCGGGCATTAACCCGCGCCTCGGAATCGTTTTTCAAAACGCCCCCCGCCGGGTTTAGTCAAACGCCGCTTTTGTCGCCTCGTGGCATCATGATGGTGGCGCGGGCTGACCAAATCGCGTCATTAGAGGCGCTGATTGATGAGGTCGCAGGCAAATCGAAAACCCGGCGTTTGGGCCCCGAGGAAATCCTGCAACAACAGCCGATCCTGCGTGCAGGTTATGGTGCCGAGGCGATGTTGGATATTGGCGGTTGGGATATTGATGTCGATGTTCTGCATCAGGGTTTTCTGCGCGCCTTCAAGGCGGCGGGTGGGGTTTTAACCACCAAGGCCCAGGTTCAGTCAATGCGCCGCGAGGGCGAAAACTGGCAAATTGAAACAGCGCAGGGCCGGATCAGCGCGCCGATTGTGGTGAATGCCGCCGGGGCTTGGGCCGATGAAATCGGTGCTTTGGCCGGGGCGGGTGCAATTGGCCTGACGCCAAAACGGCGCACGGTCCTGATCGTGGCGGCCCCTGATGGGGTTGATTTGAAAAACGCCCCGATCACCATTGATGTCGATGAGCAGTTTTTTCTGAAACCCGATGCCGGTCGTTTGCTGATCTCACCCGCTGATGAGACCCCGTCACCGGCATGTGATGCACAGCCCGATGAAATGGACATCGCGATTTGTGTCGATCGCATTGAAACCGCGTTTGATGTGTCTATCCGTCGGATTGAAAACAAATGGGCCGGATTGCGCAGTTTTGTGGCCGATAAATGCCCGGTTGCAGGTTTCTCGCCAAAAGTAGACGGGTTCGTTTGGCTGGCGGGACAAGGCGGCTATGGCATTCAGACCTCGCCCGCGCTTGGTCGGTTCACCGCAGCGCTAGTGCTCGGAAAACCAATACCGCAGGACATTTTGGATCAAGGGCTTAATCCGGCGGCTATTGCGCCGGGCCGATTGCAAGGGGGCTGAGGTGTTGGGTGAGGTGATGCAGAACGACCTGATCAAGGATCGCGATGCCTTCGCGCTGACGCATCCCGAGGCAAAATATGTGGTGAATGGCCGGGATTGGGGCGGTATTCGGATTGGCGACACGGGCCCCGCACTGGTCCTGCTGCCCGGAACTTTGGGTCGGGCCGATGTGTTTTGGCAGCAGATCAGCGCCCTTGAAAAACACGCGCGTATACTGGCGCTTAGTTATCCTTCGACTGGGGGTATTGCAGATTGGGCGAACGATATTGCCTCTTTGATTGAGACCGAGGGCCTGACAGGCGCGGTTGTGCTCGGCTCGTCATTGGGCGGTTATCTGGCGCAATATCTGGCGGGCAGACATGCCTCTGTTATGGGAGGTCTGGTGGCGGCAAACACCTTGCCGTCGGTCATCGGTATTGACCAGATGCCGCCGTACAGTTCGGATCTTGTCACCACACCGATTAAGGATTTGCGGTTAGGTTTCAGTCGCGGAATTTCCCAGTGGATCACCCCGGACAATCCCTATCGCGACTTGGCCATGCTGTTGCTGGCAGAGGTCGAGGGCCGCATTCCAGAACCGGAATTGCGCGCAAGGTTGCAGGCCCTGAAAACCGGCCCAGAATTGCCAGCACCAGCCCTGCCATCGCCGCAAATGTTCACGTTTGAAAGCGGCGACGACCATTTGATACCGCCCGATTGGCAAAAGGCAGTTCGCAAAGCCCTGCGCCCGGAACGTGCCTATCGGCTGCATCAGGCCAGTCATTTTCCCTATGTCACCCGCCCAACCGAATACACCGCTATGCTGAAAGAAGTGCTTGGCCTTGCCGCCATTGGTACGCTCTGGCCCAAAGGAAACGAGGATTTGTTATGATCATTCTGTCTGCCAAAGAGGTAACCGAACTTTTGCCCATGCCAAAGGCGATTGATATCGTTGAGCGCACCATGATTGCCGTCTCGGCAGGTAAGACCAATTTGCCACTGCGCCACGCCATTGATGTTGGCGGTGGCAACAAGCTGGGCATTATGCCGGGCGCGTTGGGCGATGGCGCGCTTTATGGGGTAAAACTGCTCAGCCTGTTTCCCGGCAACCCTGCCAAAGGTCTTTCGTCGCATATCGGTGCAATGGTGCTGTTTGACCCTGAAACCGGCGTGTCGACCGCGATGATGAGCGCGGACGCACTAACCGCAATCCGCACCGCCGCCGCCAGCGCCGCCGCCACTCGGGCTTTGGCGCGACCGGATGCCAGGATTTTGGCCATTATCGGCACCGGCGAGCAGGCCGAAACCCATATTGCCGCCATGTGCGCCGTGCGCGGCATCACCGAAATCCGTATTGCAGGCAGCAGCCCGGCCAAGGCAGCGGCCTTTGTTGCAAGCCAGCAAAGCGAGCGCCCGGGCATTGAATTTAGCGCGGCTGAAAGCGCACAGGCGGCCGTATCAGGTGCGGATATTATCTGCACCGTGACTTCGGCCGCGAAACCGGTTTTGTATGGTGATTGGATCGCAAAAGGGGCGCATGTGAATGCTGTCGGTGCGTCTATGCCAATGGTGCAGGAGATCGACCAGTCGGTGTTGCTGACGTCTGAATTGTTCGTTGATTATCGACCATCGGCCTTTGCCCAAGCCCGCGAGATTATTGACGCGCTCGCCTCAGGCGCGATGGCTGAAAACCATATTCTGGCCGAAATCGGATCGGTCTTCGCCGGGGATCATCCGGGCCGCAGCAAAAGCGATGCCATCACAGTTTATCGCTCATTAGGTGTGGCCGCTCAGGATTTGGCCTGCGGCGAATTTGTCATGACCGAAGGTACGCGCCTTGGCCGTGGTCAAGTCGCCAGCATTGGCTGACTGACTGGCGGGTCGGTGTTACACGGGAATGACGTGGCTGTGCTTGATTTCCCGCAGGATCAGGTTGGTTCTGACGTTTGAAATGCCCGGAATCCTGAAAAGGAACTCTTCTAAAAACAAGTTATAGGCATCTTTGTTGAGACAGCGCACACGCAAGTGATAATCCGCGTCGCCCGTGGTTGAAAAGCAATCCAGAACTTCGGGCCGTCCGGTTATGGCTTTGACAAATCCGGTTTGCGCATCAGCCTCGTGTCGAATTAGGACGATGTGCAGGATCGCGTGAAATTCCAGACCACAGGTTTCAGGTTCAACGATAGCAGAATACTGCCGAATGGCCCCGCTGGCTTCAAGCGCACGCACACGTCGCCAGCAGGCAGAGGTCGACATCGCCGTGGCCTCGGCCAGGTTCTGATTTGACATCCTGCCATCTTGTTGCAGGAATTTCAGGATTCGGCGGTCTGCGGCTTCGAGTTCCATTGATTTTCATATTTCCGGGTAAAATTTGCGCTTTTTGGCGTGATAATGACAGATACTACCAAATTTCCGAGACGTCCGCAACTCATAGGCACCCAGTTCCACGCATGTCGCGATAGGATCGCTGAAAAGAGGGCCCCATGACAAAACACACTCCTATCGAACGCAGCTACCAATTGACCGACCGTTACAGCGTCGAACCAACCCGCGTGTTTCTGACCGGCACGCAGGCGCTTGTGCGCATTCTGATTGATCAGGCCCGCCGCGACAGGCAGGCGGGGCTAAATACCGGCGGGTTTGTTTCGGGCTATCGCGGCTCGCCTCTTGGGGCGTTTGATCTGGAATTGTGGAAGGCTAAATCCCTGCTCGATGAACATGGCGTCGGTTTCCTGCCAGCGGTGAACGAGGATCTGGGGGCCACCGCCATTCTTGGCACGCAGCAGGTCGAAACCGATCCAGCCAGAACCGTCGATGGTGTGTTTGGCATGTGGTACGGCAAGGGTCCGGGGGTTGATCGTTCCGGCGACGCGCTGAAACACGGCAATGCCTACGGATCATCGCCAACCGGGGGTGTTTTGGTTGTGGCGGGCGACGACCATGGCTGCGTTTCGTCATCCATGTCGCATCAATCCGATGTGGCGTTTCTGTCGTGGTTCATGCCGGTGCTGAACCCTGCCTCGGTTGCCGAATATCTCGAATTTGGCGCCTATGGTTATGCGTTGTCGCGGTATTGCGGCAGTTGGGTCGGCTTCAAGGCCATTTCGGAAACTGTTGAAAGTGGCCAGTCTGTTGTTTTGCCCAAGGACAGGGTTTTCAAAACGCCGGACTTCACGCCGCCGCCAACTGGATTGCATTACCGTTGGCCGGATTTGCCCGGGCCGCAGATTGAAGCGCGGCTTGAGGATAAGAAACACGCAGCGCTGGCCTTTGCTGCGGCCAACCCGATTGACCACGCGATCCATGATCTGAAAGACGCGCGGTTTGGCATTGTGACCACGGGCAAAGGACATCTGGACCTGATCGAGGCTTTGCGCCTGTTGGATGTCGACACGGCCACCTGTCACCGGCTTGGCATCGACATTTACAAGGTTGGCATGGTTTGGCCGCTGGCACGTCCTGCGGCCCTGGCATTCGTTCACGGCAAACAAGAAGTCGTGGTAGTTGAAGAAAAACGCGGCATTATTGAAAGTCAGCTTAAGGAATATTTCTATGACTGGCCCGGCGATAAACCGGACCGCATGGTCGGCAAACGTGACGAGGCTGGTGCGCGCCTGATCCCGTGGACGGGCGAGCTGTCACCACTTGCACTGGTGCCTCTGATCGCCCGTCGGCTGGAAGGGGTGTTTCCGGGTGAAGGTTTCGCGGCCAAGGCGGCAGCCCTGACTGACACGCCGCCCGTATTGCTGTCGGTTTCCGGCGCGACGCGCACGCCCTATTTCTGTTCAGGCTGCCCACACAACACCTCGACCAAGGTGCCAGCAGGATCGACGGCGCAGGCCGGCATTGGCTGTCATGTCATGGCATGCTGGATGGATCGCGACACCGCATCTTTGACCCATATGGGCGGTGAAGGTGTGAACCGGACAGGTTCTGCGCGCTTCACGGGTGATGGCCATATTTTTCAAAATCTGGGCGAAGGGACGTGGTATCATTCCGGGTCATTGGCGATCCGCCAATCTATCGCGGCTGGCATCAACATTACCTACAAAATTCTTTACAATGACGCGGTGGCGATGACGGGTGGCCAACCTGTCGATGGTCCGGTCAGCGTCGCGGCCATCGCACATATTTGCCGCGCCGAAGGGGTTAAGCGGATCGCGCTGGTGTCTGACATGCCGGAAAAATTCGCTCCCTCTGAACTGCCCAAAAACCTGTCGCTGCATCACCGCCGCGATCTTGATCAGGTGCAACGGGAACTGCGCGACGTTAAAGGCGTTTCCGTTCTGATTTATGAACAGGTCTGCGCCACCGAAAAGCGTCGCCGTCGCAAGCGCGGCACGATGGAAGACCCCAAAAAACTCGTCCTTATCAACCCTTTGGTGTGCGAGGGCTGCGGCGATTGTTCCGTTGAATCAAATTGTCTGAGTGTCGAGCCGCTGGAAACCGAGTTTGGCCGCAAGCGAAAGATCAACCAGTCAACCTGCAACAAGGATTATTCCTGTGTGAACGGGTTCTGCCCCAGTTTCGTGACCCTCGAAAACGCGGTGCGGAAAAAGAAAACCGGTGCGAATATCGACGCGCTGGCCCTTGCGGCCTTGCTGCCGCTGCCGAATATCAAACCGCTGAACACGCCTTATGATCTGCTGGTGACAGGGGTCGGCGGGACTGGTGTGGTGACCGTGGGTGCGCTGATTACCATGGCCGCGCATCTTGAAGGGATGGGGGCCAGTGTTCTGGATTTCACCGGTTTCGCCCAGAAATTCGGTGCGGTTATTTCCTTTGTGCGACTTGCCCAAGCGCCTGAGGCCCTAAATCAGGTGCGGGTGGATAACACCACTGCTGCGGCTGTCATTGGCTGCGATATCGTTGTCACATCGTCGGCCAAAGCCTCGGCCACCTATCACAAGGGCACAAAAATCGCGCTAAATATGGCGGAAATGCCAACGGGGGATTTGGTGAAATCCCGCGACGCCAGCTTGCACAAAGATCGGCGGGTTCAGGTGATTTCACAAACTGTCGGGGCTGAAAATCTGGGGGCGTTTGATGCAAATAGGGCGGCAGAAACCCTGCTGGGTGACAGTGTTTTTGCCAATGTGATGATGTTGGGCTTTGCGTGGCAAAACGGGCTTGTGCCGGTCGCGCGCGATGCGCTTTCACAAGCGATTAACCTCAATGGTGTTGCGGTTGAAAAGAACCACGCGGCCTTTGCCTTTGGTCGCCTGATCGCGGCCAATTCCAGTGCTGTGGACAGTGTGCTTGTTCAAGCACCCCCACCAGAAGAAACGCTGGACGCCAACATTGCCCGCCGTGTGGCGTTTTTGACCGAGTATCAGAACGCCGCCTATGCGGATCAGTATCGCCGTCAGATCACGCAGTTTCGCCAAGCCCGCACCGGGCCTAAGGGCGATGAGCTATGCCAGACTGCCGCAAAATCCTTGTTCAAGCTGATGGCGTTTAAGGATGAATACGAGGTTGCACGGCTGCATCTGGACCCGGTGTTCACAAGTTCCCTTGCCGAGGATTTTGAGCCAGGCTTCAAAATCAATTACCATCTGTCCCCCCCCATGCTGCCCCTTGGCAAGGATGGGCGCGGCAGGCCGGTAAAGCACCGTTTTGGCCCCTGGATGCGCCCGGTTTTTCGCGTCCTGGCGGGCGTAAAAGCACTGCGGGGCACATGGTTTGACCCTTTCCGTTTTGTCGCCGAACGGCAAACGGAAATCGCGCTGATCGGTTGGTATGAGCAGTTATTGGCCGCAGCAGGCCGTAGCGATGGCAACCACGAACTCTGGATGGATATCCTGCGCGCCCCGATGGATATTCGCGGCTATGGTCCGGTTAAGGCAGAGGCGGTTGAAAAGGTCCAAAAGTCAGTTGCGGAAAAACTTGCGGCAATGGTGGCTTAAGGATCAGGCAGAATGCTTCTGGACAGGGCTGTACAGGTTCACTACGTTTGGGTCAGCCTCAACCCGGAACATTCATGTCGGCAAGCCCAACGTCACCGCAGAAACCTGAACCCGTCCGTCGCACCAACCGCGACGACTGGCTGAATGCAGCACTTGAAATTCTGATCGACGAGGGCATTGAGCAAGTCAAGGTTTTACGACTTGCCGAAAAGCTGGGCGTCGCGCGATCGTCGTTTTACTGGTTTTTTGAAAGCCGGGGCGCATTGCTGCAGGCATTGCTGGAAAGCTGGACCACGAAAAACACCGGCGCCATTACGCGGCGCGCCAACCTTGTCACCGAAACCATTACCGAGGCCGTGTTGCACGTCTTTGAATGTTGGGTGGATGATCGGAATTTTGACGCGAGGCTGGATTTCGCCATTCGCGAATGGGCGCGCAGGGAGCCCGATATTCGCACCGCGATAGAACAAGCCGACACCACCCGGATCAAGGCCCTGTCGGACATGTTCGTGCGCCACGGTTATCCGGAACAACAGGCCTTTATCCGCGCCCGGATCCTTTATTTTACCCAAATCGGATATTACGCGCTTGTCGATTATGAAAGCCTGACAGACCGGGCGCAATTCGTTGACGATTATATCCTCGGCTTTACCGGAAAAACCCCGACAGCGGCAGAACGCGCCCGCTTTAATGACAGTTTGCAAGGCTTGAAAAAATGACAAATACACCGTTCAAAGACGACCGGAAACTCGCGTATCTGAACACCGAAGGCGCGGAAAAGCCGCTGAAGTCACCGGTCAGTCCAGCAACGCTGGCCACAGCCCGGGCTTATCGACTGGGGCGGTTCCGCGCCGAAATGGCCCGGCGGGACGTTGGCGCGCTGTTGCTTTATGATCCGATCAATATTCGCTACGCCTTTGACAGTTCAAACATGCAGGTCTGGACCGCACATAACCCCATGCGATACGCGCTGATCTTGGCGGATGGCCCGGCGGTGATGTTTGAATTCAAAGGCTGCGAGCATCTCAATGAAGGCCTGCCAGGGATTGACGAAATTCGCACGGCGCAAGGTTGGATGTTCATGTCGCATGGTGACAAAGCCCCCGCGCAGGTGGGCGACTGGGCAGACGAAATCGCCGATCTGATGCGCCAGCATGTGCCGGGCAATATGCGTCTGGCGGCTGACAAACTGGACAGCCCCGGCGTGCAGGCCCTGTCTGATCGACAAATTACCACCCTTGAAGGGACCGAGATTACTGAGGTCGCCAGGTCGATAAAATCGCCCGAGGAACTGGACCTGATGCGCTGGACCATCCGGGTTTGCGAGGCCGGGATGGCACGCATTTACGAACACTCGGTTCCCGGTGTCACAGAGCGCGAATTATGGGCGCATCTGCATTTTGAAAACGCCCGCTCGGGCGGTGACTGGCTGGAAACCAAGTTGTTAACCTGTGGGCCGAACACAAACCCGTGGTACAAGGAATGTTCGGATCGGGAATGCGAACTGGGCGAAATGATCTCATTTGATACGGATATGATCGGCCCTTATGGCTATTGCGCTGATATTTCGCGGTCGTGGACCTGTGGGTATGTGCCGATGAACCCCGTGCAAAAACGGATGTATGCAACCGCGCTTGAGCAGATCAATCACAACCTTGACCTGCTGAAACCGGGAATGGATTACGCTGAATTCAACGAAAAAAGCTGGCGCATTCCGGCGGGTCATGTGGATTATCGATACTCGCTCGCGCTGCACGGCGTTGGCATGGCTGACGAATGGCCGGTCGTGCCTTTGCATGTGGATTGGTCGGACCGCGCAGCATCCGGTCGGTTTGAACCCGGCATGGTTTTATGCGTTGAAAGCCTGATGGCTGAGGCCGGTTCGGAATCCATCAAACTTGAAACGCAGGTGTTGATTACTGAAACCGGAACCGAACGTCTGGATACCTTCCCGTGGGAGACGCCGTGAGCCTGCTTCCCGCGTTATTTGGACTTTTGGCCGGGGCATTGTTCGGACTGAACGTGCATATTCAGAGCAAAGGTCTGGATGAGGTCGACGGCCTGACGGGGGCTTTTCTTTCGGTTGGCACCATGGCCGCGTTGCTTTGGTTTCTGTCACCGTTTTTCACCGAATGGCGCTGGTGGCTGACGGATGCGGCGGTGATCTTTATGTTATGCGGGATCTTTTTTCCCGCCGGGGGACAGGCGTTTCAAATAGCGTCTATTCGCAAGGTTGGGCCGGCATTGACCTCGGCCGGGGGGGCGGCAGCGCCGGTTTTTGCCGTGTTTGCCGCCGTGATGTTTCTGGGCGAGTCCTTTGGCCTGCAAGCCGCGGCTGGTCTGACGCTGATGATTGGCGGATTGATCCTTAGCGCGGTCGGAACAAAAGGCATTAAACGCGGCTGGCCGCTTTGGGCGCTGTTGCTGCCTCTTGCGGCTTCGCTGATGCGTGGCATTGTGCAACCGATCACAAAATACGGCTATGCCGAGGTGCCCAGCCCGTATTTTTCGACATTGGTGATGGCGTCGGTTTCAACCCTTGTTCTCTATGCTCTGCTTGTCGGCCTGAAGCGTCGCCCGACGATCAACGCCGCTAATCGTGGCTATATGTGGTTTGCCATTAGCGGGATCTTTAACGGTTTTGGCATTTTGTCCCTGAACACCGCGATCCGCCTTGGCGAGGTGTCGTTAGCCTCGCCTCTGGCGGCAACGACGCCGCTGTGGTCGCTGCTGTTTGGTGTGATCATATTTCGCCGCGAAAAATTGGGGATGCAGCATCTGGTGATTGCCGTGATGGTGGTTTGCGGCGCGGTGCTGATTGTCACGCGCTAGATGCAAAATGAATTGACGCGAATCGAAATCTAGACACTACTGTACAGATAGCAATCCGGGGATGGGGGACGACATGAAAAGCAATTACCGAGTGGTCGTGATTGGCGGCGGTGTGGTGGGGGCCTCGGTCCTGTATCATCTGGCGAAAATGGGCTGGACCGATGTCGCCATTGTTGAACGTTCAATTCTGACCGCCGGGTCAAGCTGGCACGCGGCTGGCGGTGTGCACGCCCTGAACGCCGACCCGACAATGGCGGCCTTGCAGGGCTATACCATCGACTTGCTGTCGAAAATTCAGGAAGAAAGCGGTCAGGACATTGGGCTGCACATGACCGGCGGTATCACTGTTGCCTCAACACCCGAACGCTGGGAATGGCTGCAATCGGCCTATCGCATTTTTCAGACAATCGGCATCGAAGATTGCTATTTGATGACGCCCGCGCAGATCAAGGAAAAATGCCCGATTATGGACATCACCGGTGTTCTGGGCGGGCTTTGGGCCGACCGCGAGGGCTATGTTGACACCACCGGAACTGTTCACGCCTATGCCATTGCGGCGAAAAAGATGGGTGCCGAGGTGATTGAGCACACCAAGGTTGATGATTTGAAACAACGGCCAGACGGCACGTGGGATGTCATCACCGAAAAAGGCGTCATTCACGCAGAGCACGTGGTTAATGCCGGTGGATTATGGGCCAAACAAGTCGGGCGCATGGCGGGGCTTGACCTGCCGGTCAGCCCTCTGGCGCACCATTATTTTGTGACCGAAAGCATCCCCGAAGTTGCGGCGTTGGATTTTGAGGTTCCGATGACCGTGGATCTTGAAGGGTTCACCTATATGCGGCAGGACCAAAAGGGGGTTCTGATCGGAATTTATGAGCTGAACCACCAGCATTGGAACATGGACGGCGCGCCGTGGAATTATGGTTTTGAGCTGATCCAGGAAGATACGGACCGCATCGAACGGGAATTGATGATGGCGTATCAGCGTTATCCGGCGCTGGAACATGTCGGCATCAAGAATTGGGTCAACGGCGCGTTTACCTTTTCGCCCGACGGCAACCCATTGGTCGGGCCAGTGCGCGGCGTGCGCAACTCTTGGCTGGCTTGTGGCGTCATGGCCGGGTTCCTACAAGGCGGCGGCGTTGGCAAAACGCTGGCCGAATGGATGATCTTTGGTGAGACCGAGGCAGACGCCTGGTCGATGGACATCGCGCGCTACGGCGAATTTGCCTCAAACCGCGAATATATCCGCCAGACCACCGGGCAGTTCTATTCCCGCCGTTTTGTTATGACATATCCGAACGAACAATTACCTGCCGGGCGCAAGCTGAAACGCGCACCGGCCCATACCGCGATGGACAATGTGGGCTGCGTATGGGGCGAAAGCTGGGGGCTGGAAGTGCCGTTGATGTTTGGCCCCGAAGGGTTCCGTGAAACGCCAACGCTGAACCGCTCGAACGCCTTTGACGAGGTTGCGAAAGAGGTCAAGGCCGTCCGTGAAAACGTCGGTCTGCTGGATATTTCCGGCTTTTCCCGGTTCGAGGTCAAAGGCCCGAATGCCGAGGCTTGGCTAGATCGGATGTTCGCCACCAAACTGCCAAAACCGGGCCGCGCAAGGTTGGCGGTCATGCTGGCCCCGTCAGGACGGCTTAAGGGCGATTTGACCCTGTTTAACTGGGGTGACGGCAGCTATTGGATCATGGGCAGTTATTACCTGCGCGAATGGCACATGCGCTGGTTTGATGATTATCTCAGCGATGGTGTCGAGTTGCGCGACATTTCGGATGCAACGGTCGGGTTTTCGATCACCGGGCCGAAATCGCGCGAGGTTCTGGCCAAACTGACCCATCAGGATGTCAGCAACGCGGCGATGCCGTTTCTGGCCTGTCAGACGCTTGATATCGGGCTGGTGCGCGCCAAAGTCGGCCGCCTGTCTGTCTGCGGCGAATTGGGATACGAGATCAACTGTTCAGCCGCTGAACATATCACCCTGCGTGAAACCCTGCTGGAGGCGGGCGCCGAATTTGGCATCCGTGAATTTGGCTTTTATACGATGAATTCGCTCCGGTTGGAAAAAAGCTTTGGCATCTGGTCGGCTGAATTCAGGCAGGAATACACGCCCGCTGAAACAGGAATGGATCGCTGGATTGATTGGCAGAAAAAAGGTTTCACAGGACGCGAGGGCGCGATCAAGGCACGCGATGAAGGGGCGCCCGCCAAGGTTTTGGTAACGCTTGAAATTGATGCCGGAAATGCCGACGCCAGCGGTTATGAACCCGTTTGGCAGGGCGATACACGGGTTGGATACGTAACTTCAGGCGGCTATGGCCATCATGTCAAAAAATCACTGGCGCTGGCGTTGATAGACCCGGCAAGTGCTGAAACAGGCACAGAATTAGCGGTGCATGTGGTGGGCAAATTAAGGCCCGCAAAAGTCATCGCAGCCTCGCCTTACGACCCGGCAGGTCAAGCGATGCGGGGCTAGAATGGGACCCAAACCTGATTCTGAACCCGACCGCAAACGCCGGGGTGGGCGGGCACAAAAACAGGCCGACGCGCATCGGTCGGCCCGGATCGTCAATTACCGACAATTGCGGCACCCGTTTCAGCCGCAAGGTATTTTTTCCGACGATCAGGTCATGGCGATGCACGAGGCCGCCCTGACCATGCTGGAAACGCTCGGCATAAAAATTCTGCTGCCCGAGGCGCGACAGGTTCTGGCGGCGGCCGGCGCGATTGTCGATGAAGACAGCCAAATGGTGTATTTTGGCCGGGACATTGTTCAAGCGGCCCTAAAAACCGCACCCCGTTCGTTTCGTCTGCGCGCGGCAAACCCAATCCGCGAACGGCAATATGAGCCCGGTGCGCTGATTTTCACAGCCGGATCGGGCTGCCCAAACGCGACCGATATGGAACGAGGCCGCAGACCCGGCAGCCTGCGCGATTTTGAAGAGGCGATCCGCCTCCAGCAAAGTTTCGACGTGATCCACAAACATGGACCATCCGCAGAACCGCAGGACGTGCCGATTCAAAACCGCCACTACGCCATGATCCGAGCGCAAATGACGCTTGGGGACAAGCCAATGTTCGTTTACGCACGCGGGCGCGGGCAAATTGAACAGAGTCTGGAATTGATCCAGCTTGGCCTTGGGCTGAGTGACGACGTTTTCAAAGACGGCGTGTGGGCGACCACTGTCATCAATACAAATTCGCCGCGTCAGATCGACAAGCCAATGGCGCAGGGCATCATCGACTTTGCCCGCGCTGGTCAGATGTCGATCATCACCCCGTTTTGTTTGGCAGGCGCAATGGCACCGGTAACGGTCGCCGGGGCGCTTACGTTGCAACATGGCGAAGCACTGGCCTGTATCACGCTGGCCCAGATCGCCAATCCCGGCGCGCCGGTCAGTTACGGTGGCTTTTCCTCGAATGTAGACATGAAATCAGGCGCGCCTGCTTTTGGCACGCCTGAACATGTTAAAATGCAGCTTGGCTCGGGCCAGTTGGCGCGGCTGATCGATTTGCCTTGGCGCTCGGCAGCGGGGTCCGCCAGCAACATGGCGGATGCGCAGGGTGCGACGGAAAACGTGATGGGTGTCTGGGGTGCGCTGCAATCCAACGCGACGATGGTTGTGCATTCGGCTGGCTGGCTGGAAGGTGGGCTGTCCTTTGGTTATGAGAAATTCATCACCGATATCGAAGCCCTGCAAACCGTTGCGGAACTGTGCAGCCCGACCCCTGCGGATGCGGCAGCAATCGGGCTTGATGCGCTGGCCGAGGTTGAACCGGGCGGCCATTTCTTTGCCGCCCAACACACGATGGATCGGTATGACACTGCGTTTTACGAACCAATAGTGGCCGACCTTTCAAACTTTGGATTGTGGTCCGAGTCAGGCGGTAAATCCGCCGCAGAACGCGCGCTTGATGTCTGGAAAAACACCTTGCGCGACTATCGCCCACCCGCAGGTTCTGGGGAAATCGCCGACCGGATCGCGCGTTATATCGAAGATCACGAGGCCGCTGGCGGGGCTGCCGTGCTTGACTGATAAAGCCAACCCGTGAATTTTCGCCGGGTCTGGTGTGAAAACAAGGTAGCACCGGGGCGCAAAATATGGTTTGGCTAACCGCGCAACAAACGGAAATGACCATGCCAACAAAAACCGCCTTTATTACTGGTATAACCGGCCAGGACGGATCGTATCTGGCAGAATTGCTGCTGGACAAAGGTTACCAGGTGCACGCCACCTTGCGCCGCTCGTCGGTGTTTACCACGCCGCGCATTGACCACATATTCAACCACCCGCGTCTGCACACCTATCACGGCGATCTGGCTGACAGCTCGAACTTGCATCGGTTGATCGCGGAAATTAACCCGCAGGAAATCTATAACCTTGGGGCGCAAAGCCATGTTGGCGTGTCTTTTGAGGTGCCGGAATACACCGCCGAGGTGACAGGGATCGGCACCGTGCGTCTGTTGGATGCGATCCGTGACAGCAAGGTCGATTGCCGGTTCTATCAGGCCTCGACCTCTGAATTGTTCGGCGGTATTCCGGGCACTGAGCCGCAAAGCGAAACGACGCCGTTTTACCCGAAATCCCCTTATGGAGCGGCCAAGATTTATGCCTATTGGGTGACGGTGAATTACCGCGAGAGCTATGACATGTTTGCCTGTAACGGCATCCTGTTTAACCATGAAAGCCCGCGACGCGGCGAAACCTTTGTGACCAAAAAGATCACCCAAGCGGTGGCGCGGATCACTCAGGGACGGCAGGATGTTCTGAAGCTTGGTAATATTGACGCGATGCGCGACTGGGGTCACGCGCGCGATTATGTGCGGGCCATGTGGCTGATGTTGCAACAGGACACGCCGCAGGACTATGTGATTGCCAGCGGTGAAACCCATTCGGTTCGCGAATTTGTGACGCTTGCCTTTGCAGAGGTTGGCACAAAAATTGATTGGCAGGGCAGCGGTGTTGACGAGATCGGCATCGACAGCGCGACGGGCAAAACTCTGGTTCAGATTGACCCATTTTATTTCCGGCCAGCCGAGGTCGAATTGCTGTTGGGTGATCCCAGCAAAGCCGAACGTGAATTGGGTTGGACGCGCGAAGTATCCTTTGCTGAACTTGTCGCTGGCATGGTGCGCTATGATATGGAAAACGACGGTTTTGGCGGGCCGGAGTGAGCATTGATTTTGACATTCAACCCTCGGAAATCCTTGAGGGCGTGAAAATCCTGACGCCGTCTGTGTTTGAAGAGGCGCGCGGTAATATCTGGACTTCTTACCGGGCGGACGAGGTTGACGGCCTATTACCGGATGGGATGTCGTTCAAGCATGACAAGTTTTCGCAATCCAAACACAACGTGCTGCGCGGCATTCACGGCGACCACAAATCCTGGAAACTGGTGACCTGTGTTTATGGTGAAATTCATCAGGTCGTGGTGGATATGCGCGAAGGCTCAGCCAGTTATCTGAAATGGCAACGCTTTGTGATCAATCGCGCCAACCAGCACCTGATCCTGATCCCGCCGGGCATGGGCAACGCCTATTACGTGTCAGCCGAGGCCGCAGTTTACCATTATAAGCTGGCCTATCAGGGCGACTACATAGATGCAGACGAACAGTTCACCGTGCCTTGGGATGACCCGCGCCTGAACATCGACTGGCCAACCACTGACCCGATCCTGTCTGCCCGGGATGGTCGCGTTAGCTAAGCCACATTAAAGCGTAATCCAGTCCTGTGAAATGATGTCGTGCACCTGCTTGGTGGGATCAGCAAACCAGCGTTTTGGGGCGACCACGATCTTATCGCTGCGCGGATTAAGCCACGCCCCCCACCACGAAAATGACGAGTTCGCCAAAATATGATGATGGCAAGCATTCATCAGGCGGATATCTTCGTAATTTGTAGCGGCGCCATTATGGCTCATATAACGAACCTCAAACGGCAGTTTCAGGTTTTCCCTGACCCAATCAGGATCGTCGGAAAAGGCATAGAAAACTGGTTCTTTGTCGGTATTTTCAGCCATATACGTCGCCGCACGCTGATAATAATCCAAATCACAGGTGCCAAGCACCGCGTTGAATTTCGGGTTGGTGACGTAGTCGCCACGACGAATATGCAGGGAAACCGGCAGGCAGTTTTCCATACCGTCAAGTGCGGCCAGGTTTTCGGCACTCGGCGGCGTCACAAAAGTCAGCGCCTGACGGACGACCGCGGCATGATCACGGAAATATTTCTCACTTTGCCAATAACCGTGCAGGAACGTGTCGTCGCCCAATGTCTCGAACGCCGGATCATAAGCCGTTGCCTTTTCGCGGAATACATTCAGACCTCGGCCGGTTAATTTGCCGCCGATATAAGACGCCAACCCCTGCGTACGCATGGGCGGCAAAGACGAGGGTCTGGCCTCGCGGCAGCCATGGCCGAACCGATGCAGGCCCAGATCAAATTCAACCGCCCTCGTGCGATTAAAATAGCTGGTATCAAGCTGCAATTCGACGCCAAGCCTTGTCGCCAGTGCCTTGCCGGTCGCAAGTTGGAACATTTGGTTTCCAAGCCCGCCTATGATGTGAACCACTATCATCTCAATCGCCTATTCTGATTGCTGCCATCGCAAATTCGTCCAAGTGCTTTCAGCAAACCCGTCTCGGCGATACCGGCGGGGGCTTTCTAAACACAGACCACAAATACGTGCCCTTACGCGGATGGGCAAGTTTGTTGTTGGAAACAGAAGTGGGTTCGGTGCAACTGCATTGTCTGGCGCTTTTTTTGGCGCCATGGACTTTTTATCACTAGGGCAAAAATTGAGGATCTGGCGGCAGTCTGGCTTTACAAACTGGCCATTTGGGGCGAATACATCAATGTGGATGAACCGGTTTTCTGGCGTAGAATGATCCGCAACTGAACTTTGGCGGACCTGAGTAATGTCCGATCCAAGAAGCAATATTGAGAACTGGAGAAATACTTGACTAAGCGGATTTTCGTTGCCGGTCACAGGGGCATGGCTGGGCGTGCGCTTGTTCGCCGCCTTGAGCAGGACGGGGAAAACCAGGTATTTGGTCGCCCGCACAGCGAACTCGACTTGATCGACCAAAGCGCCGTACGTGCATTTTTCGAGAAAAAGCATATAGATGAGGTCTATTTCGCCGCTGCCAAAGTGGGCGGAATCCATGCCAACAGCACTTATCCGGCAGAGTTCATTTACGACAATCTGATGGTTGAAACCAATACCATCCATGCAGCGCATCTGGCGGGTGTGCAGAAGTTCATGTTTCTTGGCTCTAGCTGCATCTACCCGCGACTTGCCAGCCAGCCGATCAGCGAAGACGCCCTTTTGGCCGGCCCGCTTGAACCCACGAACGAGGCCTACGCCATCGCCAAAATCGCCGGGATCAAGCTGTGTGAAAGCTATAACCGGCAATACGGGCGCGACTATCGCAGCGCCATGCCCACGAACCTTTTCGGGCCTTATGACAATTTTCACCCTGAAAACTCGCATGTGGTTCCTGCCCTCATTCGACGGTTCCACGAGGCCGTTGAGAGCGGAACCAATGAGATCGTTATCTGGGGCAGCGGCAAGCCCATGCGGGAATTCATGCATGTGGATGACATGGCCTCGGCCTGTGTGCATTTGATGAACCTGCCGCAAGAAACCCTTGCTGAACAAACCGAGCCGATGCGCGGTCACATCAACGTAGGTACCGGCAAGGACTGCACCATACGGGAATTGGCTGAAACTCTGGCAGATGTGGCTGGGTTTAAAGGGAAACTCGTGTTTGACACAAGCAAACCCGATGGAACACCACGCAAATTGCTGGACATCTCGCGGCTGAATGCACTGGGCTGGGAGCCGAGCATAAGCCTGCGTGACGGCTTGCAATCTGCCTTTGACTGGTTCGTCGCAAATCAGGGGCATTTTCGGGGGTAAATTCCTGATCAAACACAAGGTTTTTCCGCCAAAATTCCGAAGAACGCATTGGCCCTTACCAGCGACGGCTCTGCCACGCGTCTATGGTTACCCTTGGCCACGCGGCTAACGGATGCCGATCACAATTACGGCTCGCATCAATTAGACAGGCTGACCGTCTGCCTCACCTAAATCCCAGAACAAGCCTGTCATACAACGCACTGCGTCTTGTGACACCGGGATCAGCACATGCTCGTTTGGGGCGTGCTGCGAACACCCGCTGTAAGAATGGGGTATCCAGATCGTCGGCAAGTTCAGCGTTCGGCTGAACACATGATTTGGGATAAAACCGCCAAGATTTGGCAAAACATGCGCGTTCACACCGCTGGTCGCGCCAAGCGATTTTGCTGCGAATCGCGCCCAGGGGTTGTTGGGGTCCAGCCGGGTGGCGGGGGCTATGCCCTCTCGTTCAGACACAATTTTGACGGCTGAAAACCCGTGCGCATCCAGATGCCGCTTGAGCGACGGCAGAATGTCGGGCTCGTCCGTGCCAACAACGAACCGCAATTGGCAGGCGGCAAAGGCAGAGCCTGCGATGGCGTTTTGCGGCTCCTCAGGCACGCCGCTTTTCAGCGCCAGAATGGTAAAGGAATTCCAACCAAACACACGTTCGGCGCTGGATTGATCGACCTCGCCCCAATCGCCCGCGATTTCAGGCCCACCGCCACCGACCGGCAAGTCGCGCAACATCGCGCTGATTTCTGGCGTCAAGCTGTCTGGCCGCCATTCGGGCACCTGAATGCGCCCTCGTGCATCCGTGATACTTGCCAACGCATGCGATAGGATCATCGCCGGGTCAGCCAGCAAACCGCCCCAATTGCCGGAATGGTTGGCACCGTCGCGCAAATCGACGCTCAGCCCGAAATTTATTGCCCCGCGCGAGCCGGTAAAAACCGTCGGAACGTCCGGCTGCAAGCGTGGCCCGTCAGACGCGATCAGAACATCCGCTGCCAGACGGTCGGTGTTGGCGGCAATAAATGCCTCAAGCCCGGGCGAGCCGACCTCTTCCCCGGTTTCGATCACCAGTTTGACGTTGAAGCCAAGATACCCACGCGCTGCCAGCACCAGACCAAGGGCGGTCAGGTTGATCAGGTGCTGCACTTTGTTATCTGCCGTGCCGCGCCCGTACAGACGATCGTCGCGCCGGGTCAGAACAAACGGGTCCAGCCCGTCGATCCAGCGGCCACGCTGACCGTCAACCACATCACCGTGGCCGTAGCTTAGTATTGTCGGCAATGCCGGGTCTTCCAGACGCTCGGCGGTCAGGATCGGCCCGGCGGCAGGGTCAGGGTTGGTGTGAATTGTGGTGGTGAAACCAAGCGTGGCAAGGATCGGCGCGATGCCTTCGGACAGATAACGGTCAAGCTCGTTGCGGCTTTGCGCGCGTTGGCTTTCGCTTTCAATGGCCACCAGACGCGCAAGATCCGTCTCAAACTGCCCGGATGTGATCCAGCTTTCCGCCTGTTTTAGTGCTGTGTTTCGATCCGTCATTGCGCCCCGCCCGATTGTTGTCAGGCGAGCTTAATTGAAGTGCGTCGCTGTGCAATCTAATTCCGGCTACCAGACGTCGGGGGTTATGCCTTGGGCCGCAAGCTCTTCAAATTTGGCTTGCAGATAGCGTTGAAAAGACAGCTTTTTATATTCACCTTCGGCCACATATTCGAGCGATGCCAGATAGTGAAACGGCTTAAGGTATCCGGGCAGACGAAATGCCTCGGCCTGTTTGAAACCTTCGGCCCCGGCATTTTCAGCCGCGAAAATGATCGACGTTGGGGTAAATTGTG
Organism: Paracoccaceae bacterium; assembly: GCA_021775315.1. GTDB lineage: Bacteria > Pseudomonadota > Alphaproteobacteria > Rhodobacterales > Rhodobacteraceae > UBA5972. The sequence continues at coordinate 24,545 of JAJFIC010000018.1, forward strand.
CGCCCCATTTGAACACAAGATCACGCTCTTCCAATTCCTCACCGTCAAAATCCACTGTGCCGCGCGCACCGAACAGATCAAGCTGCACGACGACAAAGTTTTCCTGAATATAGTCTGTGATTTCGGTACGCTCAAAATTCACCTGATGCAATTCACGGCAATAAGGGCAGCCCGCCTGTTCGATCAGAACCAGCAGATGCTTGCCATCTTCCGCGGCCTCGTTCAGATCGTCGCTGAAATCCAGAAAGCTGTCGGTGAACCAAGGTTGTTTGTGCAACCCATCGCCGCCAAGGTCCTGGGCAGATGCGACCTGCGCGGACATAAATACCGCCAGAATAACCGTTAACATGCGTTTCATTTCGAAATTCCTTTCGTCAGAATTACCAAAGTTCGGGATCCATACCTTTTGCTTCAAGAACCGCGACGCGATCCGCCAGAAAGGCCTGAAACCCCTGACTTTCAAACGCGCCACTGGCAAAGAAATCAAGGGCCGAGTGGTAATAGAATGGTTTCAGATATCCCGGCAGGCGAAATGCCTCGGTTTCAGCCAAGGTTGCGGCAAACGGGTTGGATGCGTTCAAAACCAGCGTTGTTGGCGTGGTTGTGACGCCCCATTTGCGGGCCAATTGGGTCTCGGTCATTTCTTGACCATTGAAGTCCTTTGCCGCCCCGTCGCCCCACATATCCATTTGCACAACCAGGTATTTGTCGCCCAAAAGGGTCAAAACCTCGGGCTTGGCAAAGTTCACTTCGTGCAGTTTCTTGCAGTAAACGCAGCCATTTTGTTCAAACAAAACAACCAGATTTTTGTCAGCGACTGCAGCGGCTTGCAGGGCCGACCGTATGTCGCCTTTGCTGTCAAAAAACCAGCTTTGAACGTGCAGGCCATCCTTGCCAATTTGGACGTTTTCACCGGCATTGCCGAAGACAGCCACAGAAAATACCGCCAAGACTGCAAGTATTAATTGCTTTAACATCAAGATTCCCCCGGTTTTGGTAACAATTTTAGCATGGTGACGGCGTTTTGGCAGGTAACGCCCAACCAATTTCGATCACGTTATCGCGCGTTTTCACCAATAAACGACCCCGCAGGGCCTTTGTTACTGGTCCGATCTAATTATCGGCCTGATCCGGCGTCACACCAACCCCTGTGGCGCGCTTGGTGATGGTGACACTTGGTTTGCAATTGTCCATACAGGCGTCGGTAAGCACTGGGTATTCCGTTGTTGCCCGGTCATCATCGCGGAAGAATTCAGTGTTCGGCAGCACGATGTCGGCCAGATTTTCGCGGTTCAGCACAAAGCTGGCGTCGTCAATCAGGTCGTTGGCGAATAACAGATAGGCGACGATCGCATATGTTTCGTCTGCCCCAAGGCTGGCTGGCGCGTCAAACGGCATCGTGCGGTAAATGTAATCCCATGATGTCGAAAGATAGGGCCAGTACGAGCCGAGCGTTTTGAGCGGGCGGGCGTCTTGTAACGACCCTTGCCCCCCGGCAAGTGCGGGCCAGCGGTCGACGCCTTCGGCAAAATCCCCGTGGCAGGCTGCGCATTTTTCAGCGAATATAACCTCGCCGTCGGCCGCATTTCCGGACCCTTCCGGCAATCCCATACCGTCCGGTCGTACATCAGTATTCCACGCGGCCAGTTCCACAGGCAAAGCCGTGCGGCCTAGGCCCAATGGGTTGGCCTGAACATGAAATGTGAAGACCAGCGTTGCGATGAAAAGGCTAAGAAATCTCAACATTCTCGACCTCGCCGCTTTGGTTGACATGCCATGTCTGGATACCGTTATTGTGGTAGACCGAGTTTTCGCCGCGGAATTCACGCAGCGCCGCCTTGGTCGGCTGCACATATCCTGTGCTGTCATGGGCGCGGGATTGCAGCAGCATTTCGCCGCCGTCCCAGACGAAATCAAAATAAAACCGATGCAGTGATTTATTCAGGCTTGGGCCATCTATCCGTGCCAGATGCCAGTTTTTACCGCCATCGAGCGTAACATCGACGCGCGGGATAGTGCCGTGGCCCGACCACGCAAGCCCGGTCAGCACCATTGCGCCGGGGCCGTGGGTGATCGGCGCTTGCGGCGACGGGTTGGTGATAACAGATTTCGCGTCCATCACCCAAGTGAACCGTCGCGCGGTGCCATCAGCCATCAGATCGGTGTATTTTGAGGTTTCTTCACGGTGATGCCAGGGCTGGTCGCCAACCTCAAGCCGACGCAGCCATTTGAGCCACATATTGCCTTCCCAACCGGGCAGCACCAACCGCAAGGGATAGCCGTTTTCGGGCCTCAGCGCCTCGCCGTTTTGCGCGAAAGCCACAAGACAATCGTCCAGCGCCTTTTCCATCGGGATCGACCGGGTCATTGCCGCCGCGTCGCCACCTTCGGCCAGCAGCCATTTGCCGTCAGGCTTGATCCCAGCCTCGGCCAAGATCAGCCGCAAAGGGATGCCGGTATACATGACGTTGTGGATCATGCCGTGGGTGTATTGTACGCCGTTCAGTTGCGGACCGCGCCATTCCATGCCGCTATTGGCGGTGCATTCCATGAAATAAACGTGGTTTTCACGTGGAAACCGCATCAGATCATCCAACGTGAAAACCAACTCGCGTTCGACCAGACCATGCACCATCAACCGGTGTAGGCTGGGATCAATCTCGGCCACGCCGGAATGATGGCGTTCAAAACACAAACCGTTTGGTGTGATGATACCGTCAAGCTGATGCAGCGGTGTGAAATTGATCGAGGATTTCGTTTCCGCCGTCAGCCACGGTACATTGCGGCGTTTGACATGCGCCTCAAACGGGCTTGGCTGGCCATAGGCGACCTCATCCACACCGGGGCCAAGGGTACTGCGCCACGGCTGAATTTCGGTGATCGCTGGGTCTGGCGTGCCTTCACCCCCGGCAATTGCCTTGCCCGCAGCAACCCCGCCAACCGCTGCCAGACTGCCTTGCAAAAAGGCGCGGCGGGCAGAAAGGGTTTTGTCACTCTCAGACATCAGGTGACATCATGTGCCGGTTATATTGACCGAGTTATTCGGTTCAACCGTGACCGTGCCTTTGCGCCGGATATAGCTTTCAACCACATCCCAGATTTGCGGCCCTTCGGTGCCTTCATTGACGCTGGCCCATCCTGCAACGATATAGGTTTTCGCCGGATCAATCGCTTCGCCGGTTTTCAGCAGCGTCATGTTGGATGCCCGCCCGCCCATCGGTTTTGAGACGTCAAAGTCAAAGCCCATGCCACCGATCCGCACCATATCGCCACCCTGTTGCAGATAAGGATCCGGGTTGAACAGGTTGTCACCGACGTCTTCCAAAATTACGTTGATGAACTCACCCGTCATTTCGGTGCGGTAGGATTGGCCATAAGTCATCGAGGTGACGCCAAAAATGTCTTCACGCGTGATGTCCTGGCCTGGCAGCACGGATGGTCCCCAACGCACGCCGGGCGACATTGAAATGTCGGCGTCACGCTCTTCAATCAGGGCGTCGCAGATCAAATCATCCCAAGTGCCGTTAAAGTTGCCGCGACGATATAGCAGGCTGTCAGTCTGGCCGATCACTTCGGTCAACTGGTCAAGATAGGGCGCACGTTGCTCGTCAATCACCGCCGTCACCGCTGCATCAGGCGCAATCACATCCGAAAAGATCGGGATCAGTTTGTGGCGAAAACCCATCATACGCCCGTCACGCACATCCAGATCGACCCGCGAAACGAATTTACCGTTCGAGCCTGACGCGATGATGATCGTCTCGCCCACCAGCACCGGTTCTGGCAGCGCATCATGCGTGTGGCCCGACAGGATCACGTCGATTCCAGACACCTGCGCCGCCATTTTCTTGTCGACGTCAAAACCGTTATGGGACAGCAGAACCACCAGCTCGGCCCCTTTGGCGCGGACTTCAGCAACCATTTCAGCCATGCGATCCTGACGGATGCCAAATGAATATTCCGGGAACATCCAGCGCGGATTGGCAATTGGCATATAAGGGAAAGCCTGCCCAATCACGGCGATGTTGACGCCACCGCGTTCAAACATTTTGTAAGGTTCGACCAGTTCGCTGGGCTCATCCCATTCGGCGTCGAAAATATTGGCGCCAAGGGCGACGAAAGGCAGGTCGTCGATAATGTTTTGCACCCGTTCGCTGCCAAGCGTGAATTCCCAGTGAAAGGTCATGGCGTCGGGTTTCAACGTGTTCATCACGTTGACCATGTCCTGACCTTCGGTGTGATAACAGGTGTAAGACCCGTGCCAGGTATCCCCACCATCCAGCAGCAGGGCGTCGGGCCGTTCAGCCCGGATGGAATTGACCACGGTCGAAATGCGATCCAGCCCGCCCATCCGGCCATAGGTTTTCGCCAGCGCGCCAAAGTCATCGTGGCTAAGCGCGTAGGCCGAGGCGGAACCGTCATCAATCCCATATAATTTGCGATAGTCCGCACCCGTGACATGCGGCACATGCCCTTTGGCAGCACCTACACCGAGGTTAATTTCGGGCTCGCGGAAATAAATCGGGTTCAGTTGGCCGTGAATATCGGTGATATGGATCAGCGAGACATTGCCAAACGTGTCAAATTCCAACAGCTTTTCCTGCGTCATGCTTTGCTGGGCGGCCAGTCTGGACCATTTGCCAAAGCCAGAAGCGCCATAGATGGCCGAAGTTGCCATTGAGGCTTGCAAAAAATCACGCCGGGAAATCATGTCTTGTCTCCTGTCAAACGGCACGCATTCGTCGCGCCGGATCAAAAAAGCCCTCCCCTTACCCTAGGGGAGGGCCTTGTTCTTTTAACTGGTTAAGTCGCCATCAGTTGCGAACGGACGGGCCTTCGATAACCAGACCGTTGCCGCGTGAAGCTACATAAAGCTCAAGCGCGCGGAACTCGTCAGAACCTTCTTTGAAAGGTGTCGCACGAATATTTTTCATGCAGCCTTTAAAGCGGCCGTGAACCGAATTCAGCTTGGCGTTTTTCAACCGATATGCCGGAAACCCGTTGATCTGGCCCTGCGACAGGTGATCCGCACGGATCATCACGCCGTAATTGTCTTCGTGACAATTGGAGCAGGCCATGTCGAGCTGACCAACACGGGTATAGTAAATCTCTTTACCTTTTTCGTACATGTCAGCCACGGGGCCGTCAGTTTTTACGTTGACCACATCACCGCGTGATTGCAGCGAAATCAAGGCTGTCATGCCCGTCATCTGTCCACCGCTCCATTTCCATGGCTCGGCACCCATGTGTTTTACACGGCTTTCGTTGATGTAATCCTCAAGCGTGTAAAGTTTGCCTGCTTCGTCATTCCACTTTGGCATGGTTGCGCGCAGTCCGGCAAAGCTTTCGGGTTCGCCGTGGCAATCCGCACAGGATTTTCCGGCACTGCCTTCTGGTGTTGACCATGCTTCCCAAGCCTGATCGACAAAGATCATACCCGGATTGTCAAAGTCGTCCATTTGCATGGCTTGCGTTTCAGTTGAGCGAAACACCCAGCCGGAAAATAGTTCCGGCAGGGGGGACCCTGCTGGTGCTGCCGCGCGAACCGGAAGGGTGATTTCACCGTTCACAGTCAGCGTTGCATCCTCGCCCGCATGTGCCGCAAAGCCAAGCGACAGGGCAAGAATTCCACCGGTAATAATTGATTTTGTTATTGTTTTCATGGCTTAAACTCCCTGAGTTATTATTGTTGTTTTAGCCAACAGCAATTGATTTGCTGGTTTCGTAGACGGACCCGTCATCGTCTGTCCATTTGAATGCCAGTTCGCCGTCGCCGTCGATCTGCATCTGGAATTCAAAGAACGGGTTTGTCGAAACCGCGGGTTCCACGTCAACAGTGATGACAGGGGCGCCGTTAAAGGTGACTTCAAACTTGTTGATGATCTTGCGCGGAATCTTTTCGCCCGCTTTGTCCTTGCGCTGACCCGATTCCATCTTGTGATTGATCAAGGTCTTAACGGGAAAGACTTCGCCCGCAGCAATGGTTTTTGGAACTTTTACGCGTGGTTTAATTTTAGCCATTTTCGATTCTCCAAATTTGCTGGTTCAGCCGCCGCAGCCGCCGATTGTGACTTTGACCGCGCGCGCTGTCTTAACGAACGAGCCGTCAGCCATTTGCGCAACGGCGATCACGTTCTGCGTTCCGGCAAGCCGGATGCGGGTCGCCACCATGGGTTCAGCCCCGGCACCAAAATGCGCGACCGCGACACGTGGTGTAGGATTGCCGTCAGCGATCAGGATGACACTTGTCGCCCCGGGTGCTGAAATCGCGATTGGCACAGTATTGCCGTTTTCCGCGATTTCCGGTGTGGTCAGCTCAATGGAGCCTTCGCCAGCGGTCGCGCCGCCGGTAAAGGCCGCGATTTCTGCTGTAGAAGCGTCAGATGCAGCAAATGCAAAGCTGACAGGAAGAAGCGTTACCGAAACAGCAGCGCCGCCTAGGGCCAGTGCTTGTCGTCTGGACAGGTTCATCGATGTCTCCTGTTATTCTTTCAAGGTTGTCAAATAGGCCAGCACGTCTTCGACTTGCTGTGCCGTCAGAATGGATTTGCCGGTGAATTTCTTCAAAGGACGAACGCCATTCTCGGTGCGATAGAATGAGGGCATGATCGTGCCGTCAAACGTGTTTTTGGAATTGACCAGGATGCCGCGCAATTGCGCTTCTTCCCAGCGGCTGGCAGCGCCATCCAAGGCAGGGCCAACTTCGCCGTGAAACGATTGTTCGGGCATGTCTGAATTCACGTGGCATGCCAGGCAATTGCCCAATTTTCGGCTTGCGAAAACCTTGCGCCCGTTCGCCGCGTCACCCGCGACCCCGGTCAAAGATGCGGCAACAGCCCCATCGGCAAACACGACATCACTGGGGCCGACATCCGCCGCAAATGCGAACGAGGTCATGGCCAAAAGTGCTGTCGGAATAAGTGCCAGTTTGTATGGCTTCATTGATTCCTCCCTGAGTTATATTCGATCAACTCTATGTGAGAATCCGTTTTAACACAACTTTAAATTCATATGCTTGCATACGAGTGGATGCAGAAGCCCCCCAAATTATTCGCTTGCTGCACGTCGTTCTTGGATCTTGCGGGCATGGTATTTTTGAAAATGTTCATCAGTTTCATAGCCTTTGGCCAGAACCCATTCCAATAAATCAAGCGTGGTGCCCTTGCCGAATGCACCGGGCATTGTGGCGACTGCACCGCGGGCTGCGTGGCCGGATTCCGGCGCGACCTCTGGCATAAATAGAATCGTCGGGGTGAAAAACACGCCCCAGCGGTTGGCCATTTGTTTTTCCGTCAAGTTCGTGCCGTCGAAATCTGTGACCTCTTCATCGCCGAAAAGGTTCATCTGAACGACAAAGAATTTTTCATGCAGCAAGCTGTTGATTTCAGAGATTGGAAAAACCTCGTTATGCATCTTGGTGCAATAAATGCAGCCCCGTTGTTCAAAGATTAGGACCAGACGTTTGTTTTCGGCATTGGCGTCGGCCAAATCCTCGGTCAAATCCTTGAACGTGATACGCAGCCAATCGGGCTTGTGCAGGCCGTCTTCACCCATTTCGACCGACTGGGCCGGAAGTGCAAACAGAATAAGGGTCGTCAGGATCGCTAACAGGCGGGTCATTATAGGCTCCTTTGGCGGGGTCTTGATTGAAGGGGTTATTTCAGGGTGCCGGTCCAGTCGAAATTGTTGATCATGAACGCGGCAATATAAGAAACGGAATTTGTGGCGATCAGGATGGCAAACACAATCAGCAGCGCGCCCATGACTTTTTCCACATGGCCCAGATATTTGCGATTGCGCTGCATCCACATCAAAAACGGCGTGGCAAAGAACGAGGCGATGACAAAGGGCAGCGTCATGGACAATCCGTATACCATCAACAACGAGCCACCCTTTAACAGGCTGTCCTGACTGCTGGCGATCATCAAAATTGCCGCCAATGCCGGGCCGACGCAGGGTGTCCAACCAAAGCCAAAGGCAAGGCCCATCAGGTAGGCCCCAATGATCGTCGTGGGCGGCGTATCTGTTTCAATCCGGGCTTCGCGGTACAAAAGCGGAATGCGCAGAATGCCCAGGAAATGCAGGCCGAAAACAAACAGCAGGGCCGCCGCCACATAAGACAGGGGATCCATCCAACTGCGAAAGGCCTGACCCAAAGCTGTGGCACCAAGGCCAAGCAGTACAAAGATTGTGGTCACGCCAAGCGCAAAGGATATGGCCGAGATTACAAGCCGCCGCTGCGCCCCCGGCGCAATCCCGTCCTCGCGCAGTTCGGACATCGAAATGCCCGCCATATAGCAAAAATAGAACGGCACCAGCGGCAGAATGCAGGGCGACAGAAAAGACAAAATTCCGGCCAGCGCGGCCCCACCATATGAAATATCAAAGAGCATCGGGATTCCTTGCGTTGATCCGGCAAACATAGTAGAATTTGAATGTATTGCAATCAGAACGTCGGAGACGCCTTTATGATACGCATGTTTACAGCACTCGCAGTGTTGTGCCTGGCGTTGGTTCAGACCCCGGCCGGAATGGCTGAAACACGGCTTGTGATGTTTGAAGAACAAGGCTGTGTCTGGTGTGAAACCTGGCGTGAACAAGTTGGTGATGTGTATCCGATTACGGCAGAAGGCAAGCGCGCACCTTTGCTGGTTCTGGACATCCATGATCCTTTGCCGGGTCATCTGAACTTTCACGGTGACGCACATTATACGCCGACTTTTGTTCTGATGCAGGATGGTACCGAGGTGGACCGGATCATTGGTTATCCCGGCGAAGCCTTCTTTTGGGGGTTGCTGGAACGGATGCTGGCCGACCTTGATAAAACGGGTTCCAAGTCCTGACCGATCAAGCGCGCGCCTTAATCGGATTATGTGGGCCTTTTTGTTGATAAACCCTGCCGGTTATGGCACTTGTTGTAGCTAGATGATGGGGCGGCACCAAATCAATTGCCCCATCCGTAGGGGTATAACGCGAAGCCACGACAAAACGCCGTGGGTTCAGAGCAGAATTGACGAGGCCTGACAATGGCATTGCCTGAATTCGACAATGGTCTCGACGACGTTCAGATGAATCTGATGATTGAAAAGGCGATGTCTGCAGCCGATTTCCTGAAGGCGCTGGCGCATGAGGGGCGGTTGCTGATCCTGTGTCACTTGGCGTCTGGCGAAAAATCCGTGACCGATCTTGAGCAGTTACTGCATTATCGACAGGCCGCTGTATCGCAACAACTTGCGCGGTTGCGGCTTGAAGGTCTGGTGAAATATCGGCGGGACGGCAAAACCATCTTTTATTCGCTGGTCGACGAGAAATCGCGCAAAATTATTGAATTGGTTTACGATCTGTTTTGTCACGTTGATGAACCAGCCGGGAAAATTACCGACAACAAGTAGCGAGGGACTGAATGGAACATCTGTCTGTAGGTTTGCTCGCCGCATTGGTCGGGTTGGGCGGTGGCGTCATTTTGGGGCTTGCGGCGCGACTGGGGAATTTTTGCACGCTTGGCGCGATTGAATCAGCGGTCTATGGCAACAACCAAACCCGGTTGCGGATGTGGAGCGTGGCGCTGGGCTTTGCCATTTTGGGCACGTTCGGACTGGCGCAGATCGGTGTGCTCGATTTTAGCGACAGTTTTTACCACGGCATCAATTGGAATCCCTTTGCCAGCATCTTTGGCGGGCTGATGTTTGGGTATGGTATGGCCTATGCAGGCAATTGCGGGTTCAGCAATCTGGCCCGGATCGGTGGCGGTGATTTGCGGGCTTTGGTGTCGGTCATTGTCATCGCGATTTTTAGCGCAATGACGCTGGGCGGGCCGATTGCCGTCGTCCGCGAATGGCTGTTTCCGCAAACCGATTCGCAATCTTTGCAGGGTTTTGCACATCTTTTGGCGGGCTGGACTTCGTTACCGGTCTTTTTGTTTGCGGCAATTATCGCCCTTGTGATGATCGTTTGGGGGCTGGCTTATCCCGGTTTGCGGGCTGCGCGCGCCTCGATTTTCTGGGCCTTTATGGTCGGCGTGGCGATCACCAGCGGCTGGTGGGGCACAAGCCTGATTGCCGAGGCCAGCCTTGATGGTCTGGACGTTCAAAGCCATTCCTACACCGCGCCGCTGGCGCGTGGATTGATGTACATGATGACCTCGTCCGCAGGCGGACTTAGCTTTTCGGTTGGTTCGGTCGCCGGGGTGGTTTTGGGCGGTTTCTTAGGCTCTGCCATCAAGGGGCATTTCCGTTGGGAGGCCTGTGAGGACCCACAGGAACTGGGCCGACAGATGTTTGGTGCCGCCCTGATGGGCATCGGCGGGGTGGTCGCACTTGGCTGCACGATCGGGCAGGGGCTTACCGCATTTTCGACCCTGTCCTATTCCGCACCCGTGACGCTGGGCGCGATTGTTCTTGGCACAATCTTTGGACTGCGCCGACTGGTTTCCGGCTTCCAGCCAGATTGACGATGGGTCGGCGCGATTAGCGGCAGCACGAAACCCTTACAATTTATTTATGCTTGAACTGTTACACAAAGTAACATTTAAATGAGGAGTCAATAGCAGCCTTCCCGCCGAATTGATCTATGCGCCGGTCAAAGCATTTTAAAAAAGAGTGCCGCAGCAATAATTTCCGGGTAATCTTGACGGATGGGAAGCCAAAGAATAAACCGACCGGTAGGTTAACTAATTTTCCGGGCAACTCGGGAAGACAGATAATTCACTAACGCATCAACTAAGGGAGAAGACATGCGACTGAAATCAACACTAACAACTCTGACGGCGGGGCTTGCATTAGCAGCCCTCACGTCCGTATCTGCATTTGCGGCAGACGTAACCTTGACGATCTCGTCCTGGGCGCCACCAACCCACGGCATCAACGCAATGTTGTGGCCAGAAATGATCAAACAGATCGAGGCCGCAACCGATGGCCGCGTCACTGCTGAAATCAAATATGGTCTGGCCAGCCCACCTGCCCAATACGACCTTATCCTTGACGGCGCTGCCGACATCACATGGGTCTTTCACGGCTACACACCTGGTCGTTTTGTTGCCACCAAACTGATCGAACTGCCGGGCTATGAAGGCAGTGCCGAAGCCGCCTCTGTCGCTTACTGGCGTGCGCATGAAAAGTATTTCGCCGATCTTGGCGAACATAAAGGCGTCAAGCTTGCCGGTCTGATGACACACGGCATTGGCGTTATGCACTCGGCCAAAAAAATCAGCTCGCTTGATGAAATCGGCGGCATGAAGCTGCGTATCGGCGGCGGTGTTGCTGGTGATGCGGGTGCAGCACTGGGTGCCAGTGGTATTCGTGTTCCAGCCCCGAAGGTTTACGAAACACTGGCCTCGAACGCGGCTGACGGTGTTTTCATGCCAATGGAAGGCAAGGCCAGCTTTAAACTTTTTGAAGTTGCCCAGCATACATACCGGGTTCCCGGCGGCTTTTACCGTGGTTCGTTTGCGATCATCATGAACGAAGACAAGTTTTCGTCGCTTTCGGATGCGGATCAGGCGGCATTGAACAAAGTGTTCGGTGAGAACCTGTCGCGTGTTGGCGGTTCTGTTTGGGACGCGATTGACGTGAAGGGCCGTTCGGCGCTTGACGGCACTGCGGACAATTCGCTGACAGAAGCTTCGGCAGATGATGTTGCCAAGTGGAATGCAATGGCGAAACCAATCATCGCATCGGTTTTGGCTGAAGCAACGGCCAAAGGTATCGACGCCGCTGGCGCACATGCCTTCATCACTGAAGAGATGAAATCTTACTAATCAGTTCGATTACGTATAGAAACGATTTTGCAGGGCCCTTGCCGGGGCCCTGCATTTTGCCCACCCAGTCGCACCAATCAGGAGCGTGTCATGCCTGACACCGAAAACATCACCGCCCCGCGACCCAGTATCTGGCAAATCCTTGGCCAATTGCCGTCATGGCTGTCGGCGGTTGTTTTGTTTGCCTTGATGACGATGACCTTCGCAGATGTTCTTATGCGCAGCATTTTGAATAACCCGATCGAGGCCGCGACCGAAATGACCCGGTTTTTCATGGCCATCATCGTGTTTTCATCGCTGCCGGTGGTGTCCTGGAAAGGCAGCCATATTGTGGTCGATTTGATGGACCCGTTATTTTCGCGCAAAATGGCGCATATCCGGGATATCGTGATTGACCTTGCCTGCGGCGTGATCCTGTTTTGGCCAGCACTGCGCGTGTGGCAACTGGCCGAACGCGCCCGTGGTTTTGGTGACGTGACTGAATATCTTGAGTTTCCCCAGTTCTATATCGGCTGGTTCATTGCGGCCCTAACCTTCACGACCGCCATTGTGTTTGTAGTCCGTGGACTGGTCCGGATTTTTGCCCCTTCTAGGATACCTTCCTGATGACTGAATCGTTGATCGGCTTTGCGGCTGTTTTGTTTTTGGTGTTTTTGCGTATGCCTATCGCGATTGCGATGGGGATCGTTGGTTTGATCGGATATTCACAGCAGACCAATTTTAAAGCGGCGATTTCCATGGCCGGTCGATTGATTATCGACACGGCGCAGGATTACGGTCTTTCCGTGGTGCCATTGTTCATTTTGATGGGGCTGTTCGTTAACAAAGGCGGCCTGTCGCGCGAGCTGTATCAGGTATCTTATTCCTTTTTGGGCCACATGCGCGGCGGTCTGGCGATGGCAACGATTGTCGCTTGCGCCGGGTTCTCTGCTATTTGCGGCTCGTCTTTGGCAACGGCCGCGACCATGTCTAAGGTCGCCATGCCGCAGATGCGCAAATATAATTACGCTGACAGCCTGTCCACCGCGTCAATCGCGGCGGGTGGCACGTTGGGCATTCTAATTCCGCCCAGCGTTATTCTGGTGATTTACGGCCTGCTGACTGAAACCAGTATCGGCAAATTGTTTATCGCCGGGATCATCCCCGGGCTTTTGGGCGTGTTGCTATATCTGGTTGCGGTAAAATTCACCATCATGCGCAATCCAAATGCCGGACCGGCGGGCGAACGGACGACCTGGGCCGAGCGGTTTGCCGCCGTTCGCGGCATCTGGGCGGTCCTGATGCTGTTCTTTCTGGTGATCGGCGGGCTTTATGGTGCGCTTGATTTCTGGCCATTGCATCTAACGTTTTCCCCGACCGAGGCCGCAGGTATGGGTGCTGCCGGTGCCTTTCTGATCGCTTTATCACGCCGCACGCTGACCTTTTCCGGGGTGATGCAGGTTCTGATTGAAACCGCCCACACCACGGCGTCCTTGTTTACGGTTCTGATCGGCGCATGGGTGTTTTCGAATTTTGTCAATCTGGCAGGCTTGCCTGAATCGCTGCGCGCCCTTGTCAGCAGCACCGGCCTTGGCCCGATGGCTGTTCTGGTGATGATCCTTGGCGTTTATATTGTGCTTGGCTGTGTGTTTGAAAGCCTGTCGATGCTGCTCTTGACCGTGCCGATCTTTTTCCCGCTGGTGGTTTCACTGGGGTTTGATCCGGTATGGTTTGGTATCATCGTCGTTGTTGTGACCGAGATCAGTTTGATTACACCGCCCGTTGGGTTGAATGTGTTCGTGTTAAAAGGCGTGGTCGGGGATGTGACCACCGCCACGATTTTCCGTGGTGTGACGCCTTTTTGGATCGTTGACATTCTGCGGCTTGCTTTGCTGGTTTTGGTGCCTTGGTTGGTATTGGTGCTGCCCAACTCGATGTAAATTGCCCCGTGCGTTGCACGAGGGCGATGGCAAAGGGGGCTGTCTGCCCCCTTTGAAACCCCCGAGGATATTTTCAAAAGAAGAAGCGCAGGGCTGTGTCAGATATGCCCGATATGTTCCAAAAACCGGTTGAGAATGGCCGCGTATTCTGCGGGTTTTTCGACGCAGGGCAGGTGGCCTGCACCGCGGATCAGGGCAAATTGCGCGCCGGGCACAAGCTCGACCGTTTCGCGCACCATGTCAGGCGGGGTTGAGCCATCTTCGTCACCAGCGATGCCGAGCATTGGCAGGGTTAGTCTGGCGGTACTTTCAAAGAGGTCGGTTTCTGCGATGGCTTCTGAGCAGCCGATATAACCTTCGATCCAGGTGCGACACAGCATGTTGCGCCAGGCGGTCAGTTCAGCTTGATGGTTTATGTGAAAATCGGTGGAGAACCAGCGAATAAGTTGTGCTTCGGCCAGAGCCTCGACCCCGCCTTTGCGCGCCTCGGCAATGCGGTCTTGCCAGATCTGTTCGGTGCCTATCTTGGCGCCGGTGTTTGACAGGACGGCGGCCTTTACCAGATCGGGACGCTCTGCCGCCAACCCTTGTGTGATCATTCCACCGATCGACAGGCCGACCACGACGGCGTTCGAAATTCCGCGTGCGTCCATTAATCCGGCCAGATCAGCCACCAGATCACCCATGAAATATGGAGCCTTGGGTCCCGAAGACAGGCCGTGCCCGCGCTTGTCGTACCTTAGGACGCGCAGGCCCTTGGGCAGCAGTGGCATGATCTGGTCCCAAAGCCTTAAATCAGTGCCCAGTGAGTTGGCAAAGACCAGCGGCGGGCCGTCTATTGGGCCCTGATCGGCATAGTGCAGGGTTACCCCGTTCACGTTCAGCATTTCCATAGGCGGCCTCGCTTTCGTCTGTTTCCTTGCAGTTCAGGTCAGCCAGCCAAAAAGATCAAGCCCCGTTTTGCTGGTGCACCGCCTTTGAAAACGCCAGAAGAATAAATTTTCGTTTCGAAGATTTACATATGGCAAGTCGATGGGCAATGCCTCTAACATCGGGGCGAAATTGCGGTAGAATCGCTGCAAAGGCATCGTTGAGAGGAAACAAAATGAAAGCCGCAGTTTGCCATGAATTTGGGGCCCCTCTGGTGGTCCAAGAGGTTAACATCCGCGCCCCGCAAACGGGTGAGGTGGCTGTCAAGCTGGCGGCCTGTGCGATTTGCCATTCTGATATTCTGTATGCCGATGGTGCCTGGGGCGGGAATTTGCCTGCGGTCTATGGCCACGAGGCTGCGGGCCATGTCACGGCCCTAGGCGAAGGCGTGAACGGATACGCTGTGGGCGACACGGTTCTGGTGACGCTGATCCGGTCCTGTGGCCATTGCGTGTCTTGTTCCGGCGGTAAACCGGCGCGGTGTGAAACCGGCGTGGACCGCATGAAAGGCCCGCTGAGCACCCTTGACGGTGCGCCGATCGAGCATGGCTTGCAGACGGCGGGCTTCGCTGAATCAGCGGTGGTTGATCAAAGCCAGTTGGCGAAAATCCCCAGCGATATGCCGCTTGATGCCGCCTGTTTGCTGTCTTGCGGCGTGATCACAGGCGTGGGTGCTGCGACCAACACTGCCGGGGTTGAACCGGGGTCTACGGTTGTCGTGATCGGGGCTGGTGGTGTCGGGTTGAACGCAATTCAGGGCGCTGCGATTTGTGGCGCGTCCAAGATCATCGCGGTTGATCTGTCGCAGGAAAAGCTGGACGCGGCGATGGAGTTTGGCGCAACGCATGGCGTGCTTGCAGGTTCGGAAAAACCGCACCGTCAGGTGAAAAAGCTGAACGGTGGGCGGGGTGTTGACTATGTGCTGGTCGCCGTTGGCGCGATTTCGGCCTATCAGACTGCGGCACGGTTTTTATGTGTTGGCGGCACCGTTGTGGTGGTTGGTATGCCTGCTTCGGGTGCGACGATCTCCATTGAACCGGTGATGGTTGCGGCGTCTTCGCATACTATGATCGGGTCAAATATGGGCGACACCTCGCTTGGTCGTGACATTCCGTATCTGGTTGATCTGTACAAACAGGGTCGCCTGAAACTGGATGAGCTGGTCACCCGTCGCTACAGTCTGGATGAGATTAACGAGGCGATTGCCGACACAGTTGCGGGCAATGCACGGCGCAATGTGATCGTGTTTGACTGAGTAAAGCACGGTGTTGACCACCCGGCCTGACTGGGTGGTTGCGCTTTAATGCCCGGCGCTGATCCGGCCCAGTTGAATGTCATAATCAACCACCAGCCCGTAATCAGGATCATCATCGTTTTCGACAATCAACTGCCCAGCCTTGGCCAGCAATTTATGGCAGTCGCGTGACAGGTGACGCAGTTGAACGCGCTTGCCAAACTGGGCGTATTTTCCGGCCACGGCCTCGATCGCTTGCAGGCCTGATTGATCGACGATGCGGCTGTCCATGAAATCAAGGATGACGGTTTCAGGATCGTTGACCGGATCAAACAATTCCTGAAAATGCGCCGCTGAGCCAAAGAAAAGCGGGCCTTCGATGTCATAAACCAAAGCGCCCTCAAGTGTTTCAGACGGGCGTGCATGGGCGTGAATACGCGCAGCCGCGTTCCACGCATAGACCAGGGCGGAAACGATAACGCCGACCACAACGGCGGTCGCCAGATCTTCGGCCACGGTCACAACGGTCACAAGAATGATCACCAAAGCGTCTGATTTTGGCACGATGCGCAGGATGCGCAGGCTTTGCCAGGCGAATGTGCCGATCACCACCATGAACATCACTCCGACAAGGGCCGCCAATGGGATCAGTTCGATGATGGAGCTGGCAAACAGGATAAAGATCAGCAGGAACAGCGCAGCCGCGATACCTGACAGGCGTGTACGCCCACCGGATTTCACGTTGATCATTGACTGGCCGATCATGGCGCAGCCCCCCATGCCACCGAAAAAGCCGGTGACAGTGTTTGCCGCCCCTTGCGCGATACATTCCTGCGAGGCACCGCCCCGCTGGTTGGTCATTTCACCCACCAAGTTCAGGGTCAGCAGGCTTTCAATCAGCCCAATCAGCGACAGAATGATGGCATAAGGCAGGATGACCAACAGCATTTCCATATCAAACGGCACATCCGGTATGGCAAAGCTGGGCAGACCGCCTTTGACTGACGCCATGTCGCCAACCCGCGGGATCGGCAAATCAAAATAAATGGCCACAGCAGCCACAACACCAATGGCCACCAGTGGGGCCGGGATCAGACGTGTGAGCTTTGGCGTGACCCAGATCAACCCCATCGTCGACAGCACCAGCGAAAGTGTGATCCACAGGCTGGTGCCGCTCATCCAGACGTGGTGTCCGGCACCGTCTGACACTTTGAACTGTTCCAACTGCGCAAGGAAAATAACAATCGCCAGACCGTTCACAAAACCCAGCATCACTGGATGCGGCACCATCCGGATAAACTTGCCCCAGCGCATGACGCCGATGCCGATCTGGATCAGGCCCATCAGAACCACCGTCGCAAACAGGTATTGCACACCGTGCTGTGCGACCAGTGCCACCATCACCACCGCAAGCGCGCCGGTTGCCCCGGAAATCATGCCGGGCCGTCCGCCAAAGACGGCTGTGATCAGCCCGACGATAAAGGCGGCATAAAGACCGACAAGTGGTGCGACCCCGGCAACAAACGAAAAAGCAACAGCCTCGGGCACCAATGCCAACGCCACGGTCAAGCCCGACAAAACCTCAATCCGCGATTGGGAAAAGGTCAGTTTGTGCTCGTTATTCTGGTCCGCTGGTTTCAGGCGTTTGGTGAAAGCCGACAATATGTTCTGATACGACAAGGTCTGATCCGTCTCTGAATGGGCTGAAAGTCCGGCTACATGACCTATCTGAGCCAAAAAGAGAAGGGCAAGCCGCAGGGTTGCGGGCAGGTTTGCGCAAAATAATTGGTTAGCGACCTGATTTTGGCAATTTATCGGTGGATTATCCCGAATTGCCCCCTAACACTCGTCTTGGAAATGCGATGTTGAAAGGCAGACCAATGAAACTTACGGATCTGGAAATTTTCATTGTTGGCACGCCGCCGCCGGGTTGGGGCGGGCGTTATTGGATATTTGTCAAACTCACGACAGATACCGGTATTGTTGGCTATGGCGAGGTTTACGCCGCTGGCGTTGGCCCGATCGCAATGCAGGCGGTGATCGAAGATGTGTTTGCGCGCCACATGCAGGGCGAAAATCCGGAAAACACAGAAAAAATGTTTCGCAGGGCGTATTCCAGCGGCTTTACACAGCGGCCCGATCCTACCGTGATCGGCGCCTTTTCCGGGCTTGAAATCGCGTGCTGGGACATCCTTGGCAAAGCCCATGATCGCCCGGTTTACGCGCTGCTTGGCGGTGTGATGAACGAACGTGTGCGGTCTTATACCTACCTTTATCCGCTGCCGCATCACGATCTGTCGGAATTTTGGATCAGTCCGGAACTGGCGGCCGAAAGTGCGGCTGAGATGGTGAAGCTCGGCTTCACGGCAGTGAAATTTGACCCCGCCGGGCCTTACACGATGCGCGGTGGCCACCAACCCGCGATGACCGATATCGAAATCTCGGCTGAATTTTGCCGCGCTATCAGGGGGGCCGTCGGCACCAAGGCGGATTTGCTGTTTGGCACGCATGGGCAATTCACCACCTCGGGCGCAATCCGGTTAGGGCGGCGGATCGAAGAGTTTGATCCGCTGTGGTTTGAGGAACCCGTGCCGCCGGACAATATGGCCCAATTTGAAAAAGTCGCCAATAGCGTGCGCATACCCATAGCGACCGGCGAACGCATGACCACCAAGGTGGAATTTGCCGCTGCATTGCGCGCAGGCGTGTCGATCCTGCAACCGGCCCTTGGACGGTCCGGCGGTATTCTGGAAACCAAGAAAATCGCAGCAATCGCCGAGGTGTATAACGCCCAAGTCGCACCGCATCTTTATGCCGGGCCGGTGGAATGGGCCGCGAATATTCAATTGTCGGCCAATATCCCGAACCACCTGATTACCGAAACCATTCTGACCGGTGGCGATTTCCACCTGCAACTGATCAAAAACTCGATCAAGTGGCAGGATGGTTTCATCATCGCGCCAACCGCGCCCGGTCTGGGCATCGAATTTGACGAGGATCTGGCCCGCGCCCATCCCTACACTGGCAACGGATTGCATCTGGAGATGCAGGACGAGGCCTGCAATTATAAAGGCGGCAATCTGTTCATGGGGGGCGCACCTCCTCGGGAATGATGCCGTAATTCTGCATTATGCCGGGAACATCCCGGACAAAGGTCTAATTGGCGGCCATCTCGGTCATCCGGGCTTGATCCGGTGCCATCTGACCCCACATTGAACCGATGTCCTTTTGAAAGAATTCGCGTTGTCAAAAAAGCTGCCGATTTTGTTTCTGTTGATTACGGTGGCGCTTGATTCCATCGGGATCGGTATCATCATGCCGGTGATGCCCCAACTGCTGATCGAACTCGGCGCTGCGGGGTTAAGCGAGGCCGCGACCTGGGGCGGAATACTGGCTGCCAGCTTTGCGGTGATGCAGTTCTTTTTCGGGCCGACTGTCGGCAACCTTTCGGATCGTTATGGGCGGCGGCCTGTGTTGTTGATTTCGCTGGCGGCGATGTCGGTCGATTATCTGATTATGGGCTTTGCCAATGCCCTGTGGATACTGGTCGTTGGGCGTATTATCGGCGGCATCACGGCCGCCACCCATTCGACCGCCAACGCCTATATGGCTGACATTTCAACCCCCGACGAAAAGGCGCAGAATTTCGGCCTGATCGGCGCGGCCTTTGGTGTCGGTTTCATTCTTGGCCCGCTTTTGGGTGGGTTTCTGGGGGAATTCGGACCACGCGCGCCGTTCTTTGCGGCGGCGGCGTTGGCCGGGCTCAATACAATTTTTGGCCTGTTTGTGCTGTCGGAAACCGTGACTGACGAAATCCGCCGCCCGTTTTCCTGGGCGCGCGCCAATCCCGTGGGTGCCTTCAAACATGTGGGCAAACTGCCGGGCATTCGCCGCCTGATTGTTGTCTATTTCTTCTACAGTATCGCGTTTTTTGTCTATCCAAGTGTCTGGGCCTACTACACGCAGGAAAGATTCGGCTGGGAGCCGATCATGACCGGCGTGTCACTGGCCGTTTTCGGGCTGTCGATGGCGCTGGTGCAGGGCGGGTTGATCCGACTGGTGATCCCGCGATTGGGCGAACATTACACCGTGATGGCCGGTTTTGCGGTCAACGTCGTGGCGTTCCTGATCTATTCGCTGGCCTATGAAGGCTGGCACATCTTTGTTCTGGCACCATTGACATCGCTTGGGGTGATCGCTGGTCCGGCACTCCAAGGTATTCTGTCGCGCAGTGTTGGCAACGACCAGCAGGGTGAATTGCAGGGCATCCTGACGTCGATTTCCGCCATTGCGGTGATTATCAGCCCGCTGATGATGACCAATACATTCAGCTATTTCACCAAACCCGGCACGCCCTTTTACTTTCCCGGCGCGCCGTTCATTTTGTCCATGGCGTTGGTATTGCTATCGCTGGTGATCTTTGCCGGGCGCAAACGGTTGTTTACCGGCAGGGTCTGAACGTAACAATCTACATTCAAGACCGAGTGACGGGTGAGGTGTTTGACCCGAACAATAAAAAAGGCCCGCAAACTGGCGGGCCTTTTTCTGTGCGATTTGGCGTTATTAGTTGGGAATTTCGCCAGTCAGACCTTCGACATAGAAACCCATGCCTGCCAATGTGCCGTCGTCAGCAGTTTCGCCAGCGGCCAACCAAACCGAGCCGTCCTGCTTGTTCACAGGGCCAGTGAAAGGCTGATAGGCGCCAGACGCGATGGAATCGCGCAGGGCTTCGGCTTCGGCGCGCACGTCAGCGGGAACCGCGCTTGAGATATCGCCGATTCCGACCATGCCAGCACCGATACCATCCCAGGTGTCTGTGCTTGCCCATGTGCCGTCGATAACCGCTTTGGTGCGGGCGATATAGTAAGGCGCCCAATTGTCGATGATTGACGAAACACGTGGCAATGGCCCGTATTCAGCCATGTCAGACGCTTGACCAAAGGTGATGATGTTGCCAACTTTTTCCGCAGCAGCCTGAGGCGCTGTGGAATCAGTATGCTGCAAAATCACGTCATGGCCGGTTTCGATCAGCGCCGTGGCTGCATCAGCCTCTTTCGCGGGATCAAACCAAGTGTAGGCCCAGATCACCGAAAACTCGACATCCGGGTTCACTTTTTTGGCGTGAATATAGGCCGAGTTAATGCCACGGATAACCTCTGGGATCGGGAATGAACCGATATACCCAATCTTGTTGGTTTTGGTCATGCGGCCAGCAATCAGCCCCTGAACGGCACGGCCTTCGTAAAAGCGCGCCGAATAGGTCGATACGTTGTCAGAGCGTTTGAAACCCGTTGCGTGCTCAAATTTCACGTTCGGGAATTTCGCGGCAACTGCCAGCGTTGGGTCCATGTAGCCAAATGATGTGGTAAAGATCAGGTCAGCACCACCAAGCGCCATTTGTGTCAGCACGGCCTCGGCGTCGGCACCTTCAGGTACGCTTTCCTGATAAATGGTTTCAACCGCATCGCCCAGTTCCGCTTCTACTGCAAGGCGGCCTTGGTTGTGTTCATAGGTCCAGCCACCGTCACCGACGGGGCCGACATAAACAAAGCCAACCTTAACTTTGTCAGCCGCCAAGGCCGCGCCGCTTAGACCGACGGCAATCGCCACGCCTGTTGCGAGTGTTTTCATAAATTTCATTGGGTATTGTCCTCCTGTTAGTGGGCTTGCAGATCAGCCCGGATTGATTTTGCCTCGTTAATGCGAGGCATGGAACACGCGGCCTAATGAGGCCGGAGCACTTGATCGGTCGCCAGACATGATAACAAGCACAAGGATTGTCACCACATAAGGCGCCATTGATAGGTATGCGGCAGGTATTGTCACACCCACTGCCTGAAAATTCAACTGAAGGATGGTGACGCCGCCAAAAAGATAGGCCCCAAGGATCAGGCGCCACGGCTTCCAACTGGCGAAAACCACCAGTGCCAGTGCGATCCAACCGGCCCCGGCTGTCATGCCTTCGGTCCATTGCGGTACACGCACAAGTGATAGATACGCCCCGCCCAGCCCGGCACAAGCCCCGCCAAACAGAATCGCCATCAGGCGAATCCGTGTGACGTTATAGCCAATCGCATGCGCCGCATCGTGGTTTTCCCCAACCGCGCGCAAGACCAGACCGCCACGGGTAAACTTCAGGAAATACCAGACCGCCAGAACCAACAGCAGCGATACATAGACCATGTAATCATGGTTCAGCAGCATCGGGCCAATATACGGGATCTCGGTCAAAGCCGGAATATCAAGCTTTGGGAACGAAGGTGGCTTAAGGCCGACATATCCCTGACCCAGCAGTGCTGAAAGACCCAGTCCGAACAATGTCAGGGCCAAACCGGTCGCCACCTGATTGGACAGGAAATATTGCGTCAGCAGGCCAAACAGAAACGCCATGAACGCGCCACCAATGGCTGCGCCGATCATCCCCAGCCACGGGGCCATCCAAGGCGACATCCATGGATCAAGCCATGGTTGCAGACCGGGTGCCAATGACGGATTGGCAACGGTCACGGAAATCGCAAACCCGAAAATCGCACCGGTAATCATCATACCTTCGACACCGAGATTAAGCACTCCGGCCTTTTCTACGACAAGTTCACCAAGTGCTGCCAACAGGATCGGGGTCGAGGCGACAATCAGGCTGGCAATCAGCGTGACGGGGTTAATGGCTGAGAAATCCATTATGCGGCTCCCTTTTGGATCGGGGCTCTTTTTACGCGCTTCAGGCGGTAATTCGACAATACGTCAAAGGCCAGCAGAAAGAATAACAACATGCCCTGAAAGGCCTGAATGGCCGCAGCAGGCAGACCGTCTTGTTGGGCAAGGCTGCCCCCCACATAGGTCAGCGCCAGCAACAGGCCAGCCAAAAGAATGCCAAAGGGATTAAGGCGACCCAGAAAGGCCACAATGATAGCGGTAAACCCATAGCCCGAGGCGAAATCAATACTGACTTGCCCGGCAGGGCCCGCGACCTCAAATAGACCAGCAAGCCCGGCCAATGCGCCTGAGGTTCCCAGACAAAAGGCCACCACGCGTTTCGGTATCACGCCCGCGAAAGTTGCCGCACGCGGCGATTGCCCGGTCAAACGGATGTTAAATCCGATCAGATGTTTTTGCATCAGAACATAAGCCGCGATCACTGCGAAAAACGCTGCCACGACGCCCCAATGCATACCGGTGCCGGGGATCAGTTCAAGGTTCGCGGCACTTGGATATTGTGACAAATTGCGCGATCCGGGAAAGCCCATGCCTTCAGGGTTTTTCAGCAACCCAAGCGAGGCTGATGAAAGCACGTGCTGGGCGACATAGACCAGCATCAGCGACACCAGAATTTCATTGGTGCCAAATCGGTTTCGCAACACGGCCGGGATCATCGCCCATGCCCAGCCACCAAGACCGCCCGCAATCACCATCAGCGGAAACACATACCAAGCCTCAACCGGATACATCGCCAGGCCGATGCCAGCACCACAAACAGCGCCAATCATATACTGACCTTCAGCCCCGATATTCCAGATGCCAGCCTTAAACCCTATAGATAACCCGATCGCGATCAGGATCAGTGGCCCGGCCTTGGTCAGCAACTGGCCGCGATAATAGAAAGCAAAATCACCAAACAGTGGGTCCCAGAAGATCATCCGCATGGAAATCAACGGGTCTTTGCCGAGTGTCGCAAACAGAAATCCGCCCGCGATCATGGTGGCAATCACCGCCAATAACGGTGTGACGATTACCCAAAAGTTGGAAGATTGCGGTCGTGCCTCAAGCCGAAACATGTGTGGCCTCCGATCCGGATTCAATTCCGCCCATCATCAGACCGATATCGTCCATGCTAAGTTCCGCCGTTTCTTCGGGGTGGGTCAGATGACCCTCGTTCAAAATCGCAAGCCTGTCTGAAACCTCAAGCAATTCGTCAAGGTCCTGACTGACGATGACCACCGCGGCACCTTCCTCGGCCAAGTTCATCAATGCTTGTCGGATCGCTGCCGCCGCCGCCGCATCGACGCCCCAGGTTGGCTGGTTGACCACCAGAACACGCGGATTTTGCAGCACCTCGCGGCCAATGACGAATTTTTGCAGATTGCCGCCGGACAAGGATCGGGCCGAATTGCCGATACCGGGTGTACGCACATCAAACTGTTGAACGATGGCGCGCGCGAACCCCCGGGCCGAGGCCCAGCGCAGAAATCCACCATTGGACAGTTTCTGGCGCACATTTCCGGTCAGCATAGCGTTTTCAGTCAGGCTCATGTCAGGGGCGGCGGCATGGCCCAGACGTTCCTCGGGGGCCGTCAGCAAACCTAATTCACGCCGTTCGTTGGGGTTTAAGTCACCGACATCGACACCACTGACCTGAACCATGTCGCGCCGCGTTGGGGTTTCCCCGCTTAACGCCAGCAACAATTCGTCCTGTCCGTTGCCCGCCACGCCGCCAATGCCGACCACTTCGCCTGAGCGAACAACAAGGTTGATATCTTTCAGGCTGGTGCCAAACGGGTTTTTAGATTTCACGTTGAGATTGGCAACCTCAAGGATCACTTCGCCGGGATGCAGGTTCTTTTTCGCAGGCACATGCAGCGCCTCGCCGACCATCATTTCCGCCAGCTTACGGGCGGTTTTTTCGGCTGGTACGCAATTATCCACAACCTTGCCATGACGCAGGATCGTGGCGTGGTCACACAGGGTTCGGATTTCTTCCAGCTTGTGGGAAATATACAGGATCGCGGTGCCTTCGTCTGACAGTTTGTGCAAAGTTTCAAAAAGGATATCAACCTCTTGCGGGGTCAGAACCGAGGTTGGCTCGTCCATAATCAACAGCTTGGGATGTTGCAGCAAACAGCGAATAATCTCGACCCGCTGACGTTCGCCGACAGACAAATCACCAATGATGCGATTTGGATCGAGCGGCAATTTATAGGCATTTGAAACCGAACGGATCTGTTCGGAAAGCTCGCGCCGATGCGGGGCGTTTTCCATGCCAAGCGTGATGTTTTCCGCCACGGTCAGCGCGTCAAACAGCGAAAAATGCTGGAACACCATGGCCACACCACTGGCGCGAGCTGCTTTCGGTTCCGTCGGATGATAAGCCGTACCACTAAGCGTCATAGAGCCGCTGTCAGGCCGAACAAGGCCGTAAATCATTTTGACCAGCGTCGACTTGCCAGCGCCGTTTTCACCCAGCAGCGCGTGGACTTCGCCTTCCTGGATCACAAAGCTGACGTCGTCATTGGCGACCACACCCGGATAAGCCTTGGTCAGCCCGTCAATTCTCAATAGTTCGGTCAAATCGCATGTTCCTTTGCAGGGGGCATTGTTTGTAACGCCTGAGATTCTGACGCCGCGGCCTCTTTTAATAGCGCGGCAGCCACGCCTACGGCAATGGCCTCGGGTGATTTGCCAAGCTCTGGCTGACCGATCGGGCAAGTAATACGCGCGATCTGTGCCTGACTGTGACCCAAGGCGGCCAACCGTTTTTGAAACCGCGCCCATTTCGTGGCTGAACCGATTAGCCCGGCAAAATGAAAGCTGTGCGACAGGATCTGGTGACAAATCTCAAGATCAAAAGCGTGTGAATAGGTCAGCACCAAATGCCGGGCGTCATGCGGGGCATAGCGCACAACATCCGCAGGGTTTTGTGACACAAGTTGCGTGACGTTTTCAGGCGGGGGGTGCGGAAACCGGGCCTGATTTGTGTCGACCCAAGTGATGTCATAACCAAGGGAAGGCAAAACATGCACCATGGCGCGGCCCACATGACCGGCGCCATAAATCCAGAGGGTTGGTTTGGTCGGCGCAAACGATTCTGAGAACGAGTCGCCAAGGTCGGTGTGTCTGTGATACGGGCCGATACCCGACTGGAAAGGTCGAATAAAATCAAGCCCTTGAGTGGCAGCAGATTGCAGTTCACAAACCTCAAAAGCCGTGAACTTTTCGCTCAGCAACGTAACCGCACCGCCGCAGCATTGCCCCA
The DNA here is from genome assembly GCA_021775315.1 of Paracoccaceae bacterium. GTDB lineage: Bacteria > Pseudomonadota > Alphaproteobacteria > Rhodobacterales > Rhodobacteraceae > UBA5972. The sequence continues at coordinate 50,350 of JAJFIC010000018.1, forward strand.
GTGCCGGACCAAGTGGTACCGCGCGACGTGTGCGTTGCCAGTCGCCGTTTTGCCCTAACAGGTCGCGCGCCGCAGCAACGGCCTGAAATTCCAAGGTGCCGCCGCCAATGGTGCCGCTTTGATCGCTGTCCCATACCAGCATCGCTGTACCAGCCCCACGCGGCGCTGAACCTTTGGCCCCGGCGATAACCACGCGCACCACAGCGCCATGCCGGTCGACCGCGTCCGACAGGGTCGTCAGATCAAACGCCATCGTTTTCGCCCCGCTGCGCCTGCACTGCGAACAACACAGCCTCGGCTGTGGCTGGCCCGTTCAGGGCGGGGTAAATTGTGCCATCACCGCAGGCCCGAACCGCGTCTGATAGGGCCATAAAGGCAGATACCCCCAGAACGAAGGGCGGCTCACCCACGGCTTTTGACCGATAGACCGTTTTTTCTTTGTTCAACCCGCGCTTCCATAAGGAAACATTGAACGTCTCCGGGCGGTCCGAGCAGGCTGGGATTTTATAAGTTGACGGCGCGTGCGTGGTCAGGCGGCCTTTATCGTCCCAGACCAGTTCTTCCGTCGTTAACCAGCCAGCGCCTTGCACATAACCACCCTCGATCTGGCCGATATCCAGTGCCGGGTTCAGCGAGCGGCCCACGTCATGCAGGATGTCCGTGCGCAAAATCCGGTTTTCCCCGGTCAATGTGTCGATCACCACCTCGGTCACAGCCGCGCCATACGAGAAATAGTAAAACGGTCGCCCGCGCCCTTTGAGCCTGTCCCATTCAATGTCCGGGGTTGCATAAAACCCATTGGCCGACAGGGAAATCCGGTTGCGATACGCCTCGCCTGCGATTTCGGCAAAAGTGAATGCCTTGCCTGCGACAATAACCTGACCATCCTCAAAGGAAATATCGCTGGCCTTGACGTTATGTGTGGTTTTCAGAAACAATATCAAACGGTTGCGCAACTGATCACAAGCAGCCTTGACCGCCATACCGTTCAAGTCGGTCCCGCTGGAGGCCGCTGTGGCTGACGTGTTGGGCACTTTGCCGGTATCCGTGGCCGTGATTTTTATCGCCTCAATCGGCAGGGCAAACGCATCTGCCGCAACTTGCGCAACCTTAGTGAACAGCCCTTGCCCCATCTCGGTGCCGCCATGGTTCAGATGCACCGAGCCGTCAGAATAGATGTGGACCAGCGCCCCGGCCTGATTAAGAAATGTCAGGGTGAAGGAAATGCCGAATTTTACCGGCGTCAACGCGATACCTTTTTTCAGGATCGGGTTTTTGGCGTTCCATTCCGCGATGGCCGAACGGCGGGCCTGATAATCCGAGGATTTCACCAGCTCGGTCGAAATTTCGCGAATGACGCTATCCTGAATTTCCTGATGATATGGCGTCGTTTCGCCAGCCTTAGCGCGGAATGACTGGTAATAATTCGCCATCCGGATTTCCAGCGGATCAGCCATCAGCTCATGCGCAATATGATCCAACACCCGCTCAATCCCAACCGCGCCTTGCGGCCCGCCAAAGCCGCGATAGGCGGTGTTGGAAACGGTATTGGTTTTTAGGCGATGCGAAACGATGCGCGCTGCTGGCAGGTTGTATGCGTTATCGGCATGCAGCATCGCCCGATCTGCCACGGGCAGCGATAAATCCTGGGCCCAGCCACAGCGGGCATAATGGGTGAAGGTCACGCCCAGAATACGCCCTTCGGCGTCAAATCCGGCCTGATACTCAATACGAAACTCGTGCCGTTTGCCGGTGATGATCATGTCATCGTCGCGGTCATAGCGCATTTTGCAAGGAAAGCCGGTTTTCTGCGCCGCGATTGCACATGCTACTGCAAGGGCGTTGCCCTGGCTTTCCTTGCCACCAAACCCACCGCCCATGCGCCGGATTTCCACCCGAACGGCATTGAACGACAAGCCAAGCGCGCCTGCGACTTTGTGCTGGATTTCGCTGGGATGCTGGGTTGACGAATGCACCAGCATATCGCCGCCCTCTTGTGGCAGGGCCAGCGCGACCTGACCTTCGAGATAAAAATGCTCCTGCCCGCCGATTTCGATCTGGCCTTTGACCCGATGCGGCGCGGCTTTGATCGCCTTTTCCGGCTCGCCCTTAAGAAACTCCAGCGGCTCTTCAAAACAGGAATTTGCCGCAAGCGCTTGGTCAATCGACAGAATGGCGGGGCGTGTGGTGAAATCGACATTCGCCAGACGGGCAGCTTTGCGCGCGGCAAGATGGCTGTCAGCGATTACCATGAATATAGGCTGACCGACATAATGAACGGTTCCGTCCGACAGCAAAGGTTCGTCATGGGCCGACGGTGAAACGTCATTGTCCCCCGGCAGATCAAGCGCCGTCATCACGGCAATCACGCCGGGCGCATTGCGCACGGGATCAAGATCCATCGCCTCGATCTCGCCAAAGGCAATGTCAGACAGGCCAAAGGCCAGATGCAACGTTTCCGCCGGTGTCGGGATGTCATCGACATAGCGCGCCGAACCCGCGACATGCAGCGGTGCTGCGTCATGGGGCAGGGATTTGGTCACGCTCATGGCCGGACCTCAAGCACGCGGGTGTAATTCTGGCCAAGCTGGCTTTCGGCGAAATAGCGCAGCAACAGATTTCGCGCCACCTGCATCCGATAGTCAGCCGAGGCACGCATATCATTTAGCGGAGCATAATCCTTGCCAAAGGCCTTAAGGGCTGCGCGGATGGTTTCGTCGGTCCAGCTTTTGCCGTTCAGTGCCGCCTCGACATGGCTGGCGCGTTTGGGTGTCGCCGCCATGCCGCCAAAGGCGATGCGCGCATCACTGACGAGGCCGTCCTTGATCGCAATGTTAAAACAGCCGCAAACAGCGGAAATATCCTGATCGAACCGTTTTGAGATTTTATAACATTTCAGTCGATCGGTCTGGCGCGGTATCGACACCGCTTCGACAAACTCACCCGCTGTGATGTCCTGCTGACCATAAGCGACAAAAAAGTCCTCTAACGCCATGTCACGGGTCTCATCGCCCTTGCGCAAATGCAACCTTGCACCCAATGCGATCAATGCCGGTGGCCCGTCGCCAATGGGCGAACCGTTGGCGATATTGCCGCCGATGGTTGCCGCATTGCGCACTTGGGTCGAGCCAAAGCGGCGAATCATTTCCGCGAAATCCGGGTGGTATTCCGCGATTACGACCTGCAATTCGGATAAAGTTACCGCAGCACCGATGCGCAATCCGTCCTGCGAAACGTCAATTTGGCGCAACTCAGCGACCTGAGACAGCAGACAGGGCTGGTTCAAGTCCACCAACCGCTTGGTCACCCACAGGCCGACATCTGTCGCCCCGCCAATCAGGGTCGCATCCGGGTTTGCCAGATACCAGTCAGACAGTTCCGCAAGCGTTTTGGGAACATATGCCCCGCCAATGTCGGCCGCAGCGTTCGACGCCAGTGCTGCCAACGCATCGACGTCATCTTCCAGCCAATCGGGCACTTCAACACCAGCCGCCGCGTCAGCCGCACGGATGATCGGGGCATAACCGGTGCAGCGGCACAGATTGCCAGCCAGCACGTCGTTGTGGTTGCGATCGCCGTTACGATGGGCAGTTGCCATAGACATCACAAAGCCCGGTGTGCAAAAGCCACATTGGCTGCCGTGGTGATCAACCATCGCGGCCTGAACCGGGTGCATTTCACCAAGCGGCCCTTGCAGGCCTTCGACTGTGCGGACAGATTTGCCGTGAAGTTGGGGTAAAAACAGGATGCAGGCGTTTAGCGTCTGATGTTCAACGGTTCTGTCGGTATCACCTTTGACAAGGCTCGACACCATAACGGAACACGCGCCGCAATCGCCTTCGTTGCAGCCTTCTTTGGTGCCGGTCAGTTTTTTGCGTTCTCGCAGCCACTCCAACAATGTGCGCGTCGCAGGTTCCCCTGTGATCCGCACGGTCTCTCCGTTTAGAAGAAACTCGATTTTCATACCGAAGATTCCGCCGCCTTCTCTGCGTTTTGCCTTATGCAGTTTCGTCCGATGCGACGTAAAACGAAAATTGCGGCTTCCCTCATGGAACTGGTGGTCAAAGTAAGCAGACTAAATTCAGTGTGACAAGCATTTTGTCAGCTGCCCCGATAAGTCGAATAGCCATGCGCCGATAAAAGCAGCGGCACATGGTAGTGGCTGTCATCCGAAATGCCAAAGCGCAGGGGGATGATATTCAGGAATTTTGGGTCAGGTAATGGCTGCCCGGTCCGGTCCAGATATTCGCCCGCGTGAAACACCAGTTCGTATTCTCCGGTTGCGAAAGCGTCTGTATCTAGCAGCGGCGCATCAACGCGCCCATCGGCGTTGGTTTTGACATCAGCCAGCTTTTCGCGGTCCTTGCCAAGGCGAAAAAGTTCGATGCGCAGACCTGCCGCGGGTTTGCCTGATGCGGTGTCCAGCACATGTGTGGTCAATTTACCCATTCTTCCCCCTGAGAATTCGCCCCATTTTGCGGCTCGGGCCAATCTGTTGCATCACGATTGTTTGCGCAACGGATATTTTCGCCCTGTTCCTTTGAGGACCGGATGCCTTAGAATTGCGGCTATGACAAATTCCCCACGATTCATCCATTTACGCTGCCACTCGGAATATTCCTTGCTGGAAGGCGCGCTCAGGGTCAAAAAACTGGCCGGGTTTTGCACAAGCAACGACATGCCGGCAGTGGCGCTGACTGACACGAACAACATGTTCGCAGCGCTGGAATTTTCGGTCACGGCCGCTGGCGCTGGAATTCAGCCAATCATAGGCTGTCAGCTTGATCTGGAATTTGAACAAGCCCAACGCCCCGGCGATCAGGCCCCACCACCGCGCCCGCTGGTGCTGCTGGCCAAGACCGAACAGGGATATGAAAACCTGATGAAGCTGGTGTCGTCGGCCTATCTTGACGCAGGCACTGGATTGGCGCGTGTGCCGCTCGAAAAACTTGGCGGCCATACTAGCGATGTGATTTGCTTGACTGGCGGGCCGGACGGTCCGGTTGGCAAATTCTTGCAAGACGGGCAATTTGACAAAGCCCAAGCCTTGATGACGCGCCTTGCCGAGATGTTTGGCGATCGGCTTTATGTCGAATTGCAACGTCACCCCGGTGAAGACGGCCAGATGATGGCACAGGAACAGGCGACCGAGCGCGGCTTGGTCGAACTTGCCTATGCAATGAACCTGCCGCTTGTCGCCACCAACGACGCTTATTTTCCGAAACCGGATATGTACGAGGCCCATGACGCCCTGATCTGCATCGCCGACGGGGCCTATGTGGATCAGCAGGAACCGCGTCGCAAGTTAACGCCGCAGCATTATTTCAAGTCTCAGGGCGAAATGGTTGCCTTGTTTGCGGACCTGCCGGAAGCAATTGAAAACACGGTTGAAATCGCGCGACGCTGTGCCTTTAAAACCTATACACGCGATCCCATCCTGCCAAAATTCGCCGATAACGAGGTGGCAGAATTGCGCGCGCAGGCCAATGCTGGGCTGCAGGCGCGGCTTGCGGTCATTCCGCACGCTGTCAGTGTTGAGGAATATCAGGAACGTCTGGATTTTGAGCTGGGCGTGATCGAAAGCATGGGCTTTCCGGGCTATTTCCTGATCGTGGCGGATTTCATCAAATGGTCCAAGGACCAAAACATTCCGGTCGGTCCGGGCCGTGGCTCAGGCGCGGGCTCGTTGGTGGCATATGCCCTGACGGTCACCGATCTTGATCCTTTGCGATACAGCTTGTTGTTTGAACGCTTTTTGAACCCGGAACGGGTGTCGATGCCGGATTTCGACATCGATTTCTGCATGGATCGCCGCGAAGAGGTGATCGAATATGTGCAGGAAAAATATGGCCGCGACCGCGTGGCCCAGATCATCACCTTTGGTGCGCTGTTGTCCAAAGCAGCGGTGCGCGATGTTGGGCGGGTTTTGCAGATGCCTTACGGTCAGGTTGACCGTCTGTCCAAGCTGATCCCGGTCGAAGGGGTGAAACCTGTCAGCATCGAAAAGGCGCTGGCGGACGAGCCGCGCTTGCGAGAAGAGGTCAAGTCAGAAGAAGTCGTCGACCGCATGCTGACCTATGCCGGTCAGGTCGAAGGACTGTTGCGCAACGCCTCGACCCATGCTGCTGGTGTTGTGATCGGTGATCGTCCGCTGGATGAACTGGTGCCGCTTTATAAAGACCCGCGATCCGACATGCCCGCCACCCAGTTCAACATGAAATGGGTCGAGGCGGCCGGATTGGTCAAGTTTGACTTTCTCGGCCTGAAAACCCTGACCGTGATCCAGAACGCCGTTGATCTGTTGCGTAAGCGCGACATCGACATCGACATCGGGGCAATCCCGCTTGACGACCAAAAGACCTTTGATCTTTATGCCAGCGCCAAAACGGTTGCGGTGTTTCAGGTTGAAAGCTCGGGCATGATGGACGCCCTTGGCCGGATGAAACCCACAACGATCGAGGATATCATCGCGCTGGTGGCCCTTTACCGCCCCGGCCCGATGGAAAACATCCCGATGTTTTGTGACGTGAAAAACGACCGCAAGGAACGGGAATATCTGCATCCGACCATCGATCACCTGCTGGACGAAACCCAGGGGATCATCGTTTACCAGGAACAGGTGATGCAGATCGCGCAGGAAATGGCCGGTTATTCGCTGGGTGGTGCTGATTTGTTGCGCCGTGCGATGGGTAAGAAAATTCAGGAAGCGATGGATGCGGAACGCCCGAAATTCATCAAAGGGGCCGCAGAAAACAACGTCGACAAGAAAAAGGCGACCGAGGTTTGGAACCTGTTGGACAAATTCGCCAACTATGGCTTCAACAAATCCCACGCGGCGGCTTACGGCGTGGTCAGCTATCAAACCGCGTGGCTAAAGGCCAATTACCCGGTTGAATTTATGGCCGCCGTGATGAATTGCGACATCCACCTGACCGACAAGCTGAGCGTCTATATTGAAGAGGTAAAGCGCCTTGAAATCCCGCTGATCCCGCCCTGTGTCAACCGCTCGCAAGCGACCTATTCCGTGGGCGAGGGCGCGATTTATTATGCACTGGGCGCGCTTAAAAACGTTGGGGTCGACGCGATGCGCCTGATCGTTGAAGGTCGGGGTGACAAGCCATTTCGCGATTTGTTTGATTTTGCCCGTCGGGTTGATTTGAAACGTATAGGCAAGCGCCCGATGGAAATGCTGGCCCGCGCTGGTGGGTTTGACCAGCTTGACAGCAACCGCCACAAAGTGCTGGCCAGTGTGGACGCGTTGGTCGCGTGGTCCGCCGCCGTGCACGAAGATCGCAATTCTGCCCAAGGTGGCCTGTTTGGCGATTCAGGCGAGGATTTGCCAAGCCCACGTTTGCCCATGCCTCAGGACTGGCTGCCGGTCGAACGGCTGGGTCAGGAACATCAGGCGGTCGGGTTTTATCTGTCAGGCCATCCGCTTGATGACTATCAGGGCCCGCTGAAACGCAAAGGCGTGCTGACGCTGATCGAGGTGGCCCAACGGGCCGAAGGGGCCAAGGTTGCGGTCAAAATTGCCGGAACTGTATCTGGTCGCCAAGAACGCAAATCCGCCCGTGGCAACCGTTTTGCCTTTGTGCAACTGTCTGATCCGACTGGTCTTTTTGAGGTCACGGTGTTTTCTGACACGCTGGAAAAATACCGCGACCTGCTGGAAGCAGGGGCGAATGTCGTCATGGGGGTCGAGGCCAATACAGAAGGTGATCAGCTGAAATTGCTGGCCCGTTCGGTGCAAAAGGTCGACACTGCGGTTGCCGATGCCGCCGCAATGGGTTTGCGCGTGATCGTAAACGAACCGGATGCTGTTGGCTCCATTGATCGGGTGCTGGAAGGGGCCAAAGGCGGAACAGATCGCCGCTCGCGCGGACCGATCAACCTTGTGTTGATGCACCCGGATTTACCCGGCGAGGTGGAAATGACGCTGGGTGAAGGTTTTCCGGTCAACCCGCAAATCCGAGGCGCGATCAAAAGCCTGCCGGGCGTGGTCGCAGTCGAAGAGTTTTAGGCCAATGCTGCAAATCCGCCGTTCAATCCCGGCCAGAAGGCCGCTGATTTACCAATGAGGCGGTTTCTGATCCGCCAATGGCGCAGAATCACCTGTCGCCAGATCCTCTTCCGCCAGCCGCTCCATCAGCATCCGCACCCGCCGGGTCAGCACGTCAATCTCTTGCGCCTGCTGGGCGACCACATCGCTTAGTTCTTCGCTTTGGCGCGCGATATGCGCCATTTGCGTTTCAAGTTCGGTCAGGCGGCTGGAGTCTGTCATGGCGGTTGCTTCGATCAATTAGGCGAAAAAACTAACATAGGCTGCGTCCTGTTTGCTGACAACCAGCCACTATCTGATTTGGCAAAATTGGCTTGCGATGGCTTAATGTCACAAGACAGGATGGCCCGAAATACTATATCGTTAAACCCAAGCGGCGCGCGGCGTCACGTAACAAGAAAATGTTAAAGGAGTGTTCCCATGATTCTAAGAAGTTTTGCACTAGTTCTGTTTTGCCTGACATTTGCGTCTGTTGCCCACGCACAGACCCGCGCCGGGATTTTCAAAGACTATACCGAAATGCGCTCGGCCATGGATGACGCGATGACCAGTGCTGACATCACCACAGCGCTGCTGCGGTTTGATGCGGGTGTGACCAGCGCCGGTGAAACCCTTGATGTGCAAGCCAAATTCGATCAGCTATTCCCCAAAGGCCTGCCAAACACCGCTTTGGTTCGGCGTGATGTGTATGACAACGGTTTCAGCCGGGAATTGCTGGTCTATTGGAATGGCACCAAGTATTTATGGGTGTCCATTCTGCTGCATGACCGGCGCACAGAATTGGTCGCCATCGAATTCAGCGCCAACACCGATTACGACAAGGTCGCGGGCGAATTTTGATCCTCGGTCTAATCCGTGCCAAGCGGCGGTTGAGGTAGGCGGGGATTTCCGTTAGGAGGCTGGCAACACGCAAGCCTTTTAGCGGATGAGTTCATGGCCAAAGATAAGAAACAGAAAATCCGCCGCCCCAGCGCGCAGACCCCCAAGGGGTTTCGCGACTATTTTGGCAGCGAAGTCGATCAGCGCAACGCAATGCTGGCCCAGATCGCGGCGGTCTATCATCGCTACGGGTTCGATCCGCTGGAAAGCTCGGCCGTTGAAACGGTCGAGGCTTTGGGCAAGTTCCTGCCGGATGTGGATCGCCCGAACGAAGGCGTGTTCGCTTGGCAGGAAGACGCTGACGACAACAAGCCGGGCGATTGGCTGGCGCTGCGTTATGATTTGACAGCACCGTTGGCGCGGGTTTTTGCCCAGCACCGGAACGACCTGCCAACGCCTTACCGGCGTTATGCAATGGGTCCGGTCTGGCGCAATGAAAAGCCAGGGCCGGGCCGGTTCCGCCAGTTTTATCAATGTGATGCAGATACGGTTGGGTCTGCCAGTGTTGCCGCCGATGCCGAAATTTGCGCCATGCTGGCCGACACGTTAGAGGCCGTCGGCATTCCACGTGGTGATTACATCATCCGGGTCAATAACCGTAAGGTGTTGAACGGCGTGCTGGAAACCATGGGGTTGGTGGGCGAAGACACCGCCGCGCGCGATGCAGTTTTGCGCACCATCGACAAGTTCGACAAAGTTGGCGAAAACGGCGTGCGGGAATTGCTGACCAAAGGGCGGCTGGATGCCTCGGGCGCGTATATCGACGGCGTTGGCCTGACCGATGAACAGGCCGGGCCTGTGATCGCGTTTTTGACCTCCAAAGGTGGCGATACTGCCACAACGCTGGCCAATCTGCGCGTTGCGGTCGGCCAATCGCAAACCGGTCTTAGTGGCGTTGACGAACTTGAAACCATCGCTGATCTGTTGGCGGCCCAAGGTTATGGCCCAGATCGGATCGAGATTGATCCGTCCGTCGTGCGCGGCCTTGGCTACTATACCGGCCCGGTTTACGAGGCAGAACTGACTTTTGAAATCCTCGATGAAAAAGGCCGCAAGCGCCAATTCGGCTCGGTCGCTGGTGGCGGTCGTTACGACGATCTGGTGAAACGCTTTACCGGGCAGGAAGTGCCGGGAACCGGTATTTCCATCGGTGTTGACCGGCTTTTGGCAGCTTTGCATGCCAAGGGCCGTCTTAACAGTCAGGCGTCGGGGCCAGTTGTGGTTACCGTGATGGATCGCGACCGGATGGCCGATTATCAGACCATGGCGGCGGAGTTACGCAGTGCTGGCATCCGCGCCGAGGTCTATCTTGGCAATCCGAAAAACTTTGGTAACCAGTTGAAATACGCCGACAAACGCCAAAGCCCGGTGGCGGTGATCGAAGGCACAGACGAGCATGATCGCGGTGTTGTGCAGATCAAAGACCTCGCCCTTGGTGCGCGCTTGGCGGCGGAAATGACCACCAACGAAGAATGGAAATCCCAACCCGCACAGATGGAAATCAAGCGCGGCGATCTGGTGGACGAGGTGCGCCGTATGATTGCGCGTGCAGAAAACGCGGATGGCTAACCCATGCTAAACGACCGTCGCGGGCGTATCCGGGCCGAGGCCAATCGCCTTTCGGAATTCTTCATCGCCCAAGGCGCGCTGCCGGTCGAGGCGGCAAGCCTGCAACCCGCCGAAATCCTGCTTGATCTTTACGGCGAGGATATTCGCGCCCGCGCCTTTGTCACCCATGACGCCCATAACGGCGAACAAATGTTGCGCCCGGATTTTACCGTTCCGGTGGTGCAGATGCATATGGACGAGGGCGCGGAACCGGCGCGCTACACCTATTGCGGGCCGGTTTGGCGTAAACAAGAGGCCAGTTCGGACCGGGCCTCGGAATATTTGCAAGTCGGGTTTGAGGTGTTTGACCGCTCTGACCCCGCCGCATCCGATGCCGAGGTTTTCGCTTTATTCGCCGAGCTTCTGAACCCGCTGAAACTGCGGGCCGCCACCGGTGATCTGGGCATCCTGATGGCCGCCGTTTCCGGCCTTGCCACGCTTAACAGTCGCAAGGCAGCCCTTAAGCGCCATATCTGGCGTCCGGCGCGGTTTCGCCAATTGCTTGATCGTTATAGCGGCAAATCCCCGGTTCCGGCCAGCCGCGCGGCTTTGTTGCAAGCCCTGAACAACCAGTCCGCCGAAGATGTGATCGCCGGGCAGGGCACCCATGTGGGTTTACGCTCGCCTGTGGAAATCGCCAACCGGGTGCAAGCCTTGGCCGATGACGCGGCGGCGGATCATATCAGTGGCAGCGAGGTTGCTTTGTTGAATGACATCCTGAACCTGCGTGAAAAATCCACGATCGCGCTTGATCGCCTGCGTGATATCGAGGTCGACATGCCTGCCATCGGCCCGGCGCTTGATCGTTTCGCCGCCCGGCTTGATGCGTTGGCAGCGCGCGGCGTTGATGTTGACGCGCTTGATTTTGAGGGCAGTTATGGTCGCACCTCGCTGGAATATTATGACGGGTTCGTCTTTGGCTTTTACGCCGAGGCGCGCGCCGATTTGCCGGTCATCGCCAGCGGTGGGCGGTATGATGCCATGACGGCGGTGCTGGGCCGTGGCCGGTCAATTCCTGCGGTCGGCGGCGTGATCCGGCCCGAGTTTATTCTGGCAATGCAGGAGGGGGCGTAATGGCGATCAAGCTTGGCATTCCGTCCAAAGGCCGGTTGCAGGATAAGACGTTTGACTGGTTCAAAGCGCGCGGCGTCGACCTTAGCCGGAGCACCTCGGCGCGTGAATATGCCGGGGCGGTTCTGGGGATCGACGGCGTCGAGTTGGTGCTGCTTTCTGCGGGTGAAATCCCGCGCGAATTGGGTGCCGGGCGCATTCATCTGGGCGTGACCGGCACCGATCTGGTGCGCGAAAATACACCTCTTTGGCGCCAATCTTGTGCCGAGTTGACCCTGATGGGGTTCGGTCACGCCGATCTGGTGATTGCCGTGCCGAACGTTTGGGTCGATGTTGACACGCTGGATGATCTGGATGCGGCAGCGGCGCGGTTTCGGGCAGATCACGGGTTCCGTTTGCGCATCGCAACCAAATACCACAGCCTTGTGCGGGATTTCCTGCAAGCCAAAGGCGTGGCTGACTACCAGCTTGTTGACAGCCAAGGCGCAACCGAAGGCACGGTGAAAAACCTGACTGCCGAGGCGATTGCCGATATTACATCCACCGGCGACACATTGCGCGCCAACCATCTGAAAATGCTAAGCGACGGGGTCATCCACCGCTCGCAAGCGGCCCTGTTCCTGTCAAAGACCGCCAGCCTGAACAGCGACGAAACCCAATCCCTGAACCAGGTTTTGGCAGCTTTGGAAATTAGCGCATAAGGCTGGGCTGCCCGGCGCGGCCAATCCAGAATCTAAGATCCGCTCAGCGCAGGCCGATTTCGGCTAACGCCCGGCTCAGGTCTGCGGGCAACTCATCCTCAAAGTCACGCCGCGCAGCCAGATCCGGCGGGCTGTCGGCAATTTGCAGATAGCGCCAGCCCTGAAACGGACGCCGGGCGGCGGCTTGGGTGCGGATCACACGCGGCTCCATAATAATCGCGCAACGCCGAATACCGTCGCCGCCGATCCGTTCATCAAACCTAAGGATGCGTTGCCGGGCCAGAATGACGCCCTTGATGACCCAATAAAGCGATCCGCCGCGCAACAGCTGATCGGCGCGTTTGGGCCACATGCGGGTGACATGGGTGGTCAGATCGTCAACGCCGTTCACCCCCGCCAGATCACTTTGATCGGCGCGATAGTTTTCAAGCTGTTCCAAGGTGTCGATACCGACGCACAGCTTTACCAGATTGATATATTCGTCGCTCACAAGCATCCCCCACCGAAAACAAAGGATAAAGATTTCTGCATACTATTCAATCGCAACCGCGCTAGGTTGGGGCAAACCAATCCCAAGGAGGCCGCGAAATGGAACAAAGTGATGTGATACTGCAAGGTGGCACCGTGATTGATGGGTCCGGCGCGCCGGGCAAGATCGCAGATGTTGCCGTCAAGGGCGGCGACATCGTTGCGGTCGGTGATTGCAGCGATTGGACCGCCGATCAAGTTCTGGATGCAACCGGTCAGATCGTGGCGCCGGGTTTTATTGATGTGCATACGCATGATGATGTGGCGGTGATGGAAACACCGGATATGCCGTTCAAAATATCCCAGGGCGTGACCACGATTATCGCTGGCAATTGCGGCATCAGTGCTGCTCCCTTTGTGCCTTGCGATGGTCTGCCGCCGCCTTTTACACTGACCTTCACCGATCCCGCGTCGTGCTATCCAAATGTCGATGCATACCGGCGCGGGGTCGAGGCGGCAGGCCCGGCGGTTAATGTGGCTCTGTTGGCTGGCCATTCCTCGTTGCGGGCCAACGTCATGGGTGTTGATCTGGACCGCGCAGCGACCGAGGCTGAGATTGCAAAAATGTCCCAAACCCTTGATCTCGCGTTGCGGCAAGGCTGTGTCGGGCTGTCCAGCGGGCTGGATTACCCACCGTCGCTCGCGGCCCCGATGTCAGAAATGGTGGCACTGGCAAAAATCCTCGGCCGCCATCCCAAATCGGTTTACACCTCACATATGCGCGATGAAGGGGATTTTCTGGTCGAAGCGGTGACTGAGACTATTGAAACCGGGCGGCTGGCCAAGGCGTCGGTGGTGATTTCGCATCACAAATGTGCTGGTAAATCGAACTTTGGTAAAAGCGTTGAAACTTTGGGTATCATCGCCAAGGCCCAGAAAACTCAATCCGTGGCGTTGGATGTATATCCATACGTTGCCTCGTCTACCGCGCTGATCCACCGATTTGTACGCGAGGCCAATGAAATCAAGGTCAACTGGTCGGTGCCGCATCCCGAAATGGGCGGTCGGATGCTGGATGACATTGCGGCCCAGTGGGGCGTCAGCCGCGAACAGGCGACGGACCAGTTGCACCCTGCCGGGGCGATCTATTTTGACATGGACGAGGCGGATTTGCAGCGGATCATCGCATTTCCAACCTCGATGATCGGCTCGGACGGCATTCCGGGTACCGAAAAGCCACATCCACGCCTGTGGGGAACCTTTCCACGGGTTCTGGGGCGCTATGCGCGCGAACTTGGCCTGATTAGTTTGGCCCAGGCGGTACATAAAATGACCGGCATGTCGGCGGCGAATTTCGGGCTGGCGGATCGTGGTCTGGTCCGCACCGGCATGAAGGCCGATCTGGTTGTGTTCAACGCTGACACCGTGATTGATACCGCCACATTTGATGACCCGGAACGCCCTGCCACAGGCATTTCGCATGTTCTGGTCAATGGCGCGGTCAGCCTGACAAACGGCGTGCAAACCGGCGTGCGTGCGGGTCAGTTCGTGACCCATTAAGCATGTCAATAGGCGCGGGTTTAAGTTGACCAATCGCGCGTCGACGGCTAGTGTCGATCCCCTCTATTGCGATCAGGAACGTGTTTGATGAGCAGCTTTTCCACCCCAATTGCCGAACAAATCTGGGACATGAAGTACCGCTATAAATCGGCGGATGGTGCTGCGATTGATGGAACGGTCCAGGACAGTTGGACCCGCGTCGCCACTGCCCTTGCCGGATTGGAAAAAGAGCCTGAAAAATGGCAGGGCGTGTTTTACGATGCCCTGAAGGATTTCAAATTCCTGCCTGCCGGGCGAATTTTGGCCGGGGCAGGCACCGGGCGCGCGGTGACGTTGTTCAATTGCTTTGTCATGGGCACCATTCCTGACAGCATGGGCGGTATTTTCAACAGCCTGAAAGAGGCCGCGCTGACCATGCAGCAAGGTGGCGGGATCGGCTATGATTTCTCGACCATCCGGCCAAGTGGTGCGGATGTTAAAGGCGTGGCCGCAGATGCATCCGGCCCGTTATCCTTCATGGATGTGTGGGACGCGATGTGCCGCACAATCATGTCCGCAGGCAGTCGCCGCGGCGCGATGATGGCCGTTCTGCGTTGCGATCACCCGGATATCGAGGCGTTTATCAGCGCCAAACAAGACCCGGCACGCTTGCGAATGTTCAACCTGTCGGTGCTGATTTCCGACGCGTTTATGGAGGCCGTAAAGGCTGACGCCAGCTGGGAGTTGATGTTTGACGGGGTGAAATACAAAACCATCTCGGCCCGTGTGCTGTGGGACAGGATCACACGCTCGACCTATGAATTTGCTGAACCCGGTGTGATTTTTATCGACCGGATCAACCAGATGAACAACCTTAACTATTGCGAAACCATCGCCGCGACCAATCCCTGCGGCGAACAACCTTTGCCGCCCTACGGGGCCTGCCTGCTGGGTTCGATCAATCTGACGCAATTGGTTAACGACCCGTTTGAAGAAAACGCAGCCCTGGACGAGGCTGCGCTGGACGCGCTGGTTCGGGTGGCCGTGCGCATGATGGACAACGTGGTCGATGCCTCGCGGTTTCCGCTTGAGGAACAAAAAACCGAGGCCAAGGCCAAGCGTCGTATCGGGCTGGGGATCACCGGGTTGGCCGATGCTTTGCTAATGGTCGGCCAGCGCTACGGCGCACCAGAGGCCGCGCGTCAAACCGAGCAATGGCTGGAACGGATCGCCCGCGCGGCGTATCTGGCGTCGGCGGATTTGGCAGCGGAAAAAGGCGCGTTTCCGTTGTTTGACCGTGATGCCTTTCTGGCCAGCCATTCGGTTAAGGCATTGGGCGAGGACGTCCAGACGGCCATTGCCGAAAAGGGCATTCGCAACGCTTTGTTAACCTCGATCGCGCCCACTGGCACCATTTCGCTTTACGCTGGCAACGTCTCGTCCGGAATCGAGCCGGTTTTTGCCTATGCTTACATGCGCAAAGTCTTGCAAAAAGACGGCTCGCGCAGCGAAGAAGAAGTGGTCGACTACGCCGTCCGCCTGTGGCGCGAAAAATTTGGTGAAGCACCCCTGCCGGATCATTTTGTCGATGCGCAATCGCTCAAACCACTTGATCATGTGCGGATGCAAGCGGCAGCGCAAAAATGGATCGACAGCTCAATCTCTAAAACCATCAACTGCCCGGAAAACATCAGTTTCTCCGATTTTAAAGAGGTCTATGCCGAAGCTTGGGAAAGCGGCTGCAAAGGTTGCACCACCTACCGGCCCAACGATGTGACCGGTTCTGTGCTCAGCGTGTCTGAAGCCCCGGCCAAGGCCGCAGAACCCGCACAAAGTGCCGACGTTGTCTATATCGCCGAACCTTTGGGCCGTCCCGAAGCACTGGAAGGCCAGACCTATAAAATCAAATGGCCGGAAAGCGAGCATGCTATTTATATCACGGTCAATGATGTGATCATGAACGGCCATCGCCGCCCGTTTGAAGTTTTTATTAACTCAAAGAATATGGAACATTTCGCCTGGACCGTCGGCCTGACAAGGATGATTTCAGCAGTGTTCCGACGCGGCGGGGACGTCAGTTTCGTGGTCGAGGAAATGAAAGCGGTGTTTGATCCGCGCGGCGGTGCGTGGATGGAAGGGAAATATATACCCTCAATCCTTGCGGCCATTGGTGCGGTCATCGAACAGCACATGATCGCCATCGGTTTCATCGAAGAAGGCGGGCACCTTAAGACCGACCCGCACCCAAACGCCGACGCAGTCGCCGTCGGCGAGCGCCCACGCGGTGCGTCATGCCCAAATTGCGGGCAATTTGCGGTGCAGATGGTCGAAGGCTGCAAAACCTGTCTGGAATGCGGCCATTCCAAATGCGGCTAAAGCGCAATCCGAAAAGTGGGAACCGGTTTTCGGATAAATTGCGCGAAATCAAGAATCTGCAATCCGAAAAGTGGGAACCGGTTTTCGGATAAATTGCGCGAAATCAAGAATCTGCAATC